>DASZGH010000053.1:0-17924 GCA_035938935.1 Solirubrobacteraceae bacterium
AGGCCAATACCTTCCAGAAGAGCTTGGCCCGATAGGCGAAGCGGAGGCCAAGAAGCTGCACACCCAAACGCTGCCCCTGACGATGCTGCCCGACGTCTGGATCGGGCTCTCAGCCGATGTCTGCGAGCAGATCAGCCGCGAGTCGAAGTCGGGCAATCGCGACGAGAGCGAGCGCGAGCGCACCGAGAAAGCGGTGATCGAATGGGCGACCCGCCTGGTGAAAACCGATCCGATCTACGAATCGACGCTCACCACCTGGCTGCGTGACGAACAGATAGTCGCAATCAAGGTGTCGGCGGCCGAGCTGAACCCGCGCTGCCGCGGCGGTCGGCTGTGGGAGTCGAGGCTGGTGGCTCGTGCCTTGAGGCACTGGGCGGTCGCCTATGCGGCGTCGAAGCCGCTTGGCCTGGACTGATCGACACAGACCGGCGCCGACCAGAGCGGCTGAGAAGCTCCCGGCGATCCCTGCACGAAGTTCGTCAAGACACGTTCGCCGCCGAGCTCCACCGCTCCGCGTTGGCCTCGTAGATCTCACCGAGGATCTCGCGCACCCCCCGCGTCACCCCCCACTGCAGGTAGTCGCGGCGAAACTCCTCCAGATCGCTGATCCACCAGCGGTGATCGCCCACGCGAGGCTCCTCGCCCAGGCTCCAGCGCAGCTCGCGCCCGGCGATCTGCTCGCACATCCCGATCGCCTCGAGCATCGAGCAGTTGCTCTGCCGTCCGCCGCCGATGTTGTAGACGGCCCCCGCCCGCGGCGAGCCGTGGAACGCGTCGAACGCGGCCACCAGGTCGGCGGCGTGGAGGTTGTCGCGCACCTGATTGCCGCCATACCCGTAGACCGTGTACGACTCGCCGGTCATCGTGCAGCGCATCAGGTAGGAGAGAAACCCGTGCAGCCGCGCGCCGGCGTGGTCGGGCCCGGTCAGGCAGCCCGCCCGGAAGCACACGGTCGGCAGATCGAAGTAGCGCCCGTACTCCTGCACGAGCAGATCGGCAGCCGTCTTTGAGACGCCGAACAGCGAGTGCGTCGAGCGGTCGATCGACATCGAGGTGTCAATGCCCGCGTAGTAGCGGTGATCCTCCGGCAGCTCCAGCCGCGAGTCCAGCTCGATCAGCGGCAGCGAGTTGGGCAGGTCGCCGTAGACCTTGTTGGTCGAGCAGAACACGAACGTAGCCTCGGGCGCGTGCGCGCGCGTGGCCTCCAGCAGGTTGAGCGTCCCGTTCGCGTTGACGGCGAAGTCGGTCTGCGGATCGGAAGCAGCCCAGTCGTGCGAGGGCTGCGCGGCGGCGTGGATGACCAGCTCGACCTGCCCGGAGCGCTCGGCGAAGATGCGCGCGACACCGTCGGCGTCCCAGATGTCCAACTCCAGAGAGCGAAACTCGGCCGGGTAGCGCTCGAGGAGCGCCCTGCTCGTGCGCGCCGTGGAGGCGTCGGGCCCGAAGAAGCGCGCGCGCATGTCGTTCTCCAGCCCGACCACGTCGTAGCCGGCCTGCACGAAGTGGCGGACGGACTCGGCGCCGACCAGACCGCCGGAGCCGGTGACTATCGCGGTGGGCATGCTTGCGCGGAATCTAGCGCCGCGAGCGCTCGTCCATCGCTACCAAGGCCACACGAGCGGTCCAAAACGTGGAGGAGCCGGTTGCAGACTGACGTCCGCGAGAGCTGGCACGATATTGGATCGATACCATGAGATCCGTGGCTAAGACGCAAACAAACGGCAGGCCAGCGCCGCTCAGCCCCGAGAGGCTGGAGCAACTGAGACGCCCTGCGACGGCCAAGACCCTTGAGGAAAAGCGCGCGGCGGTCAGGCTCGCTACTGAGGGGTTCCGGGTCAAGGTTCGCGTCACGCCCGACATGTACGGCCGCCGGTAGGCCATGAGTCCCACAGGTGGACGACGGTCCGCCACGCGAGGTGTCTTCGCGATCGAGGAGACCGAGCTGCTCCTGCCAAATCCGGTTGCACTCGACACCAGCTTCGTGGTCGAGGCTCTGATCGCCACGCAGCCCGCCCACGCCGTATGCCGCCCGTTCTTCTTGAGGATCGTCGAAAGCGGCGTATCGATCACGACCAGCGATCTGCTCCCCGTAGAGTTGGCCGAGGCGGTGTTCGGAATCGCCCTCAAGGAAAGGTGGGGAAGCAGATGGCGAGGACACCGAACGGACGGACGCGCCCGCCGTCGCGCCGCACGTCTACTGGACGACGCCGTCTCGCGCTATGAGATGCTGTTTACGTCTGCCGACCACTTCTCCGTGCCCCTCGCAGACGCTACGAGCGCCGCAAGGAGCCTGATGACCAGCTACGGACTCGCCTCCTACGACGCCATACACGCGGCAAGCGCCATCGCTGCCGATGCCGAGGCGATCGTGACACTCGACACGGGCTTCGCGTTGCTGCCACCGTCGTTGCTCACCGTCTATACGGACCGTTCACGAGTGGCATCCTGCCGGAGTAAGCGGCAACGCTGATCCACTAGGTCAGCGACGCGACCGCTCGCTCTTCGCCAGAGCACGCGCGGCCTCCGTGCAGTGGCATCAGAGCCCTTCTCGCGGCGGGCGAGGACGCGATTCGATCATGCCGACCTCTGAGCCGGGCCATTCTACGGTACGAGCGTCTCATACCAGTTTGGTACGAAGCACTCGTACCGAAGTGGTACGAACCACTCGTACCAGATCGGTCCAAGCGCTCGTACCGCCGGGAGGAGCCTTACCCGACCAGCTTGCCCTACAACGGCAGCTGCCCGAGCGTGACCGCGCGCATGTCCTCACCGGCCGCGTACGCGCGAAACCACTCGACCGTCAGCCGTAGTCCGTCCTCCAACCCGAGCAGCGGCTGCCAGCCCAATCCCGTGCCTGCGCATGTGGAGTCCAACCGCAGCGCCGGATTCTCGCGCGGGTGCTCGCGCTCGTCCACGCGCCAGTCGATCCCCCCCGGCCACAGCTCGCATACACGCTCGAGCAGCGCCCGCACCGGCAGGGCGTCGTCCGCCGCCGGGCCGAAATTCCATGCCCGCGCAACGTCGTGGGACTCGCACAGCGCCTGCGCCAGCGCCAGATACCCCGAAAGCGGCGAGAGCGCGTGCTGCCACGGCCGTACCGCCTCCGGATTGCGAACCAGCAGCGGCTCGCCCGCGAGCGCGGCGCGGAACACGTCGGGCAGCAGTCGGTCGGCGCCGAAGTCGCCGCCGCCGATCGCGTTGCCGGCGCGCGCGCTGGCGATGCGGGCTCCACTCGGGTCTGAGAAGAACGACTCGCGGTAGGCCGCCACGATCAGCTCCACGCAGGCCTTCGAGGCCGAGTAGGGATCCTCGCCACCGAGCGGGTCCTCCTCGACGTGGGCGCGCCCGCCGGCATGCGGCGCGTAGCACTTGTCCGAGGTGACGACAACGACGGCACGCACCCTGTCGCACCCGCGCACAGCGTCGAGCAGGTGGGCGGTGCCAAGCGCGTTGACCGCGAACGTCTCCGCCGGCTCGACGAAGGACGCGCGCACCAGTGGCTGCGCGGCCATGTGGATGACGACCTCGGCGCGCGAGTCGCGCACGGCCTGCGCCAAAGCGTGCGCGTCGCGCACGTCGCAGGCAAAGCACGCCTCCATTCCCTCGTGCACCCCTGCCAGCTCGTACAGGGACGGGCTGGTCGGAGGCGTCGGCAGCGAGACGCCGCACACCCGCGCTCCCAGCGCCTGCAGCCACAGGCACAGCCAGGCCCCCTTGAAGCCGTTGTGCCCGGTGACCAGCACGCGCCGATCGCGCCAGAAGGCTGGATCGACGGCGCCGGCGCAGTTGGCGGCACACCCTTGCGCTCCGCTGGCGGCGGCCTCAGACACGGCCGCAGCGTAGCGGCGCGTGCTATGCCACGCCCTCACCGCTCAAACACGCTCACCACGTTCGAGCTCCCGCTTGCGAATGGGAAGTCCGCCTCGTGCGGGCAGGTCGCTCGGAACTGGTAGGTGACCGGCCCCGGCAGGCGGAAGCGATAGGAGGCGTGGTAGGCGCCGTGCGCCCCGCTCGCGAGCACCCGGAACTGCCGCCAGGCCCCGCCCGGCACGCGCGCTTCGAGCACGAGTTGCTTGCCGCCGCGCGGCAGCGGGGCGCCGTGCAGCGTGCCGGCGAAGCGGATCGTGCCGCCGGCGTGCGAGCTGTGCGGGGTGACGCGCAGGCTCAGCGAGGCGGGCACGGTCAGCGTCAGCGCGGCCGTCACGTCGGGCGCGGGCTGGCCGACGTGCGAGCTGTAGGCGAGCGTCAGCCGGCCCGAGGGCAGCGAGGCGGGCACGCGCAGCGTGAAGCGCCCGTCGGCGCCGGTGTGCGCCGGCGCGAGCGCGAGCGCGGCGGCCCCCAGCGCCGAGGGCAGGAACTGCGCCTGCACGACGGCGCCGGCGATCGGCGTGCCGCCCGGGGCGAGCAACCGTCCGGTGAGCGTGTGCGCGCTGCCGAGCCGCGCCGTCAGCGCCGCCGCGTGCGCCCCGGCTACCCAGTGCGCCGACAGGCTCGCCGCGGCCGAGGCGGGCGTGCCGTTGGGCGGCCCGAGCGCCGCGCCGGTCTGGCCGCCCAGGGTCGTCTGGGTCGGCGGCGGCGTCTGCGCGGACCCCGTCGCGAGGTGGTTGGCGACTTCGATCTTGCGGTCGAGCGCGACGGCGGAGTTGCCGGCCGCGTCGGTGACCGTCACGAGCAGGTGGTGCGCGCCGTCGGCGAGCGTCGTCGTGTCGAACGGCACGTCGACGCTGAGGCTGCCGGCGCAGGGCCGCAGGTACAGGAACGCGGGCAGCCCGTCGGAGGCGCCGCCGACGTCGCGGCAGTGACCGCCGTTTTCGTCGATCAGCGTGCGCCCGCTTTCGACGCCGTCGACGCTGAACACGGCCTGGTAGACCCCGGAGGCGGGATCCGTGGCTTCGAAGGAGAGATCGGCCGTGCCGCTGAGCTTGGTGGCGGTGGCCAGTTCGCCGCCGACTTTGGCGACCTGGGGTTGGGAGGTCTGTTCGAGGGTTAGGTCGGCGGCGTAGAGGTAGACGACCGCGGCGTAGCCGTTGGCGTCGCCTTTGCCGCTGGGGCATTTGTAGGTCTGCAGCCCGCCACACGAGGCGTTGACGTAGATGTGTTCGCCGACATTCGGGGTCGGAACTGAAAGAAAATTGGATGGTGACAGTGGCGTTTTCGGTTCGCCAACGGTCGTCATGCAGCCCGAGACATACACACATCCACCGAACGTTTCCGGCTGCGTGGGGCCAGCGAACCAGAACTCATACGTAGCGTTTGCAGCAGCGCCGCCTTCGGCATTACCGGCACGCCAGAAACTTGCTTCCTTTAGGAGCTCTTGCGCTGGCACGTCGAGAGTCCATGTCGCAGTATCAGTCCCAACCGGGTGACTCACGCCGTCGCGAAGCCCAGCGACGAGAGCGCCGCCTTCTTCGCACTTGTCTTCGGCGACGACCGACACCCCAGTCGCGCTGCCCGTCCACCCATCCGTCGGCGCCGCGGCGCCGCTGGGCGTCCTGCAGCTGTACACGTGGTACTTGCCGGCCACCGCGCCGCTCGCCGCAGCCAGGCACCCCGCGGCGCACAGCAGGCACACCGCCATCCGCATCCGTTGCATCGCTCAGACTCCTTTCCTTGTGACCCGACGCGCCGTGCGCGCCGCTTTGACACGGTGTCGAGCGAAGCGCTCGATCGACCCCCCTGTCAATTGGCTGCGCCGGCGTTTGGCGAGGCCAGCCTAGGGACCCGGAATGTTCGGATCAATCCGGATAGACGGATGTTCGGGTAGGCGCTAGAAGCGGATCGGCAGCTCGGCCAGGCCGTAGATGCCGAGGATGCTCTCGTACTTGATCCCACCCGCCCCGCCGTCGAGCTCGAGCCCCGGCATGTGCCGGGCGAGGAAGCGCAAGCCCTCCTCGAGCTCCAAGCGCGCCAGGTTGGCGCCGAGGCAGTAGTGCACCCCGGCGCCGAACGTGAGCACGCGAGCCTTCGGCCGCTGCAAGGTGATGTCGAAGACGTTCGCGTCCTCGCCGACGCCCGCCTCCCCCTCCGGCAGGTCGCGGTTGCCGGTGAACGCGCACACCATCACGACCGTGTCCTTCGGGAAGGTCACGCCGCGGTACTCGAGATCCTCGACGGTGATCCGCGCGGTGAACGGGGTGATCGGCTCGTAGCGCAGCGCCTCCTCGACGGCTGCCCCGGCCAGCGAGGGGTCTTCGACCAGCGCCTGCCACTGATCGGGGTGTTCGGCCAGCAGCCGGATCGCGTGCGCGAGCTGGCTCTGGGTCGTGTCGACGCCGCCGATCAGGACGTTGAGCACGAGGTTGACGCACTCCTCCTCGCTCAGCCGGTCGCCTTCCTGCTCGGCCGCGAGCAGCGTCGAGATCAGATCGTCGCTGGGGTCCTCGCGACGCGCGGCGGTCAGCGCACGCGCGTACTCATAGAACTCCTCAACCGCCTGCTCGATCCCCGCGCGCTCGTTCATCATCGAGGCGGCGTCGAACTGGCGCTGGATCCAGTTCGACCAGTGGTGCAGCCGCGGCGCGTCGGAGAGAGGCGCGCCCATCACGGTGGCGATCGTCTGCGAGGGATAGGGCTTGGCGAAGGCGCCGACGAACTCGCAGCGACGCGCGTCAGCCACCTGCGCGAACAGCCCCTCGAGAAATGAGCGCATCGCCGGCCGCCAGCGCTCGACCGCGCGCGGCGTCAGCGCCGGGTTCACGAGCGAGCGCAGGCGTGTGTGGTCGGCGCCGTTGACGTGGAGGATGTTGGCCTTCATCTCCTCCCACAGGGCCCCCGAGCTGACGTCGAACAGCTCGGCGATCTTCATCCCGGGGAAGATCGCCGAGCGTGTCCGCAGGAAGAACTCGCCCGCCTCGCGGTCGAGCACGACGTACCCGTACGGGCCCTGCGCGAGCCACCCCTGCTTGGCGAGCCCGCGCATCGCCGCGTGAAAGCGCTCCCCCTTCAGCTCGGGGTCGGTGTAGTCGAAGCTCTCCAGCTCCAGCTCTTCGACCAGCGCCATCTCACGGCTCGTGTTCTGTCGATGGTGGTTGGGGGCGGTGGGCGGGACTCCTACTTCTTCGGGTGCACCGTCTGCTTGAGGCTCGCGCCCGGGGTGAACTTCGGCGCCTTCGACGCTTTGATCTTCACTTTCTCGCCCGTGCGGGGATTGACCCCCTGGCGAGCGGCGCGCTTGACCACGGAGAACTTGCCGAAGCCGGTGATAACGACCTCGTCGCCCTTCTTCAGCGTCTTGCCGACGATGCCCACGAACGACTCCACCGCGCGGCCGGCGTCCGCCTTGGAGAGACCGCTGTCGGCGGCGACCGCCTCGACCAGCTGGCTCTTGTTCATGTGAGTGCTCCCTTTCGGTAGGTGTGACTGGCAGGCGCGCAGACTAGCGCGCATCGCACCCGACCGGCACCCGCGTCTCTCCCAGCGCCGCGCGCGTGAGCGCCAGCCCGCGCTCGGGGGCGACCGCCGCCACCCCGACCGCGGCCGTCGCCTTCTCGCCGCAGAGGCCGGCGTTGGCCGGCAGCCGCACGCTCGCGGGCTCGCCGCAGGCGCGCAGGAACGCCTCCTGCGTGCCCTTGCGCACGAGCTCGGGCGAGCAGCCGAACTCGCGCGCCAGCAGCTGCGCCCAGGCATGGCGGTGCAGCGCCTGCGGCCCGGCCAGGTTGTAGACGCCTTCGCAGCTCTGGGCGACCAGCTCGCACAGCCGCTGCGCGAAGTCCCAGGCGTACGTGGGCGAGCGCAGCGCCTGCTCGGGCGCCGGCAGCAGCGTGCGCGCGCGCAGCCGCGCCACCAGCCGCAGCGCCAGGCAGGACCGCTCGGCCGCGGCGGCGTTGACTCCGTAGAGCTCCCCTCCTCGCGCGATCAGCCAGGACACGCTCGAGCGCATCGTCGCTTCCTCACAGGCCAGCTTGGAGCGCCCGTGCGCGTTGACGGGATCGGGCAGTTCGTCCTCGCGCGCGCGCCAGCCCGCCGGCATCCGCCCGCCGTAGACCTGGTCGCTGGAGATCAGCACGTAGCGCGCGCGCACGTAGCGCGCCGCGGCGAGCGTGTGCTCGGCCCCGACGAACTCCAGCTGCCCGGCGTAGGGATCGCGCTCGAAGCGGCTGAGCGAGGCCTCGCCGGCGGCGTGCACGATCACGTCTGGCTCCCAGTCGGCGGCCAGCGCCACGCACGCTTTGCGGTCGGCCATCTCGAGCGCGGCCGTCTGCACGCCGTCGAGCGCGACCGGGTGCTCGTGGTAGCAGCCGAGCACCTCCCAGCTCTGCTGCGCCGCGGCGGCAGCGACGTTAGAGCCGATCAGCCCGCTTGCCCCTGTCACCATCAACCTCATCCCGATACATACCGTATCGCTGATGTCAAGCTAAAGCTAGGGCAGGAAAGCGTTGGTGTCGTAACGATTCGGGTTTATCGGTACGTCGATCAGCCCGGCTGCGAGCATCCAGCTTGACATCGCGCGCACGCTGCCCGGGGCGATGCTCCCGGAGCGCGAGAACAGCGGTAGGTAGGTGTGCAGCGACGCGGCTGTCAGCGTGTGCGGCAACGTCGGGTTGGCTGCCTCCAGCTCCGCCAGGCTGCGCTGCGGGTCGGCGAGCGTGTCGCGGTAGCCATGCACCGTCGCCGCCACGAAGCCGCGTACGAGCGCGGGCTCGGAGGCGATCAGCCGCCGTGTCGTGAACGCCACCAGCCCCGGATAGGTGGGACCGCCATAGCGGTCGAGCGCAAACGCTTCGATCGGGTGGCCGCTGACGCTCAGCGCGACGCCGTCGTCGGGGATGAACCCGGTGAAGGCAGCGATCCGCCCGGCCAGCAGCGCCTGGGCGCCGTCGAAGCCGACCGTCGCGACGCGCACGCGCTCCGGATCGACGCCGGAGTGGCGCAGCTCGGTGTCGAGCACGGACTCATCGGAGGGCACTCCGGTCACGCCGACGGTCCTGCCGGCCAGGCCGGCGGGCGAGCCCAGCTGCTCGGAGCGCAGCGCGATCAGCCCGCCCAGCGGCCGCCCGGCGATCGCCATCACCGCCTGGGCATCGCCGCGCTTGTCGATCAGCGCGGCCACGTCGCTGCCGTCGGCCAGCCCGAACTGGGCGCGGCCGGCGTCGATCAGCTTCAGCGTTTCCTCAGTGGAAGTCGGCTGCACCACCTTCAGCTCGATCCCATTGGCGCGGTAGTAGCCGGCGGCCAGGGCACGATAGATCCCCGCGTGCACCGCGTTGGGCGTGAAGTCGAGGATCAGCGTCGCCTGCCGCGGCTGCGCCGCGCCGCAAGCGCCGAGCGAGCAGGCGAGTGCCGTCAGGAGGGCGAGCGCGACCGGATATCTTCTGTGGAAATGGCTTCTCAGACGCATGTCGCGGGACACGAGTCGCGCACGCTATCGGGCGAGCCGGTCCGAGAGCTGTACACGCACGAGGACCTGCCGGCCGGGATCGGCACGGCGGAGGACCCAATCGGGCGTCCCGGCGCCTACCCCTACACGCGCGGACCCTACGAGTCGATGTACCGCGGTCGCCTGTGGACGATGCGCCAGTTCGCGGGCTTCGGCACCTCGGAGGAGACCAACGAGCGCTTCCACTACCTGCTCGACCACGGCCAGACGGGTCTCTCGACCGCTTTTGACATGCCCTCGTTGATGGGCCACGACTCCGACCACGCGCGCTCGCTGGGCGAGATCGGCCGCGAGGGCGTCGCCGTCGACACGGTCGAGGACATGAAGACCCTGTTTGCCGGAATCGACCTCGGCGAGGTGTCAGTGTCGATGACGATCAACGCCCCCGCCGCGATCATGTTGGCCTACTTCGTCGTGGCGGCGGAGGAGGATGGAGACGGCGCCGGAGGCGCCGTCTTGTTGGATCGCCTGTCTGGGACGATCCAGGCCGACATCCTCAAGGAGTACATCGCGCAGAAGGAGTGGTGCTTCCCGATCGACCCCGCGATGCGCCTGTGCGGGGACATGATCGAGTGGTGCACTCACAACATGCCGCGCTGGCACCCGATCTCGATCTCCGGCTACCACATCCGCGAGGCGGGCGCGACCGCCCAGCAGGAGCTCGCGTTCACGCTCAAGGACGGCCTCACCTACGTCGAGCAGGCGATCGAGCGCGGCCTCGACGTCGACGACTTCGCTCCGCGCCTGTCCTTCTTCTTCAACGCCCAGATCGACTTCTTCGAGGAGATCGCCAAGTACCGCGCGGCGCGGCGGATCTGGGCGCGCGAGCTGCGCCACAGCTACGGCGCGCGCAACGAGCGCTCGTGGCTGATGCGCTTCCACACGCAGACGGCGGGCGCGTCGCTGACCGCCCAGCAGCCGCTGAACAACATCGTGCGCACGGCGATCGAGGCCTTGGCGGGCGTGCTCGGCGGCACCCAGTCGCTACACACCAACTCCTACGACGAGGCGCTCGCGCTGCCGACGGAGGAGGCGGTGCGGATCGCGCTGCGCACCCAGCAGGTGATCGCGCACGAGTCGGGCGTCGCCAACACGGCCGATCCACTGGGAGGCTCCTACTTCGTCGAGGCGCTGACCGACGAGATGGAGCACCGCTGCTACGAGTACTTCGCCAAGATCGACGAGCTGGGGGGAATGGTGGAGGCGGTCAAGCGCAACTACCCCCAGCGCGAGATCGCCGACGCGGCCTTCGAGCTGCAGCGAGCGATCGACTCCGGCGAGCGCGTCGTCGTCGGCGTCAACCGCTTCTGCGAGGGCGACGACGGAGAGCCGGAGATCCTGCGCATCGACCCAGCGCTGGAACGCAAGCAGGTCGGTCGCCTTGCGGCCGCGCGCGCGGCGCGCTCGGGCGCGGAGGTCGAGCGCACGCTGGCGGCGCTGCGCGAGGCCGCCGCGAGCGAGCGTAACCTGATGGACTCGTTGATCGACTGCGCCCGCGCGCGCGCGTCCGAGGGCGAGATCGTCGACTCCCTTCAGCAAATTTTCGGCAGCTACACCGAGTCCCCGGTCTTCTAGCCGGGTTGCAGCGGACGTGCTTTTCCGCAGGGGGCTGATACTGCTGGGGCTGGCGCTCGCGCTGGCGGCAGCGACGACGATCGTGGCCGGCGCCAATCGGATCGTCGCCGAGAACGCCGCGTACGCGAGCAATTCCGGCCGCCAGTGCGTCCCGAACCACACCAACGCCTCGGACCTGCTGCCCGGCACGGGTATTCAGGTCAACCCGCTGCCAGGCTCGCTGGACTCCCCCAACACCACCCAGATCAGCTTCCTAGGGGCGCCTGCGGCCACGCTGTCGCACATCTCGGTGACCGGCTCCTACAGCCACGGCCATCCGGGCCGGCTGGCCGCCTACTCGCAGGGCGACGGGGCGAGCTTCCTGCCCGCAAAGCCGTTTCGACCCGGCGAGAGCGTGGTCGTGCGCGGCCGCGTCAAGCGCGGCTCGCGCAGCGTCCCGTTCGCGTTCTCCTTCACGGTGGCGGTGCGCGTCCCGATCACGGGCTCGGGCTCGCTCGCGACGGCCTCGGCGGCGAAGCCGAGCGAAACGCTTCACTTCCACTCGGAGGCGAGCCTGCACCCGCCCTCGATCGACATCGCCACCTCGGCGCCCGGGCAGGAAGGCGGTGACATCTTCGTGGCCCCATACGCCGGCCCGAGCCCGCCCGGCCCGATGATCTTCGACAGCCGCGGCAACCTCGTCTGGTTCGACCAGCTGGAAGGGGGCCAGGAGGCCACCAACCTGCGCGTGCAGACCTACGAAGGCCGCCCGGTGCTGACCTGGTGGCAGGGCCGGATCCCGCCGCAGGGCTTCGGCGAGGGCGAAGAGTTCATCGACAACGGCTCCTACCAGACGATCCTGCGCGTCGCCGGTGGCAACGGCATGCCGGCCGACCTGCACGAGTTCCGCATCGACCCGGCCGAGGACACGGCGCTCTTGACCGTGTTCGACCCGATCTACTGCGACCTCTCGAGCGTCGGCGGCCCGGCCGACGGGGCCGTCACCGACAGCCTCTTCCAGGAAATCGACCTCAAGACGCACCTGGTGCGCCGCGAGTGGCACCCGGTCGACCACGTGCCGCTGTCGCACTCGGTCGAGCCGGCCGGCGGCGTGACGATCCAGTGGCCGTACGACTTCTTCCACCTCAACTCGATCTACAAGCGCCCGGACGGCTCGTTCCTGCTCTCCTCGCGCGACACCTCGGCGCTGTACCTGATCGACGGCCACTCCGGTCAGGTGGTAGAGCAGATCGGCGGCCCCCACGGCAACACCAAGCTCGGGCCGGGAACCTCCACCGCCTTCCAGCACGACGCCGAGGAACTTCCAAACGGCCAGATCACCGTGTTCGACAACGGCGGCGTGCCGATGGTGCACCCGCAGTCGCGCGCGCTGGTGCTCTCGCTGAACGCCAAGACGCGCACCGAGACGCTCGTCAGCCAGTACGTGCACTCGACGCCACTGAAATCCGGCAGCCAGGGCAGCATGCAGATCCTCGCGAACGGCAACATCTTCGTCGGCTGGGGTCCCGAGCCCTACGTGTCCGAATACTCGCCCGCGGGGGCGCTGGTGTGGGACGCGATCCTGGCGGGCAAAACCAACTCCTACCGCGCCTATCGCTCCCCCTGGACGGGCACGCCGACCGGCAGTCCCTCAGTGGCCGCGGGCGCCGGACCGAGCGGGACGACGGATGTGTACGCCAGCTGGAACGGCGCCACCACGATCGCCTCCTGGCAAGTGCTGGGCGGCTCCTCCCCGAGCGCGCTGTCCCCCGTCGGCAGCGGCGCCTTCGCGGGCTTTGAGACGGCCATCGCGATCCCCGGCCAGCCGCCCTACGTGGCCGTGCAGGCCCTCGACGCGGCCGGCGGCGTGCTCGGGACCTCGGCGGCGGTCAGCGGGTAGCGCGGGCGGGCGGGGGCGGGCGGGCGGGCCCCTACATCTACATCGCCCCAGCGTCGCCCGCGGCCGCCTGGCCATAGCGGGCCAGCACGCGCCGGCGCGTGCGCGGGTGGATGTTCATCTTCGAGAAGTCGCCGTCGTAGTGGGCGATCAGCTTGCGGTCCATCGCTCGCCGCCACAGCGGCGGGATCGCCGCCAGCAGGATCATGCCGGCGTAGCCGGTCGGCAGTTGCGGCGCTTCGTCGAAGTGGCGCAGCGACTGGTAGCGGCGCAGCGGATTGGCGTGGTGGTCGGAGTGGCGCTGCAGGTGGTAGAGCAAGACGTTCGAGGCGACGTTGTTGGAGTTCCAGCTGTGCTCGGGCCGGCAGCGCTCGTAGCGGCCGTCCTCGCGCTTGGCGCGCAGGAGGCCGTAGTGCTCGAGGTAGTTGACGACCTCGAGCAGACAGAAGCCGATCGTGGCCTGGACCAGCAGGTAGGGCAGCACGACGAGGCCGAAGACGGCCGTCAGGCCCGCGAACAGGGCGACGCTCATCAGCCAGGCATTGAGAATGTCGTTGCGCGCACTCCAGAAGCGGTGGCCGTCGCGCGCCAGGTGCTCGCGTTCGATCTCCAGGGCCGAGCGCAGCGAGCCGATCACGGTGCGCGGCAGGAACTCGTAGAAGCTCTCGCCCAGCCGCGCGCTGGCGGGGTCCTCGGGTGTGGCGACGCGGACGTGGTGGCCGCGGTTGTGCTCGACGAAGAAGTGCCCGTAGCCGGTTTGCGCGAGCGCCACCTTGGAGAGCCAGCGCTCGGATGAGGCGCGCTTGTGCCCGAGCTCGTGCGCGGTGTTGATCGCGATCCCGGCGACCATCGCCGTCGTCAGCGCCAGCCCGATCGATTCGGGCGTCGACAGGCCCCCGTGCGCCCACATCCAGCAGGCGAAGATCAGGCCCGCGTACTGCAGCGGCAGGAACAGGTACGTGCACCAGCGGTAGTAGCGGTCCTGCTCGAGCCACTTGATCACGCTCTCGGGCGGGTTCTCGGCGTCGGTCCCGCGCAGGAGGTCAAGCAGCGGGAACACCCCGAAGATCAGCACCGGTCCGTAGAACCAGAAGACTCCGAGGCCGGATGCCTGCACCAGCCCCCAGGAGATGAACGGCAGCAGCGGCACGACCAGCCCGAGCAGCCAGGCGTAGCGCTTGCGGTCTCGCCAGGCGAGCGCCGGGGGCGCCTCGGCTGTCTCTCCTGGGGCATGCGGGACGACTGCGCTCATCTCGGTCTCCTTGCGGGTGTGCGGCCTCGATGCTGCTTGACACGCTTACAGACTTGCCAAGCAAGGTTACGTCAGCGCGTGCTGTGTCGAGGTGGCGGCGGGCAGCCGCGCACAGCGATCCTAGCCGTCCGGTGCAGCAGGATCCCGTTCTGAGCCGCCAGTTCGACGGGCATGCGCAAGGAACCAGCGCACAGCTGACCGGTGGCCGCCAGCGCCGAGTGCGGGCCGCGCGGCAGCTGCAGCTCGACGCCGCGCAGCGGCATGTCCGGCAGCGCGTCGAAGGCGATCGCCGTCGCGCCGTCGCGCTCGATCGCCGTCCGTCCCGTGAGCTCCAGGCGCAAGCCGTTGCCCTCCAGCACGACGGTCGGGGCAGGGAATGCGCTGCGGCCGTGAGCCACCAGATAGACCGGCCCGGACAGCGGGCCGGACAGCAGCGGCGTGCTCGCGCGGGCGACGCCGACGACCGAGGCGGCCGGGCAGGCGGCGGCGTTGGCGGCGAAGATCGTGGCCGGACAGGCCGCTTGCAGCGCAGTCAGGCGGGTGGAGAGCGAGCGCGGCAGGGCGATCCGCAGCCTGGCCAGGTTCGCCTGTCCCGATCCGGGACCGGCCGCCTGGCTGAGATGGATGTCGAGGCTGGCGCCGCCCAGGATGCTCTGGCGCGCGCTGGTGGAGGCAGCGAGCCTGGGGGCGAAGCGCAGAACCCGGCAGTCGGCCAAGCCGAACGGATTGGACAGCGCGGCGACCGTGCCCTGGGCGCTCGCGACGCTCGCCAGCACCTGCCGCTCGCGGCAGTCGGTCGGGTTGACGATGAAGCCCAGACGGTCGATGTCGAGCCGCAGCGCGCGCAGGCGCAGGGGAACGCCGAGCACGATCTGCGGCAGCGGGTCGCTGGAGATCGTCAACGCGCCCGTTTGCGGATCGACGTCCAGGCGCGCGCGGATCACGACCTGCCCGAGGTCGAGCGGACCGGCGGCGGCGCGCGTGACGATCGCCAGGCCGAACGGCGCGCCCTCGTAAGGACCGGCGAGGTAGACGTCGCCGGCCAGCCACAGCGGCTGCCAGCCGCCGCCGACCGCGACCTCAGAGGACCCGATGCGGGCGGTCGTCTGGCATTCGCCTCGGCCGGCCGCCGGCTCCGGGCACGGCGTCACACTCGAGATCATCGCGGCGATCCCGGGCGGCGCGCGCAGCTGCAGCTGGGAGACGTCCTGTTCGCGCGCGGCGCGGGTGACCCCGACGATGAACGGGGTAAACGCGCCAGCCTCGATGTTCATGCTGCCTGCCGTCATCCGCGGCGCAAACGGCGCGGGGTCGACGCAGCCACTCGTTGGGTAGGGCGCCGAGACCGCGACGTCGGGGAAGTAGGGGGCGCTCCACGGTTCCAGCTCGGCGCTCGCGCTCGCGCCCGTGCAGGAGGTGGGGTTGTCCAGCAGCGCCGCCGAGCCGCCGAACAGCTTGATCGCCAGCCGGTCGAGCGGCAGTTGCGGCGCGTCTGTGAGCTCGAGCGTGAGCTGGCCGGTGGCGGGGCTTGCGCGCAGGCGCCCTTCGAGCTTGAGGATCACGCCTTCGCCGCCTTCGCCGAGGCGCCCGCCGGGTTCGCTGCCGCGCCCGCCGAGTTCGACGTAGACGCGCAACAGGTTGCCGTCGGCGGCGTCGGCGTCGGTGCACGGGGCCTGCCCGGCGCCACCGCAGCCGGGCGCGCCGAGATAGACCCGGCCCTGCAGCGGCCGCGCCAGCAGCGGGCTGAGCGCTTCGGCCGTGCCGATCGTCGAGGCTTCCGGGCAGTGCCCGGGCGCCAGCTGCGATTCGCCACCCGGCCCGGGCGCTTCGCCTTCGCCCTGCTGGCCGGGCGCCAGTGGCTGTCCTTCCGCGCCCAGCCCGGTGGGGATGCCGATGCCTTCGGGCCCGCTCGGCGGGCAGGCGCGCGCGCCCGCGGCAGCCGACGGGTCGATCGTGAGTCCGGGGGGCAGCGTGATGCTCGCGCTTCGCAGCGGGGCGGCGGCGACCCCGACGGCGGCTTCGGAGCGCTCGGCGCCAACTTCGACATCGAGGGCGACCGGCGCTTCGGCCAGCCGGCTGTCGGGCCGCAGCGAGACTTCGGCGCCGAACGGCAGCCGGTCGCAGCCGGACATCGGCACCAGCGTCGTGCTCGCCTGCGCGTAGCTGCCGGGCTGCTCCCACGAGTCCACCCAAGCCGTCAGCTTCGGCCCTTCGCTCGAGCATTGGCTCGGCAGCGTCAGGAACGGGGTTTCTTCGATGCTGCTCGGTAAGTCGCCGGCCATGCAGGAGGTCCACGAAGCGCCTTCTTGGAGCCGAACGCAGGTCAGGCCGCGCTCGGCGTCGTGGACCGGCGCGGCGGGCACGCCCCAGAGTGTCACCTGCATTTCCAGCAGGCCGAACGTGGGCAGCCCGTGGGCGACGACCGCCAATCCGTAGCCCTGCGGCCCGTAGATGAGCCGGCCGCGGAGCAGAAACCTGCCGAGCGGGGTTTCCAGGCCGAGGCGCGCCGTTTCATCCGGGCCGGGGGCGAGGTTGATGAGCGGCCCGAGCAGCGAGATCGGGCGCCCGCCGAAGCGGGCTCTCAGCAAGAACGAGCCGAGCTGGGTTGATGGAGGGCAGCGCTGGCGTGCGGGCGTCGTGCAGCGCGGGACGGCCTGCGGGTTTGCGATCAGCCCCGGCGGCAGGTCGATGATTACGTCCCTGGCGTCGGCGGCAGGCACTTCTCCTTCGACGCCCGCGAGCGTTTCGCTCGTGAATCGCACGGTACTGGTGAGAGCAAATGGATGACCACCGGCCTGGTCGAAGAAGTACGGTTCGGATTCATAGCCGGGCGGCGCCCCCCCCTGCGTGGTCTGCGCTTCGAACTGGGCGAAGCCCAGCGGGCCGCCCGCGGCGCTCGCGGCGCCCGAAGCCTCTCCCAAGCCTGCGAGAGCAAGCGCGACGGTGGCCAAAACGGCCATCAACCTCGCTGCCGGCGTGAGGGCGCGCACATGTACCTGCGCGCTGCGGCGGCGCACCGCGCCGTTACGGCCGTGGGCAGGGCACATGGAATGAGGCGCTCGCGCCAGCGCCGTCGATGAAGCCGAGCTGAGCGGCGAACGGGTACCCGCTACGTGGGCACTGGGCCGGGATCCTGATGCCCTGCGGGCGGAAAGAGACCGTTCGCGAGCCCACGCGGCGCCGGTAGGTGAGGTGCAGCGGGCCGATCGTCGAGTCGATGCTCGCAAGCGCCAGGTCCGGCCCTTCCGGCCAGACTTCGACCAGCGGGACGGCGGTCTGCAAGCTTTCCCCGTAAGGCGGGACGTCTTCGGCCAGCACGGCGGGCAACACGAGCTGGGCGAACACGGGGGAGTTGGCCTGCACGTAGAAGAGCACTTCGACCTGGTTTTTGCGCGGCGGGCCCATCAGTGGATACAGGACTGCGCGCTCGAGCACTGTGCTCGATCCGACTGGCACGACCGCCGTGGCGGCGCCGAAGCCGAGCAGCGCGTTGGGCGAGCAACCGCTGATACCGGCTGCGATCAGGCTGGCCGGCGAGCAGTTGTCCTCCCCCAGAGTCGTGCTGGCGATCCCCATCCCAGCCGGCAGTCGCAACGCCAGCGAGCGCAGCGCCGGCGGCGGGCGGCCCGCATCGCCTCGCACCTTCAAGGACAGCTCGATCGTCGTGCGGGCGCCGGCCCGGTCGGGTGTGAAGGCGACATGCAGGGAGGCGCTGGGCGCGCTGGCGCTCGCGGTGCTCGACGCGCCGAGCAGGCCCAGGCAGAGCGCCAGCGCGAGCCCGATCGGCGGGCGAGCAGGCATCATCCGGCGGCGCCGGTGTCGTGGGTCGGAAGTTCGATAGCGTT
>DASZGH010000054.1:0-34669 GCA_035938935.1 Solirubrobacteraceae bacterium
GCACGAGGTGATGGTGCACCGCCGCGACCGCCAGCAGCGAGGGGATCGCCGCGCGGCGCGGTCCCAGCTGGCGGTCTGAGAGCACGATGATGTTGACGTTGTCGGCGATCGCCTCCTGCGCTTGGCGGCAGGTGCGCTCGATCGCCTCAGCCATGCCGGCGGCGCCCTCTCCCACCGGCCAGGTGATGTCGATCGTGTGCGCCGCGAATACCTCGTGGGAGATGTGGCGCAGGGTCTCGAGCTCGCGGTTGAGCAGGATCGGCTGGTCGAGCACGAGCTTGTGGGCGTGCTCGGGCGTCTCGTCGAACAGGTTGCGCTCGGTCCCCAGCGTCGTCGCGAGGCTCATCACGATGTCCTCGCGGATCGGGTCGATCGGGGGGTTCGTCACCTGCGCGAACAGTTGCTTGAAGTAGGAGAACAGCGGCGGCGCCTGCTCGGAGAGCACCGCCAGGGACAGGTCGTTGCCCATCGAGCCGATCGGCTCGGCCGCGTCGCGGGCCATCGGCTCGAGCAGCACGCGCAGGTCCTCCTGGGTGTAGCCGAAGGCGCGCTGGCGGTTGTGCAGCGGCTGGTCGGAGAGCGTCACCTGCTCGGAGGGCGGCAGGTCGGCGAAGCGCACAGCGTTGCGCGCCAGCCACTCGCCGTAGGGCTTGGCGGTGGAGATCGCCCGCTTGACCTCGCCGTCCTCGATCACCCTCCCCTGCTCGAGGTCGACCAGGAACAGCTTGCCCGGCTGCAGGCGGCCCAGGCGCTCGATCTGCTCGGCGGGGATGTCGAGCAGGCCGATCTCCGAGCCGAGCACGACGTGCCCGTCCTTGGTGATCACCCAGCGGCCGGGGCGCAGCCCGTTGCGGTCGAGCGTGGCGCCAACGACGCGGCCGTCGGTGAACGCCACCGACGCCGGGCCGTCCCACGGCTCCATCAGGCACGCGTGGAAGGCGTAGAAGGACTTCAGCTCCTCGGGCAGGTCGGCGCGGTCGCGGTAGGCCTCGGGGATCATCATCATCACTGCGTGCGGCAGGCTGCGGCCGGCGAGCATCAGCAGCTCGAGCACGTTGTCGAAGGTGGCCGAGTCGGAGTTGCCCTGCGTGACGACGGGCAGGATCTTCTGCAGGTCATCGCCGAACAGCTCGCTCGATAGCTCGGACTCGCGCGCGCGCATCCAGTTGACGTTGCCCATCACCGTGTTGATCTCGCCGTTGTGGCAGATCACGCGGTAGGGGTGAGCCAGCTCCCAGCTGGGGAAGGTGTTGGTCGAGAAGCGCGAGTGCACCAGCGCGAGCGCGCTCTTGCAGCGCTCATCGCGCAGGTCGGGGTAGAAGGCGCCGAGCTGGTGGGAGATCAGCATGCCCTTGTAGTTGAGCGTGCGCGAGGAGGAGGAGGTGACGTAGAACCCCTTGCCGGCGTCCTCGCACGCGGCTACGGCCTGCTCGACCACGCGGCGAATCACGTACAGCTTGCGCTCGAAGGCGTCCTGGTCGGAGCCGTCGGCGGCGCCGACGAACAGCTGGCGGATCACTGGGCGACACGACGCCGCAGTGGCGCCCGTGTGCTCCGGGCGGACGGGGACGTCGCGCCATCCGAGCACGCGCTGACCCTCCTGCGCGACCGCGTGCTCCAGCAGCGTCTGTACTCGCGCGCGCGCGTCCTCGGCGGTGGGCAGGAAGCACATCAGCACCCCGTAGGCCCCCACGCCGGGCAGCTCGAAGCCCGCCACTGCTCGCAGCAGCTCGTCGGGCATCTGCATCAGGATCCCGGCGCCGTCGCCGGTCAGCGGATCCGCCCCGGAGGCGCCACGGTGCTCGAGGTTCTCGAGCGCGGTGAGTGCGCGCGCGATCACCTCGTGGGTGGGCCGGTTGTCCAGGCGCGCGACCATCCCGACTCCGCACGCGTCGTGCTCGTAGCGGGGGTCGTAGAGTCCAGCGGCCGGTGATGGCAATGTTCGCAAAGTCATATGAGTGCTGCCGTTCTCGGCCGTCGCCCGGGCGGGGGCAGCGGCCCGTGCGGGCATGAGTGGTCGGCACCTGAGGGCGGAGCAGAAGCGTAGCATCGCGCGGCGGGATGGACGAGCGTCTGAGTGTCGCCCAGGTGTGAAATCCATCCGTCCCGGGGATCATTATGGGCGAGACGCAACGCAACATATCGGCACGGCAAAGCGCCTGGAGAGGCCAATGACGCCGGACATGGAGCTCGCGCTTCCGGCGCGGGCTGAGAACATCGCGATAGTTCGGCACGCTCTCGGCGGCTTTGCCGACGCCTTCGCCGTGCCCGAGTCCAAGCTCGCCGACATCCGCCTGGCGGTCACCGAGGCCTGCGCGAACGTCGTCGTCCATGCCTACCCGGACGACGAGGAGGGTACGATGGAAGTGCTCGCGAGCATGCAGGACGGCGAGATGACCGTGCGCGTGCGCGACTGGGGCCGCGGGATCAGGCCCCGTCCTGACAGCCCGGGGCTCGGCCTCGGCCTGTCGCTGATCGCGGCGCTGGCCGAGACGGTGCAGCTGGGGCACGACGACGCCGAGCACACGGAGGTGCGAATGACCTTTTCGCTGCACGAAGAGCCGCCGAGCATGAACGGACACGGGCCGTGAGCGGGGCATGCTCGATCAGCCAGACACGATCCCAGAACGGGTACCGTCCATGAGCGGGACGGCGACCAGCGAGCGCGAGAGCGCGCGGACCGCGAGCGTCACCCGACTGCGGCTGTCCGCCGGGCCGCTGCTTCGGCCCGTGCTCTGCCGGGTCGTCTCGATGGTGCTGACGCGCGCTGACTGGCCGCTGGACCGCCTCGACGAGGCGCTGCTCGTCTGCGACGCGCTGTGTGCGCCCGGGGCGCGCGATTCGGGCGGGGCGGGCAGCGCGGACGGGTCCGATCACATCGGTCGCAAACGGCTGACGTTCAGCATCCAAGCCGACGAGCACGAGGCTGCTCTGCGTGTGTGGGAGCTGACGCCCGAGAGCGCCGAGCGGCTCGTGCGCGAGGCGCACCTGCCGCTCGTCGGCAACGTGCTCGAGCACGTTGCCGAGCGGATCGCGGTCGAATCGGACCCGGCCGACGCCTACACGCGCCTGACGCTCGCGCTCAGCGCGCGCTGAGCTCAGCGCGCTCCAAGCTCGCTTCGAGCGCCTTCAGCACGTCCGGCGACTCGGGCGGACGCTCCGGTTCGGGGCCGAGCTGCAGCGGCTCGCCGGCGGCCTTGCGGTCGATCAGGTCGAGCACGGCCTCGCGGAACGTGTCCTGGTACTTGTCGATGTGAAACGGCACGGACACCGAGTCGACCAAGCGCCGGGCGACGTCCAGCTCACGCTCGTCCACGTGCTCCTCGACGCTCGACAGCTCGCGCAGGCCGGCGGTCGGGTTGGCCTCGTCGCCGTAGCTCATCGTCATCATCAGCATCGCCCCCTCCCGGGGGCGCACCGACACCAGCCGCTCTTTGGAGCGCATCACCATCCGCCCGACCGCCACCTTGCCGGTGTCGCGCATCGCCCGCAGCAGCACGCTGTAGGCGTGGGCGCCGCCGGGCCCGGGCACCAGGTGGTAGGGGTGGTCGAAGTAGATCGGGTCGATCTCATCCAGCTCGACGAAGTCCTCGACCTGGATCGTGCGGCTGAACAGCGGTTCCAGCGCGGCCAGCTCGCTTGCCTCGACCGGCACGTAGCGGTCGGGGGCTATCTCATAGCCCTTGACGATCTCCTCGAGCGGGATCTCTTCGCCGTCCAGAACGCAGACGTGCCTCTGGTGGATACGGCCGGAGTCGAGCGCGTGGATCTGATGAAAGCGCACCGTCTTGCGCGTGACCGCGCTGTACAGCTTCACCGGCACGCTGACCAGCCCGAAGCTGAGCGTCCCCATCCACATCGGCCTTGGCATGTGGATACATCTTGACTTGTGACGGAGACACTGTCAAGCCTTGTAGTCAAGCCTCTTTCCGAGACGCCGGTCCTCGGCCGGCACCGGGCCCACGGGCTCCGGCCATCTCCTCGACGCGGCGCGGGACGAGCAAGGGCTCAGGCCATCTCGTCGGCGTCGGCCTCGACGCCCGCGCGCAGGCGGCTCAGCGCCTGGCGGATCAGGCGCGAGACCTGCATCTGGGAGACGCCGATCCGCTCTCCGATCTCCGCCTGGGTGAGGTCGGAGCCGAAGCGCAGGCCAAGGACGGTGCGCTCGCGCTCACTGATGCGCGCCAGCAGCGGCTCGAGCGTGGCGCGCTCTTCGGCGTGCTGGAAGCCCTCGTCCTCGCCGCCGAGGCTCTCGGCCACGCTTTCGCCGTCTTCCTCGCGCGCGGCGCGGGGAGTGTCCAGCGAGCTGGCGCGGTACGCGCCCATCGCCTCGAGCGCCTCGAGCGCCTGCTCCTCGGATACCTCGACCGCGCGCGCGATCTCGCCGACCGAGGGCGAGCGGCGGTTCCCGGAGGACAGGCGCGTGACGGTCTGATCGACGCGCAGAGCCAGCTCCTGCAGGTCTCGCGGGACGCGCACCGACCAGGTGCGATCGCGGAAGTGGCGCTTGAGCTCGCCGAGGATCGTCGGTACGGCGTAGCTCGAGAACATCACCTCGCGCGAGCTGTCAAAGCGGTCGACCGCCTTGATCAGGCCGATCGAGGCGACCTGCACGAGATCCTCGATCGGCTCGTCGGTGTGCTGGTAGCGGCGGGCAAGCCGGCGGGCGAGCGGCAGGTAGCGCTCGACCAGCGCCTCGCGGGCGATCGGATCGCCGTCGGCCCGCAGGCGCTCGAACAGCTCCGCGTCCGTAAGCGAAGAGGAATCTGGCTGTGCTCCACCCTCGAGAGATGCCACTCTGACGGTCACGGTAGCCATCCGCTTCTCCTCTGTCCCCTGCCGTACCCGATTGCATAGGCAGGCGGTGCTTCCGCTCAGCCTACTCCCTTACATAACTCCTGCCAATGTGGTTTGACCGAGTACGCATGGTGTGGGTTTCCCCCCATGAACACATTCCGCCGCGACCGGGGCAGGTCAGACACAGATCGCGGTGGGGCTCCGCGGCCACGGCGAACCCGCGCGCCCGCGCGGCGGCCAGCTCGGCGAGCAGGCGCTCGCGCAGCTCGTCGCGTCGCGCGCGCTCGAAGCGCGCGCTGACCCAGCGCTCCGGCCGCTCCAGGAACCAGTGCGCGACCTCGACCTCGCCGGCCCCACCCTCGATCGCCGCCAGCGCGTAGATCAGCCGCTGAAAGCCGTAGTCGCGCTGCACGAACCGCTCGAGGTCCTCGTCGGCGGCGAGGCGGTCACTCTTGTAGTCGACGATCAGCGTCGTGCCGTCGGGCTGCTCGACTATCAGATCGATGAAGCCGGTGACGAGCGGCTCCGCGCTCTCCAGCGCAAAGGAGAACGGATGCTCGCGGCGCGCCGAACGCGCGCGAGCGAGCGTGGCGGCCGGCTCGGCCGCCAGGGCGCCCGTCAGCAGGGCGACGATCTCGCGGCGCTGGGCAGCGGTGATCGCGACGCCCAGCTGGGCCGCCACCCTCGCCACGTCATCCTCGGCCGGCTTGACCGGGCGGACGAAGTCCAGCCGCTCCAGCAGCGCGTGAACGATCGTGCCGCGCAGCCGCGGGTCGAGCTCCCCGCGCGGCACGTCGCGAGCGGACACGCGCCGCTCGGGCATGCGCAGGACCCGTTCCAGGTAGTAGCGGTACCCGCAGCGCTCCAGCTCGGCCAGCGACGTGTAGCTGATCGTGCCGTCGGGATCGGCAAGCGGCGCCGCCGGCTCGGGCGCGGAGGGGATCAACTCGCGCGGCGACGGGATCGGCGAGCGCGATGGCGACGGAGCGGACTCGGTCGCTTGGTCGAGCACTGCGGTGACGGCGACCGCGTCCCCCGTCGGCGGTGCATTCAGCAGGCAGCGCACGACCAGCCCTTCTCCCAGCTCCACCGTGACCGGCCCGTCGGGTCGTGACTCGGCAGCGACCAGCGCGGGCAGGTCGGGGACGAGCGCCGGCGCCATCCACGCGATCGGCGCCGCTCCCTGGCGCGCGGCGGGCCAGCGCTCGAACGAGGCGACGCCGCTCAGCAGCAATCGCTCCCTCGCGCGCGTGCACGCGACGTAGAGAATCCGATCCTCCTCCTCTTCTTGGGCGGTGCGTCGCTCGGTGCACAACTGCTCGTACGCCAGTGCGGGACGAGCCTCCTGAAGCTCGAGGTCGAGCAGGCGTAGACCGACCCGCACGCCGCCGGCGTCGACCAGCAGGTCGGGCTGGCGCAAGTTCGGCTCGCGCCCGAGGTCAACCACGCAGACAATCCCAAACTCGAGACCCTTCGCCGCGTGGATGCTCATCAGGCGCACCGCCTCGGTCTCCTCCCCGGCAATCGCGTCCGGCTCGCGGCCGCCGAGCGCGCTCTCCACGTGCGCAACTTGATCGAGGAAGCCGCGCAGGTCGCGCCCCTCCTGCGCTTCGAAGGCGCGAGCCAGGCGCAACAGCTTGTGCACCGAGGCGAGCCGGCGCGCTCCCCAGTCCTGCGCGAGCACCCAGCGTTCGTAGCCGCTGACCGCGATCGCGCGGCCGAGCACCTCGGCGATCGGGCACAGCGCCAGCTCGGCGCGCTGCGCCGCGAACAGCTCGCGAAAGCGCGCCACTCGTTCGCGGTCCTCGCCGCCGAGCAGGTCGTCGAGCGCGGCGGCGCCATCCTCGATCGCCTCCCACACTCCCAGCTTGCCGTTGCGCGCGAACGAGGCGATCAGGGCAAGGCCGTCGCTGGAGAGCCCCACGAGCGGCGAGGCCAGCGCCGAATACAGCGCCGGCTCGTCGAGCGGGTTGGCCAGCGCGCTCAGCCAGGCCAGCAGATCCCCCACCTGCTGGTGACTCCAGAAGCCGCCGGCCGCCGCCGACGTGGGCAGCCCGGCCGCGCGCAGGGCCGCCTCGTAGACGGGAAGGTCGCCGAGCGCGCGCAGCAACACGACCACCTCGCCCGGCGAGACCTCCTCCCGCGCGACCAGCTCGGCGACCCGGCCGGCCAGCAGGCGCGCCTCGGCCTGCCGCCACGGCGTCGCCGCCGGTAGGGCGGTCTCCTGCCGGGGACCCCCCCTGTCGGGGTGCAGGCGGGCGAGCGAGGGATCGGTGGGGCTGCGCTCCCAGCCGCGACGGTCGGTCAGCAGCAACTCGACGCCCGGCTCGCTCGCGGGGTCGCGCTCGCGCGTCGGTGTCAGTGGGGCGAAGCGCCGGCCCATCCGCTCGGCGAAGATGCGCTGCACCGCCGCCAGGATCGACGGGCGGCTGCGGAAGTTGCGCGTCAGCGCAAGGCTCGCCTCCAGGCCGGCCAGCTGCTCGCCGCGCTCGCGAAACAGCGCCACGTCGGCATGGCGGAAGCTGTAGATCGATTGCAGCTCGTCGCCGACGGTGAACAGGTTGTCGCAATCGAGCGCCGCCAGGATCTGCAGCTGGCGCTGGTTTGAGTCCTGGAACTCGTCGACCATCAACAGCTCGAAGCGCTGCGACCACTCGGAGCGCAGCGCAAGATGACGGTCAAGCAGGTCGCGAGCGAGCAGCTCGAGATCGTCGAAGTCGAGCGCCCCGCGCGCCTGCTTGCGAGCCGAGTAGGCAGCACCGAAGCGCCGAAGCAGCTCGTCCAGCAGCGAGCAGGCGGCAAGCGCACGCCGGTCCTCGTCGGTAGCGTCCGGCGCAAGCGGCGGCAACGGCAGTCGCGGCTCCAACTGGCCCTGGCTGCGCAATTGAGCGTAGGCGCCGAGCACGGTCGCGCGCAGCGGATCCGCCCCGTAGGCGGCAACAAGGTCGACCGCTTGCTCGCGCTCGCTTGTGCCCTTCAGGGTGCCGGCGAGCAACGCACCCAGCGCGTCGGCGAAGGCCAGCGCCTGCAGACGGCTCGCAAAGCCCTCCTCGAGGATCCGAAACGCCGGCTCAATCCCGGCCTGCAGCGGATGTGCCCGCAGCAGGCGCGCACAGAAGCCGTGGAAGGTGCTCACGAATGCCGCCTCAGCCTGGCGCGCCGCGTCACGCCGCCCCAGCTCCAGCAGACGAGCGCGCAGCCGCTCGCGCAGCTCGCCGGCGGCGCGCTCGGTGAACGTAATCGCGAGGATCCGGCCGGGCGCGATCTCATCCTCGACAACCGCGCGAGCAAAGCGCTCGACAAGCACGGCAGTCTTGCCGCTGCCCGCCCCAGCCGCCAGCAGCAGCGAGCCCTGACGGCGAGCGGCCGCCCGCTCCTGCTCGTCGGTGAGAGCCCGCGCGGGCTCGGCCCCTTCCCGCCCCGCCTCGTCGGTCGTTTTCTGCGCCGGGGGGTCGACTTTCATGGCTCGCAGCGGCAGATCGTCGGGTATTGGCAGCCACCGCCGTAGGCACAGGTGTCGGGGCGCGCCTGGAGCGCTCCCGACTTGGCCTCGAGCGCGGCCGCGCGGGCGGCCGCGAGACAGTCGTCGAGCAGACGCTCGAACTCGTCGTGGCCGAGACGGTCGGTGCGCACGCTGTCCAGCTCGATTCCCGCATCGGCGTCGATCGCGCCGCGCGGGGCGAGCTCTTTGCCGGCCAGGGGCTGGTAGAAGCCGCCGACCGGGCGCTCGCCCAGGAGCTGGCGTACCGCTCGCATGTACAGCGCCACCTGCCAGGAGCGGTCCTGCAGCCAGCGCGCGGCCGGCGGGGCGGCGCGTCCCTTGTAGTCGTACACGACCGCCTCGCCGTCGGCGCCTAGGTCGACACGATCGATCCGCCCGCGCACGAGCAACCCGCCGCCCAGGTCGAGCGGGGGCGGGGCGGATGACTCTCCATCCGCGAAACCGAACTCCAACTCCAGGTGCGTGGGCTCCAGCGGCGAGGGCGACTCGGCCGCGTGCTCCAGGTAACGCTCCAGGTCGCGCCGCAGCCGCCGGCGAACGCCGGGAATGCGCTCTGGGGCGACGGACAGTGGATACTCCTCGTCCAGCTCCGCGAGCGCCTCGCGCAGCAACTCCTTGGCCGCGGGGAGCGACGCGGCCGTAACGCGCGCGGAACCGGTCCGCTCGCGCAGGCGCTCGAGCGTCGCCTTCAGCGCCGCGTGCGCAAGCGAGCCGCGCGACAGCGGCTCGGCGTCGGGGCCGAGCCGGTCGCCGTCGAGCAGCCGCTCGACGAACCACTTGACCGGGCAGGACGTCCACAGCTCGAGCGAAGAGGCGGACCACAGCCGCCGCTCGCGCAGCTCGGCGAGCACGCGCTCGTCGCGCAGCGGCTGGATCGGCTGTCCGGGAGCGCCGGCCGCGGCGGGGTCGCCGACCTGCACGCCCGCCGCCGTAGCGTCGCTGACCGCGGCTCCACCCACCGGTGCGCGTCCCGCCCCGGCGCCTCCCGCCGCCGCGCCGGTGCGAACCGGGATCGGCTCGAACGCGTCGCAGACGTCGTCGACGAACAGCGAGCGCGCCCGCGGGGCGCCATCTTCTGCGGCCGTGTGCCAACTCAACGTCAGCCGCTCCTGCGGGCGCGAGACGAAGGCGTAGAGCAGGTAGCGCTCGGCCGCCAGCGCATCGGGCGCCGCGTGCAGGACCAGGCCCGACGCCTGGGCAAGCCCACGGCGCTGCTCCTCGGCGATCAGCGGCGGCGACGGCGGGGCCGGGAAGATGCCCTCCTGCATCCCGCATACGAACAACATTCGCACCCGCCGCGCGCGCAGGCCGAGCGGATCGACGACCGCCACGCAGCCGGGCGCCGCCTCATTGCCCGTCATCAAGTCGAGCCGCTCGAGCACCTCCAGCGCCTCCGCCGGCGCGCCGGGCTGCTCGGGCGCCAGGCGGGCCAGCTCGCGCAGTTGCTCGAGCGCGCGCCGACCCGCGGCCAGCGTCGCCGCCTCGTCCAGCTCGCGCTCGGAGAGCAGCGCAGCCGAGCCCCGGCGCGGCGCGGCGAACAGGCGCTCCAGCTCGGCGATCAGCGCATCGGCAAGAGCGGTCTCGCCGGCCACGGCGGCCTCGCGCAGGCGCTCGATCCGGTCCAGCGGCCAGCGCTCCGCCTCCCACATCGCGCGGGCGCGCTCGGCGCTGAGGGCGCCCGCCCGCAGCGCGCGCGCCTCCAGCCAGTCGGCCAGACGAGGCTGGTCGAGCAACCCGGGGACGCGCAGCCAGGCCAGCAGGTCGCCGAGGCTGCCGTCGCCGAGCGCGCAGCGCAGCGCCCCGAGCAGCCCACGGCCGATCGCGGTGTCGGCGAAGGCGAGCCGGCGGCGCATCGCGTAGGGCACTGCGCGCCCCGACAGCGCTTCGGCGAGCAGCGGGGCAATCGACTGCGGTGAGCGGTGCACGATCGCGATCTCCTGCGCCGGCACGCCCGCGTACAGCAGCGAGCGCACCTCGTCCGCAACCAGCTCCAGCTCGGCGCGTGGCGAGTCGCCCCGCAGCAGGCGCACCGCCTCGCCGGGCGCGACGCGCTCGGCGGACTCGACCAGCAGCGAGCGCTCGAGGTGGTGCAGGGCCGCGCGCGCGGAGGGGGCGTAGTGCTCAGAGCGCGCGGTCAACTCGGTGTGCCTGCCCGCCAGCGGCGACAGGCGCTGGAAGGCAGCCGCGCGGCCGGCGAACACCGCCCGGCCCGGCTCGTAGGCCAGCGAAACCGACAGCTCGGCGTCAACGACCGTGCCAAGCGTCTCGATCGCGTCGAACTGCAGCTCGGTGAGGTCGTCGAATCCGTACACGAGCACCGGCCTGCCCCCCCACAGGGCGGGCTTGCGCCGCAGCGCGTCGAGCGCCGCGCGCGCGCGCAGCTCGCGGTCCTGGCGGCGCATCGACGCCAGCGCGGCGTTGTAGCGCTCGTAGAGGCCGGCCAGCCATTCGAGCGTCGAGCGCTCGCCGGCGGGCAGGCGACCGGGCGCGCGGGCGGGCGGGTCCGACAACGGAGAGCCGGCGCCCTCGTCGAACAGCGCGAGCTGATCCGAGCGCGCCGCGTCGGCGGCCGACCACGCCCGCAGGGCGCCGCGCAAACGCGCGGGCGTGACGCGCTGGGCCTCCAGCTCGGCCACCGTGCCCGCCAATGCGCGGGCCAGGCCCGGACGGGCGCCAGCGATACGGGCCAGCAGGCGCTCGCGCGCCAGCGAGCCGATCTGCGCCGTGACGATCTCCGCGCGCGCGAGCACCTCCGCAAGCAGGCCGTCGAAGCGCTCGACGCGAGCGCCCATCGTCAAGCCCTCCTCGGCCAGCTCGCGCCGGTAGCGCGACTGGTCGGCGCGCGTGGGGACGATCAGCAGCGGCTCCTGGCCGCGCGCCGCGCGCGCGCGCAGATCGCCCAACAGGACGCTCGCCTTGCCCGAGTTGGCCGGGCCGGTGACCAGGTGGATAGGCACCCGCCCATCCTCGCGTACCGACCCGACGGGGCCCTAGGATCCCGACGGCACGCCCGTCGATCGCTCCGGCCGCGAGCACGCCGCGGACGGCCAGCTCATCGCGGCCTGAGCGCCAACAAGCTCACCGACGACACAAGCAACCACTCACACCACATCCCGGGACTTGACTGTCGCCGCTTGAAGAGCAGTTGGCGGGAACTGCGCGGTTCCTTCTCAGCCGCACCGGCGCATCGGGGTAGCGGGGGAAGCGCGAGCAGGTCAGGCGCCTACAATTGCTCGATTATCTCGATCCGATACCCGTCGGGATCTCTCACGAACACGAGGCGCGAACCGCCCTCGCGAACGGAGTACGGCGGCTTCTCGGGCTGGATGCTCTGCTCGGCGAGGCGAGCCAGGGTAGCATCGAGGTCGTCACTGGTGATCGCGATGTGGCCATAGCCTGAGCCGATCTCATATGAGTCCACACCGAAGTTGTAGGTCAGCTCCAAGCGCGGCATGTCGCCGTCGCCGGGCTGGTTCATGAAGATGTTGACGGCCTCGTCGCCGATCGGGATGCGGCCCACCTCCTCGAAGCCGAGCGCTTTGTAGAAGGCGATCGAGCGGTCGACGTCGGTGATGCGGTAGCAGGTGTGGATCAGGGGCACGCGCGGAAGTCTACGCGACCTGCGGCAGCGACCCGTCGCACCGAATTGCCAGGATGAACCACTACGCCGCGCTTGCGGCCACCGTCTGCTCGCCCTCGGCCCCTGCCTCCGCCTCGGCCTCCGGCGGCTTGGCGCCCTCGCGCGCCCACGGCTCGTTGAACTCGACGCGCCATTTGCCCTCCTCGTCCTGGGAGAGCGCCAGATGGGCGCGGAAGGAGCGACCGCTGCGACCCTTGAAGCCCGTGACGGCCTTGGCGGTCTGGCCGGAGCGGATCAGCTCGCGGGCGATCGCCAACGACAGCTGCTTGCCCGCCTTGCCCTTCCAAATCACGAAGCCGCAGCCCGGGTCGTTGCGCGACCAGCACGAGTAGCCCTTGCGATTCTCGACGATGTCGTGGCCGCAGACCGGGCACGGGCCGAGGTTGGCGCGCGGGATGCGCACGTCCTTCAGGCGCGCGTCGAGCTCTTTGACCGTCTCCTCGGCGAAGCCGGCGATGTCGGTCATGAACTTCTGGCGGGAGTCCTTGCCGTGCTCGATCCGCTCCAGCCGGTGCTCCCACTGGCCGGTCATGTCCGGCGAGGTGAGCGCGTGCTCGCCGAGCAGGCGGATCACGCTCAGGCCCTTCTCGGTGCACACGAGCGAGCGCGCCTCGCGTTCGATGTAGCCGACCTGGATCAGCCGCTCGATGATCGCCGCGCGCGTGGCGGGCGTGCCGATGCCCGAGTCCTTCATCGCCTCGCGCAGCTCGTCGTCGTCGACGAGCTTGCCGGCAGTCTCCATCGCCCCCAGCAGCGAGGCGTCGGAGTAGCGGCGCGGGGGCTTGGTTTCCTTGCGTTCGCTGAGAACCTCCAGCGTCTGCACGTCCTCGCCCTGCTCGAGCTTGGGCAGCTGCTGGTCGGCGCCCTCGTCTTCCTCGGCCGCCGTCTTGGCCTCGCTTGGCACCTGCCCGTAGACGCCACGCCAGCCGGGGACCAGCAGCAGCTTGCCGCGCGTCCGGAACACGCAGCCACCTGATCCTTCGCCGTCCGCCGCGGGTGGGTGGGCCGCCGGATACACGGTCGTCTCCACGCGCGTGTTCTCGAACACGGCCTCCGGGTGGAACACAGCCAGGAACCGGCGCACGACCATGTCGTAGACGCGTTTGTCGTCGTCGCCCATGCGATCGACGGCGTGCTCGGCCTTGGTCGGGATGATCGCGTGGTGGTCCGTGACCTTCTCGTCGTTGACGACGCGCTCGAGCGGCAGCGCATCGAGCCCGGTGACGTAGGCGGAGGCCTGCGCGTACTCCTTCTGACCGCCGAGCAGCTCGGCGGTCGGCTTGATCTCCTCGACCATGTCTTTGGTCAGGTAGCGCGAGTTGGTGCGCGGATAGGTGAGCGCCTTGTGCTCCTCGTACAGCCGCTGCGCCGCCGCCAGCGTGCGCCGCGCGGAGAAGCCGTAGCGCGTGTTGGCCTCGCGCTGCAGGCTCGTCAGGTCGTACAGCATCGGCGCGCGCTCGCGCTGTTCCTTGCGCTCGAGCTTGGTGATCGTCCCTGGATTGCCCTGGCAGGCCTCGACGATCGCCAGCGCCTCCTGCTCGCTGCCCAGGCGCGGCTTGGAGCCGAGGTGGAAGCGGCCTTCGTAGACGCGGGCACCCTCGGCGGGACCGCCGTCTGCCGGGGCGCCATCCGTGCCCGCACCATCCGCGCCGGCACCGGCGCCCCCGCCCGCGCGGGCCGCCTCCAGCGGACCGGCGTCAAAGGTGGCGTCGACCAGCCAGTAGGGCTGGGGCACGAACGCCTTTATCTCCTCCTCGCGCCTGGCGACGATGGCAAGCGTCGGCGTTTGCACGCGGCCTAGCGAGACCGCGCCGTCGAACGAGGATTTCAGGCGGATCGTCGCGGCCCGGGTGGCGTTCATGCCCACGATCCAGTCCGCCTCCGAGCGTGAGCGGGCGGCCTGCTCGAGCAGCTCCATCTCCTCAGCGGGTCTGAGCGAGGCGAACGCCGCCTTCATCGCCGCGCTGGTCATCGAGTTCAGCCACAGGCGGCGCACCGGCTTGGACGCTTTTGCCTTCTCGTACAGGTAGGCGAAGATCAGCTCGCCCTCGCGGCCGGCGTCGCAGGCGTTGATTACCTCGCCCACGTCCTCGCGGCCGAGCTGGGCCGTGACGACCGACATCTGCTTGCGCGAGCGCTCGTCGCGGACGACGAGCTTGAACTTGCTTGGCACGATCGGCAGATCGGGCATCCGCCAGCGCTTGTACTTGGCGTCGTACTCGTCGGGCTCGGCCAGCTGCACCAGGTGCCCCACGGCCCACGTGATCACGTACTCGTCGGCCTCCAGCCACCCTTCCTGCTTGGCGAACGGGCCCGGTAGCACGCGCGCGAGGTCGCGCCCGACGGAGGGCTTCTCGGCGATCACCAAGGTCTTCGACATTGCGCCAGCGTAGCGACCGGCCCCGGAGGGAGAGCCGCGGGCCGTCCCCGACCGGTCTGCGGCCCGCGCGGCTACCACCCCGCGCGGGCCGTCAGCCGCCGATCGGCGTGCGCGGATTGGTCCCCCAGAAGACCTGGGTGCCGAGCATGCCGATCAAGGTGACAAGGACGATGTTGAGCACCATCGACTTGGCGGTGGCCGTGCCCACGCCGACCGGGCCGCCCGAGGCCGTGTAGCCGAAGTAACAGGCCACGAGCACGATCGCGCTGGCCATCGTCATCGCCTTGGTGACGCTGTAGAGGAAGTCGAGCGGACTCTGGTACTGCCAGAAGATCAGGAGGTAGCCGCCGGAGGAGACGGCGCCCACCTGGCGCACGACGGCGATGTAGGAGCCCAGATAGGCGACGCCCATGCCCGCCGCGTAAATGAACGGGAGCACCATCCAAGCCGCCAGCAGGCGCGTGGCGCACAGGAATCCCATCGAGTCGACCCCCATCACCTCCAGCGCGTCGATCTCCTCGTTGATGCGCATCGCGCCGATCTCGGCGACTAGGCCGGTGCCGACCTTGGCGGCCAGCATGTAGCCGAAGGCGTAGGGAATCCCCTCGCGCAGATCGCACCACGCCGAGAAGATCCCGGCCACGCCGGGAGCCCCCTGGGCCTGAGCGAAATAGGCGCCCTCGATGCCACACGTCCCCAGCCCCAGGATGAACGACTGGATCCACAGCACCAGCGTCGAGGTGAGGACGATGATGCCCGCCTGGCGAACGGTCTCGCCGAAGAAGCGAAGCACGCGCAGGCTCCACAGATCCCTTAGCACCCGGCCGGCGAACAGTCCCAGCTCGCCGGTGGAGGCGAGCCACTCGTACGGACCGACCGCCGGCCGACTGAGCGGGACGCGGCTCATCTGATCGTGAGGATGTTGGGGTGCGTGGCCAGCAGCACCTGCGTGAACACGTAGTTGAACGAGCTGAACGCGACTATCGAGGTCACCACCGCCTGGTTGACGGCGCGGCCGACTCCCTCGGCGCCGCCGGACGCTCGCATGCCCTTGTAGCAGCAGACGATCGCGATTATCGCCCCGAACACAGCCGTCTTCAGCGTCGATCCCCACAGGTCGACGGTGGACACGTTGTTGAAGAAAGTCACCCAGAACGGCCCGAGCGGTTGGTGGTGAACCACAGCCGCCAGCAGGCCACCGAACAGGCCGAACAGGATCGCGTAGATGTTGAACAGCGACGTGGCGATCATCAGTGCCAGGAAACGGGGGACGACCAGGTTCTTGACCGGGTCGACCCCGAGCACCTGCAGGGCGTCCAGCTCCTCGCGGATCTTGCGGGCCCCGAGATCGGCTGTGATCGCGGTGCCGGCGGCGCCGGCCAGCACGATCGCCGTGATCAGCGGAGCGATTTCGCGCACCGCCGCCAGCACGAACACGCCCCCGAGGCGATCGACGCTGCCCAGCACCCCGAGGATGTTCGCCGCCTGCAGGCCGGGCGCGCCGTAGGACAGCGCGAAGGTGGAGAGAAGCAGCGGCAGCCAGCAGATCCGCAGCACGAACAGGAACTGGTCTACGAACTCGCCGCCGTACGGGTAGGGCGGGCGCAGCGCCGAGGAGATCGTCCTGCCCGTGAGCAGCATCATGTCGCCGGTCTCCTCCAGCGCGTTTCGCGCCGGCAGCACCGCTCGCCTGATCGCCTCCCCACTGCCGCTTCGAGCCATAGATACAGTGTACTAGTTAACTAGAACACTATGGGAATGTCACTTTGGGAACTAACATCGAAGGCGATGACCAGCCCGAGAGCGACAAGCAGCCGGGGTGCGACAGGCGTCCCAAGGGCGAGAGGCGCCTCAAGAGCAACGGGCACCACAAGAGAGGACCTCCTCACCGACGTCGCGATCGATCGCGCCGGCGAGGTGCCGATCGGCGTCCAGCTCGCGTGGGCGCTGCGCGCGCGCATCGGCGACGGCCGGCTTGCGCCGGGCGAGCGCCTGCCGGGGCTGCGTGAGCTGGCCGAGACGCTCGGCATCAACGCCAACACCGCCCGCTCCGTGTACCAGCGCTTGGAGCAGGAGGGGTTGATCGACAGTCGCCAGGGCACTGGCACGTTCGTGGCCGGAGCCGGCGGCGGGCGCTCCGCCGCCGCCGGTCAGATCGCGGCCGACGCAGCCCGGCGCGCGCAGAGCACGGGCGTCGACCCGCGCGAGGTGGCGGCGGCGCTGTACGTCGCCGTGCCGGGCGCGGGCGCGGCTACTTCGCGAGTCGAGCGCGCGGAGCGAGTCGAGCGAGCCGGGCGAGTCAATGTCGGCAGCGGGTCAGGGGAGCGACGCCGGGAGCTGCGAGCGCAGATCGCCGCGCTGGAGCAAGCGCTCTCGGAGCTGCACGCGCGCCACCCGGGAGCGATCCCACTGCCCGCCGAGCCGCGGCGTCGCGCCGGCCCGCGGCTGCTGAGCGTGGAGGACCTCGAAGACGTCCGCGGCGAGCTGGTGCGCCGGCTCGCCGAGACCGAGCCGCTGCTGCAGGCCGCACGAGCGCAGGAGCGCGAGGCCGCGCAGGTGCGCCGTGCCCAGACGGCGCGTACAGCCGCGGCCAACGCTCGTGCGCGCACGAGCGCCGAACAGCGCTCCGCCCGCAAGCAGGCCGCCACCAACCGGCAGGCCGGCGCCGGCAAGGCCGCCGCCAAGAAGCCGCCGAGCGCTCGCCCCGCGCGCCGCCCGGGCCCCTCGACGGCCTGAGCACCTGTCTCAGAGCCCGCGGCGCCCCGGATAGAAGCACCACAGGTTCTGAGACAGGCGCACCACAGTGCTCTGAGACAGGGTCTGAGAGCGAATCAGCAGCCGGCTCACCCGGCGCTGCATTCGCCGGTCCCAATCATCGGGCCGGCGCCGGCAAGCACGTGGGCGACAGTGGCGTTCGCCACCCCGTAACCGCCGGCGACGTTGCCGCCGCTGGTCGAGGCGAACACTGTGGTCAGCACCGCGCCGGCGCTGTCCACCAACGGACCGCCCGAGTTGCCGGGGCGCACCACGCCGCGAAGAGGGGTCAGCAGGCGCGAGACCGGACCGTTGCCGTAGGCGTCGTCGGTGAGGATCCGCTGGGTGGCGCCGATCCGCGCCGCTCGCGCCTCGAACGCGCCGTTCTCGGGATAGCCAAGCACCGCGCCGGCGCGTCCCGCCGGGGTGCTGGAGGCAAACGAGAGCGAGGGCAGGTCGAGACCGGGCACACGCAGGACCGCCACGTCGTCAGTCGGGTCGAAGGCGATCGCGTAGGCCGACAGCTGCGGTTCCTGGCCGTAGGGCTCGACCGTGGTGTCGTGCTCGCCCGCCACGACGTGCGCGTTGGTGACGAGCACCCCGGGGGCCGCAACCCAGCCCGACCCCTCGATCGCCAGGCCACACGCCGTTCCGAGCACGCGCACCACGCTGCGCGAGGCCGCCCTGACCCCCGGCTCGCGCGCAACCGCCGAGGACGGCGGGGGGACCTCGGGAAGCGGGCCGGCCACGTGCGGGAGCGGATCGAGGCTCGCCAGCACGTTCAGGATCGGGCCGGTCGGCGGCAGCAGCTGGTTGAGCGCGCTCAGGATCGCCGAGCGCTGGATGTCGGCCCGCAGCTGCGGGTCGGGCCTGGCCTGCAATGCCACCGCCGCCAGAATCCAGGCGATCGCCAGCCCGAGCGCTGCGCTCAAGACCGCTCCGAGCGCGCCGTCGAGCAGGCCCAGGCCCGGCAGCACGAGCGTGCGACGCAGGCGCAGGCCGATCCCCTCGAAACCGGTCGCGAGGATCGCGCCGGCGAGCAGGGCTCCGATCAGGCCGAACGCGGGGGCGTACTGCGAGGAGGATTCGCCCGAGAGCAGTAGAGGACCCAGCCGAGTTCCGATGAATGAACCAATGGCGAAGCCTCCAAAGGAGAGCGCGGCGACGATGAAGCCGCGACGAAAGCCGAACAGCGCCAGCAGGCATGCGAACACGACAATTAGCCAGTCGAGCCCAGTCACCCCTCATGTTCTACCGTCCCGAGCTGTGAGCACGAGCCGGAGCGACTCCCGCACGCGCGCCCAGCGCGTGCGCGGCGTGAGCGCGCTGGCGCTGGTCGCCTTCGCGATCGGGGTAATCGCCGGCGCCGGCCACGGTGGCTCACCCGCGGTCGGCGTCGCCGAGCGCTTCGCCGCCGCGTGGTCGCACGGGGACTACCGGGCGATGTACGCGGACGTGGACGACGCCACGCACCGGCGGATAACCGCGCTCGGCTTCGCCGCGGCCTACAGGCAGGCAGCGCGTACGGCCACTGAGACGGCGCTCGTACTGCGAGGGCACGCCCACAGTCAGAGCGACGGCTCGATCGCGCTGGCGGTGAGCGTCGACACACGCGTGTGGGGGCAGCTGGCGGAGAAGCTGCGGCTGCGCACGGTCGCCGATCCCAGCGGCGAGCACGTGCGCTGGTCGCGCGCCCTGCTGTTCCCTGGCCTTGCCGCTGGCGAGTCGCTGGGCAGTCAGACGCGGCTGCCCGCCCGCGCCACGATCGAGGCGCGCGACGGAACCGTGTTGGCCGAAGGCGAAGCGCTCGGCGCCGGCACGCGCAACTCACCGCTGGGCAGCGCGGCCGATGCGGCGATCGGCGAAGTCGGGACGATCCCCTCTTCGCGCAGGGCGCAGCTGGAAGCCGAAGGCGTCCCCAGCGACGCGATCGTCGGGGTCAGCGGGCTGGAGCTGGCGTTCGACTCGCGCCTGCGCGGCAGACCCGGAGGCGACCTCTTCGCCGGTTCTCGCGTGCTCGCGAGCGCGCCAACGCGGCAGGGCCAGGGGGTGCGTACGACGATCTCAGCGCCCTTGCAGCGCACCGCCGCCGCCGCGCTCGGCGGGCAGCTGGGAGGGGTCGTAGCGCTCAACCCGGGCACCGGCGAGGTGCTGGCGGTGGCCGGGCTCGGCATCGATGACCTGCAACCGCCCGGATCGACCTTCAAGATGGTCACGCTGACCGCGGTGCTCGAAGCCAAAGTCGCGAGCACCAAGAGCGAATTCGCATACGCGACCTCGACGCTGCTCGACGGCGTCAAGCTCGAAAACGCAAACGGCGAGTCCTGCGGCGGCAGCCTGGCACTCGCCTTCGCCGTGTCTTGCAACTCGGTGTTCGCCCCGCTCGGGGTGAAGGTCGGGGCACAGCGGCTGGTCGCGACCGCCGAAAGCTACGGCTTCAACCATCCCCCCGGGCTGCCGGGCGCGGTCGAGAGCTCGCTGCCCGGAGCCAGCCAAATCCAGGGCGAACTGGACCTTGGCTCGACCGCGATCGGCCAGGGTCAGGTGCAGGCCAGCGCATTGCAAATGGCGACGATCGCCGCGACGATCGCCGACGGCGGGCGCAAGCCGAGCCTGAGCTTCCAGGCCCGCGCCCACCGGCTGTGGCCGCGCGTTCTCGCCGCCTCGACGGCGCGCACCGTCCGGCGGCTGATGATCGACGTGGTGCGCGAGGGCACCGGCACCTCGGCGGCGATAGCGGGCGTGACCGTGGCCGGCAAGACGGGCACGGCCGAACTCGGCGAATCGCACTGTTCCAAAGGCGAATCCAGCACCGAAAGCGGCGAAAACGAATCGCAGGGCGGCGGCGAACGCTGCGCGGGCGGCAAAAACCCTCAGAACACCGACGCCTGGTTTGCGGCCTTCGCGCCGGCGCTAACGCCGCGGATCGCCGTCGGCGTGCTGATGGTCAAAGACGGCGCCGGTGGAGAAACCGCCGCGCCGGTCGCCAAAGAAGTGATCGAAGCGGCGCTGCGCTAGCGCGCGCCGGGGCGCTTTGCCGGCTGGCCGACGCCCGCAGGCGCCGGCTCAGACGTCGAGCTCGGCCTGGGCGGTCTGCCTAGGGTCCAGCGGATCGACGATCTTCAGCTCGAGCGGGCGGTTGTCTAGCGAGACGATCTTGATCTTGTAGAGCAGCAGCGCACCCTGCGTGGGGCCGTTGGCGGCGACCGTGTTCAGTGCCGGGATGCGGGCTTTCGGCTGCAGCAGGCCGGCGCGATAGGCAAATTCGTTGGTGGCGCCGGGGATGGCCGGCGCGTAGACGTTTTCCTGGGTGTCGCTGATCGTCAGCTGCGTAGCCGCCGGATGCGGAGCCGAGCTTTCGTTGTAGACCTGCAGGAACACGGCGAACCACTCTTCGCCTCTGGCCAGCTTGCCCTGGGCCGGGGTCAGGCCTTTGAGGTAAGCCGCGTCCTCGGTGTCGGCAGGGTTGAGCTCGCGCGAGAGCTGCACCTCGTAGATCAGCGGCCCGACGTTCAGGTAGGGCGCGTTCTGGCCGGACTCGCCGGCGTAGGTGCCGGTGGTGACGCGGGTGTGGGAGTCGTCCGAGCAGGCACCGAGGCCGAGCGCGGCCAGCGCCAGCAGGGCCAGGAGAGCGGGCTTGCGGGTCATGGTCATGGCGAGGCGGGAGTCTATCCGGCGGCTACCGTGACGCGCTGCCCGCGGCCTTCGTCGCGCTCGATGATCGAGCGCAGGCGGCGCATCGCCTTCGCGTTCTTGCGCCTCAACCACGCGCGGGCGCCAAGCGCCTCCATGATCCGGTCGGAGAGCACGCGCACCTCCGTCTCGATGCTGAACTGGACGCGCGTGGCGCCCCCGGGAGCCGACGAGAGCTCGTAGACGCCGAGCGTGCGGATGCGGTTGGACTTGCCGGTACGGCCCCTCTCCACGATCCGATGCGGAGCCGAGACCTCGGTGAAGGTGGAGTCGCCCCAGCTGAAACGGTTTCCGGGCGCCTTGACCCGGAAGCGCGCGCCGGCGCCAAGGCCGACGGAGTCCTCGCGGGTCAGGTGCCAGTCGACCAGGTAGTGGTCGGTGAACTCGGCGTGGTTGGCGATGTCCTGCAGGTAGTCGAACACCTGCTCGCGCGGAGCCGATATGACGGTCGAGACAGTCACGGGGTGCACGGCGCGCCAGTCTAAACCGTGGACAGGTGCGCGGCTCGTCTCAGGCGGCGCGCGCGGTCAGGCGCACGGTGTGGCCGAGCTCGAAGTGGCGGACCACCTCGGTGGCCAGCGGCGCCGAGGGATGCAGCTGGCGGCAGAGCTCGCAGACGATCCCGGGAAGGCGCTCGTACAGGTGTACGCGCTCGCCCACCAGCGGCGTGCGCGAGCAGTCCACGCAGCGATGACGGTCCTCGCCGAGCGCGTGCACGCCACGGCGCAGCAGGTAGCGCTCGAGCTGCTCAACATCGCCTACGACCGGGCTCATACGACCCAGTTCGCCGTCACCGGCGGCGCTCCTCCCCGAGCGCGCAGGGATCTTCGCTGCTTCTTACGCTCAATCGGTTTGCCGCCTGCAAGCGCCGGGTAGCCTCGGTCTGCGCGACGAAGTCGAGCGACGAGGATGCTGCTGGGCCGCCGCCGGGGCCAGACCGGCCAACGGGGCGAAAGACGATTTGACAGGATGGCTATGATTTCCGCTGGATTCCAGCCTGTAGAAAGCTCCCGACTCGTCGGGGGTGCGAGGAAGGGAAGGCGGAGGATGGGATCGCTCACTTCAGGCACAATGGCCGGCGCAGGCTCCTTCCGCTGTCAGCAGTGTGGCTACGTGCTGACGCTGACCTCGCTGGACGCGCTGCGCGACTGTCCCGACTGCGGCGGGCACGACTTCGTGCGCGCGTCGTTGTTCGAGACCGGACAGTTCGAGACCGGACCGCCGATCGCGGGCGAGCCGTCCCTCGCCGAGCCGGCGGAGGGCCGGGAGTGGGTCGGGCAGGCACGGGAGGAGCTGACCGTGCCTGGGGAGTACCTCCTCTACGACGACGGCGAGAGCGTCAAGGCAGTCGCGCTGACGCGCGAGTGGACCCGCATCGGGCGCAGCCTCGCCGCCGACGTCCGCTTCGACGACCCGACCGTCTCACGACGACACGCGCTGGTGGTGCGCCAGGCCGACGGCGTCAGGGTGCTCGACGACCGCAGCCTCAACGGCGTGTTCGTCAACGGCGAGCGGGTGGAGTGGCGCTCGCTGGGGGACGGCGACGAGATCGTCGTCGGCCGCTACCGGCTGATCTTCGCGAGCGTTGCGCTCGACTCGACCGAGCCCTCCGCGGACGCCCCGGTCGAGACCGTCGGCTGACACCCTGCCGGCCGGTCCGCGCGCCGTGCCGTCGACGCCGCATGCCGAGCTACCGACGGTAGGTGCCGTACCATCAGCCGCCATGGCCCAGACCATCGCGGTGCTTTCACAGAAGGGCGGGACGGGCAAGACGACGACCGTTCGCACCCTGGCCGACGTGCTCGGGCGCGTGCAGGTGAGGACGCTGGCGGTCGACCTCGATCCGCAGGGGAACCTGTCCGACTACTTCGACGTGCCGCCCGAGAGCGAGCCGACGATCGCCGACGTGCTCTCCGGGAACGCCCGGGCAAGCGAGGCGGTCCACGGCGACGTGATCCCCGCGAGCCTCAACCTAGCCGAGACGGAGCTGACGCTGGGCGGCAAGATCGGGCGTGAGATGACGCTGCGCCGGGCGCTCGCCGACGTGCGCGAGGACTACGACATCGTGCTCGTGGACTGCCCGCCCTCGCTAGGCCTGCTGACCGTCAACGCGCTCGTCGCAGCCGACCATGCGCTCGTGACCGCCGAGGCGCAGTACTTCGCGCTGCAGGGGGTCGAGCAGGCGATGGAGGTGATCGAAGTCGCCCGCGACAGCCTCAACGACGAGCTGGAGCTGCTCGGGGTGCTGTTGAACCTGGCGGACATGCGCACGGTGCACTCGCGCGAGGCGAAGGCGTCGCTGCAGGAGCGCTTCGGCGAGAAGGTCTTCCAGACCGCGATCCGCAGCTCGATCGCCTACGCCGAATCGGCCGAGCGGGCGATCTCGATCCTCGATCACCGGCCCGACCTCGGCGCCGACTACGTGGCGCTCGCGGGCGAAGTGCTCGACCGCCTGCCGGGGATGGGCGCGGCACGCCAGCGCCTCGCAGAGGACTACATCTCCCCCACGTAAGCCCCCTGCGACTCGAACGGCGCCCTCATCAACGCCGCCCAGCCCTCGACCTCCGGGCGCAGGGCCTCCACTACCGCGCCCGTCTGCTCGTAGAAGCACCACACGAGCACGGTCGGCCCGGCGCCGGAGATGGTGGCCCCCAGCGCGCCCAGCTCCCTCGCCTTCTGTGCCAGCTCGTACGAGCGCGGGAACAGGTGCGAGCGGCGCTGCTCGTGCAGGCGATCCCTCAGCCCGCGCCCCACGAGATCCCAGTCGCCGCGCGCCAGGCCGAGCGTCAGCAGCGAGGCGTGGGCGACGTTGAAGACCGCCTGCTCGATCGGCACCTGCGCGGGTATCGCGCGCCTCGCCTCGCTGGTGCGCACCGCCAGCTCTGGTACGACCGCGATCGCCTCCAGACCGGTCGGCGGATCGAAGCGCACCGCCTCGCCGTCGGCGCAGATCACGAAGCCGCCGTTGATCGCGGCGGCGACGTTGTCCGGGTGACCCTCGATCTCGGTCGCGCGCGCGAGCAGGTCGACGTCCAGCTCGAACAAGTGGTCGGCCGCCAGCAGGCCGGCGACGATCGCCGCGGCGCTCGAGCCGAGGCCGCCGCTGAGCGGGATATTCGAGGAGATGCGGAAGGTGAAGTCGTCTGCGGGGTGCAGGGTCTCGAACGCCTGCACGCACAAGTTCTCCCTCCCCCTCGCCACCCCCAGCTCGGTCTCGATCGCGAACTTCCCAGTCTCGACCACCTCCAGCTCTAGATGCAGTCCCAGCGCGGCGGCGAGGCAGTCGTAGCCGGGGCCCAGGTTCGCGGAGGAGGCGGGGACCCTGACCACGCGCCTACGTATCATCTGGGACCGCCGCTCGACTGCCCAGGGCCGTCGGCTCGATCACGCAGGACCGTCCGCTTGATCGCCCAGAACCGCCTGTTCGATCGCGCCCATGTCCGGGGCGCACGGGATGACGGCGCCGTCGTTGTGCTCCAAGGCGGTCTCGGGGTCCTTCAGGCCGCGGCCGGTCAGCACGCAGACGACGGTGGCAGCGCCGTCTGCGCCGTACTTGAGCAGGCCCGCCACCGAGGAGGCGGAGGCGGGCTCGCAGAACATGCCTTCGCGCGACGCCATGAAGCGGTAGGCGGCGAGGATCTCCTCGTCGCTGACGGCCCGAATCGCGCCCCCCGACTCGACCGTCGCCGCCAGCGCCTGCTCGCCGCGGGCCGGGTTGCCGATCCGGATCGCCGAGGCGACCGTCTCGGGATGTTCGATGCGGTGGCCGAGCACGAGCGGCGCGGCGCCGGCAGCCTGGAAGCCGAACAGGCGCGGGGCGGCGCCCATCTCGCAGAAGCCACGCCAGTAAGCCGTGATGTTGCCAGCGTTGCCAACTGGGATGCAGAGCAGGTCTGGTCCTCCCCCCATCTCCTCGACCAGCTCGAACGCAGCCGTCTTCTGGCCTTCTAGGCGGAATTCGTTGACCGAGTTAACCAGCGAGATCGGGTGGCGCTCGACCAGGTCGCGCACGAACTCGAGGCCCCGGTCGAAGTTGCCGGCGATCGAGACCACGCGCGCGCCGTGGATCAAGGTTTGCGCCAGCTTGCCCATCGCGATCTTGCCCTCGGGGATGATCACCGCACAGGTCACTCCCGCGCGCGCGGCGTAGGCGGCGGCGCTGGCGGCGGTGTTGCCGGTCGAGGCGCAGATGACCGCCTTGGCTCCCTCCCTGACCGCCGCCGAGACGGCGCAGGTCATCCCGCGGTCCTTGAACGAGCCTGTCGGGTTGGCGCCCTCGCACTTCAGGTACACCTCCGCCCCCACCCGCTCGGAGAGCACGGGCGCGTAAGCAAGCGGCGTTCCCCCCTCCCCCAAGCTCACAACCGGGTCCTCCGCCTCGAAGGGGAGGTGGTCGCGGTAGCGGTCGATCAGGGTTGGGCGGGTCTGGACGACGGTCACATGAACTCCTCTTCGATCACACGGATCGCTCTAGGGGTCGAGCGCACGAAGTCGAACCGGCCGATCCGCTCCAGCGCCTCGTGCACGCTGGACTGGGCCAGCGGGTGGATCACCATCGTCAGCCGCGCGCTCTCGCCCAGGCCGCGCTGCACGACCGACTTGATCGAGGCGCCCTGATCGCCGAGCGCCTGAGCCACCGCCGCCAGGGCGCCGGGGCGATCCGCCAGCTCGATGTGGATGTAGAACGCACTCTGCACGTCGCTCACGAGCGGCAGCGGAGGATTGGGGCCCGCCCACCCCTCGAGTCCCGCCGGGGTGGGTGGGACCGAATCCGTCAGCATCGTCGAGATCAGGTCGCCGAGCACCGCGCTGGCGGTCTGGCGGCCGCCGGCGCCGGGGCCGGACATCGTGATCTCGGTGATCGCCTCGGACTCGACGGTCACGGCGTTGTAGGGGCCGCTCACCGACGCCAGCGGATGGCCTCCGTACAGGAACGCCGGGTGCACGCGCACCGACAGGCCGCCGTCGCGGCGCTCGGCCGTGCCGATCAGCTTCAGGCCGAGGCCCAGCTCGCGCGCGTACTGCAGGTCGTCGGTCTGCAGCTGCTCGATGCCTTCGTAGGGGACCTGATCGATGTGTACCGGAGTGCCGAACGCCAGGCGCGCGAGGATCGCCATCTTTGCCGCGGCGTCCTTGCCGCTGACGTCTTCTGAGGGGTCGGCCTCGGCGTAGCCCTGGCGCTGGGCCTCGGCCAGCGCCTGCTCGTAGCTGGACCCGCCGGCCATCTCGGTGAGGATGAAGTTGGTCGTGCCGTTGACGATCCCGTGCACGCGCTCGATGTGCGCGCCGGCCAGCGACTCGCTCAGCACGCGGACGACCGGGACGACGCCCGCGACCGCCGCCTCGAAGCGCAGCTGGGCGCCGCCTTCACGGGCGGCCTCGAACAGCTCCTCGCCGTGGTGGGAGAGCAGCTGCTTGTTCGCGGTGACGACGTGGCGGCCGGCCCGCAGCGCCGCCAGCAGGTACTCGCGCGCCGGTTCAAGTCCGCCGATCAGCTCCACGATCGCCTCGGAGGAGGCGAGGATCTGCTCGAAGTCGCCTTCGCTCGTGGTGAGCGTGCCGCTGAGCGCCGGGCGCCTGCCGGTGATCCGCTGCACCGCGTGGGCGCGCTCGGCCAGCAGCTGCGCGAACGCCGAGCCGACCGTGCCGTGGCCCAGCAGGCCGACACTCAGCACGCTGGCGCCCGCCGCCCGGCCATCCGCGGACGCCGCCGCCACGCCCGCCTCGGCGCGCGCCTCCTCGGACGCTGACACGGCCGCCTCCCCGGAACCGCTCGCGGCCGATCGGCGATCGACGGGATCGCCGATCGGCCAGCCGCTCGGGCGCTCGCTAACGGACATCGCGGGCGGTCAAGTCCTCGACGGTCTCGCGGCGCACCACCACTCGGGCGTCGCCGTCCCGGCAGAAGACGACCGGCGGGCGCGGCACGCCGTTGTAGTTGCTGGCCATCGCGAACCCGTAGGCGCCGGTCGCGGGCATCACGATCGTGTCGCCCGGCCGCGGGTCATCCAGCGGGACGTCGCGGACGATCACGTCGCCGGACTCGCAGTGCTTGCCCGCCAGCACGCAGCGCGTCGCCGTCGCCGGGTCACTGGGGCGGTCGGCCAGGTGCGCCTCGTACTGCGACCCGTACAGCATCGGACGCAGATTGTCGGACATGCCGCCGTCGACGGCCACCCAGGTCGAGACGTTGCGCTTCACGCTCTCCACCGTGTACAGCGTCACGCCGGCGTTGGCGGTCAGGGCGCGGCCCGGCTCGACCAGCAGACGCGCGTCGGAGGCGATGCCCGCCTCGCGCGCGGCGGAGACGAGCCCGCCGACCCACTCCTCGATCTCCGGCGGGCGCTGCCGCTCGGTGTAGGCGACTCCCAGCCCACCGCCCAGGTCATAGATGGAGAACCCGCCCACCCCGTCGCCGATCTGAGCGAGCGCCGCGACCTCGCGGCGGAACGGGTCGAGCTCGAGCAGCTGCGAGCCGATGTGAGCGTGGATGCCCTCGAGCGAGAGTCCGTCTACGGCGCGCACTCGCTCGATGGCCAGCGGCAAGTCGACCATCGAGAAACCGAACTTGGAGTCGGCCTGGCCGGTGGAGATCTTCTCGTGCGTGTCGCCGCGCACGTCGGGCGTGGCGCGCAGCAGTACAGGCTGCCCCGATTCGCTCTCCCCTATCGGGGAAGGACGGGCCGCATGCGGCCCGTCCCCCGGCCGCACATGTGCGGCCGGGCCGGACGGTGCATGCACCGTCCGGGAAAGAATGGATTGCAATCGTTCTATCTCGTCGAAATTGTCGATCGCGATCAAACCGACTCCCGCCGCCAACGCCGCCTCTAGCTCCTGCTCGGACTTGGCGTTGCCGTGCAACAGGATGCGCTCGGCGGGAAGGCCGGCATTCAGGGCCAGGTGCAGCTCGCCGCCCGACGCCACGTCGCACCACAGGCCCTCCTGCGCGAACAGGGACAGGACCGCCGTGCACGGGAACGCCTTGGAGGCGAACACGACCTGGAAGTCCTCCCAGCCGGCGTCTCTGCCGGCCTGCACACAGGCGCGAGCGCGGGCGCGCAGGTCGTCCTCGGCCACCACGTAGGCCGGCGTTCCGAAGTCGCGCGCGAGCTCGACCGTGTCGCAGCCGCCGATCTCGATGTGTCCGCGCTCGTTCAGGCGGCTGCCGAGCGGGAAGACGTGCGAAAGCGCTGTCCCGATTGCCATGCAGGAAGTATGCCGCTTGATGGGGACCCGCCCACCCGACCGAGGCCGCCCCGCCGGTGCAGCGCCACCAGCAGCCCCGCGCCGACGATCATCAGCACGACGCTCTCGAGCTGCGGAGCGGTCAGGCCCGCGAGCACCTCTTTGTTGCGGCGGATGAACTCGACCAGCAGGCGCTCGGTCCCGCTCAGCACCAGGTACAGACCCAGCACGACACCGGGGCGCACGCGATCACGCAGCTTCCACAGCAGGTAGGCGACCAGGCACATCGCCAGCGTCTCGTAGATCGGCGTCGGCTGCACGGTGACGCCCGGCGGCGTGGGGACGGTGCCGTGCGGGTAGCCCATCGCCCACGGCAACGAGGAACGGATGCCGTAATCGCCGTCGCCAGAGACCTGGCAGCCGATGCGGCCGATGCCGTAGCCCAGAGCGAGCACTGTCGCGCACATGTCGACGGTCGTGAGCGTGAGCGTTCGCCGCCAGCGCATCCACGCAACCACCGCGATCGCGCCGCCGATCGCGCCGCCGTACCAGACCAGGCCAGAGCCCGAGAAGATGTGGCCGACCAGGTCGCCCTTGACTTCGCCGTAGTTCTGGATCAGGTAGTAGCCCCGGGCGCCGATCAATCCGCCGAGCAGAGCGGCGAAGACGATCTCATATGCCCAATCCACGGGCTTGTCCAGCTCGCGCAGGCGCCTTGCGATCACCAGGCCGCATGCCAGGAAGCCGAGGGCGAACGTGACCCCGAACGTCTTGATCGAGATGCCGAACAGGACGACTTCGGGCTTCACGTGTTTGAGGCTCCCGGCGACATCGGCACCCGCTGACTCTACAATCACTGTTGATGGCCAAGCGACACTCGAGCTTCGGAAAAGATGGCGGCCTGCAGGCGCGCATGCTGCTGACGATGTTCCTGCTCGGACTCATCTACGTGGTGTTCGTCGGGGTCCTGTTCGCGGTCGGCGCCGCCGCCGGCTTCATCATCGTGATCGCGCTGTTCATGCTGGCGCTGCAGTTCTTCGCCTCCGACAAGATCGCGCTCTCCACGCTCGGCGCGAAAGAGGTCACGCCCGAGGAACAGCCGGAGCTGCACGGGATGATCGAGCGGCTGTGCGTGCAGGCCGACCTGCCCAAGCCGCGGGTGTGCGTGATGGAGACCTCGATGCCCAACGCGTTCGCCATGGGTCGCTCGCAGAAGAAGGCGACCGTGTGCGCGACCACCGGCATCCTGCAGATGCTCGACACCCACGAGCTCGAAGGCGTGATGGCGCACGAGCTCACGCACGTGATCAACCGCGACGTGATGGTGATGACGATGGCGAGCTTCTTCGCCACGCTGGCCGCCCTGATCGCCCAGTTCGCGCTCTTCTTCGGAGGGGGCTTCGGCGGCGGCTACGGCCGCTCCAGCGAAGAGGAGGAGGACGTGCTGATCGTGCTGGTCGTGTCGGTGCTCGTCTACGCGATCTCCTTCCTCCTGCTGCAGGCGCTCTCGCGCTACCGCGAGTTCGCAGCCGACCGCGGCTCGGCCGTGCTCACGGGTAGGCCGAGCGCGCTGGCTTCGGCCCTGATCAAGATCAGCGGCACGATCGAGCGGATCCCCTCGCAGGACATGCGCACGGCCGAAGGGATGAGCGCCTTTTTCATCATTCCCGCGCGCACGAAGAAGTCGCTGATGAACATCTTCTCCGATCACCCGCCGCTGGAAAAGCGCCTAGACGCGCTCAGCCGGCTCGAGTCCCAGCTGCAGAGCGCCACCTAGCGTGCGCCGCCGGCCACACACGCACCATCGCACCGACGCCGCATACGCCGGCTGATGGGACTCAAAGACATCCTCACCGGGCGCCACGAGGTCAAGGGGCCCGCCCCCGACCGGCTGTTCGCCATCTCCACCGCCTACATCACGCTCGAAGCAGAGCACCAGATCTCCCCGGCCGGCGCGGCCGCGATCGTCTTCCAGGCGCTGCAGACCAGCGAGTTCGAAGGCGTCATCAAAGAGATGGAAGAAGTCGTCAAGGCCACCGGCAGCGAGAACGACACGCAGGTGCACACCGAGGACGACTCCTTCGGCTACCGCTGGATGGTGCTCCGCGACGGTTCGATCGAAGACCTCGCGGTCGGCATCAACGCCGTGAGCGGATCGATCGAGACCGCCGGCCACGGCGAGCGTCTGCTGTGCGCGGTGTTCGCGTTCGTCGACGCCCAGAAACGGCCGGTGTACTTCATCTACAACTACAAGCGCGGCTACTGGTACCCGTTCGTACCGGCTTCGAGATCCGCGAACGTGAGCAGCACCGGCAGCGGATCGGTGGCCGCCACGACGGGGGAGCGCTCGACCGAGCGCGAGCTGCAGCTGAAGGCGCAGATGGCTGTCGAGCTGCCGATCGAGCCGGAATTGGAGAGGTGGTTTCCCTTGTGGGGGATCCCGATCTGACGGTCAGTCCGGGATCAGCCCCTCGCCGGTGAATTCCGCGCTGGCTTCGGCGAGCGTTACGTCGTCGGGCGGCAGGATCAGGTCGGAGGTCTCGATCTCCTCGTCGCCCACCACCTCGCCGTTCGAGCGCACGAACGAGAGCAGCTGCGAGAACGACGAGCCAAAGGCAGCCTCGTCGCCCGCATCGACGGCGGCGACCACCGCCGCGTCGAGCTCGTTCAAGCGCGGATCGAGGTCCTCTCCCAGCCGGTACTGATCCTCGCCTGAGATGCGCACGATCATGCCGACTGTCCCCCGGCCTGGTCGGCACCGGCGTCGGCGGGCGACGCGGCGCCGGCCGGGGCGCCCGATCCCAGCTCGCCCGAGGGTGGCGGGGATCCCGTCCCAGCTCCGATTTCCGTCTTCATCTTCTCCAGGTCCTCGTCGACGGCCGACTTGCTCGACAGCTCTTTGAGCTGTTTGTCGATGTCGTCTTCGCCGGGTCCGAGCGCGGTGATGTCATCGAACGTGCCGGCCGCTTCGAGCTCCTGAACGGCGTCGGCGCGGGCCTTCATGTTTTCGGTCTTGTCGACGGCGCGCTGCATCGCCAGGCCGACGTCGGCCATCTGCTCGCCCACCCCAGTGGCCGCTTCGGAGATCTTGACCTGCGCTTCGGCCGCCGAGTACTGGGCCTTGATGACCTCCTTCTTGGTGCGGAAGGCTTCGATCTTGGCGCGCAGCTTCTGCTCGGAGTCGGTCAGCTTCTCCTGCTGGGCTTCGAGTTCGGCGACCTGCGTGTCGAGGCCCTGCAGCTCGGTCTGGGCGATGTTCTTGCGTTCCAGGGCGGTGCGGGCGAGGTCTTCCTTGCCGGAGGAGACCGCCTGGCGAGCCTGGGTGTCGAGCTTGACGACCTGCTGCTGGAGCGTCGTCTCCTGCAGCTGCAGGCGCTTCTTCGCCGTGACGACGTCCGCTATGCCCTTCTTTACGTTCTGCAGCTGTTCGACCTGCTTCTGGTAGCTGTAGTCGAGCGTCTCGGCGGGGTCTTCGGCGCGATCCAAGAGCTTGGAGACCTTGGCCTTCACGACGGTTGACATGCGCCCGGTCAAACCGGCCATGTGCTCCTCCTGTGGGGCGGGGACGTGAGGCTACAAGCGTAGCGAGGCTACAGCCCGACCGGGTGACGGACGCTGAAGCCGGGATTGCCCGGACGCAGTGGGCGCCAACGCGGGCCCTGCTGGTTGGACGGATCGTCCGCGGAGCTGGTGTCAAGGCGCAGGCCGGCGACGGTCATGTAGGCGTGGCCGGCGTTGGTGAAGATCGTCACCCAGCTGCCGACGCCGTGTGAGCCGAAGCTTTCGAATTCGGAGGAGTCCTCGGGGGTGGAGAGCAGGCGGCCGCCGTGCAGCGCGAAGGAGACCGTCCCGGAGCAGTCGTAGCCGGGCGAGGAGAAGGAGGCGTGTCCCCCGCCCCAGATGTAAGGGAGGCCGACGATCTGGTTTCCGGCCCAGATGATCTTCTGGACGCCCGGGGGAGCCGCCATCGGCGCCGCCGCCAGGCCGCCCACATAACGGGCGGTGCGTCCGGGGACGAGCAGGTCGGGCTTGCCTTCGCTGAGCTGGCCGGCCGCGGCGCCGCCCGTGATCGACTTCAGTTCGCCGGAGGCCTGCGCCGAGACGTACGGGACGACCTGGCCGGTGGCGGTGCGCTCGTACACCGGGCCGCTGTAGGCGAGGCTGGCGGAGTGAGAGGTCACCGGGGCCGTGTACGGCTTCTTCGCCGGCGCCTTGACGGGAGCGCCAGCGCTCGGGGCGGCCCCGCCGGGGGAATTGGTCGATGCATGGCCGGACGGGGAGCCCGAGCCGGACGCCGGCGTCCCGCCGGCGGACACGCCTCCGTTTGAGGCAAAGGCGCCGGCCGGAAGGCCAACCGCGAACAACATGCCGCAAAACGCTGCCAGTACAGCTCTAAACCGCACGTCAACCTCTCTCGTCGGCCTGCGGGGTTAGCTGACGGGCTAGCGCTGAAAGAGCCTGCGCTTCTCACGGATTACCGCGGGATTCGCCCCAACAACTTGGGTCCCCCGTCTCTTGGCTTCTGGCCAAGAGTTCGGCGTTCGGCGCGAGACGCTATCAGACTGCAATGACGGTTGCACCGGCAGCGGGGCGAGTTGCGGTGGCAGCGGCGCGATCGAGCCCCGACCCAGCCGCGACACGTGTCGGGGCAGACGGGTAGCGTGCTCGCGATGAGAGCCGCGAAGCGCCCATCGAGCCCCGTCCCATCGCGCCCAATCCTCCCGCTCGCCGTATTCCGGCTCGCCGCCGTGCTGCTCGCCGGCGCCCTGCTCGCCAGCGCAAGCGGCTGTGGCAAGTCGGCGCCGCCCGGTGGCGGAGGCTCGGGCTCCGGCGCGCCGACCGGCGTGCCCGGGCAGCGCGGCGCCGCCGCGCTTGCGACCAAGAACACAACGCGGCTGGGCGGATCTACGCCGGCCGAAGACGCGGCCGCGGTGGCACTGGCGGTATATCCCGGGCTGACCGTCGCGACGAGGCCACAGACAGTCGTGCTCGTCGACGAAGGCGACTGGCCCGCGGCGCTGGCCGCCTCGACGCTGGCCGGGCGGCCGCTGCACGCGCCGCTCCTCTACACCAGCGCGCATGGGCTGCCCCAGGCGAGCAGCGACGCGCTCGCCGCAATGGGCCCAACCGGCGCGGCGAGCCTGGAAGGCGCGCAGGCGATCGCCGTCGGCGCTGCACAGGCTCCGGCCGGATACGACGGCCGGGCGGTGCGGGCGAGCGACCCGGTGGCGCTGGCCGTGTCGATTGAGCGGCTTGCCAGCGCGCTGCGCAAAAGTGCGCCCAGCCACATCGTCGTCACCGCCCTGGACGCGTCGCCAGCGATGGCGATGCCGGCGGCCGGGCTCGCGGCGCAGAGCGGCGCACCGATCCTGCTCGTGGAGCGAAACCGCATGCCCCAGGCGACAGCCGCTGAGCTGAGACGCCTGGAACGCCCGTCGATCTACGTGGTTGGCCCCACCAGCGTCGTCAGCGAACGGGTGGAGCACCAGCTGCGGGTGTTCGGCCCGGTCACGCGCATCGACGGCGGCAACAGTCCCGCCGGCAACTCGGTCGCAGTGGCGCGCTACAGCGACGGCGCGTTCGGCTGGGGGGCCGTCGAACCCGGTCACGGACTCGTCTTCGCCAACGCCGCGCGACCACTGGACGGGCCCGCCTCGGCGCCGCTCGCGGCGACGGGCGACTACGCGCCGCTGCTCGTGCTGGAAGCAGCCGGCGCGCTACCGGCGAGCGTCGCGTCGTATCTGCACGACCTGCAGCCGGGGACGCCGCCCACCGGACCGGTGCACGGCGTCTACAATCACGGCTGGCTGATCGGGGACGAAGACGCGATATCGGCGAGGACGCAGGCCAGCCTCGACGCGATCCTCGAGATCGCTCCCCGCGTAACCGTCGAAGCGGAACCCGGAGCGTGAGCGGCGCAGGCGCGCGGCCGACGATAGGAATGTGATCGCAGCGTGAGCCAAGCCGAGATGATCGCGACGTGAGCCAAGCGGAGAGCCCAGAGCGCCTGGAGCGCGAGCACGAAGGGACGGTCAGCGTCGAGGACGTGCGCGAGCTGATGGGCGCCTCCACGCCCCACTTCGCGCTGCAGCTGCGCAACCGGATTAGGCGGCTGATCGCGGATCTGCAGCCCGAGGATCCGGCGCGGGTCGAAGGCGAGCGCGAGATCGTGCGCCTGGAGCGACTGGGCGTGAGCGGCGAGACGCGCGGCGAGGCCGGCGCGGACGCCGACCGGCCGCTGCCGTCGCTGAGCGTCCTCGCGCCGGGCGAGCCGGCGGCTGGCGGCGAGCCTCCGTCGGCTGGATAGCGCTTTAGCGGCGAGCGCGCGCGTCCCGGAAGCTCGCCCGCAGGTAGCGCACGAGCAGCGCGAACACCGCTATGTCGACGACGAACATGCCGACGTTCAGCGCGCGCGAGGGGCTCACCAGCGCCGAATAGCCGACCACGACCGCGGTGTGCAACACGAGCACGGGGATGAACGCGAGCAGCAGCGTGTGCGAGCGAAAGCCAGCGCGGTGCTCGCGCCAGCTGACCTCCGCCGTGCCGGCGCCGAGCGCGAGGATGCCCGCCAGCAGCAGCGGGCCGCCGGAGGCAATGCCGTGGTGTTGCAGGCGCAGGAGCGCCACCACGAAGGCGATCGCGCCGGCGAGGATCAGCAGCTCGGAGAGCGGCAACGGGTGCCACGGAGCCTGCGGGCGATGGTCGAAGTCTCGGTAGG
>DASZGH010000055.1:0-1578 GCA_035938935.1 Solirubrobacteraceae bacterium
CGAGCCACCCGCCCCGCTTCCCAGGCGCCCTCGGTTCGCCCGGCTGGTACCGTTGGGGCGCGACGCGGGGTGGAGCAGTCTGGTAGCTCGTCGGGCTCATAACCCGAAGGTCGCGGGTTCAAATCCCGCCCCCGCCACCAACGCACACACAGAGGCCCCCGAACCCATCAGTTTGGGGGCCTCTGCCGCGTGCGGCTCGTCAACCCGAGGGCACAGAAGCGCCCGGGTTCAAGTCTCATAGCCTCCAGCAGAGTTTTCTTGTGACGTCGGCTGTAGGCGACGATCATGGCGAACGCGTGACCGAGGCGCCGATAGTGCCGATGCCGCCGGTCGCCGCAACCGCGTTGCCGTGGGACGCGGAGGTGCCCGATCCGGTCGCCGCGCTTCGGCGCGCCCGTGACTCGTGCGGGGACACGTTCGCCGTCGTCAGTGGCGCCACGACCTACCTCTTCCTCTTCTCCCCTGAGGGCGTGCGCAGTTTCTACGCGCTCCCCGAGGAGTACGCGAGCAAGGGTGTCGCCGACTGGCTCCTGCTGTCGCGGAAGCTGCCCGAGGAGCTCTTCGGCGGCAGGCGCACGATGCCGCACGCGCTCTTCGATCGCGACCACGTGCAGTCGTATCTCGGGCAGCTCGACTGGGCGATCGAAGCGCAGTGCGCCGAGCTCGGCGACGAGGGCGTCGTCGACGTCTTCACGCTCACGCGCCGGCTCGGGCACCGCCTCGGACTCGCCTGCTGGGCCGGGGCGGCGTTCACCGACCGCGCCGAGTTCGATCGCCTCGTTGTCGCCCTCGACGAGCTCGACGGTGCCGCAGCCTTTGTGCACCCGGGCGCGATGGCAGCCGTGGCCGCGAGCGGCAAGGACCGCGAGCGCGCCGCGCTTGTCGAGGTCGAGGCGGTGCTCGCGCGGGTCCTGCGCCGCCGTGACGTCGATCCGCCCGCCGCGCCCGAGCTTTTCGACGAGATCGTCGGCCGCTGGTCCGATGAGTCGGGCACGACGCGTGAGATCGGTATTGCCCGAGACGTGGTGCTCGTGCACATCGCCTCGATGTCGAATCTCTTCGCCGCACTCGGCTGGATGCTCGTCGACCTCGTGGGGCGACCGGACCTGCTGGACCGCGTCCGCGCCGATGACCGAGAGTTCGCTGAGCGGTGCGCGCTCGAGTCGACGCGCCTCGCGCAGCGCTCGATCATGATGCGGTTGGTGCTGGCGCCGGTCGAGGTCGCCGATGAGCAGACCGTCTACCACGTCGCACCGGGCGCGGTCGTAGCCACCCTCCTGCCACTGACCAACACCAGCGCGGCGCCCGGCCTGGACGACTACGACCCCGATCGGTGGCACCGTCGTCGCCTGCGCGACGAGGCCGCGCTGTCGGCGCGCGAACTGGTGACCGCGTTCGGCCACGGCAAACACAGCTGCCCGGCCCAGCCGTTCTCGCTCGCGGCCATGACGCGCTCAGTGACTCGTCTCGCCCAGCGGTACGACCTCGCGCCCGAGTTCTCCGACCCGCGCCCGGTGGCCGGCCAGATCGGCGGCGTGGCGCGCAGCGAAACGCCGTGCCCGATTCACTACCGGCGCC
>DASZGH010000056.1:0-24039 GCA_035938935.1 Solirubrobacteraceae bacterium
CTACATCGAGAACTTCCACAACCACAGACGCCGCCACAGCGCGTTGGACATGCTCACCCCAACCGAATACGAGAACCGCTACCAATCAACGATCGCCGCCTGATTCCAGCATCCCGAGTCCACAGAACCGGGGGCAGATCACCTGGAGCACCTACAGGGACCCCGTCACGTCCCATTAGGTCACCGAGGCGCTGTTGCCTTGCACCGGTCGCCATCATCGTCAGGAATCCGACGAGATACAACAGCGGAAGCATATCAATGATTCGCAGTAGCGTACGTATAGCAACGCCACGGGTGGTCGCGCGCGCGCCATCCTGGCTTTTGACTCGGATGCCAAACACGCGCTTACCGACCGTTTGACCCGTTGCGCTCTCGCAACCAAAGTAATAAACGGCGGCGATCAAAAGAAAGGCCAAGGTCCCTCCGGTGCCCAGCGTCACACTCGCCGAGTGAGAGCTTGAACGTGCGCCTCCTGTGAGGATACCCAGAAGCACAAAAAGCATCCCGAGCAACAAAATGTCCAAGAGCGCTGCCAGTATGCGCCTTCCAAGAACCTGGTCGCTACCATCGGGCGGCATGAGTGCGTTATAGCTCATCCCCTCATTCGATGCTGCAGTGACCCTCATATATTTGTCCAGCAGTGTCGGCAGCTACGTCGCAGCTACCCCGGTTTGCTCAGTGCCGAGCCAGATATGGGTGCATCGGGCCATCACACCCAGACACGCATCTCATCAGAAGCGCAACCTAATCCCAAATACCTATGGCCAGTAGACCCACCGAAGGTGTGCTGCTGGTGACGGTGCCGGCCGATCCGGTCAAGAGCGTGTGCTGCCCTGTTGGTCGTGGTGCAGGTAGGTCGCTTCTTCTTTGTTGTTGTTGATTTGCTCGATTGTCATTTGGCCTGGGCCATCAATGAAGCCATGCTGACCTTGACCCGTTACGGTGCTGGATTGGAAGGACGCTCGTCCTGTGCACTGGTAAACCGCTCAGTTGGTTGTTGTAGGCCACGTACTTGGCACCATGCGTCAAACCGCTTTGGATTCATGACTGGTATTCCTTTGAGCTTGACTCCAAACCAGTCTGACAGCGCCGCTGCGATTCTCATTTGGGCTCCTATAAACAACGCGATATAGACTACCATTACAGCAGCAGATGCCGCTCCGATCACATCTCCTACCGCACCCGTTCCGATCAGAAGTCCTGCGGCGACTGCAAACACGGGCGACCCGATGCCAAAGATGGTAATTCTCCTAAAGCGGCGTAGCTCCTCGGCGGCCTTCTCACCGATTCGCGGGTACCACGTGGCCTCGAAGTCCTGCTCTGCCATTACCCACAACCGCCTGCCGACGAGCTTCCTGAGGAACCTGACGAACCCAGAGCGCCAGCTACATCACCGAGAAAGCCTATACCACCCGTCGTGAGGCCGATGGCCGTGGTCCCTGCGGCAGCTGTACCCGTAACGGCCCCGGAAACAACAGCGCCCGCACCGCCGGTTGCGGCAATGCCCAACCCAGCTCCAATGCACGCGGCGCTACTCCCGCTGACGCATTCCTTGGTATCAGCTCCTGCTGCCACAGCACCGGCCACTACAGCAATCCCACCGACTACGACACTGCCGCCGATGGCGATCTCTCCGATGCCTGTCCCTAGTGCGATGCCTCCGGCGACGATGCCGGTGACGCACCAGAAGCCGCAGCGGCCTGTGGGGTCAGAGAAGGTGAGTGGGTTGTCGCCAACGTAGCTGTATGGTTCGCCGGTGATCGCGACCCACGGATCGACGCTCATGAACTGCGCCGTCGCCGGATCGTAGGTGCGCGCCCGGAGATAGATCAAGCCCGTGTCGCTGCTCGTGTACTGGGCGTCGTAGCCGAGTGGTGTGGTCGCCGTGCCGGTGCTTCCGGCTGTGTTGCCGTAGGGGTCAAAGCTCATGGTGCCTTCGACTGTACCGCCGGTGCCGGTCAGCATTCTGGTGGAGCCTTGTTGGTCGTGGTGCAGGAAGAGTGTTTTGCCTTCGTTGTTGATTTGCTCGACCGGTAGGCCGTTGGGTCCGTAGATGTAGTTGTTGGTCCCGTCGTTTAGGACCAATGGTAGCTCTTCGCTTTCGTCCAGTGCTAGATAGCTGGTTTTTCCGGCGCTGGTCTGCGATACGCGCATTCCGTCGCCGTTGTAGGCGTAGCTGTCTTCGATCTTTGGCGTCGCGCCTTCTTCTGGTCGCGCGACGGACGTAAGGTCGCTGGCCTGGTTGTAGCCGTAGGTAGTTGCGGGTCCGCTCGTTGGTGTTGTTTTGGTGCGCTCGCCTATTTCGTCGTAGCTGTATTTGACGCCGGTTCCTTCGGTCAGCTCGTCGGCGGCGTTGAATATGTTTGTGCTGCCGGGCGTTTTCGTGGGGTCGTTTGCGGCATCGTATTCGTAGCTGGCGGCGCCGGCTTTGGTGAGTCGCTCGTTTTCGTCGTAGCCATCTTCGGTCGTTTCGGTGCCCGGCAGCCCTTTGGCGACTGTGCTGATGACTTGATTGTTGCTGTCGCGTGTGTAGTTGAGCGAGGCGAGTACTTCTTCGCCCTTGGTCATCTTTGTTGCGGTCTGCTGCTCGGCGTTGTTGTAACTGTAGGTGTCTTGCTCATTGGTTCCGGCGGGGAAGGTGATGACTGTCGGGTTGGAGCCTGGGTCGTAGGCGAAGCTGGTGGTGTGTTCCAGCCAGTCGGTGAGGCTGTGCAGTCGTCCTGCTTTGTCGTAGCTGTGTTCGACTGTTTTGCCGTTGGGGTAGGTGATCTTGGTTTGCTCGTTGGCTAGGTCGTATTCGTAGCCGGTCGTGTTTCCGTGACCGTCTTCTATTTTTGTGAGCCGATCCAACTGGTCGTGTGTATAGGTCGTTTTGCCGGTCCCGTCAATCATTTTGGTGCGGTTACCGTCGGCGTTGTATTCGTATTCGACCGTCGGTGTGATGCCGTCGGAGTAGACAATCTTTGTCAGCTGGTTGTCTGTGTTGTGAGTGTACGTCGTCGTTCTACCGGCTGCGTCTACTAGCGTGTGTAGGTTGCCGGCCAGATCATAGGTCTTGGTCGTTTTGTGCAGCAGCGGGTCGATGATTTCCGTGACCTGCTCCAGCACGTTGCGCACGTATTTGGTGGTGTGTTTGTTGCCGTCGGTCTGGCTCGTGACGTAGCCGGCGCCGTCGTAGCCCGTTTCGATGATCGTTTTGTTAGGTTCTTCGACCTTGACACGCTCATTATCAGCATTATAGGTAAACTTCGTGGTGTGTCCATTAGGGTCAGTCACCTGTTCGAGGTTGCCGTCACTGTCGTACTTGTATTCGGTGACTACAGTGGTAGGCGCCCACTCCTCGACGCGGTTATTTTTGATATCGGCGATGTATATCGCGCCGTTCGCGCCGAATGCGATACCGAAGGGTTCTGCGAACTGGCCGCTCCCGGCTCCCGTACCACCGAACGTGGTGAGGAACCCGCCGGAGGGCGTGAACTCTTGGACACGGTTGTTGAGGCTGTCGGCGACCACCACATGTCCGGCGGCGTCGATCGCTATCCCCTTGGGTTCTTTGAACTGACCGTTGCTGGTGCCTTTGGTGCCGAACTGAGACACGTATTCATTTTTTTCGTTGAACTTCTCGACGCGGTTGTTGGCGGCATCATCGGCCCATACGTAGCCGTTCGCCCCGACGGCCACGCCGCGTAGGGCGTTGAACTCCCCGTTGCCCGAGCCGACCAAACCACCTCTGCAGCTCGTTTTGCAGATCTCGAATTCTGATTTTCCGTCGCTTACTCCCCAGCCGAAGGTCGCGAGAAATTCTCCTTTTTCGTTGAACCGCTCGATGCGCTCGTTCATGGCGTCGCTGACGTACACGTCCCCGTTAGATGCCACCGCGATGCTCTTCGGTTCTTTGAATTGTCCGCCAGCGGTGCCTGTCGAACCGAAGGTTAGTATGACTTCGTGTTTTTCGTTGAACTTCTGTACCCTGTTGTTCCCCTCGTCGGTGACCAATAGGTCGCCTTTCGAGTCAATGGCGATCGCATACGGCGATTTGAACTTGCCTTCTTCCGTGCCGGATGAGCCAAACTTCCCGATGTATGCTCCTTCCGACGAGAATTCCTCAATCCGGTTGTTGCCCCTGTCGACAACGTCCACGTTGCCGCTTGCTGTGACGACCTCGCCCGTGGGTTCTTTGAGCTGCCCATTTTCCGAGCCGACTTTACCAATCTGGAAACCATAATGAAATTTCCCTGACTGTTCAGTAACAGCGACCGTCCTACCTTGCGCGTCCCTTGTGATTGTTGTCGTGAATTCTGGCGTGCTGCCGCCCACCACATTCCCACGTGGATTAACCGTCGAGATAACCTGCGAGTCTTCGTTATACCCCCAAGTGCGCTTGTCGCTTTCAGGATCGGTTTCGCTCGTGCGATCGCCATTGCCGTTGTATTCATATGTCCATTTACGTCCGAGCGGGTCGGTCATGCTCGTCGGCTGACCGTGAAAGTTGTATTCGTATTTCGTTTCTTGGGTCGTTTCTTTCGGAGCGGGACGCGAGACCACGGTAGCGTTGCCGTGTTCGTCGCGCGTGATCGTAGTTTTCTCGCCGCTGGGTTGCGTTACGGTCAGCACGTCGCGCTTGCCGTCGTAGCTCCATTTGGTTTCATGGCCTTCCGGAGTCACCATCTTTATCCGGTTGCCTTCGCTGTCATATTCGTATTTTGTGGTGTGTCCGTTGCCGTCGGTAACGCTGGCGAGATTGCCAGCGCTGTTATAGGTGTATTCGTTGGTGGTCGCGCTCGCTGTGCCGTAACCATGCGTGATTGACACGAGCTCGTTGTCAGCGCTGTAATGCTCGTCGGTGACCGCTCCAGTCGCTTTGTTAGTGACCCTTGTACGAGATGGTTCGTACTGGAAGGTGAGGGTGCGTTCCGCTGCGTCTGTTTGGGAGATGACGCGATTTTCGCTGTCGTATTCGTTTGTGGTTTTGCCACCTCGACCGTCGGTTCGGCTGGTGAGCCGGTGTTGAGAGTCGTATTTGAACCGCCAGTTTGGCGCTGTTTCGCCCGGCAGCGTTACGCTCGCCAAGTTCCCGGCTTCGTAGGAGTATTTGGCGACGTGACCCATCGGGTCCGTCGCGCTTTCGAGCAGGCCTTCGCTATTATACGCGAACGTGATTTTCCGGCCGGCGGGATCGCTGACGGATTCCAGACGCCCTTCGCCGCTACGGTTCATCGTCAGAGTGTTGCCGTTGCGATCAACCTCGCTTACCAACTGTCCGGACGTGTTGAAATGCAACACGGTCTGATCCGGGAGGGTATAAAGGTAGCCGCCTGCTTCTGAGACGAGCGTTGCCTGTACAAGGGGGTTCGCCGAAACCCATTTTTCGCCAGACCTGAAAAACCCCGCAGTACTCCCGTTGTCCCGGTAGACAGTCGCCACTTTCTGTTCTTCGCTCAGTTCTACGTGATCGCTGTAGGAGCCGGTCCAGCCATAGCCAAACGGGCCTGGGGCGCTCTGTTGCGCGGCGAGTTGGGAGTTGTATGTGCGCGTCATCCTCAACCCGGGACCGCGACCGCCCACCGTTAGATCGGTCTGCGATTCGACCTCGTTGCCGGTCGCGCAGTTCACTGGTTTGCCGCTAAAGCATTTCGGCGGATCACTCGGATTCGCGGGTCCATATTCTTCTCCGGGTTTCCTCCCAAGCGGCTCCGCTCCTTTTTCTCCTTCAACCACCCACTGAATCCAGCTACGGCCTGCGGGGGATTCTTCGAGTACTTTTTCAATAGCTTCCCTGGTAGCTGTCCGCCCGGGATCGCTTGCGCCGACCGTCTGCACGTTACGCGTGAATTCACCTTCCAGTTTTTGTCCAGTCCAGTCGTCAACCCGGCCGAAATGAAAATTCTTGTAGAATCCCTCGGCGTAGATCGGAGCCCAGACTTCTTTGCCTTCATAGAAGCCCTCACCACACAGGTTCCATTGCCATTCCTGCTTCGCCCAACCGCTCAAGCTGAAATTAAAACTGTTCTTGTTACATTTATTTTCTGGCTGAAGGGGGTTTTCTGCATTTGCATATTCTGCAACTATCGCGCTGTTGTTGCAACCTATCAAATACCACTCGTTACCAGGGGCTAGCGGGTTTGAATAAGTAGTTTTGTCAACTTCTTCGTTAGCTAGCTTGAGGACCGCTCGCGCACCACAGCCGATCGATTCAGACGGAGCCTTAGGCCCGATGAGTTCCATCCACTTGGAGCCTTCCCCATTACCAATGTGCCAGCCAATTTTAATCGGGCTGGCACCCAGGGTAAACGACCCCCCTTCATTCAACGCATTGCGAAGTTCAGTCAAAGAACCCCACAGGTGCGTCTTTTCGAGAAACAGCGCAGCCAACTTGTCCCACAGTTCTTGTGCGGCTGGCGTTTCGGGAAGGGGTTTGTGCTCAGCGTTCCAGAGTGCTGCACACGTTGAGCCACAAGGAAGTGGGTCTTTGATCGCCGCGTCGCGATACACCCATTCTTCGATTTCCGTCATATGATTAGCCTCGATTTCAGGCAAGCCAGACGCAGAAGCGGGCCGTACCCATACGAGCACTGCGATCAGGACGAGACATATCGATGTAGCCGCCACCAAGCCGCGAACAGCCCGTGGCAGCCCGATGGATCGATCATAAGCCCATGACTGGTCCGACCAAGCAGCTTGCATCGTTGGCCCCGGTCCTTTCATCGCGATACAGATGTAGTAGTGAAATATACTCATCGAGGACAATACACAAGACACAGGTTACGCGGCAAGTCCCGGGAAACGGAATATCGCTATTTGCGCATTTTAAGCCATCGGCAGCTCGTTTGAGCCGCAGCCTGATGGCAGCGCATAGCCCAGAGCGGGCCGCCCGGCGTCGCTCGCGCTTTCACAGCCCCGCCGGATGGCGCACCGACCAGTGCGCCCAGGTCGGTATTCGATCGAGGATCCGCCAGCGCGGTCCGTCTTCGTCGCGGTTGGGGCCGATGTCGGTGCCGTTGTGCGAGGTGTCCAGCCGCAGCCCGGCGATCACTATGAAGACGTGGGCGGTGGGGGCGGTGGTGGCGTAGATCGTCACCCACCGGCCCGGCCCCGCCTCACCCCAGTCGACGTAGTTCTGGGCAAGCGGGTTATCGCTGAGGATTTCGGCGATCGGCCGGACCCCTGCGCGGTAGAGCACGTAGTTGACCGTGCTGGAGCAGTCCTCGCTGTCAGCGCCGCGCGGATCGGGATGGCCGCTGGCCCCATACGGCAATTCCTGCAGCTCGTTGCCGGCGATCACCATCGCCTGCACCACCGCCGGCGCTTCGGTCGGGATAAGCGCCACGTGCCCGTCGCGCCGCCACAGCAGCGCGCGCGACCCGGACGTATAGCGCACCGGCCCGACCCCCGGCCAAAACTCGATGCCATCCGTTTCGCCTTCAGCCGACAAGCCGACCCCAGAGCCGCCCGGCCAGGCGCCGTCCGGGCCTTCGGAGCCGGAACCTTCGCCAGCGCCGCCCGCCAGCGACGGCCCTCGATATATCGCTGCCCAGCGCTCGACCTCCGCCGCGTACCAGCCGGCGTGGTTGTAGGCGAAGATTGCCTTGCGATAGTCGCCGGGCGCACCCGAAGCGCGCAGATAATTGGCGGCTGAGTAGATAGCGTCCGCCGGGTCCCAGCGATCCGGGGCGCCCGAGCCTTCCGCCTTCACCCCGTAATGGCTGAAGGTGGCGGCCAGGAACTGCATCGGACCGCCCGCGCTGGCCGCGTTCACGGCGCCCTCCTTCGTACACGAGGGATCCGGGTCGCGGCCGTGGTCGCACTCGACCTTGCCGATGCCGGCGAGGATCGCCCAGTCCAGGCGGTAGCGCGCCGCCGCGCCCTGATAGAGGGCGAGATACCGCGGCGGAATGTCGGCCCGCGCCCTAGCGGAGACGCCGTAGCCGCCTGCTTCCCCTGCCGGGCCCGCGGCGCCGGCGCCGGCGAGCACGGCGACCAGCATCAGCGCGAGCAGCACTGCGACGGCGACAGTCAGCGTCGCCAGCAGCGCCAGCTTGGAGCCGAACCCCCCGGCAGCGGCGCCGCGACCTCTGAGCGCGGCCGAGCTCACTGCTCCGGAGTCGAGTCGAACCCCAACTGGCGCTTGCGCCGCTGCGAAACCGCGAATGCGTCTTCCATCACGGGAGAGCGCGCGTCGTCACCGCGCGGCCTCTGTTCGAGCAGACGTGCGAGCACGTCCTCGCCGGTCGGAGCGCCCGGCGCGACCGCTTCGGGCCCCGTTACCTGCGGTAGGGTCGCGTCCTGCTCGACTCCATCCCGCGCAAGACCGCCCGGCGCGGCTTCCGGCCGCTCGGGCGCGGAGCGTCCTCGGGCCGAGCGTTTGGGCACGAGCCGGCCCGCGGCTGCCGTCGCAACTAGCGCGGGCGCCAGCTCGGGCTCATCCGCGGCCGCGCCCGAGGTCTCCCCCTCAGCCAGTCCGCCCTCAGCGAGCCCACCCTCTGCCAGTCCGCCCTCAGCCAGCTCTCCGCCAGACAGCTCTCTCTCCGCAAGCTGACCTCCGGCGAGCCCGCCCTCGGCCCGCTCGGCGACGCCGCCGGCGTCGCCTCGGGCACGGCCTCGACCCTTGAACGGGAACGCCTTCCGCCAGCGCCTGCCGTGCGGCCTCTCTTCGGCGGGCGGCGTCGCCTGGGCAATCCGCCTATTGATCTGTGCCTGCGCCCACCGGCGCGGGTGACGGACGGCGCCGTAGGTCTGCAGCGAGCGCTCGACCCGTCCGGCCAGCGGCGAGCGGCCACCGCCCGCCGGTCCCCGGCCGCCGCGGTCGCCACCACCCGCGCTCTGCGCGCCACCGCCTCCACGTTCGCGCCCGTCCACACCTGCACGGCCCGCGCTCTGCAGGATCGCGGCCGCCTGGTGGCGCTTCAGGAACACGGTCCACCAGAAGGCCGTCAGCAGCAGCCACTGCGTCCACCAGCCGAGCACGACGAGCGAGACCAGGATCCGCTGCATCGTCAGCAGCGCGCCAAACACGAACGAGAACAGCAGCTTGGAGACGACCGCTCCCAGCAGGCGCGTCGCCCAGCCGGCGAAGACGGCGCGGCCGCCGTCGCCGAGCGCCGGGGCGAGCACCGCGAACGGAGCCAGCAGCAGCAGGAACAGGGCCAGGAACGCCGCCGCCAGCAGGCGCAGGGCGAGCGCGCCGAACAGCAGCGCCATGCCGAGCACGCCGACCGCGATCGCGAGCAGGCCCAGCACGCGCGGGAAGGTGCCGCCGTCGGTGCGAAACTGCGCCTCCGAGGCCGCCGCACCCTTGCATTTGGTGGCTTCTTCGCTCTGGCAGATCGTGCGCAGCAGCGAGCCTTCGTCGTTGATCGAGTTGCGTTGCGGGCCGTTGGCCGGAAAGGCGAGGAACAGCGCTCCGTTGGTGCCGGCGCTGCGCACCAGCTCGGCCGCCTGGGCGGCGGCGGCGCCGTGCGCGCCTCCGTGGGAGACGAGCGCCAGGGCCGCGGCGCGCAGACGCCCTTCCAGCCGCGAGGGGTCGGCGCACCAGCCAACGTTGCCGAACTCCATGTAGCACCAGGGCGTTTCGATCGTGGCCCGGTACAGCGAGCGCATGCCGTCCCCGAGCGTGGCCGAGGCGCTCGCCGGCGTGCCGCTGACGGTCGCCGCCAGCGTGCCCAGGCTCGCCTGGTCGGCCCAGCGGCCGACGACGCCGACCGTGCCCGAGGGGTTGGCGATCACCCACAGGCCGCCGGCCATCATCGCCAGCATGCTCAGCGCGCCGCCGAGCGTATCCGCGACGCGGCGGCGCACAAGGCCGTGGTAGAGGGCGAGCACGGAAGCGACCGCCAGCACGAGCACCAGCCACGGATCGGTGAAGCCGGCGCGCGCCCGGCCGAGCGCGCTTGCTACCGTGCTCGTGGTCGACCCGTCGAGCAGTTCAAGCGTGTAGCACCACTCCAGCATCACCACCAGCGCGTGCACGAGCCACTCGAGCGCGCCCCACACCGGCGCGATGAAGATGTCCTGGACGACCGAGAGCAGGCCGCCTTTGCTCACCCCGAACGTGCCCGTGTCGATGTGCACGTCGATCGCGTAGTCGTTGGTCGGCGCGGGAGCGGCTAGGAAGCCGGAGGTGCGACAGTTGCGCTGCGCCGCCGCCGACAGGCTCCCGGCGCTCGCGCCTCGGCACAGCGGGCTCGCCAGCCCATTTTCCACCAGCTGGTCGCCGGCCGCCGACGGTATGCCCGCCGTCTGTTCGCCTTCGCCGGGCGCCGGCGTACCCAGGGGTGGCCCGGATGGAGCGCGACCGACGACGTGCCGCGGAGCGTGCGCCCGCCTCGCCGCGAGTGCAGGCGGAGCGCCAACGACGAGCGCGAGGAACAGAGCGCTCAGAACGCAGCGGGACCTCACGAATCCGCGGCCGTTGCAGGCGTGGTCGAGAACGCTCGCAGCAGCGCCGGGGCGACCAGCTCGACCTGGATCGCCTCGACGCGGCCCGCATGGTCGCGCAGCAGGCAGCGGCCCGCGTCCATCTCCAGCAGCCGCTCGCGCGCGCGACGGTCCTCCGGGTCCAGGCCCAGCAGCGCCAAGGCGCGCGCGGCCTCGGACTCCGAGCGCATGCCGAACACGAACGTCGCCCCGAGCAGGTTCTCGAGCGACTCGCGCTCGCCCACCAGCGCGTCTGTGACGAGCTGCGTGCAGACGATCGGCACCGCCAGCTCGGAGCGGCCCATCCGCTGCAGCGAGGCCAAGAGCGAGCGGCCTACCGGATCGCCTAGCAGCCTCCATCCCTCGTCAAAACAGAACACCTTCAGCCGCTCGCGCTCGCTGCCGAGCAGGTGCATCGCGAACATCGCGATCAGGCGCACCAGCTGCACGCCGACGCGCTCGGCCTGCGTGTACTCCGAGCGGCGCGTGCCCGGCTCGGGGCCCGGGAGGTCCCGGATCGGGATGTAGGTGACCTGGCGGCCGCCGACCGGCGGCGGCGGTGCCTGCGGGTCGGCGAAGCCGAGCTGCGTGATCCCCGAGCGCGCGTAGACGGCCAGCGCCTCGCCCACCTGCGCCTCGCTCTCTGCGCCCTCGCGCAAGGCGCGCACGACCTCGAGACACGTCGGCTCGCTCGCTCGCTGGAGCACCGCGTCGACCGCGCCGATCACCGCCGTCTCCCAAGACGCCTCGGCGCGCGCGGGCAGCAGGTCGCGCAGGAACGAGACGGCCGCCTCCTGGCGCAGGTGCTCGGGAGCTACGCGCAGCGGGTCGAGCATTCCCCGCAGCGCCGGGTCGGGGCGCAGCGCGATCGTCTCTGCGTGCGGCGCGACCTCCTCCAGCAGGTGGAAGCGGTGGTCGCCCTTGGGGTCGCAGTCGATCACGCGCGCGCCCTGCAGAAACGCCTCGTACTGGAGCTTCTGTGCGAGCGTGGTCTTGCCCGAGCCGAGCGCGCCGACCGAGAGGATCGCGGTGTTGCGGTCGCGCTCGGAGCCCTCGCTCAGGTTGAAGCGCACCGGCCGACGCGAGCCCGACAGCGTATGGCCGAGGTAGAAGCCCGAGCGCGAGCCGACGGCGTGGGTGGCGGTCGGCATCATCGCAGCGACCTGCTCGGTGGTGAGCGTGTCGTCGTAGCCGGCGACGGCGGTGCGCTGGGCTGGCAGGTGCTGGCAGAACAAGGCGAGCTGATCGCCTAGCGGACGGTGCAGGCGGATCTCTCCGTAGGCGCGCCGGCACGCCTCCACGCGCTCGTCTAGCTCGCGCTCGTCGCGGGCGCCGATCGCCAGGGCGAGCGTGGCGCGAAGCAGCGGCGGGCGCGAGGCGGACTGCAGGTAGGCGAGCAGGTCGCGCGCCTGCTGCGTGCGCTGGTAGCCGAGGTCGGAGACGCCCTGGTCGCCGTCTGACTCGGCGCGCACGATCTGGTCGGCGTCCTGGACGCGCCGCCGCGCGATCCGCAACGCCAGCTCGTTGGGCAGGAAACGCGCGTTCAGCGACGCGTCGACTCCGAACGGCAGCGCTTCGATCGGCGCGAACAGCAGCTCGACGCGCGCCGAGGGGAAGCTCGCTCGCTCGGGCAGCGCGCCGAGCACGAGCTGGGCCTGGTGGCTTACGCCCAGCTCGGAGTCGATCCGAAGCGTTCGGCCACGGTGCTCGACCAGGCTCTCGGCCCAGCGCACGACGTCGCCCTCGAGCGGCGCGAGCACGGCCTCGCCGTTGCACTCGAAGGCCAGCGCGCGCGGCTCGTGCAGGCCGTCGAGCAGCGGCTCGCCAAGGCCCCGGCAGAAGCAGCGGCGCACCAGCCACTGCAGCTCGATCCCGCGCGCCGGGCGCGCCGAGAGGTAGTCGTTCAGGCGCGCATGGAGGAGGTCGGCGCGCACGCGCAGCGCCTCCAGCTCGCTCGCCGGCAGCAGGCGGCGGTCGCGCGCGGAGAGGGCGCGCGCGAGCGAGCGCAACCACTCGCGCGGGTGCTGTTCGGCGGCGCGCGAGACATACGAGGAGATGTCGCGCTCGGGCTCGCGCAGCGAGACCAGCAGGAACAGCGCCGGCTCGGCGGTGGCGCGCTCGCGCAGACGCTCGGCCTGCGCATCCAGATAGCGGCGCTTGGCCCGCACGCGCCCGCGCCCGGCCGGGTGCTCGCCGCCGCCCGCGCCATCCGGGCCACCGGGACCACCATTGCGCTCGGGCGCGCCACCGCCTTCGCGTCCGCGACCGACCTGCCCGGCCTGGGCAAGGTAACTGTCCACCTCCCAGGCGCGGCTGACGCGCAGGATCTGGATGTCGGCTTCGACCGCCTCCAGCGCGCCTAGCAGCGCGCCCATCCGCGCGCGCTTGGCCTCCTCGGCCAGCCACTGGTAGGAGGTGCAGGGCAGTGCGAACGCCGCCCAGGCGTCGTCCAGGCGCCGGCCGAAGACAATGTTTCCGTAGACGAAGGAGATCGGCAGGCTCACCGGCGCGCGTGCACCTCCAGGCGGGCGCCACGCGCCAGCTCGACCACGCGCCCGCGCGCCGGCGGGCGGCGGCAGATGCGCACCGCGCCCGGGCCCGTGTAGCGCAGCCGGCGCGGGCGCGCGTCCGAGCCGTCCGCGAGCAGCAACAGCTCGTCAGGGAGCAGCTGCCGGTCGCCGGCGCGGCGCGGGCGCAGGCCCGAGAGCTCTCGCGGCGCCAGCGCGTAGCGAAGCAGCGCCAGCGCCGCCAGGTGAAATGGGCGACCCTCGATCGCAATCAGGCAGAACAGCGCCGCCAGCGCCGTGGGCAGCGCCAGCTCGCGCAGATACCACGGGGCGGCGCGCGCCACGGTCCCGACAATCGGCAGCCTCGCGGCCACCAGCGAGCACAGCGCCAGCGCCAGGAAGTAGACGACGCCTCGGACGGGGACGCCGGTCGGGTTCAGGCGCAGGCGGTCGACCCGGTAGATGCGCCGCTCCAGCGCGAAGACGGTGCGAAACGAGCGGATCTCGGTCATCGCTGCACCGGCGAATGGGGCGCCAACGGCTCGGTCTCGCTCACCCCGCAAATGGAGTGCTGACGTTCGCTCATCGCTCACGCCCCGAACAGCGTGTTGACGGTGTCGTGCAGGACGTTGACGCCCGCCGGCGTCGCCAGCAGGATCGCGACGATGCCGATCGCGAAGATGCCCGCCGCCTCCTTGAAGTCGCGTCGGAAGGCGAGCACAACCGAGGCGATCGCAAAGCCGAGCGCGATCATGCTCATCGCGATCTTGCGGCCAGTCTCGCCCGCCTTGGTGGCGGCCGATTCAAGCGACGCGGTCCCAGCGGCCACGATCGGGGCCGGTGCGGCGGCCCGCGCCGGTGCGGCTGGGGCCAACAGCATGCTCAGCGCCAGCACAGCTGCCAACGATGCGGCCGACAGGGCTCGCAGCGGGGAACGTTTCATCTTCAGTCTCCTTCTCTTGTGGGTTTGGATGGATGGGTTGGGCTTGCTGTCTTGACAAGTGGGCATGGCGTGCGCGGGCGGCCGCTCGCCGCAGTCAGTCACTGCTTCTGGGCGACTTCGATCGCCGATATCTCCCAGCGGCCGGCGGCCGCGACGACGGCGAGCCGATAGGCGAGCGCGTAACGGGCCCCGGCGCGGTCGCGGGCGTGCACGAGCGCGAGCAGCGAGCGCCCATCGGGCTCCCAGTCGAGAGTGTCGAGCGATTCCAGGGCCAGCGGCGCCGCCGGCAGCGATATCGGCGCGCCGGCGAGGATGTCGGCCGCCAGCTCCGATTCCGCTCCCACCAGGTAGTTGCGCAGCGCGCGCTGCACGACCGTGCTCAGCGCGGCGTCCCGGACTTCGCTCAGCTGCGCCGGCGCGGGGGCGGTGGCCGCCTGCGGCGGGCCGACGAACGCGGGGTAGCCGCTCAGCGCCAGCGCGCCGTCGGCTGCGCGCGTAACGCCCACGCTCAGATACACGAGGCCAGAGGCGTCCGTCTGCACGGCGACCGTGTAGCGACCGCCGCCCGTGCCACCGCCCTCGCCCGCCTGCGCAGCTCCACTCGGGCCCGTGCCCCCGGCGGCGTCCGGCTGGGCCTGCACCACCTGCGTCCATTCGACGCGCTGGGAACCCGTCTGGGGTGGTTGAAAGCCCGCTTCCGGTTCCATTTCCGGGCCTAGATACGGGGCCAGCGCCAGTCGGTGCGCTTCGGGGTTGGCCGAGTCCCAGGTCAGGTAGCGACGCGCGAACAGCGCGGCGAACCCTTCGCCGGCACGGTCGATCTGCGCGGACGCACCCGCGGGCGCACGCACGATCACCGGTCGCGGCGGGGCGATCGCAAAGCGGGCGCTCGCGACCAGCCCGAACACCGCCAGGGCGTGCAGCAGGTGGCGCGGCAGTCCCCGGCGCAGGCGCAAGCGCCACAGCGGGCGGGGCGTCACGGACACCGCAGCTCGGGCAGAAGCGTTGACCACGGCCGTCACCGCTCGAATCCGAACTCGCTGAGCGCGTTGTCAGATGCGCCGCCGGCCGACCGATAGCTCGAAGCCACCGGCGCGAGGACAGCCGGAGCGCTCACCCGCACTCTGGTGTGCGCGTTGGAGCGCACAACGTGTACGAGAGCCCGCTTCGGCCTCGGCCGGGTCGTGCGCGGCGGCTGAGCCGGATGCAGCGTGGACCGGTGCTGGCCGCGTCGCGGCGAGACCGTCTTGCTCGGCTGCGCTCCCGCCGCCACGGCATGAGCAGCGTGGTGCGTGGTGGCGTTCATGACGAGGACAGCGGCACTCACGGCAACAGCGACGATCATCGCCACGACGAGGAGCGCCGCCGGGCGCGGCCCCGCAAAGCTCGCGAGCCGAAGCCGAGAGAAGTGCGGTGCAGCCACCGCCGGCCGCGGGTGGTCGTCGAGCGAGTCGTCCCGGCCGTCGAGGTCGACAGGCTGCGTGTCGCCTTCCAGGTACTCGTCCTCGCCGTAGACGCGGTAGACCGCGCCCGGCGAGCGCCCGAACAGTCTCATCGCCGCCTCCTTGCGTGTGCGAGGCGCGGGGCGCGGGCGACCGGGAGCTGAGCTGGGGGGTGCTCACGCTCCCGGCCGCTTGCGCGGTGGGATCCGCCGGCCGGTCGTCTGCTGGCCGATCGGAGATCCCGTCGATCTCCGATCGGTCGACCGCCGGCGTCCCGGGGGACGTGCCTATGTGGTGGGCGAGTGGATTTCATAGGCGGGTCCCTGCGTACTAATCCGACCGTGGCCGGGCAACCGGGACAGCCGAGTCGGCGGCGAGCAGGCGGTTCAGGTGCGCACGCGCGCGCTGACCAACCTTGCGGTACTTCTCGAGGCTCCAGCCGTGCTCGGCGCAGAAGGCAGCCGGCGTCTGCTCGCAGGCGAGCTGGCTGGCCAAGAGCAGCCGCTGGTCGCGCGTCAGCTCGCGCGAGAAGCGGGCGATGCGCTCCAGCTCCTCGCGCAGCAGCGCGATCCGCTCGACATCGGCACGCTGGTCGACCAGGCTGCGCCAGTTGCTGCGCGCACAGGCAGCGATCGGCAACGCCCGCGCCATCGCAGCCTCGATCGGGCTGCGTCCGCCAAGCGCTCGGTGGCGATCCTGAATGCGCGAGCACAGTCTTTGCTCGAGTGCGTTTGCGATGTGCTCGCGACACGCGAACGGCTCAGGCCGGCGAGCCCGCATGAGCAGCTCCAGTGTGACCTGGCTGTAACAGTCTTCGAGTTCCTCGCGTCCGAGCCGTTGGCCGTATGCGGCCAGCAGCAGCTCGCGGCGCTCGCGGGCGACAAGCGCGACAGCTTCCAGCGGATCGAGCACGCCCAGGCGGCGCAGGCCGCCGCCGCCGCGCTTACGTCGCTCACGGCCCGGAAGAGACGGGCGCGGCTGGTCGCCGGCGAAGGACAGGCGCGGGTCCTCGGACGTGGATGGGCGCGGCTCGGCGCCGGCGGACGTCGGTTGTGCGGCGAGGCGTCGGGTGGACACGCGAGCATGTCGGAGCAGGTGGCCCGCACACCCCCCTCCCAATTCGCGCGCGCCCGGCTACACGCCTTCGACGACTTCCAGCGGCGAAGCCGGCGGCTTGGCTTCGTGGTGGCCGTGCTAAAGCGCTTCGACGACGACCAGGCCAGCCAGATGGGCGCGCTGATCGCCTACTACGGCTTCTTCTCGCTGTTCCCGCTGCTGCTCGTGTTCGTGACCCTGCTCGGCTTCGTGCTCGAAGGCGACAAGAGCGCGCAGGAAAGCGTGCTGCACTCGACGCTCAGCCAGTTCCCGATCATCGGCGCCGAACTACAGAGCAACGTCCATTCGCTCACCGGCAGCGTCCCGGTGCTCGTGATCGGGCTGCTCGGCGCGACGCTCGCAGGGCTGGGCATCACCGGTGCCACCCAGAGCGCCTTCAACAACGTGTGGCAGATCCCACGCCGGCGCCAGCTCGGCTTCCTCGCCTGGCGCGTGCGCGGGGTCGGACTACTGGCGGTCTTCGGGGCGCTCCTGATCGTGTCAACCGGCGCCGCCGGCTATGTCACCGCGCAGACGACGGGCGTTGTCGGGGTGCTGATCGGCGTGGTCGTGGCGCTGACGGCCAACCTGCTGCTGTTCTTCGCCGTCTTTCGGATACTCACCGCGGAGGAGATCGACACAGCCGATCTGATTCCGGGGGTGGTCGTGGCGGCGATCCTGTGGCAGTTGCTGCAGCACGTCGGCGGCATCTACGTCGACGAGGTGGTGCGCCACGCCAAGGAGACCTCGGGCGTGTTCGCGTTCGTGCTCGGCCTGCTCACGTGGCTGTACCTCGGCGGTCAAGTGACTGTTCTCGCCGCCGAGGTAAACGTCGTGCGCGCCCGACGGCTGTGGCCGCGCAGGCTATTCGAAGATGGATAGCCGCCGAGTCGCCTCGGGTGGGCACACGTTGAGCGGCTGGCAGGTACCGCCTTGAAAGACGCTCCGCGTGGGCTATACTAACTACACTTTCGTAAGCTCATATGGAGTGTATACCGATGGCTTCGACTTCCCCCACCACACCAGATCCCACCGGACCCCGCAAGCCCGTGCTGCGGTTGATCCCGCTCGACGACACCGTCGTCTTCCCGAGCATGGGCATCACGCTCACCGTCGACGTCGGCGAGGACGAGCGCGTCGTGCTCGTGCCGCGCCACGAGAATGAGTTCCTGGAGGTCGGCACGATCGCCGAGGTCTCCGAGCAGCTGCGCCTGCCCGGCGGAGCGCACGCCGTGGCGCTCTCCGGCGAGCACCGCGCCCTGATCGGCGCCGCCCAGACAGGGCCGGAAGGCGAGTTGCGCGTCGAGGTCGACGAGCGCCCCGACGGAGTGCCGGTCGACAAGCGCACGCGCGAGCTGGAGCGCGAATACCGCGCGGTGGTCGAGGAGATCCTCGAGCTGCGCGGCGACGACGGCCGCATCGCCGCGTTCCTGCGCGCGATCGTCGAGCCCGGCCCCCTCGCGGACTCCGCCGGTTACTCCCCCAACCTGACATACGAGCAAAAGGTCGAGCTGCTGCGCACGCTCGATGTCACCGACCGCTTGGCGCTCGCGGTCAAGCTTCAGCGCGACAGCCTCGCCGAGCTGCAGGTGCGCAAGCGCATCCGCGAGGACGTCCAGGAGGGCGCCGACAAGCAGCAGCGCGAGTACTTCCTACGCAAGCAGATGGAGTCGATCCGCAAGGAGCTGGGCGAGGACGAGGGCTCGATCGTCGAGGAGTACAGGACCAAGATCGAGGCGGCGGAGATGCCCGAGGCCGTGCAGGAGCAGGCCCTGAAGGAGCTGGGGCGCCTGGAGCGGATGGGCGAGCAGACCGGCGAGTCGAGCATGATCCGCACCTACCTGGACTGGCTGATCGCCGTACCGTGGAGCAAGCGCTCCGAGGAGCACCTCGATCCCGTCGCGGCGAGGGAGGTGCTCGACGCCGACCACGCCGGGCTGGAGGACGTCAAGGACCGCGTGACCGAGTATCTGGCCGTGCGCAAGCTGCGCCAGGACCGCGGCATCGAGGCCGACCCCAAGTCGGGAGCGATCCTCACCCTTATCGGACCCCCGGGCACCGGCAAGACCTCGATCGGCGAGTCGATCGCCCGCGCGACGGGCCGCGAGTTCGTGCGCATGTCGCTCGGCGGTGTGCGCGACGAGGCGGAGATCCGAGGCCACCGGCGCACATACATAGGCGCGCTGCCAGGCCGTCTGGTGCGCGCCCTGCGCGACGCGGGGACGATGAACCCGGTGATCCTCCTGGACGAGGTCGACAAGGTCGGCGCCGACTGGCGCGGCGACCCCTCGGCAGCATTGCTCGAGGTGCTCGACCCGGCGCAGAACCATTCCTTCCGAGACCACTACCTAGACGTCGAACTGGACCTCAGCCAGGTGATGTTCCTGGCGACGGCCAACGTCGCCGACACGATCCCCGGGCCGCTGCTGGACAGGATGGAGGTGATCCGCTTCGACGGCTACACCTCCGAGGAGAAGCTCGCGATCGCCAAGGGCTACCTGTGGCCGCGCCAGCGCGACCGCAACGGCCTGCGCGAGGACGAGGCGAGCATCTCCGAGGAGGTGCTGCGAACGATCATCTCCGAGTACACGCGCGAGGCGGGCGTGCGCAACCTCGAGCGCGAGCTGGGGACGGTGCTGCGCAAGACCGCCACCCAGATCGCCTCCGGCAAGGCCGAGGCGCCCGTAGAGATCGACCTAGAGCGCGTGCGCGACGCTCTGGGCCGGCAGAAGTTCTTCCAGGAGTCGGCGGCGCGCACGGCCACCCCAGGCGTGGCGACCGGTCTGGCCGTGACCGGGACCGGCGGCGACGTGCTGTTCGTGGAGGCCACCGCGATGAAGTCAAGCGGGGGCTCGGGCAACGGTCTGGTCCTGACCGGGCAGCTCGGCGACGTGATGAAGGAGTCGGCGCGGATCGCGCTCTCCTACGTGCGCGGACACGCCGAGGAGTTCGGGATCGAGGAGAGCGCGTTCGAGGGCAGGGAGTTCCACGTCCACGTCCCCGCCGGCGCGATCCCCAAGGACGGCCCGAGCGCGGGCGTGACGATGGTCACGGCACTGGCCTCGCTGCTGTCCGGGCGCCCAGTCAAGCACACGGTAGGAATGACCGGCGAGGTCACACTGCAGGGCCGCGTGCTGCCGATCGGAGGCCTCAAGCAGAAGGCCTTGGCCGCCCATGCGGCGGGCCTGACCGACGTGATCCTGCCCGAGCGCAACCGCGGCGATCTCGACGAGATTCCCGAGGAGGTGCGCGAGCAGATGAGCTTCCACCCGGTGATGTCGATCGACGAAGTGCTCGAGGAGGCGCTGGAGCCGGCCCCGAAGGTCGCCCAGGTCGGCTGAGCCGGCGGGCCGAGCCAGCGAACGGACGAGCGAGCGAGGATCGGGCAGATGGCCTCCAAGCAGCGCAGATGCCAGCCGGTGCCGGTGCAGGTCCGCCAGACCGCGGACCTGCTCGAGCGCCGCTGGCAACTGTCGATCATCTACGCCGCGCTGACCGGCGCCATGCGCTTCAACGAATTCGCGCAGGCCGTGGACGGCATCTCGCCAAGGATGCTGGCCGAGCGCCTGCGCGACCTGGAGTCCGCGGGGCTGATCGAGCGCACGGTGTTGCCGACCAGCCCGCCGACGGTCGAGTACCGACTGACCCCGCGCGGGAGGCGCCTGGCGCCGGTGATCGAGGCGATGCGCGCCTACGCCGACGGGCTCGGCTGACCAGCGCGGCAAGCGGCGCTTGGCGCCGGCGATCCAGGCGACGCGGCGCTTACGCCGACGGGCTCGGCTGACCAGCGCTGCTCAGCGCCAGGTCGCCCTCGTGGCAGCCGGCGGCGTCGAGCGCCGCGCCGACCAGCTGACCGCCCTCGCACTCCTCGGCCAGAACCGCGCGGCGCGGGTTGCGCACGCCGATCGCGCCGGCCAGGCCGCCGGCGGCGACCAGCAGCGCGGCGATGCCGAGGCCGAGGTGGAAGGCGTCGAGCGAGGCTTCGTCGGCGGCGGCGGTCACCGCGCGTGCCTGCGCCGGCAAGAGCCCGGCGGTGTCCGGGCGGCCGAGCGGCAGCTTCTTGGCTTCCGCCACGGCGGCACGCGCCGGCGGCCCGAGCGGCCGGCCGGCGAGGTTGGCGTCCAGGCCCGAGACGAACGAAGCGGCGACGGCCGCCCCCACGGCAGCGGTGCCGAGCAGGCCGGCCACGCGCGCGACAGCGTTGTTGACCGCCGAGGCGATGCCGGCCTGGCCGACGTCGACGCCGGCCAGCACCGCGGCGGTGAGCGGCGCGACCGTCATCGAAAGCCCGAGCGAGAACACGAGGATGCCGGGCAGCACGTCGGTGACGTAGTCGACGTGCACCCCGATGCGCTGGAACAGCAGCAGCCCGACGGCCGCCACCAGCGGCCCGGCGCCCATGAACAGCCGCGGCCCATACCGGTCGGCGAGCGCCCCGAAGCGCTTTGACAGCGCGAACATCACGAGCGTAGCCGGCAGCGTGGCCAGCCCGCTCTGCAGCGGCGTGTAGCCGCCGATCTGCTGCAGGAAGATCGTCAGGAAGAAGAACAGGATCGAAAGCCCCGCGTACATCGCCAGCGTCTCGACGTTGCCGGCTGAGAAGTTGCGGCGGCGGAACAGGCCGAGCGGAAGCATCGGGTCTCTCGCGCGCGCCTCGTGGACGAGAAAGCAGGCGAACAGCGCCGCGCCGGCGACGAGCGGCAGCCACACAGCCGGGCTACTCCAGCCCAGGCGCGGCTGCTCGATCAGCGCGAACACCGGCCCGCCGAGGCCCAGCGCGCACAGCAGCGCTCCGCCGAAGTCGATCCTCCGGGGCCGCGCGCGGTTCGGCGCGGCGCGCGGGATCACCCACAGGATCAGACCGACGCAGATGGCCACCAGCGGTAGGTTGATCAAGAAAATCGCTCGCCACGAGGCGATCTGCAACAGCTCTCCGCCGGCCAGCGGCCCGAGCACGGTTGCGATCCCGCCCCAGGCGGTCCAGCTGCCGATAGCGGGGCCGCGCTCTGACTCGCGAAACGTGGCCACGATCACCGCCAACGCGCTCGGCGTCAGCAGCGCACCGGCGACCCCCTGCAGCGCTCGCGCGGCGATCAGCGCGCCGATGCTCGGCGCCAGCGCGCACAGCAGCGACGCCGCCCCGAAGCCGGCGACGCCGAGCGCGAAGATCCGCCGCTCGCCGTACAGGTCACCGAGCGAGCCGCCGACGAGGATCAGCGATCCGAGCGTTAGCAGGTAAGCGTTCACCACCCACTGCTGCGCCGCCAGCCCGCCGCCGAGGTCCCGCTGGATCGTCGGCAGCGCCACGTTGACCACGGTGCTGTCGAGCAGCGCGATGCTGGAGCCGAGGATGCAGGCCGCGAGGGTCAGGCGCTTGCGAGCGTCGGCGTCGACCGGAAAGCACGCGCGCGGTGATCTCACAGCTCCAGGCTATAGGGCAGGCAAAAGAGCGCCGCGAGCACGCCCCTCCTCCCCCTCTCAATCGCTCGAGACAAGCGACCAGGCGGCCTTCCCTTCGCGTCGGGTCTTGGCCACCACACCCTTCGAGGCGAGCTTGCGCAGGTCGCCGTTCAAGCTCGCCGCGCTCATCGCCGTCACCACGGCCAGCTCGGCGACGGTGTGCGAGCCGTGCTCGAGCACGCCTAAGATCGCCTCGCGCACGTCGTCGCGCACGGCGCGCGGCTTGCGTGCGGCGGAGGTGGCGCGCGCCTTCGAGCCGCTCGCGCGGGGAGCGGCTCGCTGTGTTGCCACCGGAGCGCCGCCGTCGAGCTCAAGTGCGTCCGCTGCGTCAAGCAGCTGCTCGTACTCCTCAAGCGCCGGACGCAGCTGCGCCAAACGCGCGTCGATTTCGCGACGGATATCGCTCAACAGGTCCGTGCCCATACATCTCTCCTACGGTCGGGGGTGCGAGCGGGCATTCTCGCATCCCGAACCGCGATCCGACGATCCGACCAGCTCGGCTCCACGGTTCGTGTCGGCGACGCTTATCGCTGCCCCGGCAGGCATGAGCGTAGTGGCCACGCTAACGCGCCGGATCGGCTCAGCCGATGCATTCGTATGAGCGTAGGTCAGTCTTCGCCCCACGCCGCCTACACCAGGTCGCGGGCCCGCTCGCCGTGGCTTGACGGCGTCATCCTCGGCAGCGGCCTGCTGCTGCTTTGCGCCTTCGCGCTGCGGGCGCTCACCGGCTTCGGCGGGGCCCACGCGCAGCAGCTGTTCGCGACCTGGATCTCCGACGCGATCGTCCTGAGCGCGGTGATCGTGTGCGCCAGGCGCGCGGCGCTTGACCGCCGCGACCGGGCGATGTGGGGGTTCGCCGCGATCGGCATGGCCTCGTGGGGACTGGGCAACGCTTACTTTGAGCATTCCCTGGCAAGCGGCGCCTCGCTTCCCAACCCCTCCCCGGCCGACATCGGCTACCTCGGCTTCTATCCGCTCGTCTACCTGGCCGTGATCGCCGCGCGCCGCCGCGGCGGCGCGCGTCTGAGCGTGGGTCTGTGGCTCGACGGGGCGATCGGTGCGGCGGCCTGCGCGACGCTCGGAGCGGTGTTCGTGCTCGATCCCGTGCTGCAGGCCACCGAAGGAGAATCGCTCGCCGGAGCCCTCACCAACATCGCCTACCCGATCGGCGACCTGACGCTGCTGGCGATGCTCGTCGTCACCACTGCAACAGTGGGCTGGCGCGGCGCGCGCGGCCTGATGCTGCTGGCGGCCGGGATGGCCGCCTTCGCGCTGTCGGACACGCTGTATCTCGTCGAAAACGCCAACGACAGCTACCAGGCCGGCGGCATCCTCGACGCCGGCTGGCTGGTCGCGCTGATCCTGATGGCCACCGGTGCCGCGTTCTCGAGCGCACGGCCGCGGCCGGTCGTAGAGCGCGCGGTGAAGGAGCGCACGATCGTGCCGAGCCTCGCGGGCGCGGTCGCACTGGTGGTGCTCGGCCTGCAGCCGTTCACCGACCTGAACGCCACCGGGCTGGCCTGCGCGTGCGTGACGCTCGCGCTGGTGGTGACGCGCATGGCGATCTCCCAGCGCGAGACAACCGAGCTGCTTGCCGAGCGCGAGCGCGAGGCGGCACACGACCCACTCACCGCGCTCTCCAACCGCCGGGTGCTGCTCAGCGATCTGACCCGGCTGGCCGAGGATGCCACCGACGAGCACCGGGCTTTGCTGGTGCTGTTCGACCTTGATGGCTTCAAGGCCTACAACGACGCATTCGGGCACAGCGCCGGCGACGCGCTGCTGACCCACGTGGCCGCCTCGCTGAGCAGCGCCGTGCACGGGCGCGGGCGCGCCTACCGCATCGGCGGCGACGAGTTCTGCGCCCTGCTGGGCTCGCCGTCCGGCTCGCCCGAGCAGCTCGGCGAGGAGCTTGCGGCGGCGATGGCTCAACACGGCGAAGGCTTCTCCGTCACGGCGAGCTTCGGCTGCGCGCTCGCTCCGGTCGACGGCAACGACACGACGACCCTGCTGCGCCGCGCCGACGACGAGATGTACGCGCGCAAGGGGCGCCGCCGACCGGGCACCGAGCGCCAGGTGCAGGACGTTCTGATCGCGGCGCTTGTGGCGCGCGATCCCAATATGGAGTCGCACGCGGTGGGGGTGGCGGTGCTAGCGGTCGCCATCGGGGAGATGCTCG
>DASZGH010000057.1:0-73840 GCA_035938935.1 Solirubrobacteraceae bacterium
GGGGCGGGCCGGTGCCAGGCGATGTAGGCGAGCACCGTCGACCTTGCCTGCGGCCTCAGAACGAGGGCTTGATCCAGTCCATGTGCGAGCGCAGCTCGCGACCGACGTCCTCGATCTGCCCCGCGGCCTGTTCGGCGCGCATGCGCTTGAAGTTCTCCTGGCCGGCGCGGTTCTCGGCGATCCACTCGCGCGCGAAGTCGCCGTTCTGGATCTCCGTGAGGATCTGGCGCATCGCCGCGCGCGTCTGATCGGTGATCACGCGCTTGCCGCGCGTGTAGTCGCCGTACTCGGCGGTGTTGGAGATCGAATAGCGCATCCCCGCCAGGCCCTTTTCGTACATCAAGTCGGCGATCAGCTTGAGCTCGTGCAGGCACTCGAAGTAGGCCATCTCCGGGTCATAGCCGGCGTCCACGAGCGTCTGAAAGCCGGCCTGCACCAGCTCGGAGGCGCCGCCGCAGAGCACGGCCTGCTCGCCGAACAGGTCGGTCTCGGTCTCGTCCTTGAACGTCGTCTCGATCACGCCGCCGCGCGTGCAGCCGATCCCCTTGGCGTAGGCGAGCGCCAGCGCACGGGCGTTGCCGGTGGCGTCCTGGGCGACCGCGATCAGGCCCGGCACGCCCGAGCCCTCCGTGAACTGGCGGCGCACCAGATGGCCGGGACCCTTCGGCGCGACCATCGCCACGTCCACGCCCGGCGGCGGCGTGACCTCGCCATAGTGGATCGAGAAGCCGTGGCCGAACAGCAGCATGTTGCCCGCGGCGATCCCGTCTGAGATCTCCTCCCACACCTGGCGGTGCAGCTCGTCGGGCACGAGCATCATGATCAGGTCGCCGCGCGAGGCCGCCTCGACCGGAGAGAGCACCTCCAGGCCCCCCTCGCGCGCCTTGGCCACCGAGGAAGAGTCCTCGCGCAGGCCGACCACGACGCTGACGCCGGAGTCCTTCAGGTTGAGCGCATGGGCGTGGCCCTGGGAGCCGAAGCCGATGATCGCGACGGTCTTGGCCACCGAAGCCGGGTGACACGCGCCTTCGGCGCGAGTCCCCGTTTCGGTCAGCAGGTGCAGGTCCGCGTCGTCGTCGTAGAGCATGGCGGCAGGTTATCTGACGGGCTGCCACGGGGCCGGGCAGGCCTGTCGTGTGGCCATTCTTTTTTCACGCGCCGCAAGAAACGCGCCGCAGCCGACCGCGACGCCGTCCCGGCGTCGGGTCGTGCTGCTTGGCGCGTTTGCGGCGCGTGAAAAAAGAATGGCCACACGACAGGCCTTCAGGCAGTACCGACACCCATCAGCGACTGCATCGGCAGCTCCAGCGACCCGTCGGCGGCCGTAAACGGCTTCAGGCGCTTGGCCAGACTGCGGCGGATGTCGGCGATCTCGGGCTCGGGACGAGACAGCACAGCGTCGTGGAAGGAGCGCGACAGGTCGAGCGTGGTCTCCCAGAACTCCTCGAAGCTCGGCGCGCATTGAGTAAACGCCAGCCGCTCCACCCACACCTCCTGAAAGCCCGCGGCTTGGAGCAGGTCGCGCACGCCCCGCTTGTCGGCCAGCGCGAACGGGCCCGGCGTCCCTGGCGCCGGCGGCTGCGTCAAGCCGCGCTCGACCAGCTCGGCGCCGGGATGGAGCACCCACGGGTTGTGCTCGATCGCGTCCCACACCGCCAGCGCCACGTGCCCTTCGGGTCGCAGCACGCGGCGGGTCTCGGCCAGCGCGACCGCGGGGTCGGCCATCAGCATGTAGCCCCAGCGGCAAAGCACCGCGTCGACGCTCGCGACCGGCAGGTCGATCCATTCTGCGTTGAGCACCTGGAACTCGACGTTGGTCAGTCCCAGTTCGCCCGCGCGCCGGCGCGCGCCGTCGAGCATGGCGTCGGCCTGGTCTGAGGTGATCACGCCGCCCGCCGGCGCCACCAGCTCCGCGGCCAGGAAGCCTGTCTCGCCGAGCCCGGCCGCCAGCTCGAGCACGCGCTGGCCCGGTTGCAGGTCGACCGCGTCGATCATCCAGTGCGAGACCGGCGCCGAGAGCTCGCGCAGCGTCTGCTGGCGCGCGATCCAGCCGGCGGCGGCCTCTTCCCAGCCCGCCAGGCTGGCGGCTCGGTGCGCGCGCGCCTGCTCGCCCGCCAGGCGGACCGCAGTCGCGCCGCCGGGACGGTCCTGCTTGCGTCCTTCCTCGCGCCCCACCGTGCTCATGTCAGGATCCATTCACAGCTCCCTGCGCAACAGCTTGCCAGAGCGTGTGCGCGGGAGCGGCGTCGTGCGCACCGTGACGCTCTTGGGAACCTTGAAGGGGGCGAGCCGCTCGGCGCAGTGGGCGCGCAGCTCGGCCTCGACGACTCCCGCCGGCGGTGAGGGCGGGAACACGTGGCCCGGAGCGCTGCGATCGCCGCGCAGCACGACGATCGCGCTCACCGCCTCCCCCCAGCGTTCGTCCCCGCGCGGGATCACGGCCGCCTCGAGCACGTCGGGGTGGGACTCGAGCGCAGCCTCGACCTCGCTCGGAGAGATGTTCTCGCCGCCGCTGACGATCGTGTCGGTGGCGCGGCCGCTGACGCTCAAGAGCCCGTCGTCGTCCAGACTGCCGATGTCGCCGGTGTGAAGCCATCCGTCGCCGGCGAGCGAGGCCGGGGCGACGGTTGGGCCGGCGACGAGGATCTCGCCTGAGGGGTCGATCCCCACGCGCGTGCAGAACAGCGGCGGGCCCGCCGTGCTCACCTGCGAGCAGGCCTCGGTCAGTCCGTAGGTGGGGGTGACGGGCACGCCGAGGGCGCGCGCGCGGCGCATGAGCGAGTTGGGGACCGGGCCGCCGCCGGTCAGCGCGTGGCGCAGCGCCGGCGGTTTGCGCAGGCCGGCGTCGAGCAGGCGCACGAGCGTCGTTGCGACCAGCGACACGAGCGTGATGTCCTGCTGCTCGAGCGCCGTCAGGACGCGCTCGGTGTCAAAGCGCTCGTGGATCACGGCGGTCGTGCCGTAGATCGCCGAGCGCAGCAGGATCGACAGGCCGCCGACGTGAGCGAGCGGCAGCGTGCACAGCCAGCGCTCGTGCGGATCGACCCCGAGCGCAACGCCCGAGCCGATCGCGCTCCATAGGAAGTTGCCGCATGTCAGCTCGACCGGGCGCGGGGCCGAGGTGGTGCCGGAGGTGTGGATGATCGCGCAGACGTCCTCGAGCTCGTGCGTCCCGGAGACCGCCGACTGGGAGCTGGTCTGGACCGGCATGATCAGCGGCGCCTCCACCAGCACGCGGGCGCGGGCGGTCGTGCGCTCGCGCTCGGCTGGCGTCAGCCGCATGTCGACAGGGACCGCCACGGCGCCGAGCAGCAGGCAGGCGTGCAGCACCACGGCGAAGTCGATCCCGGCGGGCAGCGCGATCGCGACCTGCTCGCCCGGCTCAGCGCCGCGCCGCGCCAGCTCGGCCGCCGCAAGCCTGGCCGCATCCCACAGCTCGGCGTAGCTCAGTCGCCCCTGCGACGTCTCCAGCGCGCTCGCCTCGGGGACGGTGCGGGCCGCCCGCGCCAGCCATGCCTCGACCTGCATGACGCCAGGGTAGCCTTCGCATGCGCGCGCGGGCAAGCCGGGCGCACGAGCCGCATGAGCAGCCGGCGCCCCCCGCCGGCGCAGAGAGGAGCTTTCCCACCTTGAGCACGACTTGGACGCAGGCAGGCAGCTACACCGACATCCGCTACGAGAAGGCCTCCGTCGGAGAGGACCCCGGGGGGGGTGGGACCGGTTCAATCGCCAAGATCACGATCGACCGGCCCGAGGTCAGAAACGCCTTCCGCCCGCTGACGGTGGTCGAGATCTCCCAGGCGCTCGAGCAGGCGCGCGAGGACACCGAGGTGGGCGCGATCGTCCTCACCGGCGAGGGGCCGCTCGCGTTCTGCTCGGGCGGCGACCAGCGCGTGCGCGGGGACTCCGGCTACCTGGCCGAGGACGCGGCCGCTGAATCGAACCCCACCCGCCCCGGGCGCTTTCACGTCACCGACCTGCACGTGCAGATCCGCCGCCTGCCCAAGCCGGTGGTGGCGATGGTCGCCGGCTACGCGGTCGGCGGCGGGCAGGTGCTACAGCTGGTCTGCGACCTGGCGATCGCCGCCGAGAACGCCCGCTTCGGGCAGACCGGGCCGCGCGTGGGGTCCTTCGACGGTGGGTTCGGGGCCTCGCTGCTCGCCAACGTCGTCGGCGTGCGCAAGGCCAAGGAGATCTGGTTTCTCTGCCGCCAGTACGACGCGCGCGAAGCGCTTGACATGGGACTCGTCAACGCGGTCGTGCCGCTCCAGGAGCTGGAGGCCGAGACGGTGCGCTGGTGTGAGGAGATGCTGGCGCTCTCACCGTTTGCGCTGCGGCTGCTGAAGGCCAGCTTCAACGCCGCGGAAGACGGCGCCGCCGGCATCCAGCAACTGGCCCACGACGCCAACCTGCTGTTCTACGGCAGCGAGGAGGCCAAGGAGGGGCGCGAGGCCTACAAGGACAAGCGCGCGCCGGACTTCGCTCGGTTTCCGCGGCGGGCATGAGCGCTCGGCACTCAGATACCGCCGTCCCCGAGCGGGCTGTCGGCGCGAGCACGGCGAGCGCGTCGAGCCACGTGCACATCTGGGTGATGGCGGCGCGCGTGCGCACGCTGCCGGCCGCCGTGGCGCCGGTGCTGGTCGGCACCTCGCTGGCGCTCGGCAATGGCAGCTTCGAAGCGCTCGCGTTCGTGGCGGCGCTGCTCGGCGCGATCTTCATCCAGGTCGGCACCAACCTCTCAAACGACTACTCCGACGCGCGCCGCGGCGCCGACAGCGAGGACCGGCTCGGGCCGGTGCGGGTGACCGCGGGCGGCCTGGTGCCGCCCGGCAAGGTGCTGCTGGCCACCTGGGTGACGTTCGGGCTGGCGGTGCTCTGTGGCGTCTACCTGGTCGCGGTCGCCGGGCCGGAGCTGATCGCGGTCGGGGCGGCCTCGATCCTGGCCGGCGTGCTCTACACCGGCGGGCCGCGGCCGTACGGCTACGAGGGGCTGGGCGAGCTGTTCGTGTTCCTGTTCTTCGGCATCGTCGCCGTCACCGGCTCGTATTTCGTGCAGGTGCGCGAGCTGGCCTGGCCGGCGTTCGCGTGCGCGGTGCCGGTCGGGCTGCTGGCCAGCGCGATCCTGGTCGTCAACAACGTCCGCGACCTGGAGACCGACCGCCGCGCCGGCAAGCGCACGCTCGCGGTGCGGCTCGGTCGCGAGCGCACGCGCGCGCTATACACGGCGATGATCGCGCTCGCATTCCTGCTCGCGCCGCTACCGTGGGCGCTCGGCTCGATGACCGCCTGGCTGCTGCTGCCGTGGCTGGCGATCCCGCTGGCCGTTCCGCTCGTGCGGATCGTGCGCACGCGCGTGGACGGGCCTACGCTGAACGGGGCGCTTGCGCGGACCGGGATGCTGCAGTTGATCTTCTGCCTGCTGTTCTCCGCCGGCATCCTCGCCAGCGGCGGGATCGGCGGCTGACGCCCGGCGTGCCCGCGCCGCTCGTGCAGCACACGCTCGAACCGGCGCCTGCCGGTGCTCGCGGGCGGACGCCCCGATGAGGATGGAGGTGCGCAGACACTCGCTGCGCCTGCGCACGCCCCTGCGCACGGCCTACGGCGAGGTCGCCGAGCGGGTCGTGCTGGCAGTGGCGCTAAGCGACGCGGACGGGTCAGTCGGCTACGGCGAAGCCGCCCCCCTGCCCACCTACGACGGGGTCACGCTCGAGCGCGTCGAGCAGGCGCTCGAGCGATACCGGCCCGTGCTCGCCGCCGGCGCGAGGATGAACGGGGCCGAGCTGGTCGACGCCTGCCGGCGCGCGGACGACCTGCCCGAGGCATTCGCGGCGATCGACATGGCGCTGTGGGACCGCGCGGGGCGGCGTGCTGGCAGGCCGGTGGCGGCGTTGATCACCGACTCTCCCGTTCCGGCGGTGCCGGTCAATGCCACGGTCTCGGCGCTCGACCGCGCTGGAGCGGCGGAGACGGCCGCCGCTGCCGCGGCGGCCGGTTATGCGTGCTTGAAGGTCAAGGTCGGCCACGGCGACGACGCCGGGCGTGTGGCGGCCGTTCGCGCTGTGCTCGGCCCCGATACCGCGCTTCGCCTCGACGCCAACGGGGCCTGGACGGTCGAGCAGGCCGTGCGCAACATCGAAGCGCTCGCGCCCGCCGGGCTGGAGCTGGTCGAGGAGCCCGTGCACGGGCTCGCCGGCGTGCGCGAGGTGCGCGAGCGCGTCGCCACGCGGGTGTCGATCGACGAGACCGCCGCTGAGCACGGCGCGCTCACGGCTGGCGTGGCGGACGCTGTCTGTTTGAAGGTATCGCGCTGTGGGGGGATCTCCGGGCTGCTGGCGGCAGCGGCGCTGGTACGGGCCTCGGGCGCAGAGGTCTACGTCGCCTCGACGCTTGACGGTCCGCTCGGGGTCGCCGCGGGGGTGCACGCGGCGGCGGCGCTGGCCTCGCGCGGGCCGCTGCCGGCGTGTGGGTTGGCGACGCTGTCGATGTTCGAGGGACTTGACGAGACCCTAGTCCCGCGCCACGGCGAGATCGCGACGCCACAGACGCCCGGGCTCGGCGTGCAGCCGCTATGAGACGGCGGCGAGCGCGGCGAGGATTGCGTCGGGATGCTCGTAGGGCAGGCGATGCCCGCCGGCGACGATGCGCAGGTTCGCGTCCGGCAGCTGCGCGGCCATCCGCCGGCCCAGCTCGCAGAACTTGATGTCGCGCTCGCCCGCGACCACCGCCACTGGCATGGTGAGCTCGCCCAACAGACTCCACAGGGGCTGCATCTCCCCCGTGCCGATCCCGTTCAGGGCGGCCGCGACGCCGTCGGGGCGGTTGCGCAGCTGATCGGCCCGGGCCCTGGCGCCGACCTCGGGAGGATCGGCCGCGAACATCGACTGGCTACCCCAGCGCTCGACGAAATCCTCAATCGGGCTGGCGGCGATCTCGGCCGCAAGCCGGCGATCGGCTTCGCGCCGCTCGGCACGCTCGCGCGGATCCTCGATGCCGGCGGTCGCGGAGACGAGCACGAGCCCGCAGACGCGCCGCGGCGCCGCCAGCGCCACGTGCAAGCCGACGCGCCCGCCCATCGAGTAGCCGACGAGCACGAAGCGATCGGGCGAGCGCTCGAGCACGCTCGCGACACAGCCCTCGAAGCCAATCGGGCGCTGCGCGTCGGTCTGCTCGCCGTGCCCCGGCAGGTCGAGCGCGAGCGGTGTGTAGCGTTCCGGCGGCAATGCAGCGATCGTCTCCTCCCACGCGTGGCGGGTGCCGCTGAAACCGTGCAGGAAGACAACGCTCTCCAACTCGTCCGCATCGTATGACCTCGGCCACCGACACCCAGCGCCTGCTCGACGCCTTCGTCGACGAGCTTGCGCGCTGCGGGCTGCGCCATGCCTGTACGTCGCCCGGGTCGCGCTGCGCGCCGCTGGTGCTGGCGCTCACACGCGACGAGCGGCTGCGCTGCCACTCGCACATCGACGAGCGCTGCGCCGGATTCTTCGCGCTGGGACTGGCGAAGGCCTCGCAGCGGCCGGTGGCGATCGCGTGCACGTCGGGGACGGCTGTGGCCAACCTGCTGCCGGCTGTCGTCGAGGCCCACGAGGCGCGCGTGCCGTTGATCGTGCTGAGCGCCGACCGGCCACCGGAGCTGCGCGAGGTCGGCGCCGGGCAGGCGATCGATCAGCTCGGGATCTTCGGTCGCTTCGCGAGGTGGTTCTTCGACGTCGGTACGCACGAGGCCAGCCTGCAGAGCCTCCGCTGGATGCGCATGCTCGCGTGCCGCGCCTACTGGCAGACGCTGCAGGGGGCGCCGGGAGTGGTGCACTTGAACTTTGCGCTGCGCGAGCCGCTGGTGAGCGAGCAGCCCGTGCCGGTCGCCGAGGGCAGGCCCGGCCGCGGCGGACACGACGACGGAGCGCAGGACGGCGGGCCAGAGGGCGACGGGCCCGCCGGTGGGCAAACCGACGGAGGCCGATCCGACGGACATCCGCTGCTGATGCGCTCTCCGACCCGCCGGCTTGCGCCCGAGGACACACAATCGCTGGCGGGGGCGCTCGCCGGCTGCCGCCGAGGGGTTGTGGTGGCCGGACGCCACGAGCGCGACACACCGCTTGGCGAGGCCGCCGCCGGCTTCTGCGAGGCGACGGGCTGGCCGCTGCTGGCCGACCCGCTGTCGCGCGCGCGCCGGGGCGAGGCGGCGGTGGCGCACTACGACGCGCTGCTGCGCGACGCCACTTTCGCCGCCACCGTCAAGCCCGACATCGTTCTGCGTGTCGGCGATCTGCCCACCTCCAAGCCGCTGCGTGCCTGGCTGGCCGGCATGCGCGACGTGCCGCAGGCGGCGATCGATCCGGAGGACCGCGTGCAGGATCCCGACGCAACGCTCTGCCGCGTCTTTGCGCTGGAGCCGGCGGCGGCGCTGGCGGCGCTGCGGGCGCCAAGCGCCGAGGAGGACTGGCTCCCCGCCTGGCGCAGCGCCGACGAGCGGGCGGCCGCGGCGATCCTGGGCGCGCTCGCCCCGTCGCGGCTCAGCGAGCCGGTACTCGCCGCCGAGCTGGGGGTGCTGCTGCCCGAGCGCTCGACGCTGTTCGTCGCCTCCTCGATGCCGGTGCGCGACATCGAGACGTTCTGGCCGGTGCGGCCCGACCCGCCGCGAGTGCTGTGCAACCGCGGCGCCAACGGCATCGACGGCACGGTCTCCAGCGCCTTCGGGGCCGCCGCCAACGACGACGACGGCCCGGTGGTGCTGCTGATCGGAGACGTAGCGCTCGCGCACGACCTTGGCGGGCTGCTGTCCGCCGAACGGCTGGGGCTGAAGCTGACGATCGTGCTGGTCAACAACGAGGGCGGCGGCATCTTCGACTTCCTGCCGGTTTCGCGGGCGCCGCTCGCGCTCGAGGAAGGGCGCTACGAGCAGCATGTGGCGACGCCGACCGGGCTAGATTTCGCTCGAGCGGCGGAGCTGTACGGACTCGCCCACGAGTCCGTCGACGACGTCGCCGCCTTCCGCGCAGCGCTGGAGCACGCGCTGGCGGCGCCGTCCTCGGCGATGATCGAGGTTCGCACCGCGCGCTCGGCCAATGTCGATCTGCACCACCGCGTTTGGGACGCCGTCGGAAACGCTGGCGTCCTGAGCGGCGGGTTCAGGAACTGAGCAGCGGCAGCAGCGCCGCCAGCTTGATCTCTGTCTCGCCAAGCTCGGTCACCGGCACCGAGTCGCGCACGATGCCGTTGCCGGCGTAGCAGCGGGCGACGTTGCCGCGCAAGAGCGCGCAGCGCAGGGCCACGCAGAACTCGCCGTCGCCGGCGGCGTCGCTCCAGCCGACCGGGCCCGTGTACCAGCCGCGGTCAAGGCCCTCCAGGGCCGGGATCAGGCGCAGCGCGGCGGGTGAGGGCTCGCCGCCGACGGCCGGCGTGGGGTGCAGCAGCCCGGCCAGCTCGATCGCCTCGATCGGCGCCGCCAGCTGTGCGCGGATCGGCGTCGCCAGATGTTGGATGTTCGCGATCCGGGCCAGCGTCGGCTCCGGGGCAGCGGCGACCCAGATCGCGTGGCGGTTGAGCGTGCGCTCGATCCGCCGCACGACGATCGCGTGCTCCTCGCGGTAGCTCGCGTCGCGCAGCAGCCGCTCGCCAAGGTGCGCGTCGACGGCCGGGTCGGCGCTACGGCGCGTCGAGCCGGCGAGCGCCATCGTCGAGATGCGCTGCCCTTCGCGGCGGACCAGCAGCTCCGGGCTGGCCGCGATCAAAGTAGCGTCACCGCGACCGACGCAGAACACGAAGCAGGCCGGGAACGCCTCGCGCAGGACGCCGAAGACGGCGGCCGGATCGTAGGCGGACGGCGCGTGCACCTGCACTTCGCGAGCGACGACGATCTTCTTGACGGCGCCCGCCCGGATCGTCTCGGCGGCGCGCGCGACGGCCGCTTCGTAGTGCTCTGGAGGCATGCCGCTGGCGACGTGAAAGCGCCCCGTCGGAGCGGGGTCCAACAGCGGCAGCGGACGCTCGCGTAGCTCGCCGAGCCGGACCTCGATACGTGCGAGCAGATCCTCGACGGTGTCGTCGGGCGCTGCCAGCGCCGCCACGGTCATCCGTACGCGACGCTCGCCGCCACGCTGCTCGCGCGTGAGCGCGACCTCGGGGACGAGCATCGACGCCGGCGCAAAGCCCGCCCACTCGGGCGCGCCGCCACCGTCGGGGGCGAAGGAGAAGCCGCCAACCGCAACGGGCGCGCCACCGTCCGGGTCGCCAGGCGAGTCGGCGACGGCGGCTGCCGACAGCGTGCGCCAGCTTTCGGCAAGCGCCGCGAAACGGTCGGCGCCGGACCCCTCCAGACAGACCACGCGTCCGAGCCCGGCGAGCGCCGAACCACCGCGGTCAGGCTGCTCGAACAGGAACCACGGCTCCTGCTGCCGGCGCGAGGCGCACACGACGGCCGCTGGGTCCACACCGTCGGGCAACGCGACCGCGAGCGCGGCGAGCGTCGGGCCGCCCGAGCGGCGAGCGCGCCGCAGCGCAAGCTCCAGCCGGGCGTGCAAGCGCTCACGGTCAGAGTCGCTCAGAGCGAAGGGCGAGCGCTCGCCAAGCCGGACGGCCACTACGTCTCGGCGCGGCCGCGGGCGATCGCTATCTCCCCCGTGCGCATCATCTCGATCAGGCCGAACGGGCGCACCATGCTCTCGAACGCCTCGACCTTTTCGGTGGTGCCGGTGACCTCGATCACCAGCGAGCGCTTGGTCACGTCGACGACCTTGCCGCGAAAGATCTCGATGATCTGCATCAGCTCGCCACGCTGAGCGCCGTCGGCCGACACCTTGAACAGGGCAAGCTCGCGTACGACCGTGTCGCCCGGCTCCAGATCGCGGATCTTCAGCACGTTGACGAGCTTGTGCAGCTGCTTTGTGACCTGGTCGATCGGGTGCAGCGCGCCGTCGACCGTCAGCGTCACGCGTGAGATCTGCTCGTCGTCGGTGGGGCCGACGGTGAGCGTGTCGATGTTGAATCCGCGCCGCGCGAACAGGCCGGCGATCCTCGTCAGGACGCCCGACTTGTTCTCGACCAGGATCGAGAGCACGTGCTTGCGGCCCGTGCGCAGGTTGCCGGATGCCTGCAGCTCCTCGAGGCTGAGCGGCTCCTTGGTGGCTGGCTCTCCCATCACGATCACCCCACCATCTCCCGCGCGGCCTGCCCGGCCGGGATCATCGGGTAGGTGTTCTCCTCGCGCGTCACCTTGACGTCGACGAGCACCGGCCCATCGGTCTCGATCGCGCGCTTCATGTCATCCACGAGCGTCGCCTTGTCCTCGAAGCGCATGCCGGTGACGCCGTAGGCCTCGGCGAGCTTGACGAAGTCCGGGTAGGGGCCCACGTCGACGTGGCTGTAGCGCTTGTCCCAGAACAGCTCCTGCCACTGGCGCACCATGCCCAGATAGCCGTTGTTCATGATGAACACCTTGATCGGGATCTTCTCCTGCGCGCAGGTGGCGAGCTCCTGAGCGTTCATCTGCACCGAGCCGTCGCCCGCGATGCAGCAGACTGTGCGATCGGGGCAGCCGAGCGCGGCGCCCATCGCGGCCGGCAGGCCGAAGCCCATCGTGCCCAGGCCGCCCGAGTTGATCCAGCGACGCGGCGCGGGGAAGTCGTAGTACTGGGCGGTCCACATCTGGTGCTGGCCGACGTCGCTCGAGAGGATCGCCTCGCCGCCCGTCGCCTCGTAGAGCGCCTTGATCATGTACTGCGGCTTTATCTCCGAGTCGGTGGAGTCCTCGTAGGCGAGCGGGTGCTTCTCGCGCCACTGTTCGATCCGCTCCCACCACTCGCCCAGGCGCGCCTCCTCGGCGCTCAGCGCCCTGTACTCGACAACCAGCTTGGCCAGGACGTGCTTGGCGTCGCCGACGATCGGGATGTGGGCGGCGACGTTCTTGGAGATCTCGGCCGGGTCGACGTCGATGTGGATGAACTTGGCGCGCGGCGCGAACTCCGAGAGCTTGCCTGTGATGCGATCGTCGAAGCGCGCCCCGACCGCGCAGATCAGGTCGGCCTCGTCCATCGCGTAGTTGGCCGCCCTCGTGCCGTGCATCCCGAGCATCCCCAGCCACTGAGGATGTGGTGCCCGCCCCGGGCGGGTGGGGATCTCATCCACGCGCGCCGGGAAGGCGCCGAGACCCATCAGGGTGCACGTCACCGGGAAGCGGCCTGAGATAGCGAACTCGGTGAGCTCCTCGGAGGCCCCGGCGTTGACGACGCCGCCGCCGGCGTAGATCACCGGCCGGCGAGCGGCCGCCAGCGCCTTGGCGGCCTGGCGGATCTGCTTCTGGTTGCCCTCGAGCGTCGGCTGGTAGCCGGGCAGGCGTACATCGGCCACCGGCTCATACGGGATGTCGGCTCTGGAGAGGTCTTGCGGGATGTCCACGAGGACCGGACCGGGGCGGCCCGAGCGCGCGACGTAGAAGGCCTCGTGGATCGCGCGCGGGATCTCGAGCGGATCCTGGATCATGAACGAGTGCTTGACGATCGGCATCGTGATCCCGATCGTGTCTGCCTCCTGACAGCCGTCGGTGCCGAGCAGCTCGGTGCGCACCTGGCCGGTGATGAACACGACTGGAACGGAGTCCATCATCGCGTCGCAGATCGGCGTGATCAGGTTGGTCGCGCCCGGGCCGCTGGTGGCAAACGCGACGCCGACGCGACCGGTCGCCTTGGCGTAGCCCTCGGCGGCATGGCCGCCGCCGGCCTCGTGGCGCACGAGGATGTGGCGGATGCCGGCGTCGACGAAGGCGTCGTAGGTGGGGAGGTTGGCGCCACCCGGGAGGCCGAAGACGACGTCAACGCCCTCCGCCTTCAGGCATTCCATTAGCGCATCTACAGCTCTCATAGGCGCAGTCTACCAGCGGGTTTTCCGCGTCTTCAGGAGCTTCCGATGGCGATCCCGATGGCGAGCACGATCGCCCCCGCGAGCGTTACCACCACCAGCGAGGAGCGCAGTGAGACCTGCAGGAAGCGCTGGCGCACCCAGGCGATCACGAACAGCTCCACCGCGACCACGATGCCGGCGACGATCAAGGCGTTGTGGGTGTCCTTGATCAGGAACGGCAGCGTGTGGAACAGCCCTCCCAGCGCGGTCATCCCGCCGGTGATCGTGCCGCGCACGAGCGGCGAGCCGCGGCCCGTCTGTTCGCCCGTGTCCGACAGGCCCTCGGAGATGCCCATGCTGATGCCCGCGCCCAGCGCGGTCGAGAGGCCGACGACGAACGCCGTGTGCGAGTTCGAGGAGACGGCGGCCGCGAAGATCGGAGCGATCGAGGAAACGGTCCCGTCGATCATCCCGACCAGCGCGGGCTGCACGACGCGCAGGACGAACGAGCGCTCGTTCTCGAAGCCGGCGCGGCGGATCAGGCGCGCGATCAGCGAGCCTGCGGGCGAATGGACGCTCTTGACCTGTGTGCTCATTGGCTGTTTGGACAGCGTAAGCGACAAGTCGGCTTAGGACGGCCTAAACATGGTGGCGGGCCGCGACCCGTATCAGCCGTAGTAGCGCGCGATCTCCTGCAGCTGGCTGAAGACGTCATGCGAGAGGAATGCGACCACCGCCACGGCCCCGGCGATCGGGGCCCACCGACGCCCGGCGCCGCGCACCGCCAGCGCCACCGCGACGCCGAGCAGGGGCAGCAGAGACAGCAGGTAGCGGGGGTCCACGTACACGTCCTTGTGTTCGAGCGCGTTGCCGGAATACGACGCGACGCCGACCATCACGAGCAGACCGAGCACGATCGCGGCGTATGAGGCCAACTCGAGCCAGCGCGCGCGAACGGCCCGGCGTCCAGCGATCAGGGCTCGCACACACAGCAGCGCCATCGCCGAGGCGAAGATCAGCGCCAGGTTGTCGACCCACGAGGGAAACTGCGTGTCGAGCCAGCCGTAGAGTCCGACGATGCGGTCGAACCAGATATCTCGAGACGTGGAGACGCCGTTGAAGTAGTGCACCATGCCCGGCAGGCGCGGCAGATAGAGCTCCCAGATGTAGGAGACCGCTTTGAAGATCCGCGTGTTGGCAAGAACGCCGCCGAGCGTGGACGCGTAGCCAAAGCTCTGCTTGCCGGACAGGCTGTTGACGAGCGCATACAGCGCGACCGGCGCGATCCCGATGCCGGCGGCGAGGGCCGGCGGCACGAGCGCGCGGCGGTTGTGAGAGCGCAGTTCGCGCACGCCGAGCGCGAGCAGGCCGACGAAGACTCCGAACGCGACCCCCGCGAAGGTGAGCTTGGTCAAGAAGCCGACCGCGATCAGAGTGCCGAGCACGATCGCGCCGCGGCGGCTGAGACCTCGACGAAACGCACGCGCCAGGCACAGGAACAGCGCAGCCGAGACCGCGTAGAGCATCACTTCGGGATTGAGGCTGCCCGACATGAACCCGAACAGCGGTTGCAACGAAATGCACAAGGCGCCGACGGTCGCCGCCCACGGCACGCCGGGCAGGACCTCTCGTATGAAAGCGAACGCCAACAACACCGTAAGCGCGCCCAGGAGAGCGTCGAAGAGGCGCATGAGCTGCAGCTGGGTGAGCGTGTTGTTCGCACCCAGCGCGTAGGGAACCGTCTGCAGCACGTAGTAGAGCGGTGGCTCCGAGGTCGCCACGCCGGCTTCGCCGCCCCCTTTGCTCGACAGGCCGGCATCGACGTCCTGTGAGAGCACCCGCTGCTCGGCGATCGACGATATCGCCGGTATCTGCGGTATCAGCTGAATGGTCGGCTGGTGCAGCCCGGCCAGGACGAGCGCCTCCTGCGGCGAGTATTCGGAGTGTTCTTCCTCGACCACCCGCGGCAGCGTCCCGGTCTCGGCCAGCTGCTGAACGTAGGCGAAGTGGGCGGGCTCGTCGCGGCCCTGAAACGGCGGCGTGATGAGCGACCAGACGGCCCCGTTGAGAAAGGCGATTGACGCGCAGATCCAAGCCGCCGATGGCACCCGCCGCAGGAGCGCTCCGACCCGGCCGCGCAGACCCCGCCCCGTGGCGAGCGCTCGCGCCCGTACCGTCTCCCCGACCGCCGCGTGCTCCGGCTGAGGGTCTTGTCGCAACGAGTCGGAGTCGACCGGAACCTGTGGCGGCGGGGTCGAGATCGACTCGCTCATGGCAACTCCCTCCACGCCAGCCGTACTGCCAGGACGGCGATGGCGCCTGTGAGCACCGCCACCAGCAGCGCCACCCAGCTGCCGCTCAGCGCATGACCGATACCCATGTGGCGCGCCACCGCCAGCGCGCGCGAGAACCAGGAGCCGTTGCCGGCCGCGAGGTATTCGACGCCGATCCTGCCCGGCAGGGGCTGCCCTTGGGCGGAGAAGGCCGCCTGTTGCGGCAGCGTGAGGACGCCATAGACGTAGAGCGGGTCGCTGTTGGGCCCGACCGCGACGCACAGCGTGATGTTGGAGACGTTGCGATCCAGCGGCTTCAAAGGCACCGTCACCGAGCCCGCTGTCCAATTCGGCGGGCGGCTGCCTTCGGTGAGCAGGCGTGCACCCGAATACGCCCTCACGCGCACCGGTGGGCCGATTCCGGCGGCCACGCTCATGCGGACCGCCGAGATGTCGCGTGGCAGCACTTCTTCGCGCTGGCAGGCCGCGAAGTCACCGTCGGTGGACGCTACATCCGCGTTGGCTCGTACTCCTCGCACAACGCGCGCGGGAGCCTCGCTGAGCGTCACCACCGCCATCACAGCGGCGACCGCGAGGCACAGAGCTATCGTCAGCTTCGTCGCCCTCACGTTCTGATCCTTGGTTGGTTGCCCCAGCAGATCGAATCTGCTGGATTTTCGGATGATACTGGATGGGCGAGGGCCCATCTAATACACGGCACTCGGCGCCAACGGCGCCGTTACGTCGACGCGTGCGGGTACTCGAGCTCCTCGCCGCAGCGCATGCACAGCGCGTCGTGGGCCTTGGTCACGCGCCCACATTTCGGGCACCGGCGGCGTGGCTCGTCGCGATCGAAGCGGTAGGCAATCGCGGCCAGCAGACCGAAGATTGGGACGGCGCCCGCAATCAGGAACCACAGCCAGAAGGAGCTGCCCTTGATGCGCCCGACGATGCCGCCGGCGAGACCGAAGCAGATGGCAATCACGACATAGGCCATGCTCGCTTCAGGCTAGCCAACCGGCGCGCCGTCAGACCCCCGCGCGCTTATTGCTGCCCAGAGAGACTCAGAAGAGAGTGCGCCAGGCCCAGATCAGCGCGAGCACGCCCAGGATCAGGACGAGCGGACCGGCGATCGCCAAGGCGATGCCGATGATCACCTTCAGCAGGATGTAGCCGACGATGACCAAGACCAGGACCGCCACGACGGTCTTGCCGAGCGAACGCGAGGCTTCGCCTTGGGAGGGCTGACTCACAATTCAGAGCCTAGCGCAGTAGAGCGCGCGGCCGGGCAGGCTGAGAAACCCTGCCCGGCCGCGCTCAGTCACCCCGAGGAGGGGACTCGGGGTGAGATCGTGACGAGGCGGTAACGCCGGATGCGGATTTCCCGACCCGAGTTCTCCGCCTCCCGGGCCGGCAGGAGGAGAAACCGCCGGGGAGGTGTGGTCGAGGTTGGGATCGGTCTGTACATGGCGAGCATATTGGCCGATCGGGCGTGTTCTGCCTTTGGACCGAAGTCCAAAATGTTGGGATGCGGCCTGGCTCAGATGCCGAGCTGCTCGTGCACGAGCCGGGTGACATCGCCGCCGTCGGCGCGGCCCTTGGTCTCGCGCATCACGTAGCCGACGATCGGGCCGATCGCCTTGGCGTTGCCGGCGCGGATCTTCTCGGCGGCGTCCCCGTTGGCGGCGATCGCGGCGGCCACGACCTCGGCCAGCTCGTCACCTCCGTCCATCGCCGCCAGCCCCTCGGCCTCGACGATCGCCACCGGATCGCCACCGTCGCTCACGAGACGGTCGAGCACCTGGCGGGCCGCGCCGACGCTCACCCTCTTGGCGGCGAGGAGCCCGCATAGCGCCGCCAGCGCCTCGGGCGTGACAAGCGAAAGATTGGGATCCCCACCCGCCCCCTCCAGATCGTCGAGGCGTGCGAGTAGGTCACCGACGATCCAGTTCGCAAGCGTCTGCGCCGGCGCTGCCGGGTCTGGCTCGGCAGCCAGCGCGCGCTCGAAATAGTCGCCGAGCTCGGCACGGAAGGCCAGCATCCGAGCGCTGTCGGCGCTCAGGCCGAGCTGCGTCTCGTAGCGCTCGGCGCGCGCGGCCGGCAGCTCGCCCATCGCCTCGCGCGCAGCGACGAGCATCGGCTCGTCGACAGCCACCGGGACGAGATCGGGCTCGGGGAAGTAGCGGTAGTCGTGCGCCTCCTCCTTGGAGCGAAGCGAGGTGATGCGGCCGCTGTCGGGGTCGAAGTGAAGAGTCTCCTGCACGACCCGCTCGCCAGCGGAGAGCAGCTTTTCTTGGCGGGCTACCTCGGCGCGGATGCCGCGTTCGATGAAGCGGAAGGAGTTCATGTTCTTCAGCTCGGTCTTCACCCCCAGCTCCTGCGTGCCGGCGGGCCGCAGCGAGATGTTGGCGTCGCAACGCAGCGAGCCCTCCTCCATGTTCACGTCGCTGACGCCGAGCTGACGCATCGTCGTGCGCAGCAGCCGCAGCCACTCGCCGGCCTGCTCGGCCGAGCGCAGGTCGGGCTCGGTCACGATCTCCGCCAAAGGGGTGCCGCCACGGTTGAAGTCGACGATCGAGGCATCGGAGGCGTGGATGCGACCCGATGCGCCGACGTGGATCAGCTTGGCTGCGTCCTCCTCCAGGTGCACGCGGTGGATGCGCACCTCGCCAAGCCGGCCGCCGAGGCACAGCGGCTCGTCGTACTGGGAGATCTGGTAGCCCTTGGGCAGGTCGGGATAGAAGTAGTTCTTGCGGTGGAAGATCGAGCGCGGCGCCAGCTCCGATTCGAGCGCCAGGCCGATCATCAGCCCGTAGTGGATCGCCCGGGCGTTGGCGACCGGCAGCGCTCCGGGCAGGCCGAGACAGACCGGGCAGGTGCGCGTGTTGGGGGGCTCGCCGAAGGACAGCTCGCAGCCGCAGAACATCTTCGTGCGCGTCGCCAGCTGCACGTGGATCTCGAGGCCGATGACGGGTTCGTAGTCGGTCACGCCCCCTCCTTCGTGCCCGTGGCCACGTCACCCACTGCCGGACCACCTGGTCCGGCCGCCCGCGCCGGGCTGCCGTCGAACGCGAACGCCCGCTCCAGGGCATAGGCCGCGTCGAGCAGCCGGCTCTCGCTGAAGGCCGGGCCGGCGAGCTGCAGTCCGACGGGCAGGCCGCGTGACTCAAGGCCCTCCCGCCCGAGGCCGCGCTCGCCGCCGGCCAGGCCGCAAGGGATCGAGATCGCGGGAATACCCGCCAGCGACATCGGCACCGTGCAGAAGTCGTTCAGGTACATCGCGAGCGGATCGCCGGTCTTCTCCCCCAGCTCGAAGGCGACCGTCGGCGCCGTCGGCGTGACGATCAGGTCGACCTGCGCGAAGGCGGCGTGGAAGTCCTCGACGATCTTCGTGCGCACGCGCTGGGCGCGGCCGTAGTAGGCGTCGTAGTAGCCCGACGAGAGAACGTAGGTGCCGAGCATCACGCGTCGCTTGACCTCCGGGCCGAAGCCGTCGTGGCGAGTCTGCGTGTACATGCTGGCCAGATCGCCGCCGTCGCCGGCGCGCAGGCCGTAGCGCACGCCGTCGAAGCGGGCGAGGTTGGAGGAGCACTCCGCCGGCGCGAGGATGTAGTAGGCCGACAGCGCGTGCGGCGCGTGCGGCAGCCTGACGCTCTCCACCGTCGCGCCGAGCGCTTCAGCCTGTGCGAGCGCCTCCTGGAAGGCAGCGAGCACGCCGGTTTCGATGCCCTCGCCCGTCAGCTCCTCGGGCACGCCGAGGCGGATGCCGTCCAGGCGCTCGGCGCTGGGGAGCGCGATCTCACCAGGGAAGTCCAGCGAGGTCGCGTCGCGCGGGTCGCGGCCGACGATGTGGCGCAGCATCAGCGCCGCGTCGGTGACATCGCGCGTGAGCGGACCGGCCTGGTCCAGCGAGGAGGCAAACGCGATCATGCCGTAGCGCGAGACGGCGCCGTACGTGGGCTTGCAGCCGACGATGCCGCACAGCGCGGCCGGCTGGCGGATCGATCCTCCCGTGTCGGTGCCGAGCGCCCACGGTGCCAGGCCCGCAGCGACGGCGGCCGCGCTGCCGCCCGAGGAGCCGCCGGGGACGCGAGTGGGGTCCCAAGGATTGAGCACCGGGCCGTAGGCGGAGTTCTCGCTGGATGAGCCCATCGCGAACTCGTCCTGGTTGGTCTTGCCCAGCAGCGGCGCGCCGGCGGCGGCAAGCCGCTGCACAGCGGTTGCCGTGTACGGCGGCAGGTAGCCCTGGAGGATCTTCGAGCCCGACTGGCTGGGTATGCCCTCAGTGCAGAACAGGTCCTTGACGGCGAGCGGAACGCCCGCGGCTGACGGGGGCTCGTCCGGGAGCCAGGTGAAGCAGTTCAGCTTGTCCTCGCGTGCACGCGCGATGTAAGCCTCAAACAGTTCGTCCGCCCCCAGCTCCCCGGCGGCGATCGCGCGCGCCGCCTGCGCGGCGGTCAGCTCGATCGGATCGGACACCGTTACGCTTGTGGGCTGGGGACAAGAAAGCCGTCGTCGCGCACAGCGGGGGCCTGCGTCAAGGCCACCTCGCGCGGCAGGCACGGCTCGGGCTCGTCGGCGCGCAGGCGGCCGCTGACCTCGATTACGTGCGTGCTTGGCGGCACGCCGTCGAGCGAGAGCTCGCCGATGCGGGCGACGTGCTCGAGCACGGCGGAGAGCTCGCGCGCCATCGGCTCGATCTCCTCCTCGGCCAGGCGCAGGCGCGCCAGGCGCGCGACGTGCAGGACTCGCTCGCGATCGATCACGACGGCGATTCTACGTCGGCAGATCGCGCGGCTGCGGCGAGGCCGGTGGGTAGCGGCCGGTGCGTTCGTCGCGCATCGACTGCCACGAGCCGCCCGCGATCAGCAGCGCACCGGCGAACGCTAGCCAGGCCCCCGCGCAGAGGGCGCTGGCGTGGTGGGGGCGCTCCAGCAATCGCACCACCGTGGCGACGACGCCGACGACGCCGAACAGCGTGCTCCACACCGCGGCGGCGACAGGCAGCGCGGTCGAGCGCTCGGTGAGCGTCGCCGCCACCAGCGCCAGGCCGGCGAGCGCAGCCAGCATCAGCAGCGCGACCGCCGCGCCGAACGTCGCCCAGGCCGACAGGTTGCCTTCCGGCGTCTCGTACCAGCGCAGCGTGAGTGACGCGATCACGCAGCCGCAACCGAGCAGCACCATGAACTCGCCGAGCCTCAGTCGTGAGAGCTTCACACAACCACCCTCCCCTCGACACGCGCGCGGGCGGCGCGCAGGGTGTTGTCGAGCAGCATCGCGATCGTCATCGGACCGACTCCCCCCGGCACAGGGGTGATCGCGCTCGCCACGCCGCTGACGGCCTCGAAGTCGACGTCCCCGACCAGACCACTCTTGTTGCCAGTCTGCTCGGGAGTCAGGCGGTTCATGCCGACGTCGATCACAATCGCGCCCGGCTTGACGAAGTCACGCGTCACGATCCGCGGGCGCCCGACCGCTGCGATCAGCACATCCGCGCGGGCGCATACCTCTGCCAGGTCGCGCGTGCGCGAATGACATACCGTGACCGTGGCGCTGGCCGCCAGCAGCAGCTGGGCCATCGGCTTGCCGAAAAGGTTGGAGCGGCCGACGACCACCGCCTCGGCCCCCTCCAGCCGAGCTTCGACGCTTGCGAGCAGCTCCATCACGCCCGAAGGCGTGCACGGGCGCAGGCCGGGCCGGCCCAGCGACAGCAACCCGGCGTTGACCGGCGTCAGGCCGTCGACGTCCTTGGCCGGGTCGATCAAGCCGGTGAGCGCCGGGCCATCCAGATGCGCGGGCAGCGGCAGCTGCAACAGGATGCCGTCGACGCCGTCGTCGCCGCCCAGCTCGCCGAGCTTGTCCGCAACCTGCTCGGCGCTCGCCCGCGCGGGCAGGCGCACGTCCAGGGGACGCATCCCCACCTCCGCGCACGCTCGCTGCTTGGCGGCGACGTAGACCCCCGACGCAGGATCCTCGCCGACCAGCACGGTCGCCAGGCCGGGCGGGCGCCCGGCCTCCCGCGCAAAGGCGGCCACCTCCTCGGCGACGCGTGCACGCACGCACGCGGCGACCGCCTTCCCGTCGATGATCTGAGCGCCCATCGACGTGATCGTATTCAGCGGCGCGAGACCGGCGCGTAGTCGGCCATCAGCTTGCGCTCGCTGCCGTCGCCTGCGAAGCGCACGACGATGATCCCGCCGGGCTCGACACCGGTGACGACGCCGTCGCCGAAGGCGGCATGGACGACGTCCTCGCCGAGCCTGAACGACGCCGAGGAGGACGGAGAGCCGGCATCGGACGGCCACGCCGCGGCCGCGCGTCGCGCGGATGCTCCGTTGCCGGGCAGCCCGCCCCCGCCGTGGCGGCGCCCCATCCCCGCCAAGCCCAGGCCCAGGCCGGCGCCGGCGGGACGCTGGACGATCGGCGGTCCCGTTGACCGGCGATCGGTGGGCAGGTCGCTCCGCTCGCACAGCTCGGCCGGGATCTCGTCGAGGAAGCGGCTGCTCAGCGCGTATGACTGCGAGCCGAACACGGAGCGCCGCCGGGCGAACGTCAGGTACAGCTCCCTCATCGCGCGCGTGACGGCGACGTAGAACAGGCGGCGCTCCTCCTCCAGCTCGCCTTCGTCCAGCGCGCGCTGGTGCGGGAACACGCCCTCCTCGCAGCCGACGACGAACACGATCGGGTACTCCAGCCCCTTAGCGTTGTGAAGCGTCATCAGCGTTACGAGCCCCTGCTCGTCGCGGCGTGAGTCCGAATCGGACTTCAGGGCCAGCTCCTGCAGAAACATCTCCAGGTTGTCCGCCTCGGCGCTGGCCGCAGCATCAAACTCGTGCGCCACCTCGACCAGCTGCTGCAGGTTTTCCAGCCTGCCCTGCGCCTCGAACGCCTTTTCGCCGTGGCCGACGGACTCGGCTTCGAGCGCCTCGACGTAGCCCGTGCGCGAGAGCACTACCTCGATCAGATCGCCGACGGGCACGCCTTTTTGTGCCAGCTCGCGCAGGTCGGCCATGGTCCCCATGAAGCGCCCGAGCGCCTTGATCGCGGCGGCGCCCAGGCCGGGAATCGAGTCGGCGGCCGCGGCGACGTCCCACACCGACTCCCCCACGCTCGCCGAGTGCGCGACGATCCGCGACAGCGAGGTTTGGCCGAGGCCACGGCGCGGCGAGTTGGCGACGCGCTGGAAGCTGACGACGTCGTAGGGGTTGGCGATCCAGGCCAGATAGGCGATCGCGTCCTTGATCTCGGCACGCTCGTAGAACTTGGTGCCGCCGATCACCTGGTAGGCGATCTCTTTGCGCACCAGGTTGTCCTCGATGACTCGAGACATCGCATTGGTGCGGTAGAAGACGGCGATCTCCGCGCGTGAGGCACCCTCGTCTACGAGGCGCTCGATCTCGCCCACCAGGTAGCGCGCCTCGGCGTGCTCGTCCTCGCACGCCTCCACCCTGATCGGGGCCCCTGCCCCCTTTTCGCTCCACAGCTCCTTGGCGATGCCGCCGCGGTTGTTGGCGATCACCGCGTTGGCCGCGGAGAGGATCGTTTGCGTGGATCGGTAGTTCTGCTCGAGCTTGACGACGCGGGCGTCGGGGAAGTCCTTGGTGAAGTCCAAGATATTGGAGACATCGGCTCCGCGGAAGCTGTAGATCGACTGCGAATCATCTCCGACTACCGCCAGGTTGCGATGGCCGGCCAGTTTCACCGGCTCGCCGAGCTCCGGTCGCTGCCGTCCCCCTCCGACCAACAACTGCAGCAGCCGGTACTGCGCGTGGTTGGTGTCCTGGTACTCGTCAACGAGCACGTGCTTGAAGGAGTGCGCGTAGCGCTCACGGACGTCCTCGTAGAGCTCGAGCAAGTTTACCGTGCGGAACAGCAGGTCGTCGAAGTCCATCGCGTTCATGCGCTGCAGCTCTTTCTCGTAGAGCAGGTAGACCTCGCCGACGACCTCCTCGAACACAGAGCCGACGCGCTGGGCGCAGTCCTCGCCGGAGAGCAGCTTGTTCTTCGCCCGCGATATCTCGCCGTGGATCGCCGCGGGAGCAAAGCGCTTGGAGTCGACGCCAATCTCCTCCATGCAGCGCTTGACCATCCGGCGCGAGTCGGCCTGGTCGTAGATCGTGAAGCGAGATGTGTACCCGAGCCGCTCCCCCTGCGCGCGCAGGATCCGCGCGCAGGCGGCATGGAAGGTCATCAGCCACATGCCGCGCGTGCCAGGACCGCCGAGGAGACGCTCGACGCGCCCGCGCATCTCCTGCGCCGCCTTATTCGTGAAGGTGATCGCAAGGATCTCGCTGGGATGGGCCCGCCCGGTGAAGATCAGGAAGGCGACGCGATGGGTCAGCACGCGCGTCTTGCCGCTGCCCGCGCCGGCCAGGATCAAGAGCGGCCCTTCGCCGTGGGTGACCGCCTCGCGCTGGGGCTCGTTCAGGTCCTCCAGAAGGGCATCGACACGCTCGGCTTGGTCGGCTGGGGGCACGTTTGGAGCATAGAAGCGACGCCGGCCCTACCGTTGAGGCGATGCCGATGCCCGATCAGCAGGCAAAGAGCGCGCGCTCATGGCGCTTCATGCGATGACGGCCACGCTCACAGACGAGGTGCGCACCTCTTGCGCACGGGTGGCAGAGCGGGCCCGCCACGTGCGCATCGACCTGGACGCGGCCGCCGATGTCCAGCCGGCCGAGCCGCCGGCGCTCGATCCCGAGCGCCACTACCTGGAGGGCGAGCCCGCCGACGTGGCCGACTACATACTCGCGCTGGACGCGATCAACTTCGGCTCGGGCTGGTTCCCGACGCTGCGCAAGCGCGAGCTGCACGGCAGGCCGGTGAGCGGCTACTTCACAGTCGCCTGGAACCTGGCCGACCATGTGCGCACGCACGGCCCTCCAACCGCGGAATGGCTCTCGCGCGTGAGCGGCGCCGAGATCGCCTCGATCCTCGATCAGGAGGCGGGCTATGAGCTGATGAGCCTGTACGCGCAGGCGTTGCGCGAGCTGGGCCGCTTCCTGACGGGCGACACCGCTGACGACGACGGGCGCCCTGCCGCCGCGCGGATCGCGAGCACCCGCCCCGCCGCGCGCCCCGGCGGCTCGCGCCCGCGGCGCGCGCTTGACCTGGTCGAGGAGGCCGGCGGCTCGGCCGTCCGCTTGGCCGAGATGCTCGCGGACGGCATGACGATGTGGCGCGACCGCGGCTTCTACAAGCGCGCCCAGATCGTGGCCAGCGATCTGGCGCTCGCGGGCGTCGCCGCGTTCCACGACCTCGGCGAGCTGACGATCTTCGCCGACAACCTGGTCCCGCACGTACTGCGCTGCGACGGCGTGCTCGTCTACGACAACGCGCTGGCCGCACGCATCGATGCCGGCAAGCGCCTGCCGCTGGGCGGCGCCGAGCGCGAGATACGCGCGTGCGCGCTACACGCCTGCGCGCTGATCTCGCAGCGCACCGGCGTCAGCGAGCGCGAGCTCGACAACTGGCTGTGGACGCGCGGCCAGGCATCTGAGTACAAGACGCGCCCGCGACATCGCTGCCGCACCGTGTTCTACTGACGGACCGGGGCGCGGCGATACACCGCGCCCCGCGACGCCATACGGATCAACCGCAGTGAGCGCTTTCCGTTTTGAATTCGACTGTGACTTCGCCGGCTGCGTTGGTGCTCAGGTGGTCCTTCATGTGAACCACGACCTGAGAGCCGTTGGCCGCGCGCAACACAAATGTGTTCGTGTCGTGTTCGACGTGGTTCTTCTGGTTGATGGCTTCGCCGAACCAGGAGGTGAAGTGGCCGCTGTAGGCGAGCCCTTCGGCTCCCACCGGCGTGAACGTGACGGCGCCCTCGGCGGTGCCGGTCGCCCATCGCTCGCCGTCGGCGTGCGTGGTCAGATGGAAAACCTCGTTGGCAGCGATCGCCGTAAGCGTCCCTTCTTCACCCGTGCACGGGTTGGCGGTCGGGAACGAGAACAGCACTTGTTCGTGGGCGTGTTCGGTGAATGTTTCGGTCCCAGCGCCGCCCTTGGCCGCCAGCGCTGCGGCACCCGAGGCCAACACGATCGCGGCGGCGAGCCCAACCGCGCGTATGGCAAGTGCAGGTCTGTACATCGAAGTCCCCTTTCCTTGGGTGCAGTTGCAAACCTGTGCGAACCGCATCACTGCTACGCATTCCGATGCGGCCGGACGACTCTACCAGCGGATGCTCGGCAGCGAACGTCCGCGGCGGGGTCGCGCAACGCGTTCGTCAACCCCCTGCCGGGCTCGGGCCCTTGACGGTGCGCAGCGGGCGCATCTCGGCCGGCTGCTGCGCGTCCTCGCCCGAGAGCTCGGCGACGGCCTGTTCGAGCGCGCCGATCCGCGAGGACAGGCCTGCGATCGCCTCGGCGATCGGGTCGGGCAGGTGGATCCAGTCGGCGTCGGGGCCCTCCGGGCGGCGGCCGTCGATGCGGACAGGATGGCCGGGGTTGCCCACCACCGTCGAGTTGGGCGCCACGTCGGTGATGACGACGCTGTTCGCGCCGATCTTGGCCCCGTGCCCGACCGTGATCGGGCCGAGCAGCTTGGCGCCGGAGCCGATCGTGACGTTGTCCTGCACTGTGGGATGGCGCTTGCCGGTGGCAAAGCCGGTGCCGCCGAGCGTGACGCCCTGGTAGAGCGTGACGTCGTCGCCGATCTCGGCCGTCTCGCCCACGACCACCCCCGAGCCGTGGTCGATGAACAGGCCCTTGCCGATCTTCGCGGCGGGGTGGATCTCGATCCCGGTCAGCGTGCGCGAGAGAAACGCGACCAGCCGTGGTAGCACCGGCACGCCGGCCACATGCAGCGCGTGGGCGAGGCGATGAGCCAGCAGCGCCTGGATGCCGGGCCACGTGAGCACGATCTCGAGCTGCGCCACTTTGCAGGCGGCCGGGTCGCGGTCGCGCGCGGCGGCAACGTCACGGCGCAACTCTCCGGCCACGCGCGCTGCGGTCCCAATGCCGAGCATGAGGGAAGCGTAGCGGCGCCCAAACCGCGGGCCGAAGCCTCGACGGCCCGGAGCGCACCGTTTCAGGCCGCAGCCGGCGACGAGGAGCGCGGTCGCACGCGCGTCCAGGTTTGTGCTCTCAGGACGGCGCGAAGAACGATTGCGAGACGTAGCGCTCGCCCGAGTCGGGCATGATCGTGACGATCCGCTTGCCGGAGCTCTCGGGCCGGCCGGCCACCTGCATGCTCGCCCACAGCGCCGCTCCGCACGATATTCCCGCGAGCAGGCCCTCCCGGCGTGCGCACGCCCAGGCCGTCCGGATCGCGTCGTCGTCGGAGACCGGGATCACCTCGTCGATGATCTCCCTGTTGAGGACGGGTGGTACAAACCCCGCTCCGATCCCCTGCAGCCGGTGCGGTCCGACCGGCTCGCCGGAGAGGACCGCCGAGCCGCGCGGCTCCACCGCGATCACACGTAGATCGGGGTTATGCTCGCGCAGGTACTCCCCCACGCCAGTGATCGTCCCGCCCGTGCCGACGCCGGCCACGAGCACGTCCACCTTGCCCTCGAGCGCAGCGTGTATCTCCGGCCCGGTCGTGCGCCGGTGCGCCTCCGGGTTGGCGGGGTTGGAGAACTGGTCGGGCAGAAACACGTCGGGGTCGCGTGCCATCTCACGCGCCGCCTGCACCGCCTCGCTCATACCGCCGAGCGACTCGGTGATCTGCACCTTCGCCCCGTAGAGCCCCAGCAGGATCTCGCGCTCGCGGCTCATCCCCTGCGGCAACGTCAGCACCAGGTCATAGCCCTTGGCCGCGCACACGAAGGCGAGCGCGATCCCGGTGTTGCCGGAGGTCGCCTCGACGATCGTCGAGCGCCCCGGCTCGATCTGCCCCTTCGCCTCGGCGGCCTCGATCATCGCCACGCCGATCCGGTCCTTGACGCTGCCACCGGGGTTGAAGGCCTCCAGCTTGGCGTACATCTCCACGCCGGACTGCTCCGCCGGCGTGCCGGCGAGCATCCGCCCTAGACGCACGATCGGCGTGTGACCGACCAGCTCGGCAATGTTGATCGGGATTGACGCCATCTTTTCGACAATAGTGCGCGGCAGTCGTCTATGCGTTACCGGCACCGCGTCGCTGTCATTGAGCAAATGCTCATACAGCGCAAGCCGTAGACAACCTCACAGATGCTCGGATGCAGTAGATGTGGCTCGCCGCGTGGCTACCTCTGAGATTCCGCGAGCAGCAAGCGGACGCTCTACAGGGCTCTCGGGAAGCTCGGGGGCCGGCTGATCGCCGGCTGAGAAATCGACGTGTGCTGCTAGCTCGCTCTCTATCTGCCAGGCAGAGCCTTCGCAGTCAACACGGAAGAAACCGATGCGCTGCCTCGCATCGGCCAAGAGCGGCAGATCCCACAGATCGCTGACGCCCAACCTGTCGTGCTCATCGGGATGGAGCAGAATTGCTCGGGCCGGCACTTTGCATGTTTCGTTGTGATCTTCGACCCCAGCTCTGATCTTCCTCACGTTCTTCAACAGAAAGTCGGTCACTGGGCCTCCCCCGATGCGCTGATGATGGTATACGCGACCTCCCCGGGCTCGAGATCGCGCGAGGGCATTCGTGGCGTCATTTCCCACGGACCTTTGTGCAGCGCCGCAAGCAGCAGCTGGCCTTGCGCGAACGTTTCGAGCTTGTTGGCCTGGAACGCGACAGTCATAGCCCCCGCCTCGAGTTCGTCGTCGACTTCTACGGTGAGGCCGACGCCGAGCTCGCCGCCCACGGTGCAGCGGTACTCGCCTGCGGTAGCGCGAGCTTCGCGCAGGATGACCGGCGCCTCATGGATCACCGCCTCTGCGAAGCGACGGTCGCGCTCCCGGTACATACGGGCATAGTCGGCTTGCTTCGGAAGGAGGAGTCCATCCCGATCGAGTTCCCTGCAGTAGGGGAAAAAGTCGTCCTCGGCGCCGGACCGGTGCCGACGATAGGCAAGCAGCCAGATGACCTCCGCCTCAGGGTCGTGCAACGAGCCACCACGGTGGTCGTCGCCGTATCCGACCACCCACACTTCGTGACCGCAGGTAAGCGGCGAGACCTGCCTGGTAGAGACTGGGCTATCAGTGTGAGTACCTATGAAAGCCTTGACTATCTCAAGTCCACGGACGCTCTCGAAATCGGCGTCTGTCGAGGCATTGAGATCTTCACCCAGGCATCTGGCCGTCACGCGCAGCTCCCAGTCCTTGCATATGTACGCCCCTCCGGCGGTCTTTCCGATGAGCGAAACAGGACGATCCATGGCGGGTCATCCTAGCCCCCACCACGGCTGTCTTTGGCTTCCGTGAGTAACTAGCGGTGACTCGGCTCCGGTATTGAATCCCTGTCCGACTCCGTACCGCCCGAGGGGTCCTTCTCCGTGGCCGCGGATTGCAGACGCTCCACAGCCTTCGCCGCGCGCGCGTCCGCGTTTCGGCTCATGTAGTCCGCGATCTGATCGAGTGTTCCATCCCGGAGCAACTTCGCCGCCTGCTCGAGTTCGGCCGCGAAATCCTTGCGGTGGTTCGCCATGTACTCCTGCCAAGCATCTGCTACCAGATGACCTGGCTGCGACCGACGCAACGCAGCGATCTGAGTTGCCTCGTTATGGACTTGCTCGGGCACGCGCAAGACGCGGGACATGGCTTCTCCTCTGGGTCGGCCGCCGGCACTCCCGGCTGGCTCTGTTGCCGCAGCCCCAAGAAATGGGGCTGATGCCTCATAGTTCCTCTGTTATTGCGCTACACTGTAACACAGTTATCGGCTGAGCGAGCGTTTTCCAGCTACATAGATATCTGCGATCATCTGCGCACTCTGCTGCTTGAGCGCTACTGGATACGCTCGCCCAAGCCTTCAGTGCCTGCTGGCGGTGACCCATTCCCTCAGATGTGGTACATGCTCGCCCCGGCCTCGCGTGCGTCGCGCTCGACCACGTCGGCGATCGTCGTCGCGGCAAGCACGTCGCGGGCGGCACTGGACGCATCGGCGAACACGCCCTGAGCGTCGCGGCCAAGCGGTCCGTCGAGCAGCTCGACGATCTCGAGCACCGTGATCTCAGATGGCTCGCGCGCGAAGCGATACCCGCCCTTCACGCCGCGCTGCGAGCTGACGACGCCCGCCCGGCGCAGCACGGCGAACAGCTGCTCGAGGAACTGTACGGGCATCTCGCGTCGCCGCGCCAGCTCACCGATCGGAACAGGGCCGGATCCGCCGGCGCGCCCGAGCTCGGCAAGCGCCGCCACGGCGTACGGGGACTTGCTTGTGATCGAGATCATCGCTCCGCCGCGATGCTACGGGAAGCCGATGCGCCACTGGGGCCTGCCACCCAAGGGCGCGGCTTTACAACCAACCGCGCTCAGTCGCCATAAGAACAGCCTGCGCGCGGTCGACCGCGCCGAGCTTGCCGTAGATGTTGTGCAGGTGCGTGCGCACCGTGCTGGTCGAGAGCGTCAGCTCGTGGGCGATCTGCTTGTAGACCTTGCCTTCAGCAAGTCGCTGCAGCACGCCGAGCTCGCGGCCGGACAGCGGGCAGGGATCGATCGCCCGCTGGCGCTGGGCGGGCGAGTTGGGAAGCTCGTAGAGCAAGCGGCGCAGTTCCTCGGGGCCTAGCCCGAGCGTGCGCGCGCAGGTCAGCATCTCGCTCGGCGCGATCGGCGTGCCGTGGGCGTAGTGAGCGAGCATGTCGGCCAGACGCACGAGCGCGGCCTCGCCGGTCGCATCGGCGTTGTGGTGGCGCTCGATCACGGTGGCGAGGCTGGAGGGAAGCCCCCAGCGGCGAGCGAGCACGCCGCCGACGAGCGCGTGGTCCACTCCCAGCTCGCGGCGTTCGTTGTGGATGCGCTTCTCGGGCGTCTGCTCGCCCTTCTGCACTTCGCCGGCGTAGCCGGGATAGGCCTGGACGAGCACGAGCTTGCCGACGTCGTGCAACAAGCTGGTGACCGTCAGCCGGTCACGGTGCTCGTAGCCGAGCTCGGCGGCGAGCCGGTCGGCCGTCTGCTGGGTGGCCAGTGCGTGCAGCCGGAAGCGCTCGGGGGCGGTGTCCCAGCCGCCGGTGCGCTCGAAGAAGTCGAAGGTGCGCACACGGTTGGCGAGCCCCTGCACGGCCTGGGGCGTGAGCCGCTCCACAGCCTCGACCACCGTCTCGACGCGTTCCCCGGAGGAGCGGGAGTCGTTGGCCAGGCGCATCACGGCGATGATCAGCGCGACGTCGGACTCGACCGCACGGACCACGTCGGCGGTGGCGACGTGATCCTTGGAGATGACCGACAGCAGCCGCTCGCGCGACTCCGACAGCGCCGGGAACGCGTCGAGCGCCTCGAAGGCGAGCATCAGACGGCGGCCGTGGCCCTCGTTCTGGTGGCGCTCGCCACCGGCGCCCTGGCCGGCGGCAGCGGCGCGGGCAGGCTTGAGAACAGGCCTGTCGTGCTGGTCGCTTCCGTGCTCTTGCTTTGTCGCTGTGGCCTGCGTCGGCATAGAACCTTGCCTGGAAAATGGGTGGCATCCGGCCACCGCTTTGGCGTTACGGTCCTATCGGCAGCTCTTTAGGAGTGGTTGAGCGCGGAATCGATGCGACGCAGCGTCTCCTCGCGCCCGAGCAGCGCGACGCTCTCGAAAATGCCCGGCGAGACGGTCGTGCCGGCGATCGCGACGCGGACCGGTTGGTAGACCTCGCGCGGCTTGACGCCGTGGCGCTCGACGATGCCCGTCAGCGCCGCCTGCACTCCGGCCACGTCGAAGCTCGACGCAGCCAGCAGTTGCTGGCGGGCATCTCCGAGCAGCAGCGCGCCGCGCTCGCCCAGCCAGCGCTCGCGCGCCGCGGGGTCCTCGGCGGCGCCGAGGAAGAAGAAGCGAGCGAGCGGCCAGAAGTCGGCCAGCGTCTGGATCTTCTCCTGGCTGATCGCCACCGCACCCTCCAGCAGCGCTCTGTCAGTGCCGGCCGCCCGCGCGGCGGCGGGATCGGTGACCTGCAGGTATTCCAGCAGTCGGTCGACGAGCTCGCCCACGCTCAGCGAGCGGATGTGAACGCCGTCGAGCCAGCGCAGCTTGACCTCGTCGAAGCGGGCGGGGTTGCGGCTGACCCGCTCGAGCGTGAACCGCTCGACCATCTCCTCGGTGGACATGACGGTCGCATCGTCGCCGGCCCCCCAACCGAGCAGGGCGAGGTAGTTGCGCACCGCCGCCGGCAGGTAGCCGGCGTCGCGCAGCTCCTGAACGGAGGCGGCCCCGTGGCGCTTGGAGAGCTTCTTGCCGTCCGGCCCGTGCAGCAACGGCAGGTGGGCGTATAGGGGCTCCTCGGCCTGCCCCCCCAACCCGACCGCCTTGGCGGCACGCAGGACCAGCAGCTGCTTGGGGGTGTTGGAGAGGTGGTCCTCGCCGCGCACGACGTGCGTGATCTGAGCGTCGAGGTCGTCGATCGCGACCGCGAAGTTGTAGAGCACCGACCCGTCCGCCCGGGCGATCACCGGATCGTCGAGATGGACGTGATCGAAGCGGGTGTCGCCGCGCACGACGTCGTGGACGACCGTGCTCTCGCTGTCGGGCACGCGCAGGCGCACCGCCCCCTCGGTCTCGGCCTCACCGCGAAAGCCGCGCTCGGCGCCGTACAGCCGCTTGTAGGCGGCGACGTCCTCGGCGGTGGCGCTGGAGCGGTAGGCGTGCCCGCTGTCCAGCAGCGCCTGCAGCGCCTCGCGGTGGCGCTCGCTGCGCTCGCTCTGAAACACCGGCCCCTCGTCCCAGTCGAGCCCAAGCCAACGCAGCGCGTCGAGGATCTGCTGCACGTTCTCGGGCGTCGAGCGCTCGCGGTCGGTGTCCTCGATGCGCAGCAGCAGCACGCCGTCGTTGTTGCGCGCCAGCAGCCAGTTGAACAGCGCGGTGCGCGCGCCGCCGATGTGAAGCGCCCCGGTGGGCGATGGAGCAAAGCGAAGCCTCATATGATCGCGCCAATGCTAGACGTACGCACGCTGCTCGCGAAACGCACCAGGACGAAACACGCCGGGACCGTCGAGCAATGTTGATCGGGGCGCACGTCTCGCCCGCCGGCGGGCTCCCAAACGCGGTCGAGCGCGGGCTGGAGCGCGACTGCCGGGCGATCCAGATCTTCAACCAGTCGCCGCGTCAATGGCGCCCGACGGTCTTCCCCGAGGACGGGATAGCGGCGTTTCGCGAGGCGATCGACGCAAGCCAGATCGACGCCGTCCTGATCCACGCCGTCTACCTGCTCAACTGCGCCAGCGAGGACCCGGACATCCGGGAGAAGACGCTCGTCTCGCTGATCCAGTCGCTGCGCGTCGGTCAGGCGATCGGGGCGGCCGGCGTAGTCTTGCACCCCGGCTCGGCCAAGACCGGCGATCCCGCGCAGGCGGTGGCGCGGGCGGGCGCGACGATCGCCGAGGCGCTGGCCGAGAGCGAGCAGTGCCCACTGCACCTGGAGAACACGGCCGGCGCGGGCGGCACGCTCGGGCGCTCGATCGGCGAGCTGGCCGCGCTGATCGACGCGGCCGGCGGCGGCGAGCGACTCGGCCTGTGCCTGGACTCCTGCCACCTGTTCGCCTCCGGCTACGACATCCGCACGCACGCCGGCATGGACGCCGTCGCAGCTGAGATCGCCGAGAAGATCGGGATAGAGCGGGTCGGCTCGCTGCATCTGAACGACTCGCAGACCCCGCTCGGATCGAACCGCGACCGCCACGCCAACGTCGGCACCGGCGAGCTTGGCGAGGCCGGCTGCGCCGCGTTCCTGTCGGCGCCCGAGCTGCAGGGCCTGCCATGCGTTCTGGAGACCCCCGGCAAGAACCGCTCCGGCGCCACCCGCGATGAGGTCAACCGCGCCGTGGCCCTGCACGAGCGCGGCCTGCGCGAGCGATCGGCAAGCGGCGTGTCTTGAAGCTACCCCTTTCTTGCCTTCCTGCCGTGATGCTTGTGGTGTCTGCTCGTCTTGGCCTTCTTGGCGGTCTTCGCGCACCCGGTGGTGGTGATCGGGGTGGTCTGTTTGATGGTCGTGCCGTTCTGCGCGGTGAACATTGTGGGCATCTTGAGTTTGCTTTTGCAGAGGTTGCCGACCGCGGCCAGAGCTGAGTCTGGGCCTTGTGGGAGGGTCAGTTCGAAGCTCGTGACGGGTTGGTCTGGGACGGTGCGGAAGGTGCTGCTGGTGATGTTCGTGCTCGGGTTGATGAATGTTTCGCCGTGCAGGTCGATCGTGAATCCGTAGCCTTGGATGACGACGATCAGTTCGGGGAACTTCGCTCCGCCATGACTAACGAAGTATGCGGGGCCTTCTAGTGGTACGGGCAGGATCGGCGTGATCGCCTTGGCGACACCAACACGCGAGGCAGCGGGACAGGCAGCGGGGTTCGCGTTGAACGTCGCGTCGGTGCACGCCTTCTGCAGTGTGGTCAGGCGCGATGGTAGCTGTTTCGGCAGGTCCACCTTGACCGAGCGGATGTTCGCCTGGCTGCCTTCGGGCGCTTTCGGGTAGGCGAGCTTGACGGTCAGGCTCGCCCCGTTGGTCCTGCTCGTCTTACCTGACGTGGATACTTTGAACACTGGTTTGAAGCCCAGCAGCGAGCAGTTCGCTGCTTGGAAGCGTGTGCTGACGTTCACAGAGTTCTGGTCTTGGGGGTTTGTGTAGTCTGCGCCCGCCCCGGTAATCGTGTTGACGATGTTCAACGGGTCACAGGATGTGGGGTTGCGAATGAAGCCAGGACGATCCATGTAGACGCGGATCTCACGGACGTGCACGACAATCCCGTCGATGATGTGGGGGATCGCATCGGAACCCGCGGAATCGACTTCGACCTGAGCGGTTGTCGGGTTGACCCGCAGCGCGAAACGGATCACGACGGTGCCGAGGTCGAACGGACCGACCACCGCCGACGTGATGGAGAGGATCGACAGTTGGGCACCGTGGTAGGGACCGGCCAGATAGATTTTGCCGGGCGTGTGGGCCAGCACGCTGCCGACACCAGCGCCGACAAGCGAATGTCCGATTTCGCTGGCCGCGGGACAGGATGGTGATTCGAGCTCCTGCTGGCCTGTGCGGTGCCTTGCCGCTTCGATCGTCGCGTCGGGACAGAAGGGTATGCCCGTCAGATTGCCCGTCAGGCCCGGTGGGAGAATCGTCGTGAATTTCGTGAGCTCCTGTTCACCGTCGTGACGGCTGATGTGCAGCGTGAACGGGGTGTAGGACGCGGCGTTGTTGTTCAGCGTGCCCGCGATGACTTCCGGTGCGAACGGTGGGGTACCACCGGGCGGACATGATCCGCCGCCGATCCCGTGCACGATCCCGAACTGGCTCTGCGATTCCACAGTGTGCGCCGGGGTAGACCACGGCGTGAAAACCGCGTTTGTCGTGTACGTCCCGCACGTGGCAGGGGTAACCAACGGCGCGCGGGCGCCCTCCCTGAACTTGAAGTCGAAATCCGAGAACGGCAGCTGTGGGATTTCGTCGAACGTCGTCGTGATCTGGCCTGTAACCGGGTCGGTTTCCACCTTCCCCGCCTGCTTGACGAGCACGCCCACATAGGGGTCTTCCAGCACCATGTACAGGGCCAGCAGCGTTCCGAACGGGTTGATACGCGGCGCAGCTACAAACACGTTCCCTTCGATTGGTTCTTCAAGCAATGGCGTATGCAACAGGACCGTCCCGATCTTTGAATCGGACGGACAGCCCTTGGAGGGATCCGGATGGAAGCTCAATTCGGTGCTCGCGTACTGCGCCGGTGTACAAACACCCAACCCTTCTGCTTGTGAAGGATTGACCGTCACCCCCACGGGCAGCGTGACCTTCACGCCTTTTATGTCCGACGACGAGATACCTTCGGGATTATCAAGGCCGGGATTGGGTACTTCCACATGGACGAGCAAACCCGACGGTGTTTCCGCTTCGATCGCGCTCGGTGACGCGGAGAGCTTGCCGCGGACTGGTACGATGTCGCACCCTTCGGTGCCTCTCACAGGACCCTGTTCGCCAGCCGCCACCTGTGGATAGACTGGGGGATCGTGCGTTTCATACGACGCGCTCTTCCAGTTGGGATCGCCAGCCAGCGGTAGGCCCAGTTGATCGTAAGCACCGGGTTTAAACCACGTATCGGTGCTCGCGCTCCACTTCAAGCCTTCCCCCTGACGAGGACAGCTCGTCGGCATCCGTATGAACGGTATCGGCGGCGCACCACTCGGACAAGTTTCACCAGCCCCGTCCCATGATGTCCGACCCGGGCAGCTGCGTTCGCGTGTGTGGGATTCTGATGTCGGAACACCCCAGAAATGCGTTTCCACGCCTGCAATCGGCAACGCCACACTGATATCTCGGCTTCCAACGGTGATACCGTAATCACTACGGTACCGCAACGATGCGTCAAGGTATATCGCAATGCCGAGAAATGTGAAACCGAATCGAGCGGGGACACCAATCGGAGGTACCATATTGAACAGGGGCCTGATAGTACTCTCGGTTCCTATAGATATATTCCAGTTCAGAGTTATGGTGCCCACTTGAGAGTTAGTAGGGCAAAGAGAGTAGGCTTCGAAGCCCGGTGAGTTGTTGAGTTGTTCGACGGTGCACTTGGCGACGGCGTTGACATTGCCGAGTAGTCCCGGTGGCAGGTTGACAAAGACGTCCCTCATCGGTTCAACTGGGATCCCATCCTGATTGCCAGGCTCAAGTCCGCTGGGGGGGAGCTGTGCGTGGTCTGTATGAGTATCCAGTTCAAACGTCGTCCCGACATCATAAGGATGTCCTGCGGCCTGCGTGAACTGCTGACCATTGGCATCGGCGATCAACCCGTCAAAGCTTTCAAAGCCTGCTTCCGCGAGCACCGTCTGCACATTCACGGTCTTCACTACTTCCACGCTCTGGCCGCCGCCGCCGCTTGCCTGGAAGCGAACTATCTTCGGGCCCGGTTCAGTAGATGCCTTCACTGTGAAGGTGGTCCGACTGGAGTCACCTGGGTTATGGACGAATGGCGAGGCACATTCGATGGTCCGTGTCGTTCCGTTTATTTCACACGGGATTGGGCTCGCCTTCTGGTCCTTCCAGATTAGCGGTATTCCGCCGACGGGGACCAAGCCGGGAGGCAGCACCGCCTTGACAGTGAGACTGCCACTCGTAGCCACTGTCCCGAGGTTGCGGGCTTCGATCATGAAATGCTCAGTACCGTTAGGCCGGACCGAGGTGTTACCTATCACAGTCAATCGCCATTCCGGCGCCGGGGCGGCGTTTGCGACGGCCGCCGACGCCACGGTGATTATCGCGATGATCGTAGCGATAGTCATTGTCCTGAATCGAGGCCTACAGTCGCTCATCGTCCCCTCCTCGCCTTCTTCGCCGCTGCACGATGATGCTTGCGCTTCTTACTCTTTTTATGAAGCCTGCGCTTCTGTGCCTTGACACCAACCGGTTTTGCGTTGCCAGCCCCTGAGAAGCTCGCGCTCGCTGGCGTCGGGTCGCTAAACGACACCGGCACGGGCTGACAAGCATCGCCCTCACATCCGGGTGGCGGCGCCGGCGGTTCGGGGAAACCACCGTCGACACGCGCATCATAGAGATCATAGTTATTGTCGTTGTCCCAACCCACCAGCCGGTCGTTGGTCACAAAGAACGCATCGTGACCACTAGGCGTCGCTTCCACGAAATATGAACCCGCGGGGCTTTCGCCACTGGAGAGAAGACTGACCCCACCCGTTTCCATGTCATAGACATATGCGTCAAAGACGCCATTAGTGTCGTTGGGTACCAGTGCTTCCGTAGAGGTGAAAAACGCATACCTCCCATCGCTCGTCAACGGCCTGTCACTATGACCCGAATTTGAAGCGCCACTGCTAGCGATGTGGACTTCGTAGCTCGCTTCCCCGCCCACAACGTCTGCCGACTGGCTGCACGAGACACACTCGAGTTGGTGCGTTGCAGGACGATAGGAGAAGATCTCTCTGCATTCTGGGGTTGAGCACCGCTCCTTGAAGCCAGACGCAAGTAGTTCTCCTTGTCGCAAAAGGGACACATAGATAAGGCCGCCCCCGGCGGAGATATAAGGTACGGTCGTTGAAGTCCCTGGAGGAGCCACGGTGCCCACGAAGCTCAGGCTTCCTTCATGCCAAACATAGATCTCCTGCTGTATGCCATAAAGATGAGCAGCACTTATGAAGTAGACGTAGCTACCGTCATCCGAGGCGCCCAATACGGTTTCCACGTTTGGTGCGAGGAAGGTAAGATGGTGTGGTTCTTCAAGTGGCAGCGTGGTGTTGTACATGTAGAGCTTGTTCCCTGCCGTCGGCGCGTCGTCGGTCAAGGGCTCGGTGGAGGTGAAGAACACGCGGGAACCATCCTGGCTGGCGGTCGCATAGTGCGCGAGCGCAGGTTCTGCTGGCGGTGTCCGTTCGGACGCATTGAGCTTTACGGTGCTGGTGCCGTTCAGGCGCATGTAGAGGTTTTCCACCCCGCCCGACGTGTCGTTCTGGAAGAATATCTTCGAACCGTCGCTCGATATCGCGTGATGGGTGGCTGATTGGTATGTACCTTCTCCTTGAAGGCCGCCGGCTGTCGCGCTGGGGACCGTCGATCCGTTCTGCGCCTTGCTGACGAGGCCCACGACATCTTCGTGCCATTCATAGATCTTGAGCCCCCCACCGCTCGCGTCCGCGGTGAGATTATCTTTAGATTCAAAGATCAGACGGCTATAATCGGGTGTCGCACCGTCAAACCGCATCGACGATTGAACCTCTATCGGGAGCGGGGAAGTGCACACCGAACACTCGTCCAGCAATCTGTAATCCCCGTGACCGGGAGTACGCAGGTCTTCGCGTAGGTACAGGTTGCCGATCAGGTTCTGCACCAAGGGTTCTTCGGTGACCGGCCGCGTAGCGATCGTAACGGCCCTGTTCAAATCGGACGAAAAGCCTTCAAAATCGACGTAGTGCGTCTGGAGGTTAACGCTTGCCAACTCGTTGATGTTCGCCGATGGTTGCGGCGGTGTGATCGCATGGGTCACCCACCCCTGATTGCCCGGGTTCGGACTTTCCGAGCGTACACCCATATATTCAAAACCGACGCCGTCACCTATCACGTCACCGAACCCGCTAAGCGAGATGAAGCTCGCTGCCGATCCATCATCGGCGGTCCGCACGGCTTCAGAGACGGGAGATACGTCAGCGCCTCCCTTCGCGTTTGAGCTGACCATCTCCCACGCACGGCAGCCAGGGAGCCGACCGGCACCCGCCATGCCGGCGTTAGGACACGCTTCATGGGCTTCTTCTGCCGGTGCCACGAATACACTGTCTTGACTTTCAGAAGTGCCCCAGCCATTGCTCGCAACGAGCCGGAAATGATAGGTAGCGCCCGCCTTCAGTTCCCGCGCGTCCATCGTGACTTCCACAGGCTCTGAGCCAGACCCAACTATGCCTTCGCAGGCTGTTGTCTGGCCGTACGCTTCGCTAGGCCCGTATTCAAAGCGGCATTCGCTTACAGGAGAGCCATTCGGGGTCACGTATCCGCGGACGATCGTGCCGCCCTGATTATCGAACGTGTTCGTACCGGCCAGCACCGTAGGTCTTCCGGTGGCCGCAAGCGCGTCCGCCCCGCCGTCCATACCGGCGGCAGGAACGGCTGCGAAGAGGCACGCCACAGCCAGGATCAGTCGTGTCCGTCTCATTTGCACTCTTCTCAGGCTCATATTCGACTAGTGGTGTTTCCTGTTGTTCTTCTTGCTCTTACCATGCTTCTTGAGCTTCACGCAGCGCATCTTGCCGTGCACCTTGCGCTTGACATAGCCCCGCTTGCACTTGACCGCTTTCACCACCGGTTTTGGCTTTGGAACCGGTGTGGGAGTCGGGGTCGGTTTCGGTGTGCCACCACCCGAGGGGGGAATCATGTTGAACGTTGCCGTTACTGAGGTGTCCGCTTCAAGCGTTATGGTGCACAAGGTTCCCGAGCAACCCGCGCCCGAGAAGCCAGCGAACGTCGAACCAAACGCTGCCGAGGCCGCTAGCGCAATCGTCGAACCCTCCGGATAATTGGGCACACATGGTTGCCCATTGCACGTCACCGTGCCGCTGCCCGCGCCTGCCATGGCTATCGTCAGCGCATGCATGATCGGGCTGAACGTCGCCGAGACGCTCGTCACTGCATTCACGGTCACTTCGCATATATCAGCCGAGGGTTCCGCCGCGCAACCCTGCCACGCCAACGTGTTGTGAGCCGCTGGGCTGGCCGTCAACCTCACCTTCGTGCCTTCGAGATAAGACGCCGAGCACGTCGTACCGCAATTGATACCGGTGGGTGTGCTCGTGACCGTTCCCGAACCGGTCTTGCTCACCGTCAGACTCAACGCCTTGGCAAAATTGACACTGACGTTGTTGGCCTGAGCGACAGTCACTTCGCATTCGGCCGGACTCGGTTCAGAGGCACAGCCCGTCCAACCGTTTACAGCTGAACCCGATTCCGGCTGGGCCGTGAGGACCACCGTTTCCCCTTCTTCAAAGCTCGCTTGGCACGTAGCGCCGCAATCGATCCCAGCCGGAGCGCTCGTCACCGCACCGTCGCCGCCGCCCGTCTTGGCGACGCTGACCGGAGCGGGCTGAGCGATATGCCAGACTTCCACCTTATTGGAAGACGTGTTGATGGTGTACAACTTGCCGGCTGCGCCGTTGACCGCGACGGCCTGGGTGTTTGGGAAGAATGGCGTACCGGATACCAGGGTCCCGTCGGGCCTCATGACCTCTACCGAACTCTGTGTTACGACAAAGCGATTGTTCGTAGTCGGATCGATTGCGATTTCTTCAGGCTCCGTTACAGAAAAGGTGCTCAGACCCAGCCCCGTGACGGGATCGAACTCTACTACATCAGCGCCGTTTCGATAGGTGACGAACATGTGATCTTCTGAGTCAAACGCAATGCTTTCATCTTCGACACTGGGCGTTCCCACTTCCTTGAGAACGGCGCCTTGATTATTCGGATCGAGCTCGACGGCTACGTTGTGGGGAAAAGAGGTGTACCAGGGATCCCCGTGCGTGTCGATAGCCAACCCGGTTACCGGATATCCAGGGCTGAATTCCCAGATCTCTTTGTAAACACCGGCTTCGAGCTTGAAGGCAAAGACGTGCGCGCCCGCTATAACAGGCGAACTGACGTATAGCGTACTTTCGCCCGAGCCACCGCTGTTGTCCACCGCAATTTTGGCGTATTTTTTAAATACAGTTGGTTCACCGGAATAATAAAAGGTACCGGCTTTCGTGCTTGAACCGAGGATCTCTTCGATGAGTACACCAGCAGATGTATAGCGGTCGACCGCTTCCTTCGGGCCATCGAGGACAAAGATTTCACCGGTCTTTTCGTTGACGGCGATATGTTCGGCGGTTCCACCGACGGGGCCGGTAAAGCTGGTTTCGAGCGTCGGTGCGGTCGCCCAAGCACTGTGAGCGAGGAGCATGAGCAGTGCGAGCACTGCGATGAGGGTTGCGGCCGTTCGCCCGATGCCAATTGAACGACCCATAGTCGTCGTCTCGCTCGGATGAACGGCGGCTGTCCTAATTATGCATCTCACGTTTTCTCTCCTTGCCCTCGAGCCCACGCGCCAGCCGTCCTCCGCGTGGCTGACTGGAGCTTCGTGTATTGACGAAATACGTTGTGCTACTGACACTGAAATCGTTGGTGCTGGTGTTTTTGTGCGCACGTTGTGGCTCATCGCTCGCTCCCTCCTGGACCGCGGTCTTCGGTATGGCTGCGGATCGTGTGTACGACCTGCTGTCCCTTGTCGGTGAGCACCCACTCGTTTGGAGCGCCCTGACCAGGCCCAAGACCCGTATTTGCCGCAAGCCCGATCCGCTGCAAACGGCTAAGCAGCTTTGAAACCTGGCCCTGATCGGTCATGCCGGCGCTCTTACCGATCGTTCGGTTAGACGCGCCGGGGTGATCGACGATCGCCATCAAGACACGCACCGTTCTGTACGTCAGGCGCATACCGGCGTCTTTGAAAGGATCGGAGAGCAGCGGCTCACGCTCGCCCCTAGGACCCTGCGACTTCGGGACGGGACGACAAAGCTCGCGTCGCGCGACCGCGGCTCCAAGGTAAGGCAGGACAATCATGCTCATCAACGGATTGAGCAACCTGACAAGCGGCTCGCCGTGCGCCCCTTGGGTGGGGGCTCTCTCGGTCAGACGCGAAAAGATCACCGTGAGCACACCGCCGACGATCCCCTCAGCCGTCAGGAACGGAGGCGAAGCAGCCTTCGCTTCTTCACGGCCCCCGTCGATCGCGTTCGTTATCCAAACAATCGCCTCGTTACGCCGCTCCAACGTCCTCTGCCCGCCCGACAACGACTCGACGATCAAAAGCTTGCCGATCATTGGCTCCTCATCGAGGAACACAAGCAGCGCGCCCAACGCGGCCCTGATCCGCTCGCGCCACGACTCCTGTGACTTATACGCGGGCAGCACACGCTCAGAAACGAACTCGAGCGCCTGCTCGAACGCCGCCAAAAAGCAATCCTCGCGATCCTCGAACGCCTCGTAGAACGTGCGCCGCGACACGCCCGAGCGCTCAGTCACATGCGCGACAGTCACGTTCGTCACCCCCCGCTCCGTCGCCACATCGAACATCGCCGAGAGCAACCGCGCGCGCTGCAGATCCGCAAGCTGACCACGAACCGCGCCGTTATAGGCGTGCGGCGCACGAGCGTCACGGTCGCGCTTGTCCCCGCGAGGGAGAGCCGAACCGCGTGCTCGCCTGACAGCGGCCATCTCACCACGCCCCCACGCGCGGGAGGCCAAACCGGGCTGCGCGCCCGGCGAGCCGCGGAGCTACACCGCGGCGAAAGGCGCTATTGCCTAGAAGGCGACGGCGCCAGAGAGAGAGAGAGAGAGAGAGAGACGCGTCAGCGACGCTGACGCGTCCTATAAAGGACCCGCCAGGAGCACACGGACTCTCAAACACGCTATTCCCCAAAGAAACCACGCGAACTACAACTCCCTCTCAGTTGCGACCCGGTCCCTCTCCCAAGGTCCCCGTCAAAATGTTTGCTGTCGACCACGAGGATCGACCCAGACCAGTCTTATGTTCCTAACCGGCATCCGTCTACGGATACCAAGTGCAGGCACGACTGTACACCGCTGCTGCCCAGATGTCAAGACCTTCGTCGATATTCGTTGACGACGTCAGACGCCGCCAGACGCTCAAGTCTGCCTCACGCGATACCTACGTCCGTACTGACTAAGCAGTGGCAGCCAGCGCCGGCGCGGGCGCCAGCGCCGCTTCGAGCTCCGCCTTGACGAACGGCGTGTGCTGGACGCGGTACTCATCGCCCAGGCGCAGGATGCGGGTGCCGGCGCTGGTGAGCATCTCCAGCACGACTTCGGCAACCCCGCGGTGATTCTCGATGATGTCCTTGACTTCTTCGATCGCGCTGGCCGGCAACCGTGTGGCGTCGACCCGCAGGCGCACCGGCTCGGACGCGACGGCCTCGGCCTTGCGGCTCGCGCGCGCGGCCTCCTCGGCCAGTTCCATCTCCTGCGCGCTGGGGTTGAACGCCTCGACCGACTGCACGACCAGGCAGGTCTTGCCGGCTTCCTTGTGGTCTACGCGCCCCCGGACGAGCACGACCTGGTCGACCGCGAGCGCCGCCTCGTGCTCTGCAAGCGCCTTGCCAAACACGAGCATCTCGACCGAGCTCTCCAGGTCGTCGAGCGTGGCGAACATCATCGCGTCGCCGTTCCGGGTGCGGATTCGCTTTGACTCGGTGATGATGCCGCCGACGCTCACCCAGTCCTTGTCGCGCCGGTCGGCCAGCGCGGCAAGCGTACAGTCGGCGCGCGCGCGCAGCGCCTCTCGCATCGGCTTGAGTGGATGCGTGGAGATGAACAGCCCGATCGCCTCCTTCTCGATCGCCAGCAGTTCGGCCTGGTCGAACTCCTCGGTCGGGATCGGCGGGTGGCTGGGCCGCAATAGGGCCGCGCCCGGCGCGGCATTTCCCCCCACACTTGGCGGCGTGGCGCAGGAGGCCTCGAGATCGAAGATCGACCCCTGACCGACGAGCGCGTCCTGCTGTGCCTTCTGCCCGGCCGCCTGGGCGGTTTCGAGCACCTCGAGCATCCCCTTGCGCGTGGCGCCGGTGGAGCCGAGCGCACCGCACTTGACGAGCGCCTCGATCGCCTTCTTGTTGACCGCACGCGAGTCGACGCGCTCGCAGAAGTCCCACAGCGAAGTGAACGGATGCTCGCCCTCGGGCGGGGATCCTTCCCGGGCCCGCTTGATCGCCTCGACCGCCTGGTAGCCGACGCCCTTGACGGCGTCGAGGCCGAAGCGGATGTTGCTGTCCACGACCGTGAACTCGTGGTCTGAGAGATTCACGTCGGGCGGGAGGATCTCGATGCCCATCTCCTCGCAGCGGGCGACGAAGAAGGGAACCTTGTCCTTGGTCGACATCACTGAGGAGATCAGTGCCGCCATGTACTCCGCTGTGTGGTTGGCCTTCAACCACGCCGTGCGATAGGCGATCAGCCCGTAGCAGGCGGCGTGGGACTTGTTGAAGGAGTAGTCGGCGGATTTTTCGTTGGTCTGCCAAAGGAGCTCGATCACCTCCGGCTTCGTGCCGGACGCACGGCAGCCCTCCACGAACTCGGGCTTGAGCGCCGCCATCGCCTCGCGGTTCTTCTTGCCGATCGCCTTGCGCAGGTCGTCTGCCTTGGCCCCCGAGAAGCCGGCGATCTCCTTGGAGATCTGCATCGCCTGCTCCTGGTAGAGGATCACGCCCTTGGATGACTCGAGGATCGGGGCGAGGCGCTCGTCGGGGTAGGTGATGCTCTCGGGCTTGTGCTTGCCCTTCGCGTAGACGGGGATCTGATCCATCGCCCCCGGGCGGTAGAGCGCGTTGAGCGCGACCAGGTCGTTGAATTCGTCGGGGCGCACCTTCTTGAGCGCCTCGCGCATCCCCTCGGACTCGAACTGGAACACGCCGATCGAGTCGCCGCGAGCGAGCATCTCGTACGTGCGCGCGTCGTCGAGCGGCAGCGTGGACATGTCCGGGCGCTGCCCGCAGGAGCGCTCGATGATGTCAAGCGCATCCTCGATCACGTCGAGGTTGCGCAGGCCCAGGAAGTCCATCTTCAGCAGCCCTATTTCCTCGATCGGCTTCATCGAGAACTGCGTGACGGTGCGGTAGGCGCGCTCGCCGTTCTCGTCAGCGCCGGCGTCGGCGAGCTGCAGCGGCACGATGTCGGTGAGCGGCCGGTCGGCGATGACGACGGCCGCGGCGTGGATCGAGGAGTTGCGGACGATCCCCTCGAGGCCCTTGGCGACATCGACGATCTTGCGGGCGTCGGGCTCCTCGTCGTAGGCCTTGCGCAGCGGTTCGCCCGCTTTCAGGCAGTCGTCGAAGGAGGGCGAGCGCCCCATGATCGGGTCGGGGATGAGCTTGGCCAGGCGATCGCCCGAGCCGTAGTCGTAGCCGAGCACGCGCGCGGCGTCGCGGGTGGCGGCACGGGGGAACATCTTGCCGAAGGTGACGATCTGGGCCACCGACTCGCGGCCGTACTTCTCGGTGACGTAGCGCATCACTCGCTCGCGGCCGCGCACGGAGAAGTCGATGTCGATATCCGGCATCGACACGCGCTCGGGGTTGAGGAAGCGCTCGAACAGAAGGTCGTAGCGGAGCGGGTCGATGTCGGTGATGGCAAGGCAGTAGGACACGAGCGAGCCCGCCGCCGAGCCACGGCCCGGACCGACGGCGATGCCGCTGCGCTTGGCGAACTTGACGAAGTCCCACACGATCAGGAAGTAGGCGTTGAAACCCATCCTGTCGATCACGCCCAGCTCCATCTCCATGCGCGCCAGCGCCTCGGCGGGCGGCGGATCGCAGTAGCGCTCGCGTAGGCCCTGCTCCACCTGGGCGCGCAGCAGCTCGCGCTCGGAGACGCCCTCGGGGGCGGGGTATTTGGGGATCAGCTGCGCGTCGAGCTCGAGCTTGACGTTGCAGCGCTCGGCGATCTCCAGCGTGCTCGCGATCGCCTCCGGCCACTCGGCGAACGCCTGCGCCATCTCGGCGTTGTCGCGCAGGTAGAACTCGTTGGTGTCGAAGGTCAGCTTCGGCGCGGCGAGCGTGCTCTTGGTCTGCACGCACAGCAGCGCGGTGTGGTGGTCGTAGTCCTCGCGGCGCAGGTAGTGCACGTCGCCGGTGCCCACCAGCCTGCCGCCCATCTCGCGCGCGATCCTGACGATCCCCTCGTTGCACTTGTCCTGGTCGGCCAGCCCGTTCTTCTGCACCTCGAAGTAGAGGTTCTCCGCGCCGAAGATGCGGGCGAGGTCGTCGGCGTGGGCGCGCGCATCGTCCGGCCGGTCGTCGAGCAGGCGCTGGCAGAAGCGCGAGGCCAGACAGCCGGTGAGCGCGATGATCCCCTCCGAGCGCTGCTCGAGCTGGCCCAGGTCGAGCGTGGGCTTGCCTCGGTGCAGTCCCTCCAGGAAGCCCGCAGAGGAGAGCTGCACGAGGTTGCGGTAGCCGACGTCATTCGCGGCAAGCAGCGTGAGGTGGTTGCGCTCCTTCTTGATGGACCCACCTACCCCGGGCGGGGACCCGTGGGTAGGCCGGGATCCGATGCGATCCTCGACCAGGTAGATCTCACAGCCGAAGACCGGCTTGATGTCGTGCTTGGCGCAGGCACGGTGCAGCTCGACCATGCCGTTCATCACCCCGTGGTCGGTCAGCCCAAGCGCGGGCTGCCCGAACTCGGCGGCGCGCTTGGCCAGCGCCTCGATCTTGCACGCGCCGTCGAGTAGGGAGTACTCGGAGTGGACGTGCAGATGGGCGCAGGGTTGCTCGGGCACCAGCCGATCCTACGTTGCGAGGCGGCGGACGCGGAGCGGGCGCTCGCGGGCGCTCAACCCTGTTTCCGCTGTTTGCGCTTGTTGCGCAAGCGAGCGATCGCCGAGAGGCTGTGCTTGTGCGGCTTACGCGCCTCGGGCGCGGCTGGGGCGGCAGCGCGGACGGACTCTTCACCGGCCGGCAGCGACTCGTGCTCGACCGCCTTGACCTCAGCAACACGTGCGCGCAGTCGCTCCACTGCGGCGGCCAGCGCGTCGGTCATCTCGGCCCGCTCGGCGATTGCGGCCTCGTCGAGGCACGGCACGGCGACCGTCGGCACCGGCGAGCGCGAGAGCGCGGCGCGCAGCTGGGCCGCGACCGCGATCAGCTCGAACACCAGCTTGCGCGTGCGCTCCCCAGCCAAGCGCGCCTCCTGCAGCAGCGCTTCGACTTGCTCCAGCCTACGCTCGGCGTCCAGGCGCCGGCGTTCGGCGGCGAAACAGCTCCCTTCGGCCTGTACGCGCTGCTCCTCGGCCTGGCGCGCGCGCTCCTCCGCGCGGCGGACGCGCTCGTGAGCCTGCGCTGCGCCGTCGTCGTCCTGCTGCCAGTCGCGGAGCTCGGCCATTGCCATCGCTCTCCACCCTACGCCGGGCCGCGGACGTCAGACCGCGGCGCTGGTGGGGGCAAGCGACTCGTCAACCGTTGCGAAGCCGCCAGGCCATCCGCGACTGCAGCGACCACAGCTCGATGAAGCCCGGCGAGGCGGTCTGCGAGAACAGCCCGCCGGACTCCGCGAATGAGGCCAGCGACTGGTCGTAGACCGCGTTGGGGGAGGCGCGCGTGACCACCCGCGCGTGACCCTTGTACAGCTTGACGCCGATCGTCCCGGTCACCTGAGCGTTGACGGAGTCGACGTAGGCGTCCAGATCGCCGCGCAGCGGCTCCCACCACAGCCCCGCGTAGACGAGATACGCCCACCGGCGGTCCAGCTGCGGCTTGAACTGGTTCTGGTGGATCGTGCAGACGAGCCTCTCGAGCTCCTGGTGGGCGGGCAGTAGCACGGCCGCGGCCGGCACCTCGTAGATGTCGCGCACCTTCAGCCCGACGATCCGGTCCTCGATGTGGTCGACGATGCCGACGCCGTGGCGGGCGGCGATCTCGGCGACGCGTTCGAGCAGGGCCACCAGCTCCATCCGCTCGCCGTTCAGCGCGATTGGCGCGCCGCGCTCGAACTCGACCTCCACCACCTCGGCCTCGTCCGGCGCGCGCTCGGGCGGGGTCACGAGCTGGAAGACGTCGTCCTCGGGCGCGTGCCCCAGATCCTCGATCCAGCGCCCCTCTGAGGAGCGGCCCCACAGGTTGTCGTCGATCGAGTAGGGCGCGACCTCAGAGCCTTGGCTGGGCGCAGCCTTGATCGGGATGCCGTGCTCGTTGGCGTAGGCGATCTCCTCGTCGCGTCCCATCTTCCACGAGCGCACCGGCGCGATCGTCTTCAGCTCGGGCGCGAGCGTGGCGACCGTCGCCTCGATCCGCACCTGGTCGTTGCCCTTGCCCGTGCAGCCGTGGGCGATCGTGTCGCAGCCGGCGATGCGCGCGTAGTCGACCGCCAGCTTGGCGATCAGCGGCCGTCCCAGCGCCGTGAACAGCGGATAGCCGCCGCCGTAGAGGGCGTTGGCCTTGATCGCGGGCAGCACGTACTCGCTCGCGAACTGCTCGCGTGCGTCGACGACATGGCACTCGAGCGCGCCGAGCCGCCGCGCCTTGTCCTCGATCACCGCGTAGTCCTCGCCGGGCTGGCCAAGGTTGACTGTCAGGCAGACGACCTCGGCGTCGTACTGGTCCTGGATCCACTTGAGCATCACGCTCGTGTCCAGCCCGCCCGAATACAGCAGCAGCACACGTTTGACCTCGGCCGGATCGGCCTCGTAGGAGGCCGTCGGCGGTGGCAGGCTGTGAAGGGAGTCGGTCACCGCGCGCACCTTATACGGCGGTGGACAGCGCGAGCGGCCGGGGCAGCCGGCACCGGAGATGCCACACACGTGTCCGGCCCACGTGCGAGGCGATCATCCGGCCAGCACCCGGCCGAGCCGCTCGACGGCCTGCTCGACCTCGGTGTCCGAGACGGTCAGCGGCGGCAGCAGCCTGACAGTGCTCGGCCCGGTGGCGTTGACGACCAGCTGCTCGGCGAGCAAGGCCCTGCGAACGACCTCCGTCGCCGAGATGTCCAGCTCGCACGCGAGCAGCAGTCCACGGCCGCGCACGGACACGACGTGCTCGAGCCGCGCCAGGCGTCCGAGCAACCGCTCGCCCAGCTCGCGCACCCGCGCAAGCAGCGCCTCGTCGTCGGTCAGCTCGAGCGCCGCCAGCGCGGCGCGCGCGATCACCGGCCCGCCGGCGAAGGTGGAGCCGTGGTCGCCGGGCGCCAGCACGTCGCCGAACTCGGGGGCGGTGACGAGCGCGCCGATCGGCAGACCGCCGCCGAGCGCCTTGGCGCTCGTCAGCGCGTCGGGCGCCACGCCGGTCTGTTCGTAGGCCCACAACGTGCCGGTGCGCCCCATCCCGGTCTGCACCTCGTCGAAGATCAGCATCGCGCCGTGCGCGTCACAGGCTTCGCGCGCACAAGCGAGCAGCTCTTCGGAGAGGGCGTTGACCCCCGTCTCCCCCTGGATCGGCTCGAGCATGACCGCGGCCGTGCGCTCGTCGATCGCGGCCGCCAGCGCGTCGGGATCCGCCGGCACGGCGCGAAAGCCGGGGACGAGCGGCGCGAACGGGGCCTGCTTCGACTCCTGCGGAGTGGCTGACAGCGCGCCGTAGGTGCGCCCGTGGAAGGCGCCGAGCACCGTCACGATCTCGCCCGCGCTGCGGTGCTTGCGCGCGAGCTTGATCGCCGCCTCGTTGGCCTCGGCGCCGGAGTTGCACAGGTACACCTTGCCCCCGAGGCTCGACTGCGCCAGCCGCTGCGACAGGCGCATCGCCGGCTCGGTGTAGTAGAGGTTGCCGACGTGCATCAGCGCACCGGCCTGCTCGCGCACAGCCTCGACGATTCGCGGGTGGCAGTGTCCGAGCGAGGTGACCGAGATGCCGCAGAGGAAGTCGAGGTACTCGACTCCCTCTGCGTCCCACAGGCGCGAGCCCTCGCCGCGCACGAACTGCACCGGGAAGCGCGTGTAGGAGGGGATCACGGCCGCCCGCTCGATCTCACGCAGCTCGCTCAGCATCGTTCGGCCGTCCAGATGGGGGAAGGCTCCGCTTCGCTGCGCCCGTCGTTCGTGCTCCCCGCGCGACGCGCGACACCCAACCACATGACCGTCTCCATCACGCTGCAGCCTGGATCTTGGTGCCGATGCCTGCATCCGTGAACAGCTCCAGCAGCAGCGAGTGCTTGATGCGCCCGTCGACGATGTGCGCGGAGTTGACACCGCCGCCGATCGCCTGCACGCAGGCCGCCAGCTTCGGGCGCATGCCGCCCTGCAGCGAGTCGAGCTTGTCCTGGACGTCGCGGTCGGTCGCCTGGCCGATCAGCGAATCCGGGTTCTCGGGATCGGACAACCAGCCGACGACGTCGGTCAGGAAGACGATCTTGTAGGCGCCGAGCGCGCCCGCCACCGCGCCGGCGGCCTCGTCGGCGTTGACGTTGTAGGAATGGCCGTCGCGGTCGGCGCCGACCGAGGCGATCACAGGTATGTAGTCGGAGGCGACGTGCTTGAGCACGTCGACGTTGACGCGCTCGATCTGCCCAACGAAGCCGATGTCCTCGCCGCCGGGGGCAGCGCGCCGGGCGACGCGGAACAGCGAGCCGTCGTCGCCGCACAGCCCCACCGCCGGCTGGCCATGGCGGGAGAGGCGCAGCACGATCTCCTTGTTGACCTTGCCGACCAGCACCATCTTCGCGACCTCGACGGTCGCCTCGTCGGACACGCGCAGCCCCGAGACGAACTGCACCGGCATCCCCAGCCGCTCCATGTAGCTGGTGATGTCCGGCCCACCGCCGTGCACGACGATCGGGTTCAGGCCGACATACTTGAGCAGCACGACATCGCGTGCGAACTCCTCGCGCAGCTCGGGGTCCTCCATCGCGGCGCCGCCGTACTTGATCACGACGGTCTTGCCGTGGAACTCCCTGATGTAGGGGAGCGCCTCCAGCAGCGTGGCTACGTCGCGCATGGTCATGTCCCCTTCATGTCGTGTAGTCGGCGTTGATCGTCACGTACTCGTGGGAGAGGTCGGAGAAGAACACCTCGGTCTCAGCGCCGTCGCCCGGCAGCGTGATCTCGTATTCGATCTCCTCGCGCTTGACCGCCTCGGCCAGCGCCTGCTCGTCGCAGTCGATCGCGGCGCCGGCCGCGCACACCTGGATGCCCTCGATGAAGACGTCGACGGGGATGTGCCCGCCTTCCAGGCCGCCGCCGCCGAGCGCGCCGCCGAGCGCCTGCACGATCCTGCCCCAGTTGGGGTCGGCGCCGTGCAGAGCGGCCTTGACGAGTGGAGAGTTGGCGACGGCGCGCGCGGCGGTCTCGACGCGCCCCTGCTCGCCGCCGCGCACGACCACGCGCGCCATCCGCTTCGCTCCCTCGCCGTCGGCGACCATCAGGATCGCCAGCTGGCGCATCAGCGCGTCCAGCGCCTCGCCGAGTCGCAGCTCCTCCTCGCTCTCTGGCACGACCCGCACACCGCTGGAGCCCGCGCAGATCAGCGCCGCGGTGTCGTTGGTGGAGAGTTGCCCGTCGACCGAGCAGCGGTCGAACGAGCGCTTGAGGCACACCGACAGCAACAGCTCGGCCGTCTCGGGCGCCAGCGCAGCGTCGGTCTCGATGAAGCAGAACATCGTCGCGAAGCGCGGCGAGATCATCCCCGCCCCCTTGCACTGCGCGCTCAGCCGCACCTCGCCCGAGGGCAGCGAGACGGCCAGGTTGGCGCGCTTCTCGAAGGCGTCGGTCGTCTGGATCGCCTGCTGGAAACTGGTGTCCCCCTCGCGGTCGAGCCGCTTGTGCGCGTCGAGGATGCCGCTGAGCACCTTCTCGACCGGCAGGTAGTCGCTGATGCCGCCGGTCGAGCCGAGCAGCACCGAGCTTGGCTCGATCCCGAGCGCCATCGCCGCCGCCCCCTGCGTCTTGGCGGCGTCGTCGATCCCACGTTTGCCGGTGGCGGCATTGGCGCAGCCGGAGTTGGCGAGGATCGCGCGCAGCGAGGCAAGCATGCAGCGCTCGCGGCTGAGCATCACCGGCGCGGCCGGCGCAGCGGTGTCGGCGAAGCGCGCGGCGCTGACCGGGTTTGGCGCGTCGCAGACGAGCAGCCCGAGGTCGGGGTTGCCCGAAGGCTTGATCCCGCAGGCGACGCCCGCCGCCCGGAAGCCGGCCGGCAGCCCGGCGTCCGGTCCCAGCTCGCGCACGTGCTCGGGGCGCTGCACCCAGCGCGAATGAAAGAAAGGCTGTGGCGGCCCCGCCGCCGTCTGGTCGCCGCGGATCTCGGTGCCGGTGCTCACAGCAGACCCGTTCTCTCGTCATAGCCAAATATCAGGTTCAGGCACTGCAAGGCCTGCGCCGAGGTCCCCTTCCACAGGTTGTCGATCGCCGAGAGCACGACCACCTTGCCGGTGTGCTCGCTGAGCGCGACGTGCAGCCTGCACATGTTCGTCTCGCGCACGTCGCGCACCTCGGAGGGCTCTGGCGCGATCTCGACGAACGGCTCGCCGGCGTAGGCGTCCTCGTACATGACGTCGAGCTCGTCCTGCTTCAGTGCGCGCGTCGGCGTCACGTAGCAGTCGACCAGCTCGCCCTGGTCGAGCGGAACCAGGTGGGGCGTGAACTGGACGCGCAGGTCGGGGTGGGTGGGATCCAAATCATCGAGCTGCTCCTCGATCTCGGGGGTGTGGCGGTGGTGGACGATGTTGTAGGGAAGGATGTTCTCGCCGCTGTTGGAGAAGTGCGTCTGCCAGGTGGCAGCCCGCCCCGCCCCGGACAGCCCCTGCTTGGCGTCGATCACGACGTCGCCGATCAGCCCGGCGCGCGCCAGCGGCGCCAGCGCCAGCAGCGAGGCGGTCGGATAGCAGCCGGGCGTGGCCACGAGCTGAGCGTCGCGCAACGACTCGCGGTGCAGCTCGGGCAGCCCGTAGACAGCATCTGCGATCAGCTCGGGGTGCGGGTGCGCCCCGTACCAGCGCTCGTACGTGACCAGCTCGCGCAGGCGGAAGTCGGCCGAGAGGTCGCACACGCGGACGCCGCGCTCGCGCAGCGCGGCGACGACAGGAGCGGATGCAGCGTGCGGATAGGCGACGATCGCCGCGTCGACGTCGCCGTGCCTGTCGATGTCCAGCTCCTGCAGCTCCAGCGGCACCCGGTAGCGCGGATACACGCGGTCGAGCCGCTGACCTGCCTCGGCGCGGCCGGTGACGGTGCGCAACTCGAACTCGGGGTGGCGCCACAGCAAATCGGCCGCGAGCGCGCCCGCGAACCCCGTCGCGCCGGCGACCAGCGCGCTAGGCATGCGGCTCGCCCCCCAGTGCTCCAATCGCCACGACGTTAGACACGCAGCTCACCCCCAAGCTCTTCCAGCGCCTGCACTATCCGCTCGCGCAGTGGCACCACGTCGGCGTCGGTCAGCGTTCTGTCGGGAGCGCGGAAGTCGAGCGACAGCGCCAGCGAGCGCCGCCCCTCCCCCACCTGCTCGCCGCTATAGACGTCGAACACCTCCACGCTGTCGAGCAGGTCGCCGCCGGCGGCGCGCACCAGCTCGATCGCCCGCGCCGCGGGGATCTCGTCCGCCAGCACGACCGCCAGATCCTGGCGCACGCTCGGGTAGGAGATGACGTCGCGGTAGCCGTGTTCGCGGGCAGCCGACAGCGCCAGCAGCCGGTCGAAGTCGAGCTCCATCACCGCTGCGCCCTCCAGGTCCCACTCGCGCGCGACGAGCGGGTGCAGCTCGCCGATCCAGCCGAGCTCCTGGCCGTCGCAAAACACGGCCGCGGCGCGTCCCGGATGCAGGAACGGTTGCTGGCTGGCCGATTGGAGATCCCGTCGATCTCCAATCGGTGACGATCCCTTCGATCGCCGATCGGTGGAGCGGCACTCCAGCTCCACGCGCAGCGCCTGGCCGAGCGCTTCGAGCAGCCCCTTAGCAGCGAAGAAGTCGGCGTGGCCCGGCTCGACCGCCCCCCACGTTGGGGGTGCCAGACGCCCGGCCAGCAGGACCGCCAGCGCACCATGCTCGTCCACCCCGGTCTCACCGTCAGCACGCACAAAAATCCTCCCAACCTCGAACAGCCGCAGGTCGGCCATCCCGCGCGCTGCGTTGTGGCGGGCAACGTCCAGCAGCGATCCGAGCAGCGTCGTGCGCAGCAGCGACTGGTCCTCGGACAGGGGGTTTTCGAGCACGGGCGCGCGCCGGCGCGGATCGTCGGGGTGAAGGCGCAGCCGGTCGAGCAGGCCGGGCGCCGTGAACGTCCAGCCGACCGCCTCGTACAGGCCGCGGCCGACGAGCGCGTCGACCGCGCGGCGGCGCAGGCGCTGGACCGGCGAGAGCGCGCCGTAGGCGCCGCGGCGAGCGGGCAGCGTCGGCGGCAGCTCGCCGAGCCCGTTGATGCGCGCGACCTCCTCGATCAGGTCGGCCTCGCGGGTGACGTCCTCGCGCCGCACGGGCGGCACGGTCACCTCGAGCGCCGGCTCGCCGGCGGCGTCCGCCTCGCTGACGCCGAAGTCGAGCGCCTGCAGGATCTCTGCCTGGCGCGCGCGCGCGACGGGCATGCCGAGGATCGACGCCACGCGCCGCTCGCGCAGCAGAATCGGGGATTTGGGTTCCCACCCGCCCGGCGCCGGCTCGGCTCGGACGTCGATCGTCCCCGGCAGCGGCGTCGCCCCGCACAGCTCGACCATCAGCCGCGTCGCCACCACCTGCGCGTGCATGCACTGCTCCGGCGCGAGTCCCTTCTCGAACCGCCCGGACGCCTCGCTGCGCAGCCCCAGCACCCACGAGGTGCGGTGGATGTTCGGCCCGCTCCAGTTGGCGACCTCCATCAGCACGCGTTTGGTGTCCGCCTGAACCTCCGAGCGCTCGCCGCCCATGATCCCGGCGATCGAGGTCGGCCCGTCGGCGTCCTCGATCACGACCATCTCCGAGTCGAGCGTGCGCACCTGTCCGTCGAGCGTCGCCACCCGCTCGCCCTCGCGCGCGCGCCTAACAGTGAGCTGCGCCCCTGCGACGCGGTCGAGGTCGAACGCGTGCAGCGGCTGGCCGGTCAGCAGCATCACGTAGTTGGTGATGTCGACGACGTTGTTGATCGGCCGCTGCCCGGCCGCACTCAGCCGCGCCTTCAGCCACAGCGGCGAGGGACCGATCGTGACGTTCTCGAATGCGCGCGCGGTGAAGCGAGGGCACAGGTCCGGGCACTCGACGGCGATGGATCCCCACCCGCCCGCGGTCAGCTCGCCGGCCACAGCTGGGTGGGAATCCAAATCACCGCACCACGGCTCGGGCGCGAGCGGCGCCCCAGTGGCCGCGTGCAGCTCGCGGGCGACGCCGTAGACGCCGAGGCAGTCGGGCCGGTTGGGAGTGATCTCGAGCTCGAGCACGTCGGTGCCGACGCTCAGCACGTCCGCAAGCGGCGTGCCGGCCGCAAGCTCGGCATCGAGGATCAGCTCGTCCAGCACCATGATCCCGCTGTGGTCAGAGTCGATCTGTAGCTCGTCGGCGGCGAGGATCATGCCGCTGGAGGCGACGCCGCGCAGCTTGGCGTCATTGATCTCCACGCCGCCGGGCATCACGGCCCCCGGCAGCGCCACCGCGACCGTCTGCCCGGCGGCGACGTTCGGCGCCCCGCACACGATCCCGGCGGGCTCGCCGGTCCCGAGGTCGACGCTGCAGACGCTCAGACGGTCGGCGTTCGGGTGGGGCTCGACCGACAGCACCCTGCCGACGACGAAACTCTCGGTCGAGGGCGCGCCGTGGCGCACGATCGTCTCCACCTTCGTCCCGGTCATCGTCAACCGCTCCTCGATGGCATCGGTGTCGAGGTCGGGGGAGCAGTACTCCCGCAACCACATCAGTGGCACCTTCATGCGCCCCCCTCCTTCGGAGAGGGGGCGGTCATCAGTTGCCGCCCAAGGATCATCCGAACTGCTCCAAGAACCGAAGATCGTTTTCGTAGTAGAGCCGCAGGTCGGGCACGCCGTGCTTGAGCATCGCGATCCGCTCGACCCCCATCCCCCAGGCGTACCCCTGCACTCGCTCGGGGTCGTAACCCGGGGCGTTGCGCTCGTTGGTAGGCACATACGAGTAGACGTTGGGGTCGACCTCGCCGGCGCCGAGAACCTCCAGCCACCCCTCGCCCTTGCACAGCGGGCAGCGCGAGCCGTCACCCATGAAGCCCTTGCCGGCGCAGTTAAAGCAGGAGACGTCGACCTCGACGCTCGGCTCGGTGAACGGGAAGAAGTGCGGGCGCAGGCGCACGTCGCGCTCCTCCCCAAACACGTTCTTGGCAAACGCCAGCAGCGTCCCCTTCAGGTCGGCCAGCGTGATGTCCTCGTCCACGGCCAGCCCCTCGACCTGGTGGAACTGGGGCGTGTGCGTGGCATCGCTGTCGGGCCGGTACACGCGCCCCGGGATCACCACGTACAGCGGCGGCGGGTGCGCCTCCATCGCGCGGATCTGCATCGGCGACGTGTGCGTGCGCAGGACGACTCCCTCGGAGAGGTAGAAGGTGTCGGTCATCGCCCGCGCCGGGTGCGTCGGCGAATGGTTGAGCGCGTCGAAGTTGTAGTGGACGGTCTCGACCTCCTGCCCTTCCAGAACGGTGAAGCCGAGGCCGAGGAAGATGTCCTCCAGTTCGCGCATCGTCTCGCTCAACACGTGCAGCCGGCCGATCGGCTGCGGCGGCGTGCCCGGCAGCGTCACGTCGACGGCGTCGGCGCCCAGCCGCACCTGCAGCTCGCCTGCGTCCAGCTGCGCGGCCTTGGCCTCGATCAGCCGCTCCAGCTCACGCCGCGCCTCGTTGGCGGCCTTACCGACCAGTCCTCGCTGCGCCGGCTCCAGCGACGCGACGCCGCGCAGCATCTGCGGCAGCTCGGCCTTGCGGCCGAGGTAGCGCACGCGCAGCTCCTGCACATGCTCGCTGCTTGAGGCGGCCGCGATCTCCTCGCTTGCCTGCGCTTGGAGTTGTGCGATCCGCTCGATCATGAGGTCGAGACCCTACCTAGAGGGTGGCGCAGCCGGCCGGAGGCTGGCTGGCCGGAACGGGGATGCGAGCCGGAGGCGAGTGTCTCCCCGGCTCCGGCGAGCCCCTCTTCGGTCAATCTTCGGCGTGTCGTCTCGTATAGAGCCACGGTCGCGGCCATCGCGGCGTTCAGCGACTCGCCGGCGATGGGGATGTGGGCGACGTGCTCGCAGACAGCAATCACCTCGTCGGGCAGCCCCTCGCGCTCAGCGCCGACCAGCAGCGTCACGTCTCCAACCGGCCGCAGCTGGGTCAGCGGCTCGCCAGCGTGGGCTACGAGCGCGACCCGCTCGCCGGGGAGCTGCTCTGCCCGCTCGACCCGGGCGATCGGCACCGCGAAGATCGCGCCCATGCTGGCACGCACGGCCTTGGGAGAGTGCGGGTCGGCACAGCCTGGACCGAGCACCACCGACGAGGCGCCGAACGCGAGCGCGCCGCGCAGGATCGTGCCGACATTGCCGGGGTCGCCGACGCCGTGCAAGTAAACGCACAGGGGGCCTTGCGCCTGTCCGAAACGTTGCTCGTAGACGCCGATCGCCCGCGTCCCCGAGCCGAGCGTGGAGACGCCAGCCAGCAGCTCGGGCGCCAGTTCCTCGAAGCTAGGCGCGTCCAGCTCGACGCCGGGCGCGCGAAACCCGTACACCGGCTCGCGGCCGGCCGCATGGGCTGCCCGCACGAGGTCCTCGCCCTCGGCCACGAACAGTCCCGTACGCGCGCGCTCGCGTGCGCGCGTGAGGTTGCGCAGCGCCTTCAGCTTTGGGTTGTTCGGAGATGTGATCGGTGTCATGTGGTTGGTGTCGATGCGGTGTCGAAGGCAATAAAAAAGGCGCCGGTCCCGAAGGAGCAGCGCCCGAGAGGTCTTGCGTGCCGGTTGCCGGGTCAGGCAGCCGACGCCTCGCGGGCGGTCTCTACAAAACGTCGGAAGGTGTCGGCGTCGCGGACGGCGATGTCCGCGAGCACCTTGCGGTCCAGCTCGATGCCGGCCTTGCCGAGGCCGTGCATCAGCTGCGAGTAGCTCATCCCGTTCTGGCGCGCCGCCGCGTTGATGCGCGTGATCCACAGGCGGCGGAAGTCGCGCTTGCGGTTGCGCCGGTCGCGGTACGCGTAGGCATCGGCCTTCATCAAGGCCTCCTTCGCGCGCCGGTAGTTGGAGCTCGCTTCGCCGCGGAACCCCTTGGTCAGCTCGAGCGTGGCACGGCGCTTCTTGCGCGCGTGCAGCGAGCGCTTCACCCGGGTCACTTGCCCACCCCCAGCATCTTCTTCACCCGCGGCACGTCGTGGTCGGAGAGCAGCACCGGCTGCGCCAGCGTGCGCTTGCGCTTGGGCGACTTCTTCTCGAGGATGTGGCTGGAGAAGGCATGCCTGGCCCGCACCTTGCCGGTGCCGGTGACCTTGAAGCGCTTCTTGGCGCCGGAGTGCGTCTTCATCTTGGGCATGGGCGGCCGTTGATTATGACACGGCGCCGTCGCCGTCGCCGTTCTGCGACCCGGCGTCCGTCTCGACCTCCGCCGTGGCGGTCGTCGTGGCCTGCTCCTCGACGGCGGCCGGCACCTCTCCGTCGGCGGGGGCGGCACCGTCGATCTCGGCCTTTCCGGCGAGCACGGCCTTCGACGGCGCGAGCATCATCGTCATGTTGCGGCCGTCCTGCATCGGGCGCTGCTCGACCACGCCCAGCTCGGCCAGCTCCTCGGCCAGGCGGTCGAGGATCATCACGCCGCGCTCGGGGTGGGTGACCTCGCGGCCGCGGAACATGATCGTGACCTTGACCTTGTCCTTGTGGCGCAGGAAGCGCTCGACGTGGTGCTTCTTGGTGTCGTAGTCGTGCTCGGCGATCTTCGGGCGGAACTTGATCTCGCGTATCGTTATCTGCTGCTGGTGCTTGCGCGCCTGCTTGACCTTCTGGGCCTGCTCGTACTTGTACTTGGAGTAGTCGAGCACCCGGCAGACAGGCGGTTTGGCGTCGGGGGCGACCTCGACCAGGTCGAGATCGCGCTCCTGGGCGAACTTGAGCGCGTCGGGGGTCTTCATCAAGCCGACTTGATTGCCCTCGTCGTCGATCACGCGCACCTCGGACACGCGGATGCGCTCGTTGATCCTCGTCAGATCGCGCTCTGGCGGGCGCCGATCGAACCTGCGCGGGACCGCCACTAGCTGTAGTGAGTGCGCGTCAAGCGGGGGTTACGCGCTGCGCGGGGAGTGGATACGAGGCTTCAATTCGGCCGAGTATAGCCGCACGGCCTCCTCCAGCGAAATGGCGCCCTGATCGCCGACGCCGTGCTCGCCTGCCTGCCCCCCGCCGTGGGGGGTGCCCGAACGGGTGCGCACCGACACAGTTCGCTCTGCCGCCTCGCGCTCACCGACGATCAGCATGCGACCGATCTTGCGCAGCTCGGCCTCGCGGATCTTGCGGGCGACCGACTCGCCGCGCTCGTCGAGCTCGGCACGCACGCCCGCCTCGCGCAACCGCTCGCGCACCTCGCGCGCGTACTCGCCCGAGCGGTCGGAGATCGGCAGCACGATCGCCTGTGTCGGCGCCAGCCACACCGGCAGCTCGCCCGCGTAGTGCTCGAGCATGATCCCGATGAAGCGCTCGTAGGAGCCGAACAGGGCGCGGTGGATCATCACGGGGCGATGCTTGGCGTTGTCGGCGCCCGTATACGTCAGGTCGAAGCGCTCGGGCATGTTGTAGTCGAGCTGCACGGTGCCCAGCTGCCAGGAGCGAGCGAGCGAGTCGGTCATGTGCATGTCGATCTTGGGACCGTAGAAGGCGCCGTCGCCGGGGTTGAGCTGATACGCCAGGCCCTGCGAATCGAGCGCTCTCGTCAGCGCTTCCTCGGCGCGATCCCACAGCTCGTCGTCTCCGACTCGCTCGGCTGGGCGCGTGGAGAGCTCCAGGCGCACATCGAAGTCGAACAGCTCGTAGGTAGCGAACGCGAACTCCAGGCTCCCCGCCACCTCCTGCTGCACCTGCTCCTCTGTGCAGAAGATGTGGGCGTCGTCCTGGGCGAAGTGACGGACGCGCAGCAGGCCGTGCAGCACGCCCGAGGCCTCGTTGCGGTGCAAGAGGCCCGGCTCGGAGTAGCGGATCGGCAGCTCGCGGTAGGAGTGACGCGCGCTTGCGAACAGGTGGGCGTGACCCGGGCAGTTCATCGGCTTGACGCCCATCTCGCGCTCCTCGACCTGGACCGTGAACATGTTCTCCCGGTACTTGCCCCAGTGCCCGGAGGTCTTCCACAGCCCGGAGTCGTAGATCAGCGGCGTCTTGACCTCGGAGTAGCCGCGCTGGGCGCCCATCTCCCGAGAGAGCGCTACCAGCGCGTTGTAGACGCTCGTGCCTGCCGGCGTCCAGAAGGCGGCGCCGGGAGACACATCGGAGAAGTGAAACAGGCCCAGCTCGCGCCCGAGCTTGCGATGGTCGCGCAGGGCCGCCTGCTCCAGGCGCTCGAGGTGCTCGGCCAGCTGCGCCTTGGTGTGAAAGGCCGTGCCGTAGATGCGCGTGAGCATCGTCCGCGTCGAGTCCCCGCGCCAGTAGGCGCCGGCGACCGATTGCAGCTTGAAGGCGCCGACGGTCTTGGTGGTGGGGGCGTGCGGGCCACGACAGAGGTCGGTGAAGGGGCCGTTCGTGTACAGCGACACCGTCTCGAGCGGAGCGTCGGCCGGGGCAGCGGCGATCAGGTCGTCGATCAGCTCGACCTTGTAGTCCTGGCGCTCGGCCACGAAGCGCTCGCGCGCGGCGGCGGGGGTGACCTCCTCGCGCACGAACGGCTCGGCTGCCCCCACGTGCTCGGCCATCATCGCTTCGATCGCGGGGAAGTCCTCCTGGGAGACCGAGACGCCCCGAGGAAACTCGAAGTCGTAGTAGAAGCCGTTCTCGATCGCGGGGCCGATCGAAATCTTCACGCCGGGCCACAGGCACATCACAGCGGTCGCGAGCACGTGCGCCGCGTCGTGGCGGATCAGGGCGAGGGACTCGTTGCCGCTCTTGTCGGTGATGATGGATATCTGCGCGCCATCCGGGAGCGGGCGCGTCAGGTCGAATAGCTCGGTGGCCGGCTGGTGTTCGGGCGTGCGTGCTTGGCCGTCTTGCGCAGGCGTGACCCCGACGGCGAGCGCCGCGCGCGCAAGCCCCGGGCCGATCGCGGCGGCGGCGTCGGCGCCTGTCGCGGCGGCGTCCAGCTGCAGGCGCTTTCCGTCGGGGAGGGTGACCGTTATCGACACGCGCTGGAGGCTACCGGTACGTAGAGTGTGGCCAGTGGCAAGCTCCGAGCAGAACGGCGGGCGCCCGGCGATCTCGCTGCGCGGCGTCGTCAAGCGTTACGGGCCGATCACGGCGGTGGACGGGCTCGACCTGGAGGTGGCGCCCGGCATCTGCTTCGGGCTGCTCGGGCCCAACGGGGCGGGGAAGTCGACGACGATGCGGATGCTCACCGCGCAGACGCTCGCCGACGAGGGCGAGTTGAGCGTGCTCGGCTACGCGCTGCCGCGCGAATCCAAGCAGTCGCGACTGGAGATGGGGGTCGTGCCGCAGCTGGACAACCTCGACGTCGAGCTGACCTGCCGGCAGATCCTGACCGTGTTCGCACGGCTGTACCGCGTGCCGCGCGGGGAGCGCGCCGCGGCGGTGGGACGGGCCCTGGAGATCGCCAACCTCGTGCCGCGCGCCGACACGATCGTGCGCGAGCTGAGCGGCGGGATGCGCCGGCGGCTGCTGGTCGCGCGCGGCCTGATCCACCGGCCGCGGCTGGTGCTGCTCGACGAGCCCACGGTCGGCCTGGACCCGCAGGTACGCCAAGAGCTGTGGTCGCTGATCGACGGGCTGCGCGAACAGGGAGTGACGGCGCTGATGAGCACTCACTACATCGAGGAGGCCGAGCGGCTCGCCGACACGGTGGCCGTGATGAATCAAGGAAAGGTCATCGCCCAGGGGACGCCTGCCGAGCTGGTGCGCGCGCACGCCGGGGAGCTGGTGATCGAGGTGTACGGGCCGCCCGAGCGCCTGGCCGAGGTGAGCGAGCTGGCGGCCAGCAACGGCTGGCCGAGCCGGCGCAGCGGACCGGCGGTGGCGATCATGCGGGCGGAGACGCTCGACGGCGACGCGCCCGATGGGGTGCGCCGGCCCGCCAACCTGGAGGACGCGTTCGTGGCGCTGACCGGCGAGGAGATCGAATGAGCGCGCGCAAGCAGGCTTATCGCCAGGTCAATCCAGGGAGTGAGCCGAGATGAGTGTCGACGAGACCAGCGTCGCCTTCGGCCGGAACATCGGTGGCGCGACCACCCGCCGCATCCGCCGGCTGGAACCGGCGGCGCTAGCCGGGGTGATGAGCCGCGACGTGGCGATCTTCGGCCGTTACTGGAAGGCGACGACGTTTTCCTCGATCATGCAGCCGACGATCTACCTGCTGGCCTTCGGGATCGGGTTCGGCTCACTGCTGAAACCGTTCGGGCAATTGACTTATGAGCAATACGTCGCCACCGGCGTCGTCGCCACAGCGGTGCTGTTCTCCTCAGCCTTCCCGGGCATGTTCAACACGTTCGTGCGCTGGCAGTTCCAGCGCACGTACGACGCGATCCTGGCGGCGCCCGTCGATACGGAGGAGCTCGTCACCGCCGAGATCCTGTGGATCTCCGTCAGGGCCGGGGTGTACGGGATGGCGCCGTTGCTGGTCGGGTTCGCGTTCGGGCTGGAACCGAACGTCGGCATGCTGCTGGTGCCGCTGATCGGCTTCGTGACTGGGTTCGGGTTCGCGGGGTTCGGCGTGACGATGGCCGCGATCGCCAAGACGATCGACAACTTCAACTACATAACGAGCGCGGTGTTGACGCCGATGTTCCTGGTGGCGGGGACGTTCTTTCCGGTGTCGCAGCTGCCGACCGCGCTGCGCACGATCGCGGAGTTCAATCCGCTCTATCACTGCGTGCAGCTGGTTCGGGACGCCTCACTCGGCCATCTCGGCGTGGCCGATTTGGGGCATGCGGCGGTGCTGATCGCGTTCGCGCTGCTGATGTGGCGGCTGGCGATCTGGCGGTTGGGGTCGCGGTTGATCGACTGATGGGAGCAAGCGCGGAAGCTCGGTCCAGTCATTCTCCGTAGTCCGGATGTGGGGGCTGCGCTGGTGCCGATCGATGCGCAGGATCTCGAGGACTACTTGCTCTCGAAGGTTCCGAGCTTCGCCGAGGACATGGCCGCCGCCGATTACGCTCATGCACAGGGCGAAGCGCAGTCCGCTGCTGATGTGTTCGCGAAGCTCGACGCACAAGACGCTGGGCAATAGCGCCTACACGTAGGAAGCAGGGTCGTGTAGATGACGGACCCTCTGAGCAGCATCGAGCTCGCTTCGCGCGCTACCTGGTGGCACGAGTCATCGATCGGCGTGACCTACACCGCGCCATCGACAGGCTCTGAGCAAGGCCAAACGGCGTGGCACGCCTTGGGTTTGTTTGCCGACAAGAAAATGGGCGATACTGGGCTCGAAGGAGCGCCTGGCCTAACGTGGAGCGTTGTGAGGCGTGTGGGCGGCTCTGAGGTGCTCTGAGATCATCTGAGATACGCGCGCTTAGGGACCACGGGAAGGACCACGGCCAGGATGCGAGCGGAGCAAGGCGTCGAAGACCGGGACCAGGCGGGGTATCTTTGCGGGCAAGACCTCTGCACCAGCGACACAGTCCAGCGAACTCATGGATCGGCTCAGTCACCTCGAAAGACCAGATGCGCAGGATGCAGGGTGACCTTGACGCCATCGGAGAGAGTGGCGCGGACGAGGAGGCCGAGACGCTCGCAGGCGAGCGCATCCAAAGCGGCGCTGCCGAGCACACAAGGGACGGCGCCGAGGTTCTGGCTGAACTCGGCATACAGACGGACTGGGTTGTGGCTAGGAGCGTGGGCGGTAGGCCCACAGTCTCGTCCGGGGCAAGCGCAAGGCTTGCTTCTACTTGTGGGATACGACCACCCCAGCACAAAGGATCCTGACGGTCGCGTTGTCGTGTTCGACGCCGGCACGCGCCTGCATCTGGCGCTCGGCCGCCCCGACCTCATGGATGAGGTTGACCTGATTCTCGGAACCATCGCCCATCCAGACCACCGAGCGGACGATCCCATACCAGGACGCGAGCATTTCTACCGTCGGGACCTAGATCCTCGCCGTTGGTTGAGAGTCGTCGTAGACTTCAATGAGACGCCCGCGTGGGTCGTGACCGCCTTGGTACAGGAGAATCCACCACGCGACTGGAAGCCATGACCATCACCATCGCTGGCATCCCCTTCGACCATCATCACTACGACGAGCGTGGCGACGTGCTCTATCTCAATGTCGGCCAGCCGCGCCCGGCCGCACGTGGTCTCGAGACGCCTGATGGTCATGCGATCCACTACGACGAGTCCGGTGCCGTGATCGGCCTGACGCTGCTCAACGTGCGCCACACGCTTGAGCAGGATGGCAGGCTCACCCTGACACTGCCACCTGAGCACCTCGAAGCTGACGCGCTACAGCCGATCCTCGTGGCTGCCTGAACATCTAGCAGCCGTATGGGCGATACTGGGCTCGAACCAGTGACCTCCGCCTTGTCGAGGCGGCGCTCTCCCAGCTGAGCTAATCGCCCTGGGAAGTGGCCCCAGCGTATCAACGGGCCATCAGAGGCAACGACCGGAATCGAACCGGTGCAGTCGCCGTCCCGGCCTGATACAGGGTATCCGCTGCCTCCTTCTTGGGGGCAGCGGTGGCTACCGATCAGCCGGATCTAACCGGAGGCGAACATGCGTGCGCCACTCGAAAGGGTGCCGGGGCGCGTCGGCTCAGGGCCGCGCCGGTTGCCCTTGGTGCGGCTGTTCGGCGCTGCCGTAGCTGCGGTCGCCCGCTGTACGGGCGCGGGAGCGTATGCCGGTGTCGGCGCTGTCCCGAGTACAGCCATGTGTGGGCGGGCGATCAGCGCCAGAAGCTGTTCCGCAACTTGGAGGTCTTGCCGGGCGACATCTTGTTGGGCGCCGTTACGGCGCCTGGTGCCGATTGCCTGCCGTGGGACGAGCGGGTGTGTGCGAGCCTGGGGGAGCATAAGCACTCGGGGAAGCTCGGATGTCGCGTGAAGGAGCCGGCGGCGGCTCGTTGGAATCGTGAGGCTCCGGGTCGGTGGCGACGGCTTCACCGGCGAGCGTATCAAGACACGGTTAAACGATTCGGGCGCGGGTCCGTGTTCTTGGCAACACGGGTGTGGGAGATACAGACTCGCAGGGTGCTACACGTTCATCCGGTGCTCGCGTACGGGACCGCTCGACAGATGGCTGGTGCGCGGGCGTACTTGGAGCGGCTGGCGGAGCTCGCGCCGCAGTATGGGTTTGGGTTTGTCGAGCGCAAGGTGAAGCCGCAATCGGCCGCAAACGCGGCGGCATACCTCTCGTCGTACTTCGTGAAGGGCAAGCGTGGCAAGCAGGCGTTGTGGGAGTCGGTGCAGTCTCCCTCGATGCCGCGCTCGATCATCCACGTCTCGACTCGGCTGACGCAGAAGACCGGTTGCACAATGCGCACGCTGCGGCTCAAGCGCGCCATCTTCTACGTATGGAGGGCTGACCTGCCGCTCAGGGAGGTTCGGGCTCTCGCATCGATCTTGCAGGCGTTCCCCGGCGCGGAACTCGTCGCGCCAGGCAGTCCCGATCGGGCACCGCCACCGGGAGCGTGAGCAAGCGCGTCGGGCTCGTGCTCGTCGCGGATCAATCAAACAAAGCGCCCCGGCGCGGTGGTAGCCGCCCGGGGCCGGCACAGGAGGTTACGTCCTATGCAGGATCAGCCTAACGAGACGGTCGAGGAGCAGGGCCGTCGTACCGAGCAGACCATTCTCACCCTCGTGTTGAGCGGAGACCAGAGGATATGGTCGGTCGAGGAGCTGGTGTCGGAGATCGGCCGCAGGCTCGATGTAGTCGATTCGCTCGCGGCTCTCCAAGCAACCGGTCTTGTCCATCGATGCCACGACTTCGTGTTCGCCACACGGGCCGCTTCGCGGCTCGACGAAATGGACCTCTGAGCAGTAGTCTGGTCGCCGCAGCAGGGTGGAAGCGCCGGACTGCCTGAGCACGGACGCGCGGAGGCGGGCGGACGCGACCGGCCGAAAGGCCGCCGCGCCCGCCGCCGCGCGACCGCGCGCGGTCAGAACGACGATCTGCCTGCGGTGGTCGATTCAGTGCTGGCTGATGTCCTGCGGACGCCAATCCGGCATGGGCAGGCGGTAAGATTCAGATATGGCCAAGCCGCGACACAGCGAGACACAACCAGGCTCACCTCCAGCGCGAGGAGCACACCCACGCGCTGCGCGTCTGCGACCCGCCACACGAGCGCTGAGCGACGTGCTCGCCGAACGCGGCCCATTGACCGGGCCGATCACGGACGCTGGCACGAAGGCGCTCCTCGCCGCGCGTGGTGAGGAATCACACGGCGGGCATGGCAGACGCTGAGCCGCCCAAGCCACCCCCAGGCATCCTCTACGTAGACACTTCGGCGCTGCTGAAGCTGCTCGTCCGCGAGGCCGAGTCCGAGGCAATCGAGGTTGAGCTGTTGCGATGGGGCAGGCTCGCAACGAGCATCGTCAAAGAAGTTGAGTTGCCCAGGGCGGTAGCGCGTGCCCGCGAGGAACGTCCAGATGCGGTCATCGACGGCAGCGTGGTTCTACAAGGCGTTCTCGCGTCCGCTGCAATCGTGCCGCTGGACGCAGATATCGTTGTGAAAGCGCGCGATGTGAGTCCGGTTCACGTTGGCACGCTCGACGCGATCCACATTGCGAGTGCCCTCAGCCTCGGAGATGAATTGGCGGCGGTTGCGACCTATGACCATCGGATGCAGGATGCGCTGGCAAAGCTCAAGGTCGAGGTACTTGCGCCTGAGGCTGTGTCGCAGCCCGACGGCGATTCGACTTGATTCCGTAGGTCACGCTGTTATCGACATGAACGGTACCTGCACCATAAATGTCTAGAACTTGACATCTGTCCGGCGGTCCTCGTATAGTCTTGCTCCATGACGCGGTCCGAGCGTATGGCCGAAATCCGTCGGGAGAAGGGCAAGGCCCTAGTTCGCGCCGTGCACCTGACCGAGCTACAGGCGGCTGGGGCCGCGCGCGCGGTGGCTCTCAGTGAATCGGAGCAACAGCTAGACCGCATTGCCCGGATAATGCCCAATGCGCTAAATGCCGGAATCTCGCTGGCTGAGATTGCGCGTAACACAGGCGTGAGTCGGCAGACGCTCTACGAACTCAAGCCTCGGTACGACCCGTCGGGTGAGATTGATCTGGCAGTACTCCAAATGATCGCGACACGCCAGCCGATCACCGCCCGCGAGCTTGCTCAGCAGCTCAACCGCTCGGCAAGAACAGTCAAACCCCTGGTGGAGCGCTTTATTGAGGGCGGATTCGTAGATCTAGCTGCTGCTCCTGGCGACGGGGACGACCTTTATCTGAGCGACACAGGGTCGTCCCTTCTCGCTGAGTGGTGGAACCGGCGCGTGGCAGAGGAAGAGTCCAGATGAAGTTCGAGACAGCCATCGATCTCTATATCGCTGATATGTGGACGCAGGCGCGGATGACCTCGCCATCATCAGAGGTGGGGTACCGCTCGACCTTGATGGCTCATGCCGAGGACATCCAGAACTGCGACCCGGCTTACGTCAGCCGCGAGGATGTCAAGCGCACCCTCCGCCGCTGGCCGCATCCGAACACGCAGGGCACCAATCGCTCCAAGCTCGTGAGCTTTTACGACTGGACGATGGAAGAGGGCATACGCAAGGACAACCCGGCGCTCCAAACGCGGCGGCCCCGCCGGCGCGCCAAGGACAAGTACCGGCTTACCGAGGCGGAGGCGGCGGCGGTGCTACAAGCGGCACAGGGGGTCCGCGAGCGTCGCGCGATCTTCCTTGGCTTGTGTGCCGGGCTACGAAACGCCGAGCTTCGTGGTCTGCAAGGCCGGCACTTCCAGCGGGACGGCTTCGTATGGGTGTCCGCCGATATCGCCAAGGGTGGCCGCGAGCGTTGGGTGCCTGTGATTGCCGACATGGAGTTGGTAGTCGCCGAGATACGAGCCGACGTCCAGGCCGACGAGTACGTCCTGCCGGCCCAGCGCTTCCGAAACCCTCCGTTCAACACGAACCGCCGCGACCTTCGCCACCGGCCGTCGTCTAGTCAAGCGCTGGGACAGCTAGTGATCCGCGTCGCCAAGCGCGCCGGTATCGCGGCGCGCGTGCGGCCGCACGACATGCGACACGCCTACGCAGAGCACATTGCCCGAAAGGCCGACACGCATGTCGCTCAGCACCTTCTCGGCCACGCCCACCTGGGCACAACCGAGACATATCTCGGCCGCCCGCGCCTGGACGACATGGTGACGGCCGTCAAGAACGCGACCTACGGAATCCGAACAAACGTTCTAGGGGTGGCGGACACCCTCCAGATCGGGCTAGAGGCGACGACCGGAATCGAACCGGTGTAGACGGCTTTGCAGGCCGCTGCGTAGCCACTCCGCCACGTCGCCCATGTACTCCCCAAGGGTACCGGGGTCAAGCGCCGCCTCGCGGTGAGCTATGCGGCGATCTCCGCGTGCTTGCGCCCGGTCGCCGCCGGGTATCCAGGCGGGCGACGATCTGTGTCCAAGCCCAAGGAGCCGCCGTGCCCCCCGACCCCCCATATGAGCAAGAGGAGACCGATCTCGCCGCCCAGGAAGCCGCGCAGATCGGCGGCCGGGCCGGGGACGAGGGCCTTGACCCCGCGGAGCGCGCGTCGCGTGAGGGTGGCGGCGGCGAGGCCGAGGGCTTCGAGGAAGCCGAGGCCGCACTGATCGAGCACGCCTCGCACGGCGACCAGCAGTCAGCACACGCGATCCTGCACGACCAGGGCCACTCCGAGGAGGACGACCCCGAGCGCGAGTACGGCGAAGCCGACCACGAGCCCAGCAGCGAGCTAGACCCGGACGCCGAAAGCTGACGCTGAGGGCGCCTATCCGCCGTGCACGAGGCGCGCGGTGACCCCCGCCAGCGTTTCCTCGCCGTAGCCCATCGACGGGTCGCCGCGGGTGAGCACGGCCATCGCGAACGTGTCGCGCCCGCGCTCCAGACGCGCCACCTGGTTGACGAGCCCCTCGCTTGCCGGCAGCCAGCCGCCCTTGAAGAACACCTCGAACCCGGCCGGCCGCGCAGCGGCAGGTATTCCCCAGCTCTCGCTCGGTTCGATCGTCGACAGCAGCCATCTGGCGTACCCATCGAACTGTCCCGGGATCAGCCGGTCCTGCACATAGAAGAAGCGCGCCATGTCCGCCGCCGATATCTCCGTGAATCCCCACCATCCACCAGCGGGCGCGAAGTCCACCATGCCGGCCTGGCGCGCCACGCGCTCGAGACCGGCGTCACCAACGATCGCATCGATGGCCGACGCGGCGTTGTTGTCCGAGGAATGGATCATCGGATACATCAACCCGGTGCTTTCCGGGCTCAGTCCGCGGTGCTGGGCAGCGAGCGTCTGCAGGTAGGCGACCAGCAGCATCGACTTCACGACGCTGGCCGAGTGAAACCGCTCGTGCACGTTCGTACCGGACAGTTTGTGCTCGTTGTCGTAGACGGCAAACGCCGTCAAGCCCGCGCGAAGCGAGAGATAGTGGGCGGCCGCGATGACGCCGCCCGAGTGCGGGAACTCGACCAGCGGTATTTCGATGGTGATCGTGACACTTGCACTTGGCGCCCCAGGCACGCTCGCCGGGCGTACCCGATAGCGCGTGCTCGCGTCCGGACGCAGCCGAGCGAAGCGATAGACGCCGTCGGCCCGCGTCGTCGCGTGAGCGACGTCCGTGAAGTGCCCACCGCGAAGCGGCGCCTGCTGCAGCTCCACCCGCGCGCCGACCAGCGGCCCGGTCGACGCCATCAGACGACCGTCGAGCGTCAGCCTGTGGCCCTTGCGCAGGCGGGATGGGTGCGCGTGGATCGAGAGCTGGGCCGCGCGGACGGGGAGCGCCAGCGTGGGAGCCGGCGGTGGTGTTCCGATCACCCGCCGGCTACCGCCAGCGCGTGCGCGAGCGTGGCCTCGGTCTGTGGGCCGCGCAGCGCGACCCGGATCTGCCCAGAGGCGTCGATCGCATAAGTGGTCGGCAGATCGCTCACGCCGAATTTCTGCCCGCTTGTCTCATCGGGATCACGAAGGTTAGGGAACGTCCAGGCGAACCGCTCAATGAACGCCTTGGCGCCGGACAGCGACGGATCGCTCCAGTTGACCCCGATCAGCGTCGCGCGCCCGTGCAGGGCGCGCGAGAAGCGCTCGAGCGCCGGCGCCTCCTGTTCGCAGGGCGTGCACCAGCTCGCCCAGAACACGACCAAAGCGGGTCGCCCGCGAAGCGAGGCGAGCGTGACAGCAGGGCCGGACAACCGGGCGCTCGGCAGCGCCGGCGCGGCGCGTCCGAGCGCGCCTTTGCTGCCGGACAGCCCGAACACGATCAGCAGCGCAAGAGCCGCCGCCACCACGGTCCAAGCGAGCAGCGCTCGCCACGAGATTCGCCTGCCCGACATCGTTGCCGCGAACCTAGCAGCGCCCGCAGCTAGCTTACGAGCGCATCGGCGGTATCGGTAGCCCTCTAAGCGCAGATCGACCCGCGTTCAGCGGGCCGATCCGGGGAGGGAACGAGGGAGGAACGATGCCCTCGTATCAATCAGTGTTGCCGGAAGCCACGGATGTCAAACACCGCCGGCGAGCAGCAGCGCTGCGGCGGTGCGAGCGTCGCGCACGCGCATGCCGTTCTTGACGCCATACAGCCGCTCGTCGGCGCGCGTGAGGCACTGGTCCAGGCTCTCCTGCGACAGCCAGGCGCAGACGCCGATCGACCAATTGACCGGCAGGCTTTCGTCGCGCATCCGCTCGATCACGGCCCCGGCGTCGTCCACCGAGGTTGAGGGAAGCAGCAGCACGAACTCGTCGCCGCCGTGGCGGGCGAGGATGTCGCCGGCGCGCAGCCGCCGCTGCCAGGAGCGGCCGAGATCCACAAGCAGCCGGTCGCCGACGCCGTGGCCGTGCAGGTCGTTGATCTGCTTGAAGCCGTCGAGGTCGAGCACCGCCACCGTCAGGGGATTGCCGGTGCGCTGCGCGATCGCGTGCTCGCGCTCGGCGACGGCCAGGAAGCCGCTGCGGTTGAGCAGCCCGGTCAGCGGATCGGTGTCGGCCTGGCGACGCAGGCTTTCGCTGAGCTCCCCGAGGACGATGCAGATCGACCAGGTCGTCGCGGTCACGACCACCCAGTAGAGCCCGGCGTGCGGCAGCCCGTCGATCAGCAGCCCGGCGCCGAACCCGGCGGTTATCAGCAGCGCCAGCGCGACCACGACGCGGCGCGGGAAGAAGTGGGCCGCGTAGATCGCGATCCATGGATAGGAGAAGGCCGTGATCATCATCCCGCCGTGCGTGCTGGCCCGCGCGACCAGCGCGCTCGCGGTCAGCGCGCCAACCGCCGTGAGCAGCGGGAACCCCCACGCCGGGATCCTCTCGCCGAACAGCCAGATGCCGCAGCCGAGCAGGAAGGCGAGCACCCCCAGCACCGCGATCAGCCCCGTCGGCTCGCTCGGGCTGATCGGAGAGACGACCGCGGCCAGCCCGACAATCCCCTTGAACGCGAACAGCAGCGCAAGCGACCACGCGATAGCGGGCCGGCGGGTCACCAGCGCGCGCGCCACGACTCGCGGATCGGCAAGTCGCACGAGCCGCAAGGGGCGCTCGCGTGCGCCGGCTGGTACGCCCTCGTATAGGGAATGAGCCCCTGACATCTCCTGCTATCTCTTCGACGCCGGGACCGCCCCGCTTGAGCGCCGATCCGCAGCAGACGGCGATCGGCGAGCGTGCCTGGATCGAGCGCTAGTCTGGAACCAACCGATGGAGACCGCGATCTTCGGCATGGGCTGCTTCTGGGGCGCCGAGCGCCTGTTCTGGGAAGCGCCGGGCGTGCAGAACACGGCTGTCGGCTATGCCGGCGGCGTCACCCCCGAGCCAACCTACGAGCAGGTATGCACCGGGCGCACCGGCCACGCCGAGGTGGTGCGCGTTGACTTCGACCCGGCGCAGACCAGCTACGAGGAGATGCTGCGCCTGTTCTGGGAGGGCCATGACCCGACCCAGGGCATGCGTCAGGGAAATGACGTCGGCAGCCAGTACCGCTCGCTGATCCTGTGCGCCGACGAGGAGCAGCTGCGCCTGGCGCAGGCCTCCAAGGACGCCTACCAGCGCGTGCTCGACGCGGCGGGCTATGGGCAGATCACGACGGAAATCCTGCCGCTCGGCGATCGCGAGTTCTACCGTGCCGAGGAGTACCACCAGCGCTACCTGGAGAAGAACCCTGGCGGCTACTGCGGCCTCGGCGGGACGGGTGTCGCTTGTCCCGTAGGTCTCACGACCCCCTGACGGCTCTTCGTAAAGCAGCGCGGCCCGCCGAAGCGGGCCGCGTCCTACAGGCGATTGATACTGAGAGCCGATACTAGCCCGACACGGCACTCCCTGCCGGCGCCGGGGTCTGCCAGCCCGGGGCGTGCGGTCCACCGAGGGTGGGCACGTCCGAGGGGTAGACCTCGTTGCCATGGATCGCGTGATCACCGATCTCCAGCTCCTCGTCGGATAGACGCAGGGGCAGGAAGATGCCGACGATCTTCAGCAGGATGAACGTCATGATGCCGCTGAAGACGATCACGAACAGAGCGGTCTCTGCCTGCCAGCGCAGCAGTTTCGTGCCGCCTTTGTTGAACACGCCCGCGAGGCCGGGGAGGTTTTCTGCCCCGTGGATGCCGATGTACTCGACGATGTGCGGATCGGCCAAGAACCCGACCAGCAACCCGCCGCACAGTCCGGCGATGCCGTGCGTGTAGATCACCCCGAGCGTGTCGTCCACGTTGCGGAAGACCGGCGCCCGCGAGAGGAACCGAATCGCCATCCACACGATCGTCGAGGCGACGACGCCGACGATGATCGCGCCGTAGCCGTTGATGAAGCCGGCCGAGGGCGTGATCGCCACCAGCCCGGTGATCATGCCGTTGACGCTGCCGATCAGGGACGGCTTGTCGCGGAAGATGTAGTCCCACGCGATCCACACCATCATCGCCACCGCGGTGCACAGGTTCGTGTTGAGCACCGCCGCCGAGGCGTTCGCCCCCGCGTAGTAGGAGTCACCGCCGTTGAAGCCGTTCCAGCCGAGCCACAGAAGTCCGGCTCCCATGGCGACCATCAACAGGTTGTTGGGCGCGTCGACCTCGCGATCGCGCTGCAACCTCGGCCCGATCACCGCCGCCGCCACGAAGCCGGAGATGCCGGCCGCGAGGTGGATGACGTACCCGCCCGAGTAGTCCAGCGCGCCGTGCGCGGCGAAGTAGCCGCCGCCCCAGATCAGGAACGCGTTGACCGTGTAGACGAACGTGATCCACAGCAGCACGAACGGGATCCACGCCTTGAAGCTGACGCGTCCCAGCACCGAGCCGAGCATCAGGATCGGCGTTATCGCCGCGAACACGAACTGGAAGTACGCCAGGGTCGCCGTCGGGAAGTGGAACGGCGGCCCGGTTTTGATCGAGGGGATCAGCGCTTCGCCCTCCTCGCCCACGTGCCCAAGGATGCTGCCGGGCTTGCCCCAGAAGGTGTCGAAGAAGCCCGTGCCTTTGCCGATCGGCGTTCCGAAGCCCATCTTGAACGCCCACAGGCACCATGCGATCAGGACGAGCGCGAATGCGACGAACGTGAGCATCATGCTGTTGACCGACCAGCGCTTCTGCATCACGCCGCCGTAGAGCACCGCAAGTCCCGGGACGCTCATCAGGCCGACGAGCGTCGCCGCCGTCATCTGCCAGGCGTTGTCGCCCGGGTTGAGCCACGATGGGTATGCGAGCCATTCAGCTGTTGCCAAGATGGACATACGCCTCCATTTCCTGTCTGTCTGTAGTTCCGCTTTGACGCCTGCGGCCGCGATCACGGACGCAGGCAAGAATCCTGCGGTCCCATCAAATCCTGTGAGCCGGCGGGACGCCAGGGAGGCGTGGCCAACCATCGGCCCGCCGCTTTCGACATCTGTCTAACCGCTGCCGTAGGGCAGCCGCGCGCGCCCGCAGGCCTCGCGCAAAGCGCCGTGTTCGGCCAGCCCCGGGTTCTCGCCCGGACGGGCGCAGATTTCGCGCGCGCGCGCGCCGCAGGGATGCACGACGGCGGCGCCGAGCGTGCTCGGGAAAGTCACTTCTATGCAGCCGGGAGCGAGCTTCTTGGCACCGCTCAACGACAGGATCGCCGCCGTGCCCCCGATCAGCAGCACCGCCACCACGATCACCGCCAGACGCCCGGCGCGCGTCCAGCGCAGCGGCTCGGACAGCCGCCGGGACTGTTCGTGCATGACCATCGGTTGCAGCTTACGGCCGGCGGCATATCCGGTGGCGGCCGGCGAAGGGGGGCGACGCTCAGGATTGCGACTTCGGCTCGAACGCGAGCGCGCCCGAGTTGATGCAGTAGCGCTGGCCGGATGATGAGGACCCACCCACCCCGTCGTCGAAGACGTGCCCGAGGTGCCCGCCGCAGCGGCGGCAGCGGACCTCGGTTCGGCGCATGAACAGACTGTTGTCGGGCCGCAGCTCGACCGCCTCGGCGATCACGGGCTCGGTGAAGCTGGGCCAGCCGGTGCCCGACTCGAACTTCGTGTCCGAGCCAAACAGATCCGCACCGCAGCCGGCGCAGCGGTACATGCCGGAGTCCTTGTTGTAAACGTACTCGCCGGTGAAGGGAGCCTCGGTCCCGGCCCTACGCAGGATCTCGTACTGCT
>DASZGH010000058.1:0-6128 GCA_035938935.1 Solirubrobacteraceae bacterium
ACGCTCGATCCCTTCGCAACCGGGCTGTTGATCGTGCTCGTCGGGCGGGCGACCAAGCTGCAGCGGGCGATGATGGGACTGCCCAAGCGCTACGAGGTCCTCGCGCGGCTGGGGGCGACCTCCACTACCGGCGACCCGGAGGGGGAGATCGCCATCACCGGGCGCATCCCGCCCGACCCGCCTACGTTGCCGGTCGGGGAGATCCGCCAGCGACCGCCGATCTACTCGGCCGTGAAGGTGGGAGGGGAGCGCGCCTACCGGCGCGCTCGTCGCGGCGAGCTCTTCGAGATGCCGCAGCGAATCGTGACAGTCACGCGCTTTGAGCAGAGAACGCGCGAGCCCGTCGATGCCACAGACGGGACCGCACGTGCCGCTTTTGCGATCGACTGCTCCTCGGGCACGTACGTGCGTTCGCTGATCGCCGAGCTCGGCGACGCCTACTGCCTGGCGCTGCGCCGCACCGCGATCGGACCGTTCGCGGTCAAGGACGCCGTCGCTACGCCTGCACGCGGGGAGCCTTGGACAGACCCGCCGCTGATCGCGCCCGAGGATGCCCTCGCCGCTGCGCAGCGGTACGTCGCATAGGCTTCAACGCGTGGAGATCACCTGGCTGGGAGACGTGCAGGAGCGCGAGCGACGGGTGGCGGTGGGGACCTTCGACGGCGTCCACCTCGGGCACCGCGAGGTGATCGGAGGCTGCGACAGTGTGCTGACCTTCGAGCCGCACCCCACCTCGGTGGTCGCTCCCGCGCACACGCCGAAGCTGCTCACGCCGCTGGCGGTCAAGGCCGAGCTGGTCGAGCGGCTTGGCGTGCGTGAGCTGATCGTCATCCCCTTCGATGCCGACTTCGCCAAGCGCAGCGCTCAGGAGTTCATCGACGAGGTGCTGGTCGGCACGCTCGGCGCCACGCACGTCTCGGTCGGAGAGAACTTTCGCTTCGGCAACCGCGCGCAAGGGGACACGCGCATGCTCGAAGCAGACGAGCGGTTCTCCACTCGCGTCACGCCGCTGCTGGAGGTCGAAGGAGAGATCGTCTCCTCCAGCCACATCCGCGGGCTCGTGCTCGCAGGCGAGGTCGAGGCCGCCGCTCGCTTCCTGGGATCGCCGTTTCAGATGCGCGGGGAGGTGGTGCCCGGCGACAAACGCGGGCGCGAGCTTGGCTTCCCAACCGCCAACCTGATCCCCGACGACGCGCTCGTGTGTCCGGGGCACGGCGTCTATGCCTGCATGGCCGACGGGCGGCCGGCGGCCGTGAACGTCGGAGTGCGGCCGACGTTCGTCACCGGTCGCGGCGAGCTGGTGGAGGCACATGTCCTTGACTTCGACGGCGACCTCTACGGCCGGCAGCTACGCTTGGACTTCCTGGAGCGCCTGCGCGGGGAGCGGCGCTTCTCCTCGGCGCAGGAGCTGATCGACCAGATGCACCTCGATGTCTCGCTCACGCGCGAGCTCGCCGCCCGCTCCTGCCTGTACCCGTAAGGGTGCTAGCCTGTGCGGCCGCTATGATGATCACAGCAGAGCGCAAGCGCGAGCTCGCCGCCCAGTTCGGCGCCGGCGAGCAGGACACCGGCGCCACCAAGGTTCAGGTGGCGCTGCTCACGGAGCGCATCAACCATTTGACTGGGCACCTGCGCGAGCAGAGCAGGGACCACCACTCGCGCCGCGGGCTGCTGATGCTGGTCGGACGCCGCCGGCGGTTCCTCGACTACCTGCAGCGCACCGACCTCGAGGGCTACCGCGCCCTCATAAAGGACCTCGGCCTTCGCAAGTAGGCCGGACAGTCGCACGATGAGCGCTACCGACACCGGCTCCAGCGTCCTGACCCCGGGGATGAAGGTTCCCCCGTTCAAGCTGACCAGCGAAGCGGGGGAGAGCTTCACGCAGGACGACCTGCAGGGGACGACGACTGTGCTCGTCTTCTATCCGTTCGCCTTCAGCCCCGTCTGCACCGACCAGCTGCAGGTCTACGAGCAGTCGCTGGGGGAGATCACCGGCCAAGGCGCTGTCATCTACGGCGTCTCGTGCGATTCGAGCTGGGCACAGAAGGCGTTCCGCGAGAAGCTCGGCATCAGCATCCCGCAGCTCTCCGATTTCGAGCCCAAGGGGGCGGCCTGCGCCGCCTTCGGCGTGCTTGCACCCGGCGGCTTCCCACAGCGCGCGCTCGTGATCGTCGGCGAGGACGGCGTCGTGCGCTGGAGCTACCAGGCGCCCTCTCCGGCCGACCTGCCGCCTGTACACATGATCCTTGGCGGGCTGAAGAACGCCCAGTAGTGTCGTGATTCAGAAGTTCGATGGCGCTTGCCGGCGCCTACCGATTGAAGGTCAACGGGACCTTCAATCGGCCAGCACCTGGCGTCCCCCACCGGACGCACACGTACCACCAGTACGCGCACGCCCGGCGTGGAACGCCAGGCACGCGCATCCGCTCGGCAAACCCTCACCGAACTTCTGAATCACGACACTGCAGCCGGCCGCCGTCGCGCGTTCGCTAAGCTGCCTGCGTTCGGATACAAGGATAAAAAGAGAACAGACCCGCCGACCGAAGGGCGGGGACAGGAAGGCAGATGAATATGAGCAGCAACGCCCCTACGCGGGTCTCCGTGGAGATCGCAGGTAGCGAGATCTCGTTCGAGACCGGCAGGATGGCCAAGCAGGCCTCCGGTGCAGTGCTCGTCCGCCAGGGCGACACGATGGTCCTCTCCACAGCCACGGCAGGTGGCCAGCGCGACGTGGACTTCCTCCCGCTCACCGTCGACGTCGAGGAGCGGATGTACGCCGCCGGGAAAATTCCCGGCTCCTTCTTCAAGCGCGAGGGCCGCTCCGGCGAGAAGGCCACGTTGACCGCGCGCATGATCGACCGGCCGCTGCGGCCGCTGTTTCCCAAGGGGTGGAACTACGAGACGCAGCTGGTGGCGATCCCGATCTCAGTCGACCACGAGCATCCCTACGACATCCTCGCGATGAATGGCGCCTCCGCGGCGCTGATGATCTCGAACGTTCCCTTCGCCGGGCCGGTCGGTGCGGTGCGGATCGGCAAGATCGACGGCAACTTCGTCGTCAACCCGAACGAGGAGGATCTGCTCGAGGGCTCCGAGCTGGACCTGGTCGTGGCCGGCTCCGAGGAGGCGATCCTGATGGTCGAGGCGGGCGCCAGCGAGATCTCCGAGGCGGAGATCCTCGACGCGCTTGACATCGCCCACTCCGCCATCAAGAAGCTGTGCGCGCTGCAGCGCGAGCTGGCCGAGAAAGTCGGCAAGGAGAAGACTCCCGTGCAGGCGCCCGCAGTGGACGAGGCGTTGCTCGCCGAAGTCCGCGCCTCCCACGGCGCGGCCCTGGACGAGGCCACGCAGGTGGAGGACAAGCTCGAACGCCAGGACGCGTGCAAGGCGGTCGAGACCGCGATCCTCGACCAGTACGGCGCGCACGCTTCGGAGGGCTCACCCTCTGGGGCGCACCCGCAGGGCACACAGCAGGCGGGGGAGGAGCAGCTGCAGGCCGCAAAGGAGCGGCGCGCCGCCGCGCAGCTTGCATTCGACAAGCTCGAGAAGGCGATCATCCGTGAGCGCATCGCCGTCCACAAGAAGCGCCCGGACGGCCGCGCCGAGGACGAGATCCGCGACATCTCCATCGAAGTCGGGGTCACTCCCAGGACGCACGGCTCGGCGCTGTTCACGCGCGGGCAGACGCAGGCGCTGAGCGCCGCCGCGCTGGGGACGCTCAAGGAGGAGATGCGGCTCGACACGCTCGGGCTGCAGACCAAGAAGTACTACTTCCACCACTACAACTTCCCGCCCTTCTCGGTGGGGGAGGCGGGTAGGCTCGGACCCAAGCGCCGCGACATCGGACACGGGGCGCTGGCAGAGCGCGCTCTGGTTCCGGTGATCCCCTCGATCGAGGACTTCCCCTACACGATCCGCGTGGTCTCGGACATCTTCGAGTCAAACGGCTCCTCCTCGATGGCATCCGTGTGCGGCTCCTCGCTGTCGCTGATGGACGCCGGCGTGCCGATCGCGCGGCCGGTCGCGGGGATCGCGATGGGGCTGATCAAGGAGGGCGATGACTACATCGTCCTGACCGACATCGCCGGCGTCGAGGACCACCTCGGCGATATGGACTTCAAGGTCGCCGGCACCGAGCGCGGCATCACCGCGCTGCAGATGGACATCAAGATCTCCGGCGTCACCTTCGAGATCCTGCGCGATGCGCTGACACAAGCGCACAAGGCGCGCACGTTCATCCTCTCCAAGATGGCCGACGTGATCGAGGGGCCGCGCGAGCAGCTCTCCCAGCACGCGCCGCGGATCCAGACATTGCAGATCGACCCCTCGCAGATCGGGATGCTGATCGGCAAGGGCGGGGAAACCATCAGGGGGCTCTCCGATGAGTTCGAATCCCAGATCGACGTCAACGACGAGGGTCAGGTGCTGATCTACTCGGCCAACGGCGAGCTTGGCGACGCGCTGGCCGACCGCATCAACACGATGATGAAGGAGGTCGAGGTCGGCGACGAGTTCGCCGGCAAGGTCGTCAAGACGACCACCTTCGGCGCCTTCGTCGAGCTCTCCAAGGGCACCGACGGGCTGCTGCACATCTCCAACGTCTCGCCCGGCGAGCGGGTGGACAGCGTCGAGGACGTGCTCAACAAGGGCGATGAGATCAACGTCAAGGTGGTCGAGGTCGACCGCGAGCGCGGGCGCATCGGCCTGCGCCTGGCAGACGACCCCGAGATCGCCGGCAAGAGCGTCGAGGAGCTGGCCGCGGTCGGCAGCGGATCCGGTCCCGCTCGCGCCGGCGGGGGACGACCACGCGACCGCGACGACAGCCGTAATGGCCGCGAGGGTCGACCGATCGGCGATCGAGGGGATCGCCGATCGTCCAGCAGCGGCGAGCGCGGCTCCGGCCGCCCGCGCCACGGAGGCCGCGATCGCGACCGCGACTAGCGCGGACGGCGACGGGCGGACAGCGCCGCCTGCCGCGGCCGCTGGGGCTGACTTGACCGAGCATCAGACAAGCACGCTGCCGGGCGGCGTGCGCGTGATCACCGAGCGCATGGAGAACGTGCGCTCGGTGGCGCTCGGCTTCTGGATCTCCACCGGCTCGGCGATGGAGTCAGACGAGCAGGCCGGGCTCTCTCACCTGCTCGAGCACATGCTGTTTCGTGGCGCCGGCGAGCACAGCTCGCGCGAGATCGACGAGGCCTTCGATGCGATGGGGGCCGAGGTCAACGCCGGCACCGACCGCGAGACCACCTCGCTGTACACGCGCGTGCTCGACCGGCACATGCCGCGCGCGCTCGGCGTGATGGGCGAGATGATCTGGCGCCCTCGTTTCGAAGACCTCGCCGCCGAGCGCGAGGTGGTGCTCGAGGAGATCGCGATGTACGAAGACGACCCGCAGGACCGTGTCTTCGACGTCCTCGGCGAAGCGGTGTTCGGCTCGCATCCGCTCGGGCGCGCGGTGATCGGGCGTGCAGAGGTGGTGCGCGGGGTCGACGACGAGCGCCTGCGCGCCTTCCACGACGAACGTTACGTCGCTCCCAGCATGGTAGTCGCGGCGGCCGGGTCGGTTGAGCACGACTCCTTCGTGGCAATGGTGGGGGAGGCGTGCGCAACAGACGGGGAGGCCCGGGGCTCCGGCGCGGCCCAGCGACCGGCCGTGGACACGGGTGAGCCCTCCTTCGAGCGACGCGTCAAGTTCCTGCGCAAGGACACCGAGCAGTACCACGTCTGCTTCGGCGGGCGCGGGATCGCGCGCCACGACGAGCGCCGCTTCGCGCTGCGTGTGCTCGAAGGCGTGCTCGGCTCCACCTCCTCCTCGCGCCTGTTTCAGGAGGTGCGCGAGCGCCGCGGGCTGGCCTACTCGATCTTCTGCTTCTCCAACCTGCACGCACACACCGGCGAGGTTGGGCTGTACGTCGGCACTCGGCCCGAGAACCTGGCCGAGGCGATGACGACGATCGCCCATGAGCTGCAGCGCTTTGTAGAGGATCCCCCCACCCCGCAGGAGCTGGAGCGCTCGCGGGAGAACGTAAAGGGACGGATGGTGCTCTCGCTGGAGTCAACGGGCGCGCGCATGAACCGGCTCGGCTCCTCGCTGCTGGCCGAGCTGCCGATCCTCTCCGTGGACG
>DASZGH010000059.1:0-42403 GCA_035938935.1 Solirubrobacteraceae bacterium
GTCCGCTCCTCGGCGCGGAAGTCGGGGAAGCGCAGCGTCGCGTCGGCGTCCAGCACGACGCCGAGGCAGACGTCGGGGAAGTCGTGCCCCTTGGCGACCATCTGCGTACCGATCAGCACCCCGGCAGGCGCGCGCTCGAAGCGACTTAGGAGCGCGCCGAGGCCGCCGTCCGCCGCGGCGGTCTCGCCGGCCGTGTCGGCGTCCAGGCGAAAAATCGGGAAATCCCCGTCGTCGAGCGCCCGTGCGAGCTCGTGCTGGACGCGCTCTGTGCCCGCTCCGTGGCGCGCCACCGAGGTCGAGCCGCAGTCGCAGCGGCATGGAGCAGGCTCGCGGTGCCCGCAGTGGTGACAGGCAAGAGTGTCCTCGGCTCGGTGCAGCACGAGCGCCACGTCACACTGCGGGCACGTCCACACGGCGCCGCAGGAGCCGCATGTCAGGAAGTTCGACCAGCCGCGGCGGTTGAGCAGGACGATCGCCTTGCCGCGCGCGGCGCGCACCTCGGCCAGCGCCTGTGCGGTCAGAGGGTGCAGGCCGTGGGCCTGCTCGCACATGTCAAGCACGCAGACCTCGGGCAGCGGTCTGCGATCGACGCGGTGGCGCAACCTCAGCATCCCGCTCGCGCCGGCGGCGCGCACGCTCTCCGGCCGCGGCGTGGCGCTGCCGAGCAGCAGCAGGGCGCCGTTCTCACTCGCACGGCGAGCGGCCACCGTGCGAGCGTCATAGCGCGGGTCGCCCTCGTGCTTGTAGGAGGAGTCGTGCTCCTCGTCGACGACGATCAGCCCAAGCCGCTCGATCGGCGCGAACACGGCCGAGCGCGGACCGACGCACACGCGCGCCTCGCCGACGCGCAGACGCCGCCACTCCTCGCGGCGCTGGGCGACGGTCAGACGCGAGTGAAGCACCGCTACGGTGTCGCCGAAGCGCTCTGTAAACCGCGCCACTATCTGCGGGGTGAGCCCGATCTCGGGGACGAGCACGATCGCTCCACCGCCCTGGCGCAGCGCCTCGGCGGCGACCTGGAGGTAGACCTCGGTCTTGCCCGCGCCCGTGACCCCGGCCAGCAGGCGTGTGCAGGCCTCTACGCGCGCCAGCGCGCCGTGCAGATCGGCGAGCGCCCGAGCCTGTTCGGCGGTCAGCTGTGGCGCTGGCCCGACCGGCCCGACGCGCACGTGCTCGGCGCGCCTGGGGAGCGCCCGTTTGCGGGTGCTCAGCCGCCGGGTCGCGGCCGGCGGCAGCACCAGTGCGAGCGCTCGGGCGAGCGTCGAGCAGTACTCCTGCGCAAGCCATTCGGCCAGCTCCACGAGGTCGAGCGGCACGTCGAGCTCGAGCGCGTGCAGCGGCGCCAGCAGCTTCTCCTCGGCAATCTCGTTGCGATCGCAAAGCCCGGTCACCACGCCGAGGATCTTGCGCCGCCCGAACGGTACGACCAGCATCGAGCCGATGTCGATGCCGGCACGCAGCTCCTCGGGGAGCAGATAGTCAAACGGCCCGCGCAGCGCGCGCGCCGTCGTCATCGGCTCGACCTGAGCGATCGCAGACACCTCAGCAGACTAAGCCCCGCGCCGGACCGGCCCGCGACGCACCCCGCGCCCCAGGAGGGTCTCTGGGCAAGCCAGACAAGGACGCACCGACCGCAGTGTGCTACCGCACATAAGGGAGGGAGGACGCCGTATGGCGCCGCCCAGAGACCCTCCTGGTCAGACGGTGGCGCCGGCGGCGAGTCCGGCGGCCGCGCGCAGCGTCTCGGCTCTGTCCGTCTTCTCCCAGGTGAAGTCGTGGTCTTCGCGGCCGAAATGGCCGTAGGCCGCGGTCTTCTGGTAGATCGGCCGGTGTAGCTTGAGCTCCTCGCGGAAGGCGCCGGGGCGCAGGTCGAAGTGCTCGTCCACGAGCCGAGCGATCTCGCCGCGGCCGATCTTCTCGGTGCCAAACGTCTCGACCATCACCGAGACGGGGTGGGCAACGCCGATCGCGTAGGCGACCTGCACCTCGGCGCGGTCGGCCAGGCCGGCCGCGACGATGTTCTTGGCCACCCAGCGGGCGGCGTAGGCAGCGGAGCGGTCGACCTTGGAGGGGTCCTTGCCGGAGAAGGCGCCACCACCATGCCGGGCCATGCCGCCGTAGGTGTCGACGATGATCTTGCGCCCGGTCAGACCGCAGTCTCCCATCGGGCCGCCGATCACGAAGCGGCCGGTCGGGTTGACCAGGAAGTTCTTGAGCAGCTTCTTCTCGTCGTATAGGTCGGCCGGCAGCACCGGATGCAGGACGTGCTCGAACAGGTCGGGCTTGATCAGCGTCTCGGAGTCGATCCCGTCGGCGTGCTGGGTGGAGATCAGGATCTTCTCTATCTCCACCGGCCGCCCGTCCTTGTAGCGCACCGTTACCTGCGTCTTGCCATCCGGGCGCAGGTAGGGGACCACCTCGCCCTTGCGCACCTCGGCCAGGCGCTTTGCGAGCTTGTGCGCGAGTGAGATCGGCAGCGGCATCAGCTCCTCGGTCTCATTGGTGGCGTATCCGAACATCATGCCCTGATCGCCGGCGCCGGCGACGTCGAGCTCGTCTTCGTCGCCCGGTTCGTGGCGCGTCTCATACGCGGCATCGACGCCCTGCGCGATGTCGGGCGACTGCTTGTCGATCGCGTTGAGTACGGCACAGGTGTCGCAGTCGAAGCCGTAGGCGGCGTTGTCGTAGCCGATCCTGCGCACCGTCTCGCGAGCGATCTCCTGGATGTCGACGTAGGTGTCGGTGGAGATCTCGCCTGAGACGACAACCAACCCCGTGTTGACGAGTGTCTCGCAAGCAACGCGGCCGTAGGGATCGTCGGCGAGGACGGCGTCGAGGACGCCGTCGGAGATCTGGTCGGCGATCTTGTCCGGGTGGCCCTCCGTGACCGACTCGGAGGTGAACAGAAACTCGCTGTCGGAATGGTGGCTCATGTCTTTACGCTCGGCTCCACTGATCTAGGGCCCGTAGATGAACAATCTCCTTGTTCATCTACGAACCCTTAGCTTGAAGAAGTGCCACGCAGTCTATTCGCAGCTGGGGCGGCCCGCGCGCGGGCTCCACGCTCGACGAAGTCGATCACCAGCGGCACGCCGTCCATGCCGTAGCGGGCGCGCAGCCGGTTCTCGACGAAGTAGGCGTAGTCGCGCGTTACGCGCGTGCGCGAGTTGACCTGGATCGCAAAGCGCGGCGGCGCCGTGCCGATCTGGGTCATGTAGATCAGCTTGAGGCGGTGCTGGCTCGAGCCGCGACGCGTGCCGACCGGCGGCTGGCGCGCCTGCACGACCTCGGCCAGGAAGCGGTTGAGCTCCGGGGTCGGTATGCGCCCGCGGCGCCGGTCGCCGAGCGCGATCGCCTCGGCGAGCAGGCGCGAGACGTTGCGGCCCGTCTTGGCGCTCGCGGTTAGCACGCGCGGGCGCAGGCGCAGCTTTTCGGCGACGCGAGCCCGCTCGTGGTCGAGATCGGACTCGCTGCCCTCGTTTAGGTCCCACTTGTTCAGCACGATCGCGGTGGCGCAGGCCGCCTTCATCGCCAGCTCAGCGACCCGCAGGTCCTGGGCGGTGACGCCTTCGGCGGCGTCGCAGACGATGAGCGCCACGTCGGCGCGCTCGGCCGCGCGCTGGGAGCGCAGGGCCGTGTAGTACTCGACCGAGTCTGAGACCTTCGACTGCCGGCGCATCCCAGCCGTGTCGACCAGGATCAGCCTGCGGCCATCGAGGAGCAGCGGCGTGTCGATCGCGTCGCGTGTGGTGCCCGCGTGCTCTGAGACGATCACGCGCTCTTCGCCGAGGAAGCGGTTGACCAGAGAGGACTTGCCGACGTTGGGGCGGCCGATCAGCGCCAGGCGGATCGTCTCCTGGTCATCGTCGATCTCCTGCTCTGAGGGAAGCAACTCCACGATCCGGTCGAGCAGGTCGCCCGAGCCCAGGCCCTGAGCCGCGGAGACCGCGATCGGCTCACCCAATCCGAGGCGATGAAAGTCGGCGGCCAGCGGCAGATCGCCGACGCCGTCGCACTTGTTGGCCGCGACGATCGCCGGCAGCGGCGAGCCGCGCAGCAGCTCCGCCATCTCCTCGTCGCCGGGGCGCACCCCTGATCGAGCGTCGACCACCAGCACGGCGACCTCGGCGTCGGCCAGCCCCGCGCGGGCCTGCTCGCGGATCGAGCCGGCCAGCGGATCCTCGTCCTGAAAGTCCACGCCGCCGGTGTCGATCAGCACGAACCGGCGCCCGTTCCACTCGCACTCGATCTCGTTGCGGTCGCGCGTCACGCCGGGGCGCTCGTGCACGACGGCCTCGCGCGAGCCCGCGAGGCGGTTGACCAGCGAGGACTTGCCGACGTTGGGGTAGCCGACTATCGCGACCTTGAGCATCCGATGAGTATGACCGCGCCGCGCCGCGGTCACCGTGAGGCGCGGGCGGCCATCTCGGCGATCCGGTCGACCACTTGCTCGACCGTCAAGCCGCTCGTATCCACCGGTACCGCGCCGGGCGCCGGAGCCAATGCGCTGCGGCCCAGCGTCGAGTCGCGCTCGTCGCGCAGCGCCAGCTCGGCCATGATCGTGGCCGGCTCGCCGGCGAGCTCGCCGGCGCGACGGCGCGCCCGCTCGGATGGGTCTGCAGTCAAGAAAATCTTCAGCTCGGCCTCGGGGGCGACGGCCGAGGCGATGTCGCGACCCTCGGCAACCCAGTCACCCTGCGCCACGAGCGCCCGCTGGCGCCGCACCAGCGCCTCGCGCACGAGCGGATCGGCGGCGACGCGGGATGCAACCTCGCTGACCTCGTGCGCGCGGATCGCCGTCGTCACGTCGCAGCCGTCGAGCAGGACGAGCGGTCCGGCGGCGGCGGCGCCAGGCGCGACCGTGGCAATCGGCTTGCTCGGTTGCGCCGCGAGCGCGATGTCGACCGTGCCGGCCGGCGCGAACACGATCTCAGCCCCATGCGCGAGCGCCGCCGGCTCATCCTCTGGCGACTCCAACGCGAGTAGACCGACGCAGCGGTACATCGCGCCGGTGTCCAGGTAGGTGAAGCCGAGCTTTGCGGCGAGCGCCCGGGCCACGGTCGACTTGCCGGCCCCGGCCGGGCCGTCGATCGCGATCACCATGGTCGCCTCCTCATTGGCTCAGCGCCTGGAGATCCCGCACGAACCCCGGATAGGACACAGACGCCGCCTCCATCCCGTGCACCATCACTCCCTCGCGCGAGGCCAATCCGGCGACCGCGCCCATCATCGCCAAGCGGTGATCGCCGCCGGCGTCGATCTCGCCGCCGCGCAGACCACCTACCCCGGTTACGGCGAAACCGTCCTCGAGCGCCTCGATGTCCGCGCCCAGTCCGCGCAGGGCCTCGACCACCGTGCTGATGCGGTCGGACTCCTTGACCCGCAACTCCTGAGCGCCGCGCACCACGGTTTCGCCTTCGGCGAAGCAACCGAGCAGCGCCACCAGCGGCAGCTCGTCGATCGCCAGCGGCACCTCCTCTGGGTCCACGTACGTACCCTCGAGCGCTCCGTGCGCCACGTCCAGATCGCAGATCGGCTCCTCGGCGACCAGCTCGCCGCTCTCGTCCTCCAAGTCGCCGATCACGATGCCGCGCATACGCTGCAGGATGCGCAGGAAGCCGGTGCGGGTCCAGTTGGCGCCGACGTCGCGCACCAGCAGCCGCGAGCCGGGGACGAGCACGGCGGCGGCGATCGCAAACGCCGCCGAGCTGGGGTCGCTGGGGACGACGACGCGCTCGAGCACCAGCTCGTCGGCGTTTAGCACCGTGACGTGCTTGCCGTTGCGGTGGATGTTCACGCCGGCACGCAGGAGCATCCGCTCGGTGTGGTCGCGACTGCGCGCCGGCTCGCCCACCGTCGTGGCGCCGTCGGCGGCGAGCGCCGCCAGCAGCACGCACGACTTGACCTGGGCGCTTGCCACCGGCAGCTCGTAGGAGATCGCGCGTAGGCGCTCGCCGTGGATCGTCAGTGGCGGCAGGCGGTCCTCGCGCGCCTCGATCCTCGCCCCCATCATCCGCAGCGGCTCGGCGACGCGGTCCACGGGGCGGCGGCGGATCGACTCGTCGCCGTCGAGCGTGAACGTACGGCCCTCTTGCGCCACCAGCCAGCCGGGCAGCAGGCGCAGCAGCGTGCCGGCGTTGCCGACGTCGATCGGCCCGTCCGGGACGCGCGCCTCGCGCAGGCCCGTGCCGCGTACCGTGATGACGCCTTCGCGCTCGTCCACGAGCGCGCCGAGCGCCTGCACCGCGGCGAGCGTGGAGTCGGTGTCGGCGGCGTGCAGGTAGTTCTCGATCCGCGTCGGCTCGGAGGCCATCGCGCCCAGCAGGGCGGCGCGATGCGAGATCGACTTGTCGGCAGGGGCAGTCAGCTCTCCCTGCAGGCCCGCGGAGGGGTCGAAGCGGACGTCCATAGTGGACGTACCCTACGAGGCCGGCGCCGCTCCCGGACCGAGACCGTGCGCTTCGCGCCCGGAGAGCCTTGCGCGCTGTTCGCGAGCGCGGTCGTTCCACTCCGCCAGCGCGCCCGCGTCCTCTGCGTCGAGCGCGTCGCGCACGCCGCTCAATTCCCTGATCGCCTCGTCGAGCGCCTCGGCCAGCAGATCGCTGTTGGAGAGGTAGATGTCGGTCCAGATCGCGGTGTTCGCGCCCGCGACCCTGGTGGCGTCGCGAAAGCTTGGGTTCGTCGGAAGCCCGGCGCCCGCCCACACGCCGTGTGCGTCGCCGACAGCCACCGGGGCTGCCCGTAGCGCCTGGGCAACGAGGACGTTGGCGAGCACGTGCGGAAGGTGCGAGACGCTTGCCATCAGGCGGTCGTGCGCCTGCGCGTCGAGAACCACGGGCGAGGCCCCGAGCTGCTCCAGCAAACCCGTAAGTCGCGCCAGCGCGGCCGCCGAGCCCTCAGCCGCCGGCGTCAGGTACCAGACGGCTTCATCGAACAGATCCTCGCGGGCGCCGTCCACTCCCGAGGTCTCCGCTCCCGCCAGCGGATGGCCGGCAACGAAGCGCGGGTCGGAGATCGCTGCCGCTATGTGGCGCTTGGTCGAGCCGACATCGCTGACGACACATTCCGGTCCGCACACGGCTAGCACCGCCGAGGCGAGCGCCGTCGCGCTTCCCACAGGGCTCGCGACGAAGACATAGTCGGCCTCGCGCGCGGCTCGCTCGACGCTGGAAGTCGGCTCGTCGATCGCGCCGATCGTGGCCGCGCGTGCAAGCGCCTGCGCCTCCGGGTCGTAGCCGACCACATGTGCGCCCAGGCGGCGGCGCGCGGCCAGGCCGATCGAGCCTCCGATCAGGCCGACCCCCAGCACCGCCAGCCGCAGCTGCGTCACGCCGTGGAGAAGGCCTTCCCGGCGATCGCCGCGACCTGCTCGACCGCGGCTGCGTACTCAGCGAACTCGTCGGCCAGCAGCGCCTGCGGGCCGTCACAGAGGGCCTCGTCGGGGTTTGGGTGCACCTCGACGATGATCCCATCGGCCCCGGCGGCCGCGGCCGCCAGCGACATCGGCCTTACCAGCGAGCGCCGGCCCGCGGCGTGGCTGGGGTCGACGACGATCGGCAGGTGTGTCAGCTCTTTGAGCGCCGGGACGGCCTGCAGGTCGAGCGTGACGCGATAAGCCGTCTCGAACGTCTTGATCCCACGCTCGCACAGCATCACGTCCGTGTTGCCTTCCTTGAGCACGTACTCGGCCGCCATCAACAGCTCGTCGAGCGTCGCCGAGAGGCCGCGCTTGAGCAAGACCGGACGGCCCGCACGACCCAGCTCGGCCAGCAGCGGGAAGTTCTGCATGTTGCGCGCGCCGACCTGGATCACGTCGGCGACCTCGAGCACCGGCTCCAGGTCGCGCGCGTCCATCAGCTCGGTGACGATCGGCAGGCCCGTGCGCTCCTTGGCCTCGGCCAGCAGCTTCAGACCCTCCTGGCCCAAGCCCTGGAAGGCGTACGGGCTCGTCCGCGGCTTGTAGGCACCGCCTCGCAGCATCGCCACGCCGGCGTCCTTGACGATGTCAGCGGTCTCCAGCAGCTGCTCGCGCGATTCGACCGTGCACGGGCCGGCGATCAGGGCGAAGTGGCCGCCGCCGATCTTGCGGCCCTCGATCTCGAGCACGCTCGGCTCGCCGTGGCGCAACTGCGCGGAGGCCAGCTTGTACGGCTTGAGGATCGGCATCACCCGGTCCACACCCGGCTGGCCCTCCAGGCCCAGGTTGGCGACGCTTACGTCCTGCTCGACGTCGCCGATCGCGCCGATCACGGTCAGGCGCGCGCCTTTGATCGGGTGCGCCAGCGCGCCAGCGTGCTCGATCTTCTCGATCACCGAGGCTATCTCGCTCTCGGTCGCGTCCTCCTTCATGACGATCATCATCTGCTCAATCCTTTCAAGTACGGGTTGGTTTGTCCTGCTCGTGCCCGGAGCGACTCGCCTGATCGGCGTGGCCTGTGTGGCCGCTGCTACGGCGCCCGGCCCTCTCAGAGCCCGATGCGACCCGTGTCGCCTCCGGCTCACGGGACGGAGGACAGGTCGGAGCGCCTACCTAAATCGCCAGGCTGGGCGAAACGACCGGTACCCACCGTGCAACCACGTGCGTGCTCGTCGGGGTGTCGAGGCGGTCGTCTGCATGATCGTCTGGTTGGGTTGTAGCAAGCTCAGAGGGCTTGATCAAGCGCGTCGAGGAAGATCTCGTTCTCCTCTGTGGTTCCGTAGGTGACGCGCAGGCAGCCGGCCTTGCCCAGCGCCCCACCCTCGCGCACTAGTACGCCCCGCTCCTGCAGACCCTGCATCACCTGGGCCTCGCGCTCGGCGGCTCGCTCGGGGTTCTCCGCGCCGAGCGAGAACCAGCAGAAGTTGGCCTGCGACTCGGCCGGCTCGATGCCGAGCGCTCGCAGTCGCTCGTCCATCGAGATGCGCTCGGCGATCGTGCGCGTGACGCGCTCGGTGACCGCGTCCTGGTGGGCCAGCGCCTCGACCGCGGCCACCTGGGCGACGGCGTTGCAGAAGAACGGCTGGCGCACCTGGTCGACGGCTCGCGGGAAATCGTCGGAGCCGCACAGGGCGAAGCCTACGCGCAGGCCGCAGAGGCCGTAGACCTTCGAGAAGGTGCGCAGCAACACCAGGTTGGGGTGCGCGTCGAGCAGCTCGATCGACGCATCGGGATCGTCGAGCAGGTTGAACTCGGCGTAGGCCTCGTCGAGGATCACGCAGACGTGGCGCGGGACGTCGGCTAGGAAGTCGGCGATGCTTGCCAGCGGCAACGCCGTGCTTGTGGGGTTGTTGGGGTTGTTGACGATCACCAGGCGCGTGGCGGCGGTGATCTCGCGCAGCATTCCCGGCAGGTCGTGGCGCTCCTCAGCGTCGAGCGCGACCATCACTGCGCGCGCGCCGCTGGCAGCGCTGAGGTGCGGGTAGACCGAGAACGACGGCCACGCGTGGACGAGCTCGGCGCCGGGCTCCAGCAGTGCCTCGCCGGCGGCGAGCAGGATGTCGCAAGAGCCGTTGCCGATCGCGATCCGCGAGGTGGGCACCTCGTAGCGCTCGGACAGTCGCTGCTTGAGCAGCGAGTTGGTGGGGTCCGGGTAGCGGTTGAGGCGCGGCAGCGCCCGCTGGATCGCCTCGATCACCGCCGGCAGCGGCGGGTACGGCGACTCGTTGGAAGCCAGCCGGACCTTCGGCGCGCGCTCCGCGTACCCGCCGGCGACGGGGTAGGTGGGGATTCGCGCTATGCGCTCTGAGAACTCGATGGCCACGCGCCTATTGTGGCGACTCAGCGCTTGAGCGTCAGCAAGCGCACGATCTGCCAGTTGCCGCCTTCCTGGCCTTCGACCATTACGAGCAGCTTGCACGGCAGCGTGTGCAGCTTGCGCAGCAGCTGCTTGCCCTTGCCGTTCAGCGACAACGACAGCGTCTTTAGCGCTTTGGCCGCCACCATCACCTGCGCCGTGCCGACCAGCACTTGCTTGGTGGTGCGGCGTTTGTGCGACGTCGTCGTGACCTTGGCGTAGAGGCGCAGCGTCACACCGCAGGCTGGCGGGCATCCGGCATGGCCCAGGGAGAGCGAACCTTCGCCGGTGAGCTTCTTGCCGTTGGCGGGCAGGCCGAGCCTTTCGGCTACCTGCGCGGATGTCAGGCGGCCGGGGACGATCGCTTCTTTGATCACTTCTTTGATCACCACTGGCGCCGGCAGCGGCGTCACCGGCGTCGCGGGAGGGGCTTCGCCCACCGTCACGATCGCCGTTGCAGTATTGCTGTTGCCGGCTTCGTCGAAAGCGGTCAGTGTGACGTGATAGAAGCCCGCACGGGCATAGGTGTGAGCGACAATCGGTTCGGGCGAGCCGACCTGAACGCCGTCTCCGAACGACCAGATCCAATAGTCGGCAGGGTCGCCCACTTCGCCCGACGCCGAGCCATCGAAGGCGGCCGCAACTGTGGCCTTGGCTTCGCCGGGCGCCGCGAAGGCGGCGTGCAGCATTCGGCCGACACAGCCGCCCTGGCCGTTGAAAGCGCTGTTGCTCCACTCGCGCTGCAGGAAGAATCGATCGCCCGAGATCAGCTGATTCGACAGTTCGCCCGCCCGGCCTTCGAACAGTTCGCCGTAGGTGTCGAAAGTCTCCGGCGGCAGGCACTTGTCGCCGATCTCCTGGCCGATCACGTCCGTCCAGCCGTTCTTCTCGCCTATCTGACTGCCGAGCGGGTCGGTGATCGTCTCGATGTGCTCGTGGCTTGTGACGTCGAGCGTGGCGTCGGCTTCGCCGGCGCCGTTCGGGTGCTCGCCAGCGTCGCAGCCTTTCACCCCACCGTTGTCGGGGATGTTGGCGTACAGCGTCTGGCTTCCGCTCGGCCCGAAGTCTTTGTGATAGGCGCAGTAGCCGCCTTCAACGAACGCGCACGCGTCACCCGTTTCGCTGGAACCCTTGGTGAAGCAGCTGCCAACGGCGGGGGGAGTGAATACGAAGAACACGTTGGAAAGCGACGAAGACCAGCCGTTGGAGCCGCTGACCGCCGTGACCTGCGCCTGGATCTCTTCGTCGGTGACGCAGGTGGAGGGGGTGGCCGCGTCGGTGCATTCGTTGACGAACGGTTCGGAGTCGATCGCAACGTCATGTCCGGGGCCCGACGTCGCCGGATCAAAGCTCACTTCGTAGACGCCGGGCCCGTTTGACCCTTCGTACTGGGTGACGACCGAGTAGACGTTCGAGCGCGCGCCGCTGGCGCGGGCGACGTCTTCGAAGTAACGTTCGACCGCCGCGATGTAGCCGCTGGGAAAGGCGGATCTGCCGCCACTACCGCCCCAGAAGATCAGATGGACTGCATGAGCGTGAACGACGGGCCCGCCCCAGTAGCAGAGGTCGGCGCCCAGGTTGACCGCTGTTTCGGCGCAGTTGGGAGTCGAACCGCCGCCCGCCGCTTTCAGCGCCGCGAGGATCGAGCGTTCGCGCTCGGCGCTGGCGGGCGAGCCGTTGTGCACGAGCATTACCCCGCGAAAACGGGGAAAGTCAGGCAAAGGCGATCCTGTCGGGCCGCTCGCCCAAGCGCCACCGACGATCACGCTCCAGACGACAAACGCGCAGACCATTGCCTTGACGAGCGCTCGCATCTCTATTGCGCCGCCTGCAAGTCCTCGCGCAGCGTCGCCGCCTCGCGCATGTAGACATGCCTGGCCCCGTGATCTTCCGCTGCGTAGTAGTGAATCAAAACCCTGATCACTTGCGGTAAAGACCCCGGCACCGGTATCTCGCGTGCGCACAGCAGCGGCACTCGCTCGAAGCCCAGGGCCCGCGCCGCCACCGCCGGGAACTCCGCCGTCAGATCGTCGGTGACCGTGAAGATGCAGCTGACGACCTGCCCGGGCTCCAAGCCGTTGCGAGACATGATCTCGCTCATCAGCTCGGTGGTCGCGTCGAGTATCTCCTTGGCATCGTCCTCAGGCACGGATATCGCGCCGCGCAGGGCGTGCAGGCGTTGCTCCATTGGTTGCCCGATTCTAGGCGCCGGCGCGGCGCAGCCGCTCCACCTCGGCGTCGGTCAGGCGCCGCGTGGCGCCGGATGCGAGCTCGCCGAGCCGCAACGGGCCGAACGCGATCCGCTCCAGCGACTCGACGGGGTGGCCGACGGCCTCGCACATGCGCCGCACCTGGCGGTTGCGGCCTTCGTGGATCGTCAGCTCTAGCGTGTCCAGCGAGCGCAGCCTGGACGGCACACGCCGCACCTGCGCGGGCGCAGTCGGGCCGTCCTCGAGCCGCACGCCTTCGCGCAGCGCCCGCAAGGCGCGCTCGCCGACCTTGCCACCGGCGACGCGCACGCGGTAGGTCTTGGGCACGTGGAAGGAGGGGTGCGTCAGCCGGTGGGCGAGCTCGCCATCGTTGGTGAGGAGAATCAGGCCGGTCGAGTCGGCATCCAGCCGGCCGACGGGATACACCCTCGAGGGAACAGACAGACGCGCGGCGGGAGTCCGAGCGGCGTTCTCCCGGCCGGCGAGCAGCGAGACGACCGTCGGGCGGCCGTAAGGGTCATCGGCCGTGCTGAGGACGCCGAAGGGCTTGTTGAGCGCGTACACGACTCGCGGCTCGGCGCCGCCAAGCTCGCGCCCGTCCACCGCCACGCCGCTGTGCGCGTCGACGTCGCGCGCCGGGTCGCGCACTACCTCTCCGTCCACGCTCACTCGCCCGGCACGGACGATCTCCTCGGCGGCGCGGCGCGAGGCGACGCCCGCTTGGGCGAGGTACTTGGCTAGGCGCATCGGCGCTCCCCGGACATCGGCTGCCACCATAGGGACCGTGGACGTCCAGTTGCTCGATGAGACGCTCGCCCACGCAGGCGAGCCGACCTTCCGCGCTCGGCAGGTGTGGCAGTGGGTCGCGCGCGGCGCGCCTGACTACACGGAGATGACCAACCTGCCGGCGGCGCTGCGCGAGCGGCTGGCGCAGGACGTGCCGTTCTCCTGTCTGCAGCTGCGCGAGGAGCGCAAGGCCAGCGACGGCACCGTCAAGGCGCTGTTCGCAACCGTCGACGGACGGCCGCTGGAGGCGGTGCTGATGCGCTACCGCGACTCGCGCCGGTCGATCTGCGTCTCCTCGCAGTCGGGCTGCCCGCTGACGTGCACGTTCTGCGCCACCGGCCAGATGAAGTTCGCCCGCAACCTGACCGCCTCGGAGATCCTCGACCAGGCACTGCACTTCCGCCGAATCGAACCGATCGACCATTGCGTGTTCATGGGAATGGGCGAGCCGATGCTCAATCTCGATGCGGTGCTCGCCGCCTGCGAGCGCCTGTCCGATCTCGGCATCACCCACCGCCGCACGGCGATCTCGACCGTCGGCTGGATCCCGGGCATCGAACGCCTCGCCGAACAGGAGATGCCGCTGCGCCTGGCGCTCTCATTGCACGCGGCCGACGAAGCGCTGCGCAGCGAGCTGATGCCGGTCAACGAGCGCTACCGACTCGCTGACGTCATCGAGGCCTGCCGCGCCTTCTACGAGCGCAAGCACAGGCGCGTGTTCGTCGAGTACGTGATGCTCGCCGGCGTAAACGACCGCTATCAGCAGGCCATCGCGCTGGCCCGCCTGCTCGCGCCTCGCCGCTCTGACGAGCAGCCGCGGATGTTCAAGGTCAACCTGATCCCGTTCAACCCGACCGACTCGAAGTACAAAGGGTCCAGCCGCGAGTCGATCGAGGCGTTCAAGCGGGCGCTGGAGCAGAACGGGATCGAGGCGACGGTGCGACTGACGCGTGGGCGCGACATCGACGCGGCGTGCGGACAGCTCGCTGCGCGCGCGGTTGCCTGATGACTCAGCGCTCGCCGTCCGGCCCCCCGCCGGCCCGCGCCTCCCCGGCCCGCAGCAGCCGCTCGCGCAGCTGCGCCTGCTCCTCGGGGGTCGGGTCCCACTGCGCGACGTCCGGCAGTTCCTCGATCCCATTCAAGCCGAACAGCTTCAGGAATTGCGTCGTCGTGCGGTACATGACCGCGCCGAACTGGGAGCGCCCGGACTCTTCGATCAGCCCGCGCTCGAGCAGCGTCGAGGCGGCCGAGTCGGCGCTGACACCGCGGATGCGCGTGATCTCCGGGCGCGAGACCGGCTGCAGGTAGGCGACGATCGCCAGTGTCTCCGCCTGCGCCGGCGTGAGCGTGGCGGCGCGCGGGCGGCTGAACAGGCGCTTGGCGGCGTCCTCGGTCTCGGGCCCGGTCGCGAAGGTGAAGCCCCCCGCCAGCTCGCGCAGACGGATGCCGCTCGCGTCGGGCGCGTGGCGCTCAGCCAGCGCGGCTAGGGCCGCGACTACATCCGCCTCATCGGCCGCCGCCGCGTCGGCCAGCTCCTGCGGGGTGAGCGGGTCGGGCGCCAGGAACAGCAGCGCCTCGATCGTGCACACGAGCGCGTCGACGAACTCGGGCGCCCGCTGGTCCTCGCCGCCGATCGGCACGTCGCCGGCCTCTGCGTCACTCATCCGGCGCTTGCTTGCAGCTGCGGGGCGACTGCCGCCGCGGCTGCCTGCGCCCTCAAGGGTGTCCCCGCAAGGGGGTGGACCGCGATCTCGCCGAAGCTCTCGTCCTGCTCCCACCAGGCTTCACCGCGCTTGTACAGCTCCAGCAGCGCGAACACGGTCACCGCGACCGTCATCCGATCCTCGCCGTGCACGGCCTCCTCGAAGGAGAAGCGGCCGCGGCGCAAGAGGCCACGCAGGTGGGACAGGCGCTCGGCAACGGTCACGCGCTGGACGGAGATGTGGCGCAGGCTGATCGTCGGTGGCATCCGCAGCAGCCGCCCGATCGCCTCGCCGAGCACAGACGGGCTCTCCGAGCCATCAGCCGGAGCGGGCATCGCCTTGCGCAGGTGCGCGGGCGGCAGGGCGATGCGGAAGCGCGCGCCCGCCTCGCGCGCGAACAGCTCCTGCAGGTAAGTCGACGCAGAACGGAAGCGGCGAGCCTGCAGCATCCGCTCCAGTAGCTCCTCAGCGGCCTCGCCCGGCTCGATGTCCAGCAGCTCCTCATCGTCGTCGGCGAGCATCAGCCGCGACTTCAGTTCCAGCAGAGCGGCGATCAGGACAATGAATTCGGTGGCCGTCTCCAGGTCAAGCTCTCCACGCCCCTCCAGGTGGTCGAGGTAGGCGAGCACGACGTCGGCAAGCTCGAGCTCGAGCAGGTCGATCTCCTCGCGCAGGACGAGCGCGAGCAGCAGGTCGAACGGGCCGCTGAATACCTCCAGGTCGAGGTCAAGCGCGGGGACGGTCACCGGCTCACCGTACCGTGCGGCCCCGACGGCCCGCTGCGGTTAGCGTCAACTTGGCGTTGAAACGCTCTCGGGTCCAGCAGAAACGCGCTTGGGGTGCCCAACGCCCATGCACTCGCGCACGTCGGCCAGCGTCTCGGCGGCTATCGCGCGCGCGCGCTCGGCCCCGGCCGCCAGCACCGCCTCCAACGCCGGCTCCTCGGCGCGCAGCTGCACGTAGCGCTCGCGCACAGGCGCCAGCATCTCCACGACCGCTTCGGCGGTCGCCGTCTTCAGGTCGCCGTAGCCGCGCGCGTCGCGCATGTCGGCTTGCACCTGCTCGGGCGTGACGCCGCGCGCGACCGCGAGGATTTCGATCAGGTTCGAGACTCCCGGCTTCTCGGGCGAGCGTGCGATCTCGCGGCCGGAGTCGGTCACGGCGCTCCTGAACTTCTTGACGATCGCGTCCGACTCGTCCAGCACGTACACGGTCCCCGACTCGGAGCCGCCGGTGGTCGACATCTTGCGTGTGGGCTCCTGCAGATCCATGATCCTCGCGCCGACTTCGGGGATGCAGTGATCGGGCACGACCAGCACCTCCTCGCCGCCGGCGAAGCGGGCATTGAAGCGAATCGCGATGTCACGCATCAGCTCGACGTGCTGGCGCTGGTCGTCGCCGACGGGGACATCGGTCGCGCCATAGGCGAGCACGTCGGCGGCCATCAAGACCGGATAGAAGAACAATCCAGCCGACACAAGCTCACGTTGGGTGGCTGACTTGTCCTTGAACTGGTGCATGCGCTGAAGGTCGCCGAACGCGGTGACACTCGATAGCAACCACGTCAACTCGGTGTGCTCGAGCACATCGCTCTGGCGGAAGAGCATGCAGCGCGCCGGGTCGAGCCCCGAGGCGAGCAGCAGCGCGGTCAGGTCGTAGAGGCTGCGGCGCAGGTCGGCCGGGTCGTAGGCGACCGTGATCGCGTGCAGGTCGACGATGCAGAACAGCGCTTCGCCGCGCTCCTGCCCGGCGACGTACTGGCGGATCGCGCCGATGTAGTTGCCCAGGTGCTTTGTCCCAGTGGGCTGGATGCCGGAGAAGATGCGCACGGCGAGCCAGGCTACATGGAAGGCCGGAGCGCCGCCGGGGCGTCTCTGCGCGTAGTCAGAGCGCTTGGCGGATGATCGGGTTCTTGGCCGCGCCGACCTCGTCCAGGCGCCTGACGGGCGTCGTGTACGGCGCGTTCTGAGCGATCTGTGGGTCCTCCGCGGCCTCGCCCAGGATCTCGGCCAGCGCCTGCGCGAAGGCGTCGAGCGTCTCCTTGGTCTCGGTCTCGGTCGGCTCGACCATCAGCGCCTCGTCGACCAGCAGCGGAAAGTAGACCGTCGGCGGGTGGTAGCCGTGGTCGAGCAGGCGCTTAGCCAGGTCAAGCGTCTTGATCTGCAGCTCGCGCTTCATCGGCTCACCGGAGAGCACGAACTCGTGCAGGCACAGTCCCCGAACAGCCTCTATCCCCGTAGGGGATGAGGCGTTCGAGCTCGCATTGGCGTAGGCAAGTGGCAAAAGCTTCAACACTCCAAGCTCCCCCAGGCGGGCGAGCAGATAGTTGGCGTTCAGCACCGCGACCTCGGAGGCATCCTTCAGGCCGGCGGCTCCGAGCGAGCGGATGTAGGCGTAGGAGCGCACGAAGCAGCCGTAGTTGCCCTGGAATCCGCGCAAGCGCCCGATCGACCGCAGGCGATCCGTATCGAGCGCGAAGTGGCCCCGCTCGCGTGAGGACGCGTCCGGTCCCTCGGCGGGCACGAACGACTGGCCGGCCGGCAGGCCGGCCCCACCCCCACCTCCATCGCCATCTACGCGCACGATGCGAGGCACCGGCAGGAACGGCTCGATCCGGTCGGACACGGCAATCGGCCCCGAGCCGGGGCCGCCGCCGCCGTGGGGCTGGGTGAAGGACTTGTGCAGGTTGAAGTGCACGATGTCAAAGCCCATGTCCCCCGGCCGGGAGATGCCCATCACGGCGTTGAGGTTGGCGCCGTCGTAGTAGAGCGTCGCCCCCACCTCGTGCACGATCTGAGCGATCTCGGCGATGTTGGCGTCGAACAGCCCGAGCGTGTTGGGATTGGTGAGCATCAGGCAGGCGACGTCGGTGTCGGCCTTGGCGCGCAGGTCGTCGAGGTCGACGCCGCCGTCGGGCGCGGTTGCGACCTTGACCACCTCGAAGCCGGCCATAGTCACCGTCGCCGGATTGGTGCCGTGCGCCGTGTCCGGGGTGAGCACCCTGTGGCGAGTCTCCCCGCGCGCCTCGTGGTAGGCGCGCGTCAGCAGCACCCCCGCCAGCTCACCGTGCGAGCCGGCAGAGGGCTGCAGGCAGACGTGCGGCAAGCCTGAGATCTCCGAGAGCGCTCGCTCGAGGTTCCACATCAGCTCCAGCGCCCCCTGCGCGCGCTCGGGGTCCTGCAAAGGGTGCAGGCGGGCATGGCCGGGCAGCGCCGCGACACGCTCGTGCAGGCGGGGATTGTGCTTCATCGTGCAAGAGCCGAGCGGGTAGAAGCCCGAGTCCAGGTCGAAGTTGCGCTTGGACAGACGCACGTAATGGCGCACGATCTCGGGCTCCGAGACCTCCGGCAGCCGCGCCGGCTCCAAGCGGCGCAGGTGGGGGGGCAGCAACTCCGCGATCGGCGTCGCGGGCACATCGAGCGCCGGACACTGGAAGGCGCGCCGACCGGCCGCGCCGCGCTCAAAGATCGTCACGGCGACTTCGCGCTGCTGCGGACTGCCGCCCTCGGTCGGAGCTCTCATCGCCACGCTCATCCCCCCACTCCCGCCGTCGCCGGCGCCTGTCGCCCGGCCCGCGCGCCTGCACCCCGCGATGATGGGGGGTCCGCAAGGCGCTCGGCCGCTACGGCCTCCCCCAGCAGCTCGACCAAGCGGTCTATGTCCGCGCGTGAGCGGCGCTCGGTGATCGCCACCAGCAGCCCGCCACGGTCCTGCTCGCGCCCGGTCAGGGCGTGCAGATCGACGCCCGGGTTGACGCCGTGGGCCAGGCAGCTGCGGCGCACCGCTGCGACGTCGGCGTCCAGGCGCACGGCGAACTCGCGCACGACCGGCTGAGAGTGAAGCGGCGAGACGCCATCCAGCGCACACAGCGCCTTGCGCGCGTAATGGGTGCGGCGCAGCAGCAGCTCGCCCAGCTCTACGAAGCCCTCGCGCCCGAGCCAGGCCAGGTAGACGACACCGCCGAGCGCGTTCAGCGCCTGCGCCGTACAGATGTTCGAGGTCGCCTTCTCGCGGCGGATGTGCTGCTCACGCGTCTGCAGCGTCAGCACGAACCCGCGGCGCCCATCGACGTCGGTCGTCTCGCCAGCGATGCGGCCGGGCATGCGGCGCAGGTACGCCTCTCTCGCCGCGAAGAAGCCGAACGAGGGCCCACCGAAGTCCATGCGATTGCCGAGCGCCTGCCCCTCGCCGACGGCGACGTCCACGCCGCACTCGCCGGGCGGCGCCAGCACCGACAGCGCGATCGGGTCGACCTGGGCGATCGTGACCAGCTGCTCTCCCCCGGCCTGCTTGGCGGCGGAGGTGAGCGCGGCGGCGTCCTCGACGGCACCGTAGAAGTTCGGCTGGGCGAAGATCACCGCCGAGACGCCATCGTCGATCGCCTTGGCCCAAGCGTCGGGGTCGGTCACGCCGGCCTGCGCCCCGCCATGGGGTGCGCCCGCACCGGTCCCGTCTGTCACGCCCGCGCCTGCGCCGGCTGCCTCGCCCGCGCCGGCGGCGAGCAGCGGCACCTCGACCACCTCGATCCCGTAGCCGTGCGCGTAGGTGCGCAGGGTCGCCAGCGTGTGCGGGTGAAGCCCGGCGCTGACGACGAAGCGCCCGCGGCCGTTCTGCAGCTTGGCCAGGTAGCCCGCCGAGGCAACGGCGCTCGGACCCTCGTAGACCGAGGCGTTCGAGACGGGTAGACCCGTGATCTCGCAGATCGCGGTCTGGTACTCGAACATCACCTGCAACCCCCCTTGGGAGACCTCCGGCTGATAGGGGGTGTAAGGCGTCAGGAACTCTGAGCGCTCCATCAGCATGTCCACGATCGCCGGCACGTAGTGGTCGTACATCCCAGCGCCGAGGAAGCACAACTCGTCCTCGGCGCTGACGTTGCGCGCGGCCAGCTCGCGCAGGTGCTCGTAGACGTCCTGCTCGCTCTGGCCGTGGGGCAGGTCGAGCGGTCGGCGCAGGCGCACGCCCTCGGGGATTTGGCGCTCGAACAGCTCCTCGACGCTCTGCACGCCAATCGCGGCGAGCATCGCCGAGCGATCGGCGTCTGTGACGGACGTGTAGCGACTCAAAGCTGTGCTGAGCCTAGCCGCTGCGCCAGTCGCTCCCGGTCAGAGGAGGCTAGCCGAATAGGCCGCGGCGTCCATCAGCGCGTCGCGCTCGTCCGGGTCTGAGAGGCGCACCTTCACCAGCCAGCCGGCGCCGTAGGGATCGTCGTTGATCGCGTCCGGGGCGTCGGCCAGTGCCTCGTTGACCTCGACGATCTCCCCTGAGAGCGGCGCGACGACGTCGGAGACCGCCTTGACCGACTCGACCTCGGCGTAGGGCTCGTCCTTGCTGACCGCCGTGCCGGGCGCGGGGGGGTCGAAGTAGACGACCTCACCGAGAGCGTCCTGCGCATACCAGGTGATCCCGAGCGTGGCGATGAAATCGGACCCGCCGGGATGGGCGGGATCTCCATCGAATTCGATTCGCGCCCAGTCGTGCTCGGGGTGGTAGAGCAGGTCGCCCGGGTAGCTGGACTCTGCCATCAGCTGTCGTCCTTTCGGTAGAGCGGCTTCGCCTTGACGGTGGCGGGCCGGATCTTGCCACGAACGTCGATCTCGATCCGCTCGCCGACTCCGCTGCGTGCGGGCGGAACGTAGGCCATGCCGATGCCGATCTCCAGGCAGGGCGAGAACGTGCCGCTGGTGACCACGCCGCCGCCCAGCACCGGGTTGCCCTGGCGCGGGATGCCGGGACCATCGATCGCGAACGCCACGAGGCGTTCGGGAGCCTGGCCGCCCTTGGAACCGCTCGCCGCGTCGCACCCGGCGGCGTCGCGTTCGCGGGCCTCGCGCACCGCCTCGGCACCGATGAAGCCCGTCTCCTCCCGGCAGCACCAGCCGAGGCCGGCTTCGATCGGGTTGCGCTCGAGCGAGAGGTCGTGGCCGTACAGGTGAAAGCAGGCCTCGAGCCGCAGCGTGTCGCGCGCCCCGAGGCCGCACGGCGCGGCGCCGCGGCGCACCAGCTCCTCCCACAACGGGGGCGCGGCAGCCGGGTCCAACAGCAGCTCGACGCCGTCCTCGCCCGTATAACCGGTGCCGCAGACGAGCGCCCGCACGCCGGAGAGCCGGCGCATGCCGGCAGCCATCCGCGGCGGCAGCGGGGCGTCGGAGACCGCCTGCACGATCTCGCGCGCGAGCGGTCCCTGCACGGCGAGCATCGCGTAGTCGTCCAGACGGTCGGCGATCTGCACGTCGAAGCCACCGGCGTGCTCTTCAAACCACGCCAGGTCGCGCTCGTGGTTGGAGGCGTTGGTGACGGTCAGGTAGCGCTCGGGCTCCAGGCGGTAGCTGAACAGGTCGTCGAGCACACCGCCACGCTCGTCGCACAGCACCGAGTACTGCGCGCCGCCAATCGGGATCTTGGCGACGTCGTTCGACAGCAGGCGCTGCAACAGCGCCTCGGCGCCCGGACCGGACGTTTCGATCTCACCCATGTGCGAGACGTCGAAGACGCCGCAGCGCTCGCGCACGGCGATGTGCTCGGCGCGCAGGGGGGTGGGACTCCAGTCATACTGGACCGGCATCTGGAAGCCGGCGAAATCGACGATCTTGGCGCCCGCCGCGACGTGAGATTCGTACAGAGGGGTGCGGCGCACGCCGCGCAGGCTAACGCAGGAACGGAGGGACGTCGATCTCGTCGTCGCCGATCTCGAGCGCCGAGCGCTGGCGCTCGTCGATACGAGGACCCCGGTCCGGTCGCGACTCGCGCCGCTTGCGATCGCCGCGGACCGCGCGACCGGGGCGGTGGTCGAAGCCCGTGCCGATCACGGTCACGCGCACCTCGTCGCCCATCGCCTCGTCGATCACCGCGCCGAAGATGATGTTGGCGTTGGGGTCGGCCGCGTTCTGAATGATCTCGGCGGCATCGTTGACCTCGAACAGGCCGAGGTCTTTGCCGCCGGTGATGTTCAGCAGGATGCCGGTGGCGCCGTCGACTGACTCTTCCAGCAGCGGCGAGGAGATGGCCGCGCGCGCCGCGTCGGCGCAGCGCGCCTCGCCGCCGGCAGTGCCGATGCCCATGAGGGCCGAGCCCGCGTCGTGCATGATCGTGCGCACGTCGGCGAAGTCGAGGTTGATCAGACCGGGAATCGTGATCAGGTCGGTGATGCCTTGAACGCCCTGACGCAGGACGTTGTCGGCCTCGCGGAAGGCGTCGAGCATCGAGGTGCGGCGCTCGACGACGGCCAGCAGCTTCTCGTTGGGGATCACGATCAGCGTGTCGACGACCTCGCGCAGCCGTTCGATGCCTTCGACGGCCTGGCGCGAGCGCTGCGAGCCCTCGAAGTCGAACGGGCGCGTGACGACGCCGACCGTGAGCGCGCCGATCTCGTTCTTGGCGATCTCGGCGATCACGGGCGCCGCGCCGGTGCCCGTGCCGCCGCCCTCGCCGGCCGTTACGAACACCATGTCCGCGCCCTTGAGCGCCTCCTTGATGTCGTCGCGCGACTCGGCGGCGGCCGCGAAGCCGACCTCCGGGTTGGCGCCGGCGCCGAGGCCGTGCGTGGACTCGTGGCCGACGTTCAGCTTGACGTCGGCGTCGCACATCGCGAGCGCCTGCGCGTCGGTGTTGGCGGCGATGAACTCGACGCCGCGCAGCCCCGCGTCGACCATGCGGCTGACCGCATTGGTACCGCCGCCGCCGACGCCCACGACCTTGATTACCGCCAGATAGCTACCGCCGCCGCTCTCCATGATGTTCTCGTCCGAAGCCTTGAGTAGTTGTTAAGGGTTGGCCGACGAGCTGCCGGCAGAGCCCAAGAATACGCAACTTATGCAGGGAACTTCGCCCTGTCAACGACAACTCCGAGTCTCGCAACAAACGTTGCAGATCGCGGAACTCTCTACTGATGATCGAGGGTTGGGGTCGCACGGCAGTAACCCTCGAGTGAAGCTTTAGCCTCCCGGGGTGGGGGTCGAGGCTTCGCTTTCGGTTGTTCTCGACTGTGTCGATTCGCCCGTCGAGGAGGGTTCGGTTTCGCTTGCGCCCGAGCTCGTGGAGCTCACTCCCCCGACCTCTTCGGATAGACGCTGGGCCAGCTGCGCGGACGCCGGGTCGCTCGATCCGACCTGCGCGGGCGCAAGCGCGCTCGCGCTCGCCGAGGAGGAGCCGGGCTGGGTAAAGCCCGCCGCGGGGCGCGTGGGCAGTCTCACGTCAACGTAGGTCGCGCCGCTGGCGTTCGGCGAGCTGAGCACACGCGCCAGCGACAGCCACTTGGCGTGCGGGCGAGTGGCGTCGCCGAAGTAGACGAGCAGGCCGTCGCGCATCTGCAGCGTGAGCCCTTCGGGGCCTTCGTAGGCGCGGGTGACGTAGGCGAGCAGAGCGCCGGGCGCGACGCCAAGCACCGCAGTGGCCGCCAGCGAGGCGGCTTCGCGCACGTGCGCGCCGGGGGCGGGAGCGGTCTTGGCGGCGATGCTCGGCAGCGAGCCGGACACGAGCGCCGGCCCGAGCACGGTGCCGTCGGCGGCGATCGCGGTGCGCTCGCCGGGGCCGACGAGCGTCGCGACCGGCGGGCGCTCCTTGACGCGGATGCTGAGCGTGTGCGGGAAACTGGCGCCGGCGCTGAGCGACGCGACCTCGGGGTAGGCCGCTACGGCGACGCGCAGCGCGGCCGGGCTGAAGTCAAGCGTGCTCATCCTCTGGGCGGCGGCATCGAGCGCGTCGCGGATCTCGATCGCCTGGGGGCCGTGGACACCGGCGATGTGGACGTGGCGGACGGCCACCAGCGAGGAGTGGCGCAGCCACAGCCAGCCGCCGCCGAGCAGCGATAGGACCAGCGCCGCACAGATCAACAGGCGCAGCGACAGCCGGCGGGCGCGAAGCGCGTCGAGTGCGAGGCCTGCCAGACCGTGCCAGGCACCGGCGCTCGTCGGTGCGCCTCGCGGGCGGCGACTCGGCAACGAGCGCGAACGCGCGCCCGGGGCTCTGTGCGGCAGGCGCAGCGGCATCGAGATATCCATCCTTGATTTGTTCGACCCGCGCGCCCGAACCCCTCGTCTCGCCGCTTGACGAGCAGGCGCCGTGGGCGCCATGGGTGAGCTACGTCAACGGCAAGGATGCCGTGCCACTGGCAGACGTGAAAGAGCACCGTTCACGGTCTGCATCAGGTACAGCCGCCGGCACCTACCAGTCGCCGACGGTAAACCTGCATGTCCGCGTGGTTGAAGTCGGAGTGTGTCTGTGTGCGCAGCGACGGCACATCCTCGCGGTGGTAGGGACTGGAGAGACTCTCGTTGTGACCGATCACGTTGCGAACAGCCATGTGGTAGCGACAACGCAACCACCGCACCAACCGCAAGCTCGCCGCCATCTGCGCACGGTCGTTCAGCACTTCCTGATCGCTGTATCCGACGTGCTCGATACCGATCCCGGTCCAGTTCAGTCCTACAGTGTGGCGGCACATGATGTCCAGGGGGACGAGCTGATGGATGCCGCCGCTCTTGTCGATCACGAAGTGCGCGCACGTGTTCGGCAGCTCGTGTAGCTCGGGGTCGGGAGTATCCGGGGCGAACGTGTTGTACGTCGCTTGAAAGGTTGGCGTCTCCGTGTAGTGGATGACGACGACATGCGGGGCGATGAGCTTGTACGTCGGCCTCATGAAGCTCCCGTAGTGGCGCTGGGCGTAGGCGACCATCTGCGCCTTGCGTTCGGGGCCGAACGGGATCGGGTCCCAGATGATGCGCGGCTTCGGGACGGCGAGGGGAGGCGGCACAGCTAACGTGACCGGAGCGCCGCCGGCTGAGCTGGGGGCGCTCTGCGTCCCGACGGGCACCGCGATGGTCGTCGAGGCGATGGCGGCAGGTTGCGTGATCATCGTGGTCGTCGTATCTACGGAGCCACAGCCAACAAATGTGAGACCGAGGGCCGCGACGGTCAGCATCGCGAGAGGGGCTATCTCTTGCGGGGACGGACTTCGCATAGCGGGCTATTCGCCGATACCGCCAACGGGATTCGAACCCGTGTTTTAGTCCCGATGAGCAGGGCCAGCCAAAGCAATAAGCGATTACCGGATCCCCCTTCGCGACTCGGCCCGCCGCGACGTGATAGACGACCACATGCTGATATCACGAGTGCGATGAAGCAGCTGCTCCTACGGGTCCCCGAGGACTTGCATCGCAGGCTCGCTCTCCGCGCCGGCCGCGAGGGTCGCAGCATGAACGCCGTCGCGACTGAGATTCTGGGCGCCGTCCCAGGCCGAGCAGGGACGACACCCAAGAACCCTGAGAGCAGCGCGGGCTTGGCGAACCGGGTGAAGTCGCCGGCTTCCGCGCACAGCCCGGCGGCGGTGAGCGTGTCGATCCCGCGGAAGCAGCGCAGCCTCGCGACCATCTGGGAGTGACTGCTCTCGGGAACCGCGGCTTCGAGGGCCTCGATCAGCACGCGGCGTCGCTGCACGAAACCTTGACAGCGCAGAGATAGTCGACGAACGTCGCCCGGGAGACGGCGTCCTCGAAGCTCAGTTTCCCGAACCACTTCTCGTGCGGCTGCGTCCACGCCTTGCACGGGAATCTGTGCCCTCGCCGCAACAGGAACTTCGAGAGGCGATGACGGCAGCGCATCAGGTCCTTGCGTACGTCCTCGATGCAGCGCACCAGATCGCGGAAGCGCTCGTCGGTCTCGCTTGGCACGAACGCGAAGCCCAGTTCACCGGCCGCGAACAGCCTCACGAGCCGCTTGGCGTCACGCCGGTCGGTCTTCACGGAGGCGCTCGGTGTGTGGAGCGCAACCTGCTAGGCACCGGGCGGGATGATGTAGACGTGGGCGCCCAGAAAGAGCCGGCCTCTGGGGCGGTCCGTGGCTCCAGTGGATACCACAGCGCGACGGGCTCGTGGCTTGCCGGCTGCGTTGACCCAGCCCACCGCTCAGGAGCGCGCCGCTCGCAGCTCGCGGTCAGAAGCGCCCGCTGAACAATGCACGCGTCGCTCGGGTTCGCTGTTATGCCCGCGACGCACTGATCGGCCCGCTGACTTCCCGATCAGTTCGATTGAGACTCTCGCCCCTATATAGGGCGCGAGCACGATGCAGGTAAGCTCATTAACTAATGCGGGTAGCTGTGAAATACTACGGTATGAAGCATAACTGAAGATGATCGCCCAGATCGCTCCAGTGATCGCTTCGCGCGCAACTAATCCCCCACTGGGAGGCAGGGGTCCAGAGTCGGTCAGCAGCTTTGTAAACTCCTCTACCGACCTGGTGAGGTGCTCTACCACCACAGGACCGAGATCGAAAAGATCGACGAATGCCAATTGTATGAATGCCCGGTGGGAGACAAGGTATTCTACATAGACATTCATCGCACGATGGACTTCCGTAGGCCAGGAGTGGGCACGGCGCATCTCGGCTTCCACCAACGTGAGTGCTTCGTTGATAAATGTCTCGATCGCCTGTAGGAAACAGGCCTCCTTATTTGGAAACTGTTTGTGCAGAGCCTGGGTCGGGAGTCGTGCGGTCTTGGCGAGCTGTGAATCCGTGACGCTTGCATAGCCGCTGTCGCGGATGAGCTGCACCGTAGCAGCAAGGATACGTGCCTGCGAATCCTTGCGCGTCAGGAAGTCCGCGGGCCGCTGCGGCACGTCGGTTACAGAGCATGGGCGGAGTACGAGTTTAGCCTTGCGAGGCAAGCGGTAGGACTCGATCCAGTCGAGCACGTCGTCGGCGAGCGTGTACAGCTCCGGCTCGCGATGCTCACGAACGTGCTCGAAGACGATATGACGCACGCCGCCGACGATGGCGCGGGCTGACAGGAGTGGCAGGTGGGAGTCACTTGACTGGGCGCTCAGCGCGACGTGCAACAAGCGCTCGAACGCCAAATTCACCAGCTCCATCCGCTTGACCGCTCCAGGACGAATTCCGAGCGAGTCGATCAGCACGAAATGTGCATACGTCGGACGCTTTTGCACCTCTTCGAAGATACTCTTGCAGGATGCATGTAGCCGGTTAGTCCATCCACGCTGGGAATTACAAGCTGCAATTACACCCTTGTGAACATGTCCCACAATGCTGTTGTGAGTCGCCAGCAGACATACCTCCTTGTTGTCGAAGTGCTCGTAGAAGGTCCTGCGCGAGACCCCAGCCAGAGCGATAATTTCGGCGATGGTCGTAGCGTGATAGCCGCGACGCGCAACCGACTCGATCATCCCGCCGTACAGGCGCGCGCGCTGGTTACGCGCCACTTGCTCGCGCTTCATGCCGTTTGGGCCGCGAGGTAGCCGTCGGTAGAGCGGCATGACCTTCACGCTTGCTTCGCTCACGTCCCGTCGGTCGCCAATCTCTGGTAGGTGCATCCCCGACGCAGCGCTGCGGTGACTAGTCCCGCTAGCATCACCTTCACCGATATCATCACCTGTGCGTTCCATACCAAATCCCCTTTTATGAGTTCCGAGGTTCTTGTCCAGCGATCCCTGACTGCCACATACCGTCAGAAAGGATGTCCAATTAGCGATATAAGTCCACTAAGTTTTCGGTACTGCTCAGAGACCAGACAAAAATGGCTCTAGCTAGCCAAATAAGGCGGACCGCTCGTCATAAAGATGCACGCAGCAGTTTCTGTCTATTTGGATCAGCCGTAATCCCGGTAGCCGAGTTCTCGACAGTTGGCCTGACCCCCTTTGGCAAGGTCCCCTTTGGTCTGGGCCCCGAGTAATGGACCGTGTATGCGAGATGATGGCGGCATGATTCCGAGAAGGAGCGTTCATGCCGAAGTCGTATTCGCTGGAGTTTCGCCGTCGTGTGATCGAGCTGTGCAGGTCGGGTGGGCACCGGCCGCGTGAGGTTGCTCAGGAGCTTGATGTCTCCGAAGCGATGGGTCTATCGCTGGATTGCCCAGGAGGAAGTCGACCTCGGCGAACGGGCCGGTGTTCGTAGCGGTGAGTGTGTCGAGCTCTCCGAGGCCCAAGCGCGGATCAAGGAACTGGAAGGCGAACTGGAGCTGACGCGCCGGGCCGCGGCGATCTTTGAGGAGCAGCAGGGGCGGCGTGTCGTTCGCCCAAAAGGATCTACCCGGTGATCGAGGCCCTGGCCGGGCAGGGACATAGCGCAAAGGCGTGTTGCAGGATGCTTGGCGTCGCGCTGTCTGGCTATTTCTATTGGCGGACACGACCACCGTCGATCCGTCGGCTGCGTCAGGGACAGCTCGACGATCTCGTCGCGGACATTCACCGCGCGTCCAATGGGACCTATGGGAAGCGAAGGATCCTCGCCGAGTTGCGGCTCGGTTACGGCATGACGGTCAACCCAAAGGCCGTGAGGGCCGCAATGCGCCGTCTCGGCATCCAGGGGCTGCCGGCACCGAAGCGCAGGCGGCGCGGCCCACAGACCGACGGAGCGGCCGTTAGCGACCTCGTCGCCCGACAGTTCGCTCGCGACGCACCGAACCAATTGTGGCTCACCGACATCACCGAGTATCCGACCAGGGAGGGCAAGCTCTACTGCTACGCGGTCCTTGACGCTCACTCCCGCCGCGTGGTCGGCTGATCGATCGACAGTCGCCAAGCCACCTCGCTGGTCACCAGCGCCCTCGCGATGGCGGTCAAGAATCGCAAGCCGACCAACGGCACGATTGTGCATTGCGATCACTTGAGTCCAGCCAATTCACGTCATGGGCCTTCAGCGAGCGGATCAAGACCGCCGGCCTAGCGCTTTCGATGGGACGGATCGGCGACGCCTACGACAACGGCATGATGGAGGCGTTCTGGGCGCGAATGCAGACCGAGTCGCTGAACGCCGTCGGTGGCGCACCCGCCTGGAGCTCGCCAACGCGATCTTCGAGTACCTCGAGATCTTCCACAACCGAAAGCGACGCCACTCAAGCCTCGGCATGCTCACACCCACCGAATATGAGACGCTACACCAACCAGTTGATCGCCGCCTGACTCGCACAAGCACAGTCCATTAATAAGGGCCCAGACCACCTGGACCACCAAACGGGGCCGATCACAGTAGCCACCTGGTAGGTATTAGCTGGTCATAAGTCAAAGGCCCTCGGTAGCGGCCTTTGCAACCGATCACGCTGTATATGAACTGTTCTCGAGGATGCTCTCGTCCATGGCGACTGGACGTGGGACGCATGCCCACCAGGCACTGGAGGCAAAACAGGCCGAGATACTCATCAGCCAAGTTCGCGCGACACAGCTCTTGGACTTTGGCTGGATATCAAGGATAAGCTATGGCACGGGCTCGGCGGTCCAGCTACACGGAGGCCCTCACAGGCCTTCAGGCCGGCAGGATCCAGCATCGCAGATTGCTCAGACCCACGAGACACGACACGAGTCGGGTGCCGCAGCTACTCGGGGCAACGCCAACGGAATGCCAATTCGATCCCGCCGGCTTCGCGCTCGACTGGCAGCTGGCGGGACGCGATCAGGGAGTAGCAGCTCAGTAGACGCCTGCCAAGGCGTTCCCGCGGGCGATGCGGGCCTGAGCCCAAGCACGGACGGTTCCGGCCACTGGCCGGAACCGTCCGTAACAACGCCCTCGCCGATCTTCGGACCTGCCACCACACCACACCCAGTGTCGGTCCACGCTGATCGGTCGATTCCGTGACATCAAGCCCTACGTCACGATTTCGACTTCTTCTTCAAATTTAAGTTCCTCGGTACTGGAGAACCCAATTTCTTTGAGCGCGAGTTTTTCTTCGCCTTCTCCTTCTGCTTCAAACACGTCTTTGACTTTTTCCCCTTTTCCATTTAGATATTCCGTTAGCGTCTGTTTCCCTTCTTTCTGTTCGAATTCCGCGGTAAGCGTTTTTGTTCTTCTATTCACAGGCGCGATCGCGCTGAGCGCTCCACCTCTAATTCTGTACGTCTCTCTGCCGCCATTGCATTCGACGGTCACAAAGACGCCCTGCCCCCCGCCTCTCTCCTCTATAAGCCAGAATACTCTAGTGAGATCCGCCGGATCGAACACCAAGATAAATTCAACTGCACCGGTCACTACTTCTCTGGCCGCTGCTCTCGGGCTGTTGCATCCTACGCCGCCTCTTTCGCAGCCTCTCAAGACAACTCTCGTCGCTTCGGCCGTGTTCAGTCTGACCTGTCTCGCGCCTTCGACTTCATCAGACGTGCACACAATAGCAGCCACTCCGTCGACAAGTGAGCTTCTGCCACTTCTGATCGTGAATCCTCTCTGGAGTTTTTCGCCTTTTGAATTGACCAGCTTTGGCGTTTCTTCGCCAGCACCTTCACATGCGACTGCCACGCTCGGCCCGATAGAGTACAGGGCGAGACAGAGGCTCAGACTGACCGCAAGACTACGTCTAGCTAACAGCATAACTAATCGAAACATTTTACCAACCTTTTGTAAATGTGTACGTAACGCACTGCTATGCCGGTTGATACTACTATTTATTTTGTGCATCAAATTTGGCTTGATTGTTCCTTTCATTGATTAAATAAGCTGCTGGACCTCTTTTATGAAGTCTTCAAAGGACTTCCACGATGCCGTGCCTCGTTTGGTACCCTTCGAGATCCATAGGACACATAGGCGAGGGTTGCGAACCTCGCATCTAAAGTCAATTAGTAAGAAACCGGACGGGCCGAAATTATTACGCGATCCACAGGTTGACTGCAGATGACCGTTCGCTCTTCAGCGAACGCATCGTGACCGTCACGATCTCAGTGGCGATCCCAGCGAGCGGCTACAACGACATTGGCCAGCCGGCGTCAGTCACCGAAGACTCGACGGATGGCCGGCGGGGCGCCGGTAAGGAGTAGCAGCTCTTTCTTTCACGGTTTGGGAAATATTACTCGATAACGGACGGTGGGAGCACGTGATGGCGCTCCCACCGTCCGCGACTAGCTACAGGACTACGAATCACCACCAATGTCATTATCTGGCACTAAGGTGGCGCCCTACAATCTAACTCTTTCCGTTCTTCTTACGCCTTCAAATTCCGCTACGAATTCGTATTCTGGAGTTCTGAGAGGTAGTTCAAGTTCACTTTCACATCTATCCCCGTTTCTTCTGAATTCGAAATTTACGCATCCTGCTATTTTGATCGTGCATTCAATGCCTCTCTCAGAAAGAACTCTGACAGGTCTGTGTTCTCCTCTTACTGTGCTTCTGTCTTCGACTCTGATGTTTCCTCTGCATCCTCTTCCGCCAAAGCCTGCAACGATTACCTCACCGCCTTCTACTTTACCAAATTCCTCTTCAAATGTTGGACCTTCGCAAGCAATGGCGATGCCTGGCAAGCTACCCACCGCGAGGATCGCCGCAACACCTGCGGCGGTACATCTTCTTGTGAACAGACGTCTGCAAAATAGGTGGAACACAATTGTGCCTCCATCGTTGTTGTTTTCGGCTACCGCCGATTTCCTTCGGATAGCCGGCCCAGTAATCTTATGAAAACGTGTATATAAGGTCAACTAGTCGGAAAACAGACGGACCAAAATTATCCCGGCGATCACAGTTCGATTGCAGAGGGCAGTGCATGCCTCATCTGATGTGACTGTAACCCACATTTGTTGGCGATCCCAGCGAGCGGCTACGACGACATTGGCCAGCCGGCGTCAGTCACCGAAGACTCACTCCCGGCAACTGACCACAGCTCCTCGGCGAAATGCGGGGTTAGTGGAGCTATGAGCCTTGTCAGCAGCAGCAGGGCGGCCGCAATCGCCTCACGGTCGAGTGCCTCGAGATCTCCGCGCTGCTCCATAACCCTCGACTCGAAGTCCATGATGCGCGTCAGCAAGAGCATCAAGTTGTGTGTTGCTCTCTGCAGCGCCAGCTGCTCGATCTGCAGCGTGACGCGTTCGCAGGCTACTGTGCACCAGTGCGCCAGGCGCCTGCGCAGCTTGTCCGAGGCGTCGATCCACGCGTCCTTTTGATCGGTGTGAGGGGCCCACTCACGTAGCCGTGGCTCGGCGTAGCCGTACAAGCTCCGCAGGAAGCGCTCGCAATGTCGCAGGGGCATGTGGGTCCAGCGGAGCGGCCGCGCAGGCGCGGCGGCATGTAGGATCGCCAAGCGCAGTGTGTCGCCGCCCACACGCTCGATTAACTTGTCCAGCTCAGTGAGCGCATCTTCGCTGACCGCGGGGCCGTCTTCACCGTCGCCGCTGGCGATCTCCGTGTGGACCGTCTGATGAATAAGCACCCTGGAGAACGGCTCGCCTGCGATCTCAGGCAACGTACCGAGGTCCTGCATTATCTCGGCGAGCATGAGGCGCTCGAGCATGCCAGCAGTAGCGTCGGGGCAGGTCACGATCTGCTCGACCGGCAACCAGCGCACACGCTCTGGATCGCTCATCGTCGCGGTGGGGCGATTAGCGGTAGGCACGCAGGGAGCCATCCACATCCACATCCTGTCGAGTCGGTCGATCACGCCCGTCTCGTGTCCTGCCGGGCCGCCGCAGCGGGGACACGCGCGGGTGTGGAGATCGGCGTGCCTGAGCGCACCTTCGCCCTCGTCTACGCTCGAGTCGTCCGGCACACGTACAGGTAGGTTCTCGAGCGGGATGGGCACTATGCCACAGGTGTTACAGCGAACGAGCGGTATCGGCACTCCCCACGCGCCCGGGCGCGAAATCACCAGATCGCGCATGCGATAGCGAACCGCTGGATGAGGCGGCGTCGACTTGGAGCTCGACGTATTCCACGTGACTCCCGCCGGTCGCGGCAGACGGCCTGCGATCGCGCGATCTGTCGCGTCGAGCTTGGGCAGCCCCAACACAGCGGTCGGTCCGAAGCGCACGTCCACAAGCGGCGTGACGACGATCGGCAGCATTCCGTTGACGCCGGGCACGGTTGCCAACGCGCTCGTTACGACGAGGGGCGTCTCTCCCGCATCCTGGTCGCTGGGCGCCCGCGTTGCTTCTCGCATGGCGGCGATCTGCTGTGCGACCGCTGGATCGCTCATCAGCTGGTCGACGCTCGGATGAGCGGGAGATAGCGCGATGAACTCCGTCTCCGCGATCCCATGGGCGTACGGAGTGAAAACCGTGAGGTCATTACCGTCGAAAGTGCTCGCACGGAGCTCGACTCCGTCGACGCGTCCGAGCGCCGCTCGCTGGGACTCGATCGCTGCCATGTCCCCACCCACGAGAGCCTCCAAGCGCTGCTCGGCGTCGCCGAGACGCTGCTCTATGGGCATGACCCACTCACCGTCGCACTCGTAGACGAGATCACGCTCGAGCATCGCCAGAAACAGCCACTGGGTCCAGCGGTAGTTCTCCGGATCCGAGGCAACAAACGCGCGCTCCCAGTCACACGAGCATCCGAGCTTCTCAAGTTGGTTTCGCATCCGCTCGCACCAGCGCTGCGACCACTCGTGCGAGGAGAGGTCTGAGCGTCGAGCCTCGATCTCGACCGACGGCATGAACGTATCGAAGCCAAGCGAGAACAGAACGGCTCGTCCCCGCATGCGGTGATACCTCGCGCACGCGTCGGCGATCGTCAGGCCGCGGACCTGGCCCCAGTGTCCTTGCCCTGACGCTATCGGACAGTCCGCGAACACGTACGCTGGACGTCGTTCGTCCTGCAGCGCAGGTGCGGCAAAGCTTCGCGCCGCCCGCCATGAGCGTTGCCAGCGCGGCTCAATCGAGGACGGCACGTAGCCGACACCTTGTTCGCTCTCACTCTGCTTTAGGCCCGATCCAGATATAGTCGCCACCGGTCCAAGGTACACGACGAATCTCAGCTCATCGGTGACAGTGCCGAATCGTGCTCTTGGAATCAGATATCCAGCCGCCGTTTGTGCCTACCACTACACGGATATGCGACTGTTTCTAAATTGCTGGACCATAGTTTCTTATTGTTTGACTTTTTGGGACACCCGGCTATCGTGCACAGAAGTGCATCGCTGACCATAACGTTTACGAAGGGAGCCGGAGATGGCCGCGGCATCGCGCAATATGGAGGTTGACAGCGACAGGACTCCTCAAGACAGCGAACCGGAATTAGTGCCCTATGGTTTGGTGCGCCGTAGCACGGGCACAGCCAAGGGTCACGGAGTGTTTGCGACAGTGTCCTTCAATCCCGGCGACCTTGTGATCCCAGGTAAGGTCGGGAGGCTCGTGTCGGCCAATGACACACATCCCAACCAGGTGGGCCCGAATGAGTGGGTAATCGAGGATGGTTTCGGACCACTGGTGAATCACTCGTGTGACCCGAACTGTGGGATTCGCCTGAATGACCTCGACGGCTACGACTTCATCGCTATGCGCCCGATCGCCATCGGCGAGGAGGTCACATGGGACTATGCGACACGTAACTACGCGATCACTCATTTCCCCAGCATGTGTCTCTGCGGTATGGCCGCCTGCCGTGGTTTGGTCACCGGTTGGAAGGGCCTTTCAGAGGACCGCAAGACCTTTTACATAAACGCAGGATTCTTCGCAACCTACCTTCTCGAGCTCGACACGGGCCGCAGGGCCTGCGAGGAAGTCACAAAGGCCACCGATCTTGAGCTGGCGTAGGAGCTTGAATAATGAGGAGCCGGCCGTACACATGACAGGCAATCATGTGACCTGCACGCAGGATTGCGATCGAAGCGGCGTTGGCGAGTTGGATGCGCTGACCGCATGCGAAGAGGTGCTTGCGGCGCACGACGCCCTGGAGCGATGCGTATCGATCGAGCCGCGACGGCATGAACACCAGGATGCCGACCTTCGGCTGCTGTTCGCCGATCGGATATGGCTGCGCTCGCCCGCCGGCCATGAACTGCTCGCAGCGTTCGATCGCTATCCGTTGATCGCGAGTGCGCAGCGGCGCAAATCCGCGATCCTTCTGCAGTTTGACGACGCGTTCCTGGCGAATCTCGAGCGCCGCTTGGCGCGTGGAAACGGGGTCGTGCAGCAGGCGGATGCCCTCGTCGACCAGCGCTTCATGGTGAGCTTCATTGGAGCCAACACGAATAAGGCACTGCACGTCGGGCACCTGCGCAACATCTTCTTGGGACAAGCTCTTGCTTCGGCGCTGACGTCCGCGGGAGCGAGCGTAGAGCGCCACAGCCTCGTCGGTGACATAGGGCGGAGGGTTTGTGAGGCGATGGTCGGCTATCTCACATACCACGTCGGCGAGGATCCCCAGATGGCAGGGTTGAGGGGAGATCGTTTGGTCGAGCTCTGCTCTCGCGAGTGCCCGCGAGAGCCCGAGCCTCCGGACGGAAGCGGACAGGCCGACGACCCCAATGCCGAGGAGAACGATTTGCGCGGCGATCCTGCCGACGCGATCATGGCTGCATGGCTAGCGAATGTGCCGCATGTACGCGAGCTGTGGTCGCGTATGCGGGACTGGGTACTCGACAGTCATAGGTCCACGCTAGCTCGATTGGGCGTGCTGATCGATCGCTACGACTTCGAGTCCTACGCGATAGAGCGATCGCGCGCGATCGTCGCGAGGGGACTGGAGCGCAGCCTGTTCGAGCGGGAGGCCACCGGCGGAGTGGTCTACCGCACCGGGCACTCGGAGTACGCGACAATGGTGCTGCTGCGCGAGGACGGCGCTCCCACTGAGTACGCGCGTCTGCTTGGCCTCTACGACCTCATTCTCGACGATCTCGGCTCGCGAGCGGCCTACGTCGAGGTCGTAGGGATCGAGTGGCAGCCGGCTGCGCTTGTGCTCGGCGAATTGCTGGCCAAGCTGCGAGAAGAGCCCGCCGATCCCTGCACCTGGGTGTTCCACGGGTCGGTAGCAGTGGCCGGCGAGAAGATGGGCTCGAGCACCGGCGAGGTGATGTGGATCGACGATCTCCTCGACATCGTCGGCGCTGGCCCGGGAGTCGCCGCTCTGCACGAGCTCGCCGATGGAGCGGTGAGCCGTGAAGAGCTCGCCGACATCGTCGTGCGCGGCACACTCCTCTGCTCGGCGACGACGCAGTCGTTTGAGTTTATGCTCGATCGCATGGTCGACGGTCCACCCGGTGCGGGATGGACAATCGCGGAGGCGTGGTGTCGCGCTCAGCGTCCGTGTGAGCCATGGGGAGGCGGCCCCATCGCGCGTACTGCGGTCGTGCAATCCCAGTTGTATCGTGACTCTCTCCACCGAGCGGTCGATAGACGCGACACAGCCTGCCTCTCAAGCTTTCTCCTGGGGCTATCTCATGCATGCCTTGCCGCACCATCGCCCGGACCTGCGGCTAAGCCTATGCTGAGGCGCGTGCTGGCAAGTCTTGGTTTTCCTGCCGCCAGTCAGGGCTCACCGCTACTTGCGAGAGACACGCGCGACGTTTCAGACAAGAATTTGGTGAAGGTCGCGTGACTACTTTTTTCTCAACCTCACTTGCGCCCGTAGCTCAATGGTCAAGGATACTGAACAAACGCGATGGTAAGCGCCGAGTGTTAGCCATTCAACCGGTCGCGGCTTTCGGGCTGCCAAACCGGCGACTAAGCGCCGTCATACGGACGCTTGGCTGCAGGCCATCGTTGACGAGCGTGTCTGAAGAGCAGCGGCCTTCTAAGCCGCAGATGCGGGTTCGATTCCCGTCGGGCGTGCTGTCTTTGTCATCGGGCGCCGTATCGACTTCAGAGCCCGGTACCGAGGATACCGCAGCAAGGACAAGCGCAGTCGTATCCACAGCATAGATCGTGGATCCCAGAAGGTAAGTGATACACAACAACTAGAAAAGGAACACATTACCCGCCGGCAGCCGGCTAGTAACTACAGCGTGAAATTGCACACGAGCCGCGCTGTCGGTTGAACCAACAACAACGATGGAGGTACACTTATGTTTTGCTTATTCTGCAGGCACCCGTTGGCAAGAAGATATATTGCCACAGGTATAGCGATGATCTGCGTACTCGGTAGCTTGCCAGGCATCGCCGTTGCCTGCGAAGGCGCAGCGGAAGAAATTGCTAATGACGCTATCGGCGAAGGGATCTTTATCAAAATCTATGGTATTGGTAGTAGAACACCATGTAGAGATAACGGAAGAGTCAGACTCGAAGATAGAAGCGCAGCAGCTCATAATCCCGTCAGAGTCACTAGAGAGGTAGCCATTGAATGCTCGTTTAGAGGAGGGGTTAGAGGATGTCTAAATTTCGAATTCAGAAGACCCGGGGATAGATGTGAAAGTAGCCTTGAAAGAGCTCTCAGAAGCCCTGAATACGAACGGGAATATGAATTTGAAGGCAGAGCTGAAGGTCCGTTTAGAACTGCCGTGTAGGTGCCACTTCAATGCCAGCTAATGACATTTGGCGTTGACTCGTAGGTTCTGCCGCTAGTAGCGGATGGTGGGAGCGCCATCGCGGGCTCTCGTCGTCCGCTACTTTTCAAGGTTAGGCAGGGGTCCTCCTTCTCGGAAAGGATCTCTCCGTGGTCACCTCCCTTGGCAGAGGCTGATCAGGCGGCCACTGTCTGAGGGCGGAGGGAATCGGGTATGGCTTACTGGAGGCGGCAGTAGGTGAGAACGCGTGCGCGATGGTTACGCAGTTTTGAGGTGATGGTGCAGCCCTCGTAGTGGTTCAAGCCGAGGCGTTGCTTGAGCTCGCGGTAGTCGTGCTCGACGCGCCAGCGCAGCTTCGCCAGGCGGACGAGCGTCACGATCGGTGTCTCGGCGGGGAGGTTAGAGAGCCAGTACTTGACCGGCTCGTCCTTGTCCTCAGGCCATTCGGTCAACAGCCACCGCTCGGGCAGCACCTCGTCATGGAGATTTGTCTGTTAGCAAGGAGATCAACTGATCGATATCGAGCGTCGCGTTGGCCGCCGGGCACAGTCCGTATTCCAGTAGTCGCACCTCTCTGACACAGTGAGCGGCAGCCCGGTCATTGTCGACCGACGCATCTACCTCGTTGGCCGCCAGTCTGGCAAGTTGCTCATGAGGATCGTTGAGCTCGGTGTCGCCGCCGGCGACCTCGACGCCTCCTATGACTGCGACGAAGTTGCAAGCCAGCTCGCCGAATCGGGGATGCCTCCTCGCGAACATCTGATCGGTCAGCGGGAAGTCGCGGACGATCGTCGGCTGTATGAGCTTCGGCTCGACATGCGCTAAGTAAATGCCTCTTACCAATGAACCCCAGCTGTCGGCGCCTGGATCGGCCTTCGCGGGACTCCATCTAGCGAGCTCGGAGGCGTCGGCGGCCAGAACATCGAGCCCACATTGTCTGGAGATGCCCTCGCGTACAGTGATACTTCGCCATGGACGACTCAGATCGATGGTCGTCTCTCCACCCCTCGCAAGCCAGCCCGGCGCAATCGCCATCGCAACCCGCTGGATGATCTCTTCGACTTGGCGAATAGCATCCTCGTAGTCGATGTAAGCCGTAGCCCAGTCGAGAGTGGCGAACATACCACCAGGACACCCATAGATCTTATCTCTAGAGCGATCTTCAAACGCATACACGCGCTCCAGTCCGCCCAACAGACACCGCCTGAAATCGAGGCGAGGCGAGAACCGCGATGCCCTCGATGCCTCTCGACGAGCGACGAGCGGGGGCGCTGCGAGGGCGTCGAGAATGGGTCTGCCGGTCTCGACGAATAAGTTCTCTGCCATCCAGGCCCTAGCGGCCGTTGCCGCAGCGGACCGAGTTTCGACGAGCCTACGGGTTGACTCGTTGGCGAGCAAGCTTAGATCCCTTTGATGACCGCGTGGCTTACTGTCCGCTCGTGCGCCTCGTCCGGGCAGCAGGCGCAGCGCCTTGGCCAAGAGTTGCGAGGAAATGACCGAGATCGTGAGCGTGTGATTGTCCGTTACGTATATCGCGCCCTCGGCGGTGAGGATATCGCCGAGATCAGCGTCGATCAGCGGTGAGCATCGTGCCTTGTCCCGGCTGTCGCGTCTCACGCATAGCTCGATGATGCCTGACTGGTCTCTCAGATCGAAGAACGTCGCGTGGCGATGCTTTCGTCGGGCCATCAACCGGCCTGCCACCGTGTAGCACCATCTCGGGTGTTCGCCAGACTCAAGAGCGCAAGGATCGTGCTCGGCGTGGATCTCGGCGGCTAGAGAGCGGGTAGGTAGGCGAGCGTCGGGAAACGGCTCACGGCCTCGCAGACGCAGCTGTTGCATCTTCTGGTGTCGTTCGCGGTCGACCCGCTCGCGCATTTTTATGCTTGGCGTATAGACCGGCATACCATCACAGCAGCGTCGAGCCGTACCTCGAGCACGAGGATAACGCCATTAGGAGGAACCGAGCGGAACGCTCGTAGGAAACCTGAACGCCATACCATGATGGTCCTTCATCGGTCGGTCCGATTCAAGTAGACAGAAATCCTCAGATACAACTTTACACTGGACCTCCAGCCTCTTTGGCCCAGTATGAGCGACCTCCGGGGACTCAACTTCTTCAGATCACCACACGGTGATGAGACTATGAGCCATTGACAATGTACATATTGATTGGTCCGGCAGCACGCTCGAAAAACCGCACTTCGGTTGCGTTGCAAGTCTAAAGTCGCTCTTCTTTGTTTCTGAGGCTTGCACCCCACAAGACTGCTCTTTACTCTGCCATGTGGAGGCCGATCCAAGATCGAGCTTGAGCCTCGAACATCACATTGGAGAAAAGATGAAGATCCGATTAGTTTTGGTGCATGTTAGTAGCGTACCAGCAACGCCCAAGTGTCACCGTACGTCGCTTGCATCGGTTTTGAGTCTCTCTTCTGCGCAGTCCCCTTTCGTATCTGCAGAGTTGGCAAGTGCTGGCGAAGCTCGGTTTTACAGGATAATGCGGCGTGTCAGCTTGCCGGTCTCTGTCCACTCTGGTCGTGGGACGTTAGAGGGAGGCTAGCGTGGCAAAGCGCCACCGTTCCATGCCAAGGGCATGGGCCAATCCCCGAGCAGCGCAAGCCGCGAAGCGCTCTGGGCGTGCCAAAAGCAACACGCTGCGGTTTCGCGCGATACTCACGGGCACCCTACTAGTCGTAGCTGTACTTGGCACTGTCCTGGTTGCAGGCGCGAACAACGGCCGGGACAGTCGCATAGATCGCCAAGTTGCGGGGCTGCTGGCTGGGATACCTCAGCAAGGACAAACGCTAGGCGCACCCACCGCGCCAGTGACCCTGCAGTTGTTCGCAGAACTCGAGGACCTTAGCAGCGACCGTTGGTTTCTTGCACTACTCCCCTCGATCATCCGCAAGTTCGTGCGCACCGACATCCTCAAGATCGAATACCACTCCTTCAAGACAAACACAATTAGTTCTGAAACGTTCGTCAAGCAACAAGCTGCGGCCCTCGCTGCGGGCGCACAAAACAAGCTGTGGAACTACGCCTACACCTTCTACTACGAGCAGGGCAAAGAGTACTCGCCCTACGTAACTGAAAGCTACCTCGACAGTATAGCGCATCAAGTTCCTGCGCTAAACATTAAGCAATGGGACAGAGACCGCAACACTGACCCGCGAATCGAACAAGTGGTCGAAGAAGATCAACAAGGCAGGGCTGGCGGAATCCACGTTACCCCAGCGTACAAGATAGGACGCACCGGCAGAGCACTTAAGAGCTTTGCAGGCAGCGAAGCCAATATCAATCTGGGCCAGATACACCCCACCACCTTCGCCAGCGTCGAAGACATCGCCAAGGCTATCGACCACATCCGCTAACAAGAGAAGATTTCGTGTCAAGAGCACATAGGGCGAGACGCCAGGGGAAGCAGAAGGAGCAAGAGCTGACGGAGAAAGCCGTCAAGCGGGCGTGGATGTCAGGATGGAAATCTGGCCCGCGGATAGGTCCGGTCACGCTGGCTGCGGTCGCGGTGGCTGGCGTTCTAGTCGCCATAGGCGTCAGCGATGTTGTGGGCTCATCCGGTCAGCCGTCGTCTGCCCGGGTGGAGCAGGAAGTCTCTGCGCTCCTCAGTGGCATACCACAGAACGGGGATACTCTCGGGCAGGCTTCGGCACCGGTCACGCTACAGATCTTTGGCGATTTGGAGAGCGCCGATGTCCGCACATTTGTAGTGTGGCTATTGCCAGATATTCTCCGCGAATGGGTACGTACAAATATCGTGAAGATTCAGTATCGCTCATTTATGATCGCCTCTTCACCTTACCCAAACATCTTTGTGTATCAGCAGGCCGCAGCGCTGGCTGCTGGGGTACAGGACAGATTGTGGAACTTCATCGAGACTTTCTACCACGAGCAGGGCCCAGAACAAACGCGCTATGTAACAAATGCGTACTCAAACGGTATCGCCGGGCAGGTTACTGGCCTAGACCTCCCCAGATGGGAAATCGACCGCGAAAACAGTCAGCTAACCAAGCAGGTCATCGAGGACGATCAGGCCGCCCGAGCGATAGGGTTCCCTGACGCTCCAGTGTTTCTCATCGGTAGGACTGGTGGAAATCTCACTCCGTGGCCAGGTTACCGACTGTATGAAGAGCCCGGACTCAAGCCAGGTTTCGTAAAGCGACCGGTGCATCCTGTCTCTTTCATCACCAGCAAAATACTAAAGACGGTGATTGAACATCTTCCGTAGACTGTCGAATGACGTAAAGAAGCCATACAAGAAATGATCAGATCCCAGCCGGACAGACCCTCGAGTGGAGCAAGGACGCAAGACCGAAGGCTTGGCGGCGCCAAGTCGAGGTCCGAGGACACCGCGGCACGCCGCGTCAGGCGCACGCCAGACGCGTGCACGAGTTTTCGGACATACTCTTAGCTGAGGCGACTCAGCCCGTCGCCGTATAGCTCGACGTGCCGTTGCACGCCTTCGCTTTCGTGAAGTCGGTCTTGACCTTGCCCGACGCCTTGCCGTGCTTGCCGAAACTCCCGGTGACGATCACGAATCCCTGGTGCTGGTGAACCGGCGCGAAGTAGATCGGCAGCTTGACGCTGAACGTGCCTTTGCGCGTGACTTTCCCCGACCCCGACTGCACCTGGCCGAAGCCGCCGCCTTCGCAGTAGACCGGGTAGCCGTTCGGGAGCGCGAAGCCGCTCACGTTCTTGCCGTTCGGGCTCACCTTGAAGCTGATCCCGTACACCACGCTGGTGGCGTGAGGGAGCTTGAGCGTGCCGCTGTAGGTCGCGCCCTTGATCGGGCTTGCCGCAGGGGCGACGCCCGTCGTTGCGATCAGCGCAACCGCCGCGGCCGCGAGGACAGGACGGCCAGGCTTGATCCTCATCGAACTCTCCTTTGGACTGGAAAGGCCCCCGCAAACAAGCGCAATACCGCCAACGGGATTCGAACCCGTGTTACCGCCGTGAGAGGGCGGCGTCCTAGTCCCCTAGACGATGGCGGCCTGGGAAGTCGCCGTCGAGGCTAGCAAAGCGGCGAACGGATCGCCCGGGGCGCCTTGCGATATCGTCGCCTCTCAGCGCGCGGATGTGGTGGAACTGGCAGACACGCGGCGTTCAGGTCGCCGTGCTCGCAAGGGCGTGGAGGTTCGAATCCTCTCATCCGCACTCACGAAAACAGCGCTAGAAGCGCAGCCCGAGCACGACGGCCAGCGCCTCGTCGACCGTCTCCAGCTCGTCGCGGCTGAGCCGGCCCAGGCTGCCCGTGATCGCCTGAGTATCGAGCGCACGCATCTGATCGACCAGCACATGTGTCGTCGTCCCCGCCAGCTCGATCACCGGACGGAACGTCGCAGATGCGGCGGAACGCGAGGTCGGCGCGACCAGCACCGTGCTGAGCGCCAGCAGATCGTCACTCTGGACGATCACGGCGGGCCGCGCGCCCTGTTGCTCATGTCCTCGTGCGCGGCGAGGAGTCGCTACGCGGACGACTTCGCCGCGGACCATTACTCCTCAGGCCAGGGCGTCGTCAGCGCATCGAGGTCGGCGGCGACCGCCGCGAGCTCGCGGCGGTCCGCTGGATCGCCGGCCAAGCGCGCTGCCTCCTCGCGCAGCGCCGCTCGCTGCCGGCGACGGGCGCGCGCCTCAACGAGCGCCAGTCGGACGGCTTGGGAGTCATTCAGGCCCTCGGCTCTCAGCGTGCCGAGCGCTGCCTCGGAATCGGTGTCGAGCCGTACATGAAGCGCACGTGCCATAGCAAAGAATGTACTACAGATCATGCTACATATGCCG
>DASZGH010000060.1:0-1793 GCA_035938935.1 Solirubrobacteraceae bacterium
CACTCGGAGGTGATCAGGAAGCCGAGCGCCTGGTGGCTCGGCGAGCCGGCGGCCCCGAGCGCCGTCTCGACGGCCAGCCAGTGCTGGTAGCTAGCCGTGGGGATCGGGATGCCGGAGACCAGCGCGACGGCGCCAGCGCTCGAGACGGACGCGCTGCGCGTCGGCGCGGCGGCGGGGGAGACCGGGACCGCGGGGGTTGACGTCGAGGAGCCGCCACCTCCGCAACCGGCGAGCAGGCTGGCGGCGAGCAGCGGCAGCGCGGGCACGCAGACGCGCGCGCGCACGAGACCCCCTCCCATCGTGATGCTTCCCTTCATTCCTTGGGAAGCGTAGTGGCTGAGCCTAAAGCGCAGCGAAACTCAGGCGCGTGTGGTTTGTTCTGCGATTGCTCCTTGGACTTGCCAGCCCTTGTCGGTGAGTGTCCAGGCGTTGGGTTCGCCGCGCGTGGCGCCGCCGCCGGTGTTCTCGATCAGGCCGAGTTGTTGTAGGCGGGCGAGCAGCTTCGACATTTGGCCTTGGTCTGTGACCTCGGCGGTGTCGGCGACGATTCTGTTGGAGGAGCCTGGGCGCTCGGCGACTGCCATCAGGACGCGTACGGTGCGGTAGGTGAGGCGCATCTCCAGGCGCCCGAGGGGGTTGCCCTGCGCGTGGTGGACCTCGGGTCTGACGGTGGGGATGGGTTGGGCGTTCTCGCGGCGTGCCGCGGCGGGTCCCAAATACGGGAGCACGATCATGCCCATCAGCGGACCCGCAAGCTCGAGTAGCGAATCGCCCTCGGGTTCGCGCTTGCGGCGACCACCTGTACTGAGAGGCGACGCGGAGTCGAGCAGCCGCGAGTGCAGGATCGACAATACCCCGCCTACGACGCCCTCAGCCGTCAGGGGCGGCAGTTCGTCGCCTGTCTTGGTTTCGTTGCGTCCTTCGTCTACGGCGGCGATCACTTGGGCGAGCACGAGCTGGCGGCGTTCGAGCGCTCTAGTGCCCGCGCCGAGCGACCCGACGATCAGCAATTGCCCCAGATCGCGCTCAGCGTCGAGGAACGAGAGCAACACTGTGAGCGCGAGCCTGATCCGCGTGGCCCACTTCGCCTTCGAGTCGTACGCGTCGAGCACGTAACGCGACGCGCGCGCGATGCCGTCGTCGAAAGCCGCTAGGAAACACTCTTCGCGATCGTCGAAAAGCTCGTAGAACGTCCGCCGCGACACACCCGCGCGCTCCACCACGTGCGCGACCGTCACGCTCCCCGCACCACGCTCAGAGCACTCCTCCACCATCGCGGCGAGAATACGAGCGCGCTGGATCTCGACCACACGCTCACGACCGAGCTCGTGCGCTGTGGCACCGTTACTGTCGTGGTTTACGCCGCCCGCCCCCGAACGGGGGCCGGGCGTCGCCTGCCCGGACGGCGCCCTTCCTCTAGCAGACATGTCATCGCTTCTTCCCGTGCGGATTCCTCATGTGGCGCTTGGACGCCTTCGCCTTCTTCGCCCTGTGCTTCGCACAGCCTGTGACATTGATCGGGGTGGTTTGCTTGATCGTCGCGCCGTTTTGCGCGACGAACGATGTCGGCATCGCGAGTTTGGTCTTGCACAGGTTCCCGTTCGCCGCCAGGGCCGAATACTTGCCTTGGGGTAGGGTGAGTTCGAAGCTGCCGACGGGTGCGTCGGGGACCGTCTTGAACGTGCTGCTCGTGATCCCCGCTTTGTTGATGAACGTTTCACCGTGCAGATCGATGGTCACGCCATAACCCTGCAACACGACGACCAGTTCGGGGAACTTCGCGCCACCGTAGG
>DASZGH010000061.1:0-12250 GCA_035938935.1 Solirubrobacteraceae bacterium
CTACATCGAGAACTTCCACAACCACAGACGCCGCCACAGCGCGTTGGACATGCTCACCCCAACCGAATACGAGAACCGCTACCAATCAACGATCGCCGCCTGATTCCAGCATCCCGAGTCCACAGAACCGGGGGCAGATCAGGTTGTACGTCAAACCGGTCCACTCCAGCCGCTTCGCCCACGTCGCCCTCACGTATCTCTTAGAGCATTCGCCACACGCCAAGCACGCAACACCGGCGAGAGCAGCATCGCCAACGGGCCGGCCGCTCGAAGCAGCATCCGACTGGATTCGGCGATGCCCGGACCACGGACGCTGTCCTTTGACAGATACAAAGCGACCATCGACGCAACGATTACAGCGTGGCGCTCACCGTGCCTAAGCGCACGCGCCTCAAAAGTAGCGCGCCGGACAACCTGATCGATGCGCTGCACAGCAAGATCAAACGAGCCGTAAGCGGCAAGATAACTGTAGGCACCCGTCCGCTTATCGTCCACCAGGTCGTCGTAACTATCAAGCAGGGTCGCCGCCAGTCCTATCCACGGAAAATAGGCTAAGAACACTTCGTATGGCTGATTTTCGGCCGGAGACGGTTCGGCGGCAACTGCCATCAGTGCCAGCACTGTTAGCCAAGCGCTCGCGGCGCCTGCCGTCTCGTACCAACCGATCCCGCTATCCGCGTTGCCTTCACGTAACGCCCACGTTTCCAACGTAAACTGGCGTAAGAGCAGGTCAGGCTCATGATTGAGTCCCTGCACCTGCGCCAGCATCGCAGCGCGGATCAAAAGCGGACGGACCTTTACATACGCAGGCAGCATCGTACAGCTGTAACGACACTCTCGCACGAGACGATTGAGATAGCCACCGTCCTGGTTCCAAGGATGATCGCGGTAATAGTCTGAAAGCGGACGTTGCACGTCGACCGCCTCCACAAGCGCCAGGTGAAGCTGCGTTCCGTCGATAATCCCAGCCTCGACTCCTCGCTCGACGGTGCTGTCTAGAAAGTCACCCATTATCTCGTAGGCCACGAGCAACCGGAGGAGCGTGGGACAGCGCTGTGTTGGAATCGTCCAGAGCAGCGCTGCGCCGTCAGTATTGGGTCGCTTGTGATCGAGTGCTAACAGCGCGTCCGCCCGGATCCTTGGATCAGGGATCCGTGCTGCGTGCGAGCGCCATCGTTCGACCTCTCGTAACACTCCGCGCAAGCCCCACACGAGCTGGCGCACTACCGCTAACACGAGTCCCCAGGCCTGGGGGATCGAGCCACAGCCGAAATCGAGCGTCGCCCTAGACATGACGATCTCGCGAGGCCCGCCTTGTCTAATCTTGCAGTGCTGGGCCTATCCGTACTGCGAGATAGCCAGGCACCGCTACGACCACGAGGGCTATCGCCGTGACCACACCAATACTCACAGCCGCAACGTCAAGCGCAACGGAATACCTGACCGGGAATCCGGTGACGCTCACCAGCGCATGACTGAGGACCAGCTGGCCATAGAGCCCGAAGACGGCACCGACCGAGCAGCCAATGGCGAGCAGCAATGCGCTCTCCCAGAGCAACGCTCCCCATAGCTCTTTTTCATCGAAACCGTCGACCTTCATGCCCGCCAGACGCGGTCGCCGCTGCCAGATCATCGCTCCAATCGCCGCTGCCATAGCGAGCGCAGCGGCGACCAGCACAAGCAACGCAATAGCGGTGAGGCGGGCAAGCCCCTGATGCTGCCCGGCTATCTCATTCTGCTCATGATGCGACGCACTTTGCACCACCAGGGCGCTCGAGGACAGCACGGCCCGAACTTCGGCGAGCCCCCTCTGGACTGAAACGCCCGGCCGTAGCAAGACTTGATACGCGCTCACATCGCGACTACCCCAGGCCTTCGCATAATCAGCCGCGTTCATCACGATCGCGCCGGGAGACCAGCCGAAGTTGGTCGTAATAGCGGCGACGCGGAAGTAATGAGGCTGGGGCGAAACGAGCAACAGCCGGTCACCAACCTCTAGGCCCAATCCACTCGCCAAGTCCCGTGAAACGGTAAGCCATCCGTCCGAGCGCAGCCGCGAGAGCGCAAGAGCGGAATTCCCTACCACCACTTGCTTGGCCGAGACAAGGAGGGGATCGCTGCGTGGCGGCGCAAGCACCACCACACGCCTGTCGCCCACATCGAGGAAGCCACCGCGATACTTGCCGACACTGCTTACTCCAGCGAGTGCGCCGATGACATGCCCGAGCGTGTCGTCGAACGGGGTCGTTGCCAGCGTCGTCGCTCCACCGGACGGTGTGACCCACAGGTCGGCGCCAAGGCTGAGGTCGGCCGCCGCCCCTCTCAGGCCCTCGCGCAGACTGCCTTGCGCGCCCTCTATCGCCACGCTGCCGAATACAGCGATTGCGCCTGTGGCGGCTATGGCCAGCGATCGTGAGCGCGTAGTGCTAGATAGAAGCTCGATGATTGCGATCCGCGAAGATACCCCCATCACAGGTCGCTGCGCACGCTCGATCAGAGCAATCGTGAAGGCAAAGACAAAGGGCAGCACGAGCAACAACCCCATCGTAAGGCTGAAGAACGAAAGCACTGCCTGGCCGACGTTGTTGATCCCCGTCGCCAGCAGAAACGTGGTAAGCCCAACACAGATCGTGCCAACGAGAAGTCCGATTCGCGACGTCGACAGCTTCGACGGCTGAGGCGCCGCTACGGCAGATCCCGGCGCTGTCTGATGAACGATCTCGCGGCGTAGGGGAAATATCACGCCCAACGTCGCTGCCATCAGTCCCCCAGCGGTAGCTATCGCAATGCTCTGCCAGCTGACGACGCGTTGCGAACCGACGGGAAACGCCAGTGACAGATAGCCAGGCTGGGACTGCAGCAGGCTATGAGAAAGCAAATCTCCAAGAGCGAGACCGACCAGTGTACCGGCCGCTCCAAGCATCAGAACGTCGAACATCATCACCTGTGCGATCTCCAACGACGCATAGCCATCGAGACGCAGATCCGTCACGAGATTGCGACGCTGAGGCACCGTCAGCAGCATCGCGTTGAAGGCGAAGAGAAATCCAACCAACGCGCTGATCGCAGAGAACAGCTCGGTCGATTGAATGGTGGGACCCTCTGCCTGCTGGAAGACCACGGCATCGAAGTTCGCGGGGCGAACGTTCAATCGGCCGGCAGCAAGGCGTTCCAGCCCTGCCCTGACCGTCCGGTCCCTACCGGGCACTGGCTCCACAAGAATGTGGTTGACCCGATCCAGCGAGCCGGTCAGCATCTGAGCTTCACCAAGTGGCATGATCGCCACCGGGCTTCTCACTCCCGACCCGATGGCGTTACCGTGCAGCACGACCGCCAGCGTCCTCTTGACGTTTCTTGAGCCTACCTGCACGGTCACCGGAAGCAGCGTTCTCGCTCCCACCCGTTCAGCCACCGGATAGGGCAATGCCAGGCCATGTTGCTGGCTGATCTGCTCGGGGCTGACGTGACTGAGCAAGGGGCTTTCCAGTCCTAGGAAGGCCGGGTTCAGGCCAATCAGGTCGACGGTTTGCGATCCTCGCGGGCCGACCACGTTGACCTCGCGCTCCAGCACCGCCACGGCGAGCTTGACGCCCGCCAACGCTTGCACCTGAGCAAGACGATTCTCGGCAAAGCCATTGGGATCGCGTGCTACAAGCTGAAGTCGGGCGTTGCCCACAAGATCATCGGCAAGGCGAGTGACAGATCCCGTAAGGCTCGTATTAGCCACTTGCGAGGCAAACAACAACGCCACCCCCACCGCGATCCCGGCCACTGCCAACAGCTCCTGCACCAACCGCGCGCGCAGGCGTACCCGATAGAGGTAGAAGATGGTCCCCAGCCTCATCGGCTGCTCAGCCGCCGATGGCAGCGCACTGCTGCTGGGTCACCGCGCACCGTGAGGCGCATAGGCACCTTCGGGCTCGTACTCGCACAAGCGCCCGTCGCGCAGGGCGCGCACCCGGTCGGCGAACGCCGCGGCACGCGGATCGTGCGTCACCAGCAGCATCGCGACTTCCTGCTCGTGACAGACCTCGGCGAGCAGCCCGAGCACTTCCATGCCCCGTTCGGTGTCGAGGCTGCCGGTCGGCTCGTCGGCGAGCACGAGGCTCGGCTGGGTGGAGAGCGCGCGGGCGATCATCACGCGCTGGCGCTCGCCCATCGACAGCTGCTCGGAGCGCTGTAAAGTGCGACCGTCCAATCCGAGCCGCTCCAGCAGCGGCCCCACGATCCGCTGCGCCTCACGCCGGCCCGAGGTGGCGAGCAGCTTCAGCGCAGCGTTGTCATCGGCTCGCACACCAGGGATCAGGTCGAGCGACTGGCGGATGAACCCGAGTCCAGAGCGCCGGAAGTGCGCGCGTTCGCGCTCGGAAAGAGCGGAGATCTCGCGCCCCTGCACGGTGACGGTGCCGCTGTCGGGTACCAGCAGTCCGGCGATCAGCATCAGCAGCGTCGTCTTGCCCGAACCGCTGGGGCCGTACAGCGCGAGCATCTCCCCTGGCTGCACTGTCAACGAGACCCCATCGACGGCGTGGACTATCTCACCGTCGCCGACCGTGTAGTGCTTGACGAGCTCGTTCAGCTCGAGCATCGGACCACCTCCCTCCAGAAAGTGCGGTCTGCGGTCCGGCCGGCGTGAGCGGATGGCCCCAAGCGGCAAGATCCATCCCTCCAGTATGGCCTGCTACAGCCTTACGCTGCCGCGTTCACGATTGGTAGCCTTGCGTACAAACGACCACTTTGCGTGATCTTCACCATTGGCCGCCGCACCCAAGCAGGCCAAAGACACCAAATCCGCTGGTTCTACGAGTCGGAAACGTTCCCCACCAGCTGTGCCTATAGCCTGCCCTTCCTCCGAACATCCCGAACAAACGGAGTCTCCGCGCGGCGGGGCTCTCGTTCCTCGAGAGAGCGCCGGGCCACGCAACCTACGCCGGGCGCTGAGATATGTCCTGAGCGCCAAACCCGATCAGACCGAGATCGGCCGGTACTCGCGCGTGGTCGGGTGCTGTTCGAGCAGGCCGACCGCTCGTAGCGTCTTGACATAACGGTGCGTCGTCGACGCGGACATGCCAAGCTCCTTGGCCAGGTCGATGATCGCCCGCCACGGCCGCTCCTGTCCGTAACAGGAGAGGATCGTCAGGCCGCGTAGCAGCGACTGCGAGAGCTGCGGATCGCTCAACGCTTGCGCCAGCGCCAACTGAGCCGCCTCGTGCAGCGACCCGCGCCCGTCACCGCGACCGTCCTCGCCCGCGTGCGCGTTGTCGAGCGCCGCTACCAGCAGCGCCGACGCGGCCCCACCTCGCGTGCTGCCCGCCGCGCGGATCACCTGCTCCACCTGCGCGCGCGAGAGCGCGATCTCGATCTCCCGATCCTGCCTGACAGCCACAGCCACCCCTCCAATCTCGCGATACAGTCGAAATCGAGTGTTTCTGTTGTTGCGTATGAGACAGGGCGTTTGGATCACTGGCCCGCCCTCGGCAGTCGGGGCGGGACTCCCAAATAGGGCGAATCGTCTGTCGTGCCGCGACCTCTGCTAGACAGGCCCTCGATGAGCCCGTCGCCGCCCGTGCCCGTGCAGAAGGTCTTTCAAGATGAATCGGCGCGGCTGGGCGTCGATGGACCAAGCTGGTCGTCGCGGGACGTCGCAGCGCGTACTGGTGGTACGTGCAAGACGTCTCGTGACGATCCAGCGCCGCGTCCAGGGATGAGCAGCCGTGCCGATTCATCTTGAAAGACCTTCTAAGGGGAGACGCCGCGCCGCGCGACGCGCCGGCCTAGCGGTCGCGGCGCTGCTGCTGGCCGGCGTGCTGGCCTTCGCGCTCACGCGGATCGACCTCGCGCGCGCCGGTCACGCGCTCGTGTCCGCAAGCCTCGGCTGGCTGCTACTGGCGCTGGGACTGATGATGCTCTCGCTGCTGATGCGCGCGATCTCCTGGCAGGCGGTGCTGCGCGCCGCCCTGCCCGGCACGCGAATCCCGTGGGGCGCGGTGATCCGCGCGACGATGATCGGGGTAATGGCCTCGGCGGTGTTTCCCGGCCGCATCGGCGAGCCGACCCGCGTGCTCGTGCTCAGCCGCCGTCTGCCCGGACCGAGGAGCCGCGCCTTCCCGATCGTCGCTGGAACTGTCTTCTCGCAGACCCTGATCAACCTGGTCGCCCTGGGCACGCTCGCAGCGATCACCTTCAGCAGCGTCTCGCTGCTGCAGGGCAATGCCTCGGCGCTCGAGGCCGTGCTGGCGGTGCCGGCGTTCGTCGCGCTGTTCGTGTTCGGCACGCCGCTGCTGTTGCGCCTGGCGCAGCGCTCGCGCAGCCTGCGCATCCGCGCAGCGGCGATCGCCTTCGCCGGTCTGCTGCGCCTGGCTCAGCGCGGCCTGACTGTGTTCAGGCGCCCGCGCTTCGGCCTCCCGGCGATCGGCTTTCAGCTGCTGGCCTGGGCACTGCAGTGGGGCTCCTGTTACATGGTGATCCTCGCGCTGGGCCTGCAGCACCACGGCCACGCTACCCCGGTGACGGCCGCGGCGGTGCTGCTAGCGGTGAATGTGACGGCCGTGCTACCGGCGACGCCGTCGAATGTGGGCGTCTTCCAGGCGGCGTGCCTCGTCGTGCTCGCCGCCTACGGGATCGGCGCCGGGCAGGCGCTCGCCTACGGGATCATCCTGCAGGCGGTCGAGCTGCTCACGGCCCTTGCGCTGGGCGTGCCGGCACTGCTGCGCGAGGGCATGACCTGGCAGGACATCCGCAGCGCGCGCGAGGAGACGCAGGCAGCGCAGACGTTCTCGGCCGGAGCAACCGAGACGTTCCCAGCCGGCGAGATCGGCGACTCCGACGAGCCGCTGTAGCGTCAGCTGACAAGCGCGCGCAGCGACTGGCGCAGCGAGGAGGTCGTGCGCAACACAGCGGTGGGCTCGTAGCCGCAGTGGGCCATGCAGTTCTCGCAGCGCGGATCTTTGCCACGCCCGTAGCGCTCCCAGTCGGTCGTCTCGAGCAGCTCTTTGTAGGTGGCGGCGTAGCCGTCTGACATCAGGTAGCAGGGACGCTGCCAGCCGAACAGCGAGTAGCTCGGTATCCCCCACGCCGTGCAGTCGAATTCGGCCTTGCCTTCCAGGAAGTCCAGGAACAGAGGACTGTGGTTCAGCCGCCAGCGTTTGCGCCGCCCGTCGGCGAACGCGGCCGTGAACAGCTCGCGCGTCTGGCGCACGCCGAGAAAGTGCTCCTGGTCGGGCGCCTTCTCATACGCGTAGGCGGGCGAGATCATCATTTCGTCGACTTCCAGGTCGTCGTTGAGGAAGTCGAGCACATCGCGCACCGTCTTGGGTGAGTCGTGCGTGAAGAAGGTCGTGTTGGTCGTCACCCTGAAGCCGGCGGCCTTGGCGACCCTGATCGCCTCCACTGCCTTGTCGAACACCCCCTCGCGTTCGACCGACTCGTCGTGGCGCTCGCGCAGACCATCGATGTGCACGGCCCAGGCGAAGTACGGGCTCGGCTTGAAGTTCTCGAGCTTTCGCTCCAGCAGGATCGCGTTCGTGCACAGATAGACGAAGCGCTTGCGTTTGACCAGCTCACCGGCGATCAGATGAATCTCAGGATGGATCAGCGGCTCGCCGCCCGCGATCGAGACCATCGGCGCACCGCTCTCCTCGATCGCCCCCACCGCCTGCTCGACGGACATGCGCCGGCGCAGGACGTGATCGGGATGTTGGATCTTGCCGCATCCCGAGCAGGCCAGATTGCATTGGAACAGCGGCTCCAGCTCGACGATCAGCGGGAACTTCTCACGGCGCGCGAGCCGCTGGCGCAGCAGGTACCAGCCCATGCGCGCCCCCTGCCTAGCCGGGACCGCCACCTACGCCTGCCTCTCCACGCCGCCGCTCACTCCCAACAGAGTATGAAGGTCGCCCTGGCGCCGCAGCTTTCCCAGCGCGGCAGCGACCGCGCGCAGGCGCGAGAGCGCGCGCACCGAGTTGGCCACCGTCGGCAGCGGCGGCCCCACCGGCAGCCGCTGGCGCAGCTCGTGCTCTGGCGTGTCCGAGAGCACCCTGACGACAGCGAACGGCCGTCCGCGCGCCGCCTGCGCCACCCAAGCCGACTCCATGTCCACCGCAATCGCGCCGCTTGAGAGCATCCGCTCGCGCGCCTGGCCGGTGACGATCTCGTGCACCGAGGCGACGGTGCCGAGGGAGGTGGGAAGGCCGCGCTCGGACAGAGCGCTCTGCAGCGCCTCGGCCACCCCGCAGGCAATCGGCTCGCCCGCGGCCCTCCCCTCGCCGTCGATCGCTACGACGTCGCTGGCGACGACCACGTCGCAAAAGCGGCTGTCGCGAGGCAGCCCACCGCCGAAGCCGACGATCACCAGCGCAGCCGCCGGGTCGCTGAGCAGCGCTGGAACGGCGTCCATCGCCTTGCGCGGCCCCATCCCGGTGGTGCGCACGCGCAGCCCCGGCGCCGCCGAGCGGACCGCCAGCGCCTCGACCCCGAGCGGGGAGACGACGAGGATGTCGCTCATGATCCGATCGCCGCCCGCGCGGCGGCATGGCCGCTACGCACCGCCCCCTCGAGCGTCGCCGGCCAGCCGGTTCGCGTCCACGCGCCGGCAAGGAACAGGCCGGGCACGCCACTGTGCGTCGGCGGGCGCAGGACGTCAACTCCGGGAATGGCCTGGAACGTGGCGGCGTGCTCGCGACTGACATGGACGGCACGCACGTGGGCACGAAGCGAGTCGGGAAACAGCGCGGCGATCGCGTCCACGTAGCGGGCACGCAGCCCCTCCCCCTCCATTCCCATCTCCTCGCGCGCGCCCGACAGCGAGATCGCCAGGCACTGGCCATCGTTCAGGCCGGCCGCCTCGGTGCGATCGAACACGTACTGCACGGGGGTGTCGACGCCCGCGGCAAAGGGCAAGTCGCAAACCTGCCGGTCGTACACGACATGCACGTTAACGATCGGCGAGGTCCCCAGCGACCGCCAGCGCAAGGTCTCAGCCGCGCCCAGCAGCGGCTCGAGCAGGTCGGCCGCGCGCACGTGCGGGATCGCGCAGAGGACGGCGTCGGCGCCGAACTGCTCGCCCGCCGCGCTCACCGTCAGGCCCTCGGGGGAGCGGCGCACCGCCTCGGCGCGCACGCCCAGCCGCACCGACACGCCCGCCGCCACCAGTGTGCGCTCGGCCGGGGCGGAGAGCACCTCGCTGAAAGGGCGCAGGTGAAAGCCGATGTCGCCAGCGTCGTTGCGACTCAACAGCCCTTCGCGCAGCGCGAAGGCGCCCAGCGAGAGCGACCCACGCATAGCGGGCACGTTCAGCGCCGGCAACGCGATCAGGTCCCAAAGCAGCGCCAGCGAGCGCTCGTCCTGGCCGTGCTCGACCAGCCACTGCCCGAGGCTCACGCCCTGCGAGCGCTCGCGCACCGCGGCGGCGTCGAGGTCCAAGCGCGCCAGCGCGAGCGCGGCGCGAGCGGCGCGCAGGCGCTGCGCCGGCGTCAGGTAGGAGTAGCGGGCAAGCGCGCCAGCGAGGTGAAGCGGCGCCGGCAGCGAGTCGCGGCGCAGCACGACTCGCCCACCGCCCGGGCGCAGCACGGGGATCTCAAAGCGCGGCTGGATCGCTACCGTCGCCTCGCTGCCCAGGCGCGCGAGCAGCGCCCGGTAGGCGGTGTAGCAGCGCAGGAACACGTGCTGGCCGTTGTCCAGCCACAGCCCGTCGCGCTCGAACGAGTAGGCCGCGCCGCCGAGTCGGGGACGCACCTCCAGAAGCGTCACCTCGGCGCCCGCCTCGGCGCAGTCCAGAGCGGCCGCGATCCCGGCGACGCCGCCGCCGAGCACGACGACGCGTGGCGCGCTCACGCGCTTGCCGCCGCCAGCAGGCTGCGCGTGGCCACCCAGCCCTTGCGCCAGATCGGCAGCGATACGCGTCGGCGGCGCGCCGCCTCGGGGTCGTCCACGATCCGCTCCAGCACGCCGCGGTAGATGTTCGACATCGCCAGCACGCAAGCGCCGCTGCGGCGGTCCAGCAGCCCCACGAGCTCCAGGCCCTGCTCGAACCATTCGCCGGCGCGACGGGCCTGGAAGCGCATCATCGCGTCGAGCTGCCCCTCGCCCCCGTCGAAGCGCCCGTCGGCGCTGAGGCGGTAGAGGTCGAGGTCCTCGCGCGGGATGTACACACGCCCGTTGGCGGCGTCCTCGCAGATATCGCGCAGGATGTTGGTCAGCTGCATCGCGACGCCGAGATCGTCGGCCAGCGCAGTGGCGCGTGAGGAGTCGCGGGAGCCGAAGATCGCCAGGCAAAGCCTGCCGATCGTGCCGGCCACGAGCCGGCAGTACACGAGCAGCTCCTCGAAGGTCTCGTAGCGTGCCCCCTGCACGTCCATCCGTACGCCGGCCAGCAGCCCCTCGAGCGCGTCCATCGGCAGCCCGAAGCGCGCGCGCGCATCGGCGAGCGCCGCCATCACCGGATCCATGCTCGCCTGTCCCCACGAGAGGGACGTCGGGAGCCCTTGCAGCGAGCGCTCGCAGGCATCGAGCAGCGCGAGCTTCTCGTGGGCTTCGATGCGGCCGTCGCCGATATCGTCCACGCGCCGCGCGTACGCGTACACGGCACACATCGCCTGGCGCTTGGAGCGAGGCAGCAGCCGGATGCCGTAGTAGAAGTTGCCGGCGGCCCGGCGCGTGAGCGCCTCGCAGTACTCGTAGGCGTCGGCGCCGGTCATCTGGCGCTCCGGGAGCGACGAAGGACACGCAGCAGCCACCGCAGGCGGAGGCGGCGCGTGGCCAGCGGGACGCCGTCGAGCACGTCAAACCCCGCGCGCTCGATCTCCTCGCACGCGGCCAGTCCACCAGCCGCGAACGCCGCCACCGCGAGCCGGGCGCGCCCGGCCATGCTAGCGGCAAGCGGCTCCCCGGCCCAGAGCAGATCCCGCGCCCGCGCCTGCTCGAAAGCAACAGCGTCGCGCATAGCGGCCCGCGCGTCGCGATCGCTCGAAGCGAGCTGCTCGTGCGAGCAGCCGAAGCGCGCAAGATCCTCCTGCGGCAGGTAGATGCGCCCGCGGGCGAGGTCCTCGCCGACATCCTGCAGGTGCTCAGTCAGCTGCAACCCAGTGCACACGCGATCGGAGAGCGCCACGCGATCGGGTGTGAGCAGCCCGAAGATCGCCAGCACGAGCTCGCCGACCGGGTCGGCCGAGAGGTGGCAGTAGGACTGAAGCTGCTCCCAAGTCTCGTAGCGCGCGACGCGCTGGTCGACGCGATTGGCCTCGATCAGGCGCGCAAACGGCTCGCGCGGCAGTCCGCATTCGGCCACGGCGCGCCGCAGGGAGACGAACAGCGGGGCGCTGGCCAGCCGATCGGAGCTCCCGCCGATCGGCGATCGTCCCGAGTACACAGCATCGAGCTCCTGCCCCAGCCAGTCCAGCGCCGCCAGTCGGTCACCGCGCAGCTCGTCGCCCAGTTCATCGGCCAGCCGCGCGAAGCCGTAGACGGCGAGCAGCGCGCTGCGATGGCGCGGCGAGAGCAGACGCATGGCTACGGGGAAGTTCTCGCCGCCGGCGCGGGCCATCACTGCCGCCGCGCCGGGTGCGCTGGGCGGCTCTGGCCCGGAGCGCTCGGACCGCCCGGGGGCGAGCTCGAACGCGGCCGCTCCCATCACGCGCGCGCGGGCTGCGAGCCGGTCGCCGCGGCCAGGATCCGTCCCAGCGCCATCACCGGGAAGGTGAGCCGGTAGAGGTGGTAGTTGATGTAGTAGTCCGACGGGAAGCCGGTCCCGGTGTACTGCGGCTCGTACCAACCGCCGTCCTCGCGCTGGGTCTCGCACAGCCAGTGCACACCCCGCTCTACGGCGCCGCCGCCCGTCTCCCCGGCCGCGTGCAGCGCCAGCAGCGCCCACGCCGTCTGCGAGGCGGTGCTCTCGCCCCGGCCGATCCACTCGCGCGAGTCGTAGGAGCGCGGGTCCTCGCCCCAGCCGCCGTCCTCGTTCTGACGATCCTCCAGCCAGCGCACCGCCCGGCGGATGCACGAATCGCCCGGCTCGACCCCCGCCGCGACGAGCGCCGGGACGACGGCGCCGGTGCCGTAGATGTGGTTGACGCCCCAGCGCCCGAACCACGAGCCACCGGGCTCCTGCTCGGCCAGCAACCAGCGCACCGCTTCGCGTACCCGAGGCTCGCCGGCGCGGCCGAGCGCGGCGAGCATCTCGACCGCGTGGGCGGTGACGTCGGCGCTCGGCGCGTCGATCACCTCGCCGAAGTCCAGGAACGGCAGCTCGCGTACG
>DASZGH010000062.1:0-6902 GCA_035938935.1 Solirubrobacteraceae bacterium
ATAGATCCGATCTTCGCCGGCGATACGTTACCCGCGCCTCGACTTGCCAGTTCGCGCACCACAAGGATCGCTGGGGCACGATTGCCGCCCAGACCCGCCATACCTGCACAGCAGCCTGAGTCCGCTCGGAACCGCCCGTGACGCGCCGGGTAGGTTGATCTGCGCCGAAAACAGGCGGATATGGGGTTTTACTGTGTCCGGGGGGGACTTGATCCCCGCTCGTGGTGGTACATCCCCGAATCGGGGATCTATCACCAGCCCAAGCTAACACAACCGAGGCCCTGCCGGGCCGGCATCTGGGGTGGCCAGGGGAGGCGGCAGTGCCACCCGGCTGCGCAGCCCGGGCGTGTGACCTGCTGAAACGGCGAAGGCAGCGGCCGGGACGACGCCCCGTGCCAGGGCCGGACTGCGGCAGCCGCAGCACGAGGCGCCCACCTCAGGGCAGCGCGGCGACAGCCTCCCGCTGCTGCGACAGCTCCCGCTCCGATGACCTTGCCACCGAGTTGAACCCCCATAAAACCGAGTTGAACCCCCATCAGGCAGTTCCCGGCGGCCAGCCGCACAAGGGCAGATCAAAACGGTGCCTTCCGTGCCAGGCGGTCCGCTGGGCGGCCGGCCATGGCTACCACAAGGGTTCCGGCGCATGATGGGCCCGCCGCCAGCTGTGCCCGACATCGAGACCCGGGGCCAGCCGCCTATGGGCTCCCCAAGGCTGGTCCAACCGGTGCCGGGTCGATAGCCGCGGCCTCGGCTGATACTGGCCCGGCAGCGTAACGCCGAGTGACAGGCGCGGCCGGGGAGAACGCGCACACTGCCGCCGATCTGGGCGCCAGCTCCCGTTTCCCGGCATCGCGTTCGCGGCGCGCCGAGCCGACGGTTCTGTGCTGCAGTGCTGCGGTAGACGGGTGTCCCGAATAAGGCGCCTTAGGGGCGGTCGAACGATCGCGACGATCATCGTTGCCGCTCCCACGATGTACCCGCTCGAAGCGTTGCCCGGCGACGTCTACGTGCGGGACGGCGAAAAGGTAGCCGAGGTCGCGCGCGAGGTTCCCGTGGCCGCGCGGACGATCGAGGAGGGCGCTTCAGCCCCCAATGACGGCCGTCCGTCCGTTCTCTCGCCGGACGAGCAGCTCCAGGTGCTGGAGGGCTTCGTCGGCGGCTATTACATACAGCTGCACTCGCTCGGGCGCGCATCCCTGGCCAATTTCTCGATCCCGGGGGCCCGGAGACGCGATTTCGCTGAGATCATCGAGAGTAGGACCACATGGTCAGAAGGTGGCTGATGGGCGAAGCCATGCCGCAAGAGAGCAACCGGATCACGCTCAAGCGCGACGTGCGCGACCGGCTCGGCCTGCGGGTTCCGAACGTGCATTTCAACGACCACCAGAACTACTTGGCGATGCGCGAACACCCCTACGCCGCGGGCGGGTCGGTCTACGACGCCGCGATGCGACGCGCACGTTCCGGGTCCGCGCCATATCCCGCTGGTCACAACCTCGATACCGCTCGCATGCGCGCGCAGCCGGAGGACGGGCATCGGAAACGAGTTCGGCCGCGCGCCGGATGTGCCGAACCTATTCATGTCCGATCGCAGCGTGATGAACACCGAGGCGGCAGCGAACGCGGCGCTGACGGTGGTCGCGCGGCGCCGACCTCACCGAGGCACTGCTGATGGAGAGCGGTCTCCACGTACCGGGCCCGCCGGGTGGTTTGCGCGGGCGGACGAGTGAGTGCGCGTTGCTGGATGACTTGGTCTCGGCGATCCGCCGTGGCGAGAGCCGATCGGTGGTGCTACGGGGCGAGGCTGGGATTGGGAAAACGGCGCTGTTGGAGTATCTCGTCACGTCGGCGTCAGATCTGAGGGTCGTACGGGCGGTGGGGGTGGAGTCGGAGATGGAGCTCGCGTTCGCCAGCTTGCATCAGTTGTGCGCACCGTTGCTCGATCGCATCGAGGAGCTGCCGGCTCCGCAGCGTCGCGCGCTGGAGACCGTGTTCGGGCTGAGCGACGGGACCGCGCCGGACCGATTTCTCGTCGGGTTGGCGGTGCTGAGTTTGTTCGCGGCAGAGGCGGAGCAGCGTCCGCTGCTGTGTGTTGTCGATGATGCACAGTGGCTGGATCGGGCTTCGGCGTTGACGCTGGCCTTTGTCGCTCGCCGCCTGCTCGCTGAGCGGGTGGGGTTTGCGTTCGCAGCGCGTGAACCGGGCTTGGAGCTCCAGCACGTGGACGGGCTAGATGTGCGCGGCTTGCGCAACGGTGATGCCCGTGCACTGCTGCGCTCGACGCTGCGGTTCAAGCTGGATGAGCGCGTCCTTGACCGGATCATCGCGGAGATGCGCGGAAATCCGTTGGCGTTGCTCGAGTTGCCACGCGGATTGACGGCGGCGCAGCTGGCTGGAGGCTTCGGGCTGCCGGAGGCGCAAGCAATGTCGGGGCGGATCCAGGAGAGCTTCGTACGACGTGTCAGCGCGGTCTCCGACGATGCGCGGCGTCTGTTGCTGCTTGCGGCGGCAGAGCCCATCGGTGATCCGCTGCTTCTGCTGCGCGCTTCTGAGCAACTCGGCATCGCGGTCTCGGCGGTTGATGCGGAAACCGACGGGCTCCTGGCCCTGAGCCAGCGCGTGACCTTCCGCCATCCGCTGGTGCGCTCCGCCGTATACCGAACAGCGACCAGAGAGCAACGCCGGGAGATCCATCTGGCCCTGGCAGAGGCGACCGACCGCAGCGTCGACCCCGACCGTCGCGCGTGGCATCTGGCCACAGCCGCAGCGGGGCCCAACGAGCCGGTCGCCGTGGCGCTCGAGCAGTCCGCCAGCCGTGCGCAGGCGCGCGGCGGCCTGGCCGCGGCAGCCGCGTTCCTGCATCGCTCTGTCGTTCTGTCGGGCGATCCCAAGCAGCGGGTGCGGCGTGGGCTTGCCGCTGCCCAAGCAAGCTTGCATGCCGGCATCATTGAGGGCGCGCTCGAGCTTCTGGCGTTGGCCGAGGCCTCGACGCCAGACGAGCTGCAGATGGCGCATGTGGAGTTGCTCAGGGGTCAGATCGCGTTCGCGTCGAGCATGGGGGCCACTGCGCCGACGCTGCTCTTGAAAGCTGCCCAACGCCTTGAGCGGCTCGACCCCGAGCTCGCGCGCGAGACCTACCTCGACGCGTGGGGAGCTGCGCTGTTCGCCGGTCGCTTGGCCTCCGCCGGCAGCCTGGTTGAGGTATCCCGTGCCGCCACATCGGCTCCGCGGCCGACCCGCCCGCTCCGTCCATCCGATCTGCTGCTCGATGGCCTCACCACCTTCGTCACGGAAGGACATGCCGCGGCGGCGCCAGTGCTGAGGCGGGCAACGGCCGCGTTTGCGGACGAAGCATCTCCGGGCCAGGAGAACTTCCGCTGGGGCTGGATGACGACAATCCCGCCCAATATCCTCTGGGATGAGGACAGCTGGCATGCCATCAGCGCGCGCAATCTCAAGGAGGCCCGCGACGCGGGCGCGCTGGCCCGACTGCCGATCGACCTGGCCGACTGGGGAATCTTCGTCGCGTGGTGCGGCGACTTTGGCGCTGCTGCCGTCGCGATCGCCGAGGCCGAAGCGATCACAAAGGCGACTGGGACCCACATTGCACCCTATGCCCAGCTGTTGCTCGCCGCGCTCCGAGGCCAAAGGGACGCCTTGCCATTGATCGAGTCCACGATCCGTGACGCCGGAACAGGCGGTCAGGGGCTTAGCGTCCAGTGGGCCGAGTGGGTGAGCGCAATCCTATTCAACGGGCTTGGCCGCTACGACCGGGGGCTCGCCTCGGCCCAACGAGCGGCCGAGGAGACGCCGCACCTCCACGTCACCCCCTGGGCACTGACTGAGCTGATCGAAGCGGCGGTCCGCACCGCGAGGGCCGACCTCGCGGCCGGTGCGCTCGAACGCGTGATGGCGGCCACCGCGCCCTCCAGCACCGACTGGGGCAGGGGAATGGAAGCGCGCTGCCGGGCACTCTTGAGCGAGGGTGAGAGTGCCGAGCGCCTGTATCGCGAGGCGATCGAGAGACTGGCAAGGACCCGGCGGCGTCCCGAGCTCGCCCGGGCTCATCTGCTCTACGGGGAGTGGTTGCGCCGCGAGAATCGCCGGGTCGACGCACGCGTCCAGCTTCGTGCCGCCCACGATCAGTTCGCGTCGATCGGGATGGAGGCATTCGCCGAGCGGGCCAGGGGTGAGCTGCTTGCGACGGGGGAAAAAGTGCGCAAGCGGACCGTCGCGACGCGCGACGTTCTCACCGCCCAGGAGCGGCAGATCGCGCGCCTGGCCCGCGAGGGCCTATCGAATCCGGACATCGGTACCCGGCTCTTCCTCAGCCCGCGCACCGTGGAGTGGCATCTGCGCAACGCGTTCACCAAGCTCGGGATCCACTCGCGCCAGGTGCTGACGCACGCGCTGTCGAGCTCCGGGTGATCACCGCCTGAACTCAACCCTCGGGAAGCCCCTGTACCCGCGCAGTTGCGTGAGAGCGTGGGAGGTTCTGTCGCGTCAGCCGAGTTCCGCTCGGGCAGAAGGCACTAACGCGACAGCGTCATTGAAGGGCAACGGTGCGAATGCCTCGCGGATCCGGGCGGGCGCGGCCGGCAGCCGGTCGATTGCGGTGCGTTCGGTCACGGACGCGTAGCAAGACAGCAAGAACGATGGGGCGTATCTCCCTGCGGATGGAACTTCGTGCTCTCCGGGAACTCGGTGATCGGAAATGCCGCGGAGCACCCAGGGTGCAGCCCAGGGAGCACCCAGGGTGCAGCCCCGGGGACCAATCCCAGGGTCTCGACGGAGGCGAGTTTCTCACCCGACGCTCACGCTTGCAGTCATCCATCACGTCACCAAGGAGGACCCACATGGCTACCACCGAGAGCCCAGCGGGCGCGACGGCGATCCGGCCGTTCACGGTCGAGATCCCTGATGCGGAAGTCGAGGATCTGCGTGCGCGCATCGTGGCGACGCGTTTGCCCGAGAAGGAGCCCGTCAAAGATGCTTCGCAGGGCGTGCAGCTGGCGACGATGCAGGCACTCGTGCGGTACTGGGGCACCGAGTACGACCTTCGGAGGGTCGAGACGCGGCTGAACGCCCTGCCGCAGTTCCTGACTGAGATCGACGATCTCGATATTCACTTCATCCACGTCAAGTCGCGTCATGAGAACGCGTTGCCGGTGATCCTCATCCACGGCTGGCCTGGCTCGATCGTCGAGATGCTGAACGTCGTCGGCCCGCTCACCGACCCGACCGCATACGGCGGTAGCGTCGAGGATGCGTTCGATGTGGTGATTCCGTCGATTCCGGGCTACGGGTTCTCCGGCAAGCCGACGACGAGCGGCTGGGGTCCCGGCCGCGTCGCCAGTGCCTGGCTTGAGCTGATGAAGCGCCTCGGCTACACGCGCTTTGTGGCGCAAGGCGGCGACTGGGGCGCGGTCATCGTGGATCTGATGGGCGTGCAGGCACCACCGGAGCTGCTCGGCATCCACGTCAACATGCCGGGCATTCTTCCGCCCGAGATCGCGCAGCGGTTCGCGCCGGTGAATGTCGCTCCGGCGCCGGCCGGGCTCTCGTCCGACGAGCAACGTTGCTATGAGGACCTGAGCGACGTGTACACGAAGGGCATCGGCTACGCCATCCAGATGCTCCTGCATCCGCAGACGCTCTACGGAATCGCCGACTCGCCCGTCGGGCTGGCCGCCTGGATGGTCGACCACGACGCCCGCAGCTACGAGGACATCACCCACGCGTTCGTCGACGGACGCCCTGTCGGCAACCTCACGCGGGACGAGGTCCTGGACAACATCACCCTTACCTGGCTCACGAACACGGGCATCTCCTCGGCTCGCCTCTATCACGAGAACGCGTATGGGTTCTTCGACGCCAAGGGCGTCTCGTCGGTGCCGGTCGCAGTGAGCGTCTTCCCCAGGGAGCTCTACCAGGCACCACGGAGTTGGACAGAGCAGGCCTACCCCAACCTGATCTACTACAACGTGGTCGACCGCGGCGACCACTTCGCGGCCTGGCAGGAGCCGAAACTCTTCTCAGAGGAGGTTCGTGCGGGGTTCCGGTCCCTTCGGTAGATGACCATGTTCGAGGATCTGCAGATGCCCTCGCTTGACGGGGCGACCGAGTGGCTCAACTCCGAGCCACTCGGCCCCGCCGAGCTGCGCGGACACGTCGTTCTGGTGAACTTCTGGACACTGACGTGCATCAACTGGCTGCGCACCGAGCCGTACATCCGGGCGTGGTCGCAGGCTTACCGAAACGACGGACTCGTCGTCATCGGGGTCCACACACCAGAGTTCTCCTTCGAACACGAGATCGACCACGTCCGCCACGCGATCAGGGAGCGAGAGATCGACTACCCGGTCGCGGTCGACAACCACTACGGTGTCTGGAGCGCGTTCGACAACCACTACTGGCCGGCGCTCTATTTCATCGACGCCGAAGGCATCATCCGCGACCACCACTTCGGCGAAGGACGCTACGAGCAATCCGAGCGCATCATCCAGCGATTGCTCGGCGTGCAGCGCGAACTCGTCTCCGTCGAAGGGCGCGGCGTCGAGGCGGCAGCCGACTGGAACCACCTCCAGACGCCCGAGACATATCTCGGCTACGGGCGCAGCGAGCGCTTCACGCCAGCCGACGGTGCCACACTCGAGCCGCGCGCCTACGAGCTACCAAAGCAGCTGCAGGTCAACCACTGGGCGCTCGCCGGCGACTGGACGATCGGGCGCGAGAACGTCGTCCTTGACCACGCTGGCGGCAGCATCGCCTTCCGGTTCCACGCGCGCGACGGACATCTCGTGCTATCTGCAGGAGCGCGACGGCAGATCCCCTTCCGCGTACTCCTTGATGGCGAGGCCCCGGGCCCGTCAGCAGGTGTCGACGTCGACGAGGACGGAAAC
>DASZGH010000063.1:0-4163 GCA_035938935.1 Solirubrobacteraceae bacterium
CGGGTGGTCCGAACCCACATCAAGTTCAAGACCGGACCGGCCGGCTCCGCAGAGAAGAAGCGTCGTGTTGCCGGCAGGCTTCGTGAGCGCGCGGAGCCGGGCGACCTGCGGGCCGCCGACGTAATCGAAGCCTCGCTGCGCTAGTCCATGTTGCAAGCAGCCGGTCACTGAATCGGAAACGGCGGCTGCCACCAGTGAGGGAGGTCTTCGACCTCGACTGAGGTCACCCACTTGACCCACCAGAACCCTCGTCCCTCAGGCACGATCAGGCGCGCGGGAAACCCGTGACCGGGGTCCAACGGCTGGCCCCCGGCGCGCGTCGCCAGCAACAACGTACCGGCCCGATCAACCGGAAACCGGCGGTCGTAGCCGGTGGATGACACGACCCGAATCGACCCGCCGTTCGCCCGGCCGATCAGGCGGTCCAGTCGGGCGCCCGCCCACTCCTGCGTCGAGTAGAAACCCCCGGTGCAGTCCAGCGTCGCGGTCAACCGGTCGTCGAACGCGAAGAGCTCGTCATAGGACCACTCGCGCCCACCCGCTCGCAGGCGCCACGCCGTCTGGTCGATGCGCGGGATCGCGTCGAACAGCCATGAGCTCACGGGCATCAGGCTCGGCTGGAACGAACCCGCTTCATACGAGCCCGTGAAGCGGCGCGCCGCGCCAGGCAGGCCCGTCGCCCTGACCACCAGCTCGCTCGCCGCGTACGCGACGGCGGCGGCGGCGACAACAGCCCCTCCGCGCAGCACGTTCCGGCGCGAGAGATCGGTCGTGCGCACACGGACGCGTCGCGCGACCACGTGCCAGATCGCAAACGGCACCGCCGCGATCGCCGCTCCCACGTGAAAGTCCATCGCTGTCAGCGGACCGATGTAAACGAGCACCCCTGTGGAATGGAGCAGGCCCGCCACCAACGACACCAGCACGAGCACCCCAAGAAGCACAGACGCCCACCGCCCCGGCTGCGTCCTGTGAAGCCCACGCCGCGCGATCATCGACTTCCACGGCAGCAGCGCGAGGATCGCAAAGCCTCCGACAGCGTGGACGGCCAGCGACCACCGCGCCGGCGCCGTCGCATACGCGAACGCGAGCCAGCCCGTGAGGAACGCAGCCGCAAGCAAAGCCAGCAGAGCCAGGTTCGTCCGCGCTCCGCGCGCGATCACGACCCGACTTCGGGCCGGCCTCAACCCGTTCATGAAACGAGCCTACGGGCCGGCAACACCGCTCGCAAATAGCGCGTGTTAAGACACGCAGCCAGGCCTACACTCAGCGAGCATGGACAACCTGCCCGACATCCAATCAATCCAGCTGGCGGCGGTCTGGACGAGCGTCGTCGCGGGGATGGTCGGGCTCGCGGCAATGGCGACTGGATTGTTCTCGGTCCTGACCGGGAGGGATCACTGGCCTCACGCCCTGCTGCGCCTGCGGCGGCGGACACCCGTCTCGGAAGAAGACCAGCGCCGCAACGGGTTGAGCCTGGCTCTCAACGGAGCGGCCGCGCTCATCGTCGTCATGGGCACCTCGATCAATAACTTCTCGATCGGCGATCACACGATCGGCGAACCACTCGGCACCCTTCGCTTCGTGCTCACCGTGATCGGGCTGGCCGGCGCCCTGGGATGCGTGGTCGGCTCGTATGCCGTCAGCGTCACGGTCAAGTACACCTACCGCAATCTCCCGGCCGAGGGGCCCCCGCCGAAACCGTCGATCTAGCCTCCTAGCGCGGCGGCGGCAGCGAGACCACCACGGACGCGGCCGCGATCACAACCAGCAGCGTGACCAGCTCCCAGCGGCGTCGGGCTCGCCAGGCGAAGAACAATGCGATCGCCACGAGAGGCAGCTTGATCGCGAGCGCCGCCCCATACGGGGTCGTCATCAACTCCAGTGGAGAGTTGAAATGAAGAATGGCCAGCGCCGCCCCGCTTACGACGAGCAGTCCGAGCGACCACCCGGCAACACGCCCGAACCCACCCGCCGGCGCGAGCGTAAACGCCGCCACACCGCCCAGCCACAAGCCCATCGTCGCCACGTGTAGAGCGTTCAACAAGAGCCCCAGCGGCTGCGGCAGCGCAGGGGTGGCGTGAGCGGCGGTCGCGTCGACGAGTGCCAAAGCGATGCCCAATCCCGGGATCGCCCAGCGCAACCACGCCGCCTGCCGAAGCGCTCCCAGAACGGCCCACAGCAACAGCGCACCGCCCAGGCGGAAGCCCAAAACGCGACCGAACGGCGAGGCCAGCGCGCTGGTCAGCGCGTCGCCGTCGAACGTTTGCGACGGATCGAAGCTCGCGGTCTGTGCGAACAACGCCAGCGGCTCAGCGACCAAAAGCAGCGCAATCCCCGCGCCCGCCAGGCGCAGCGGCCGCTGGTCGCGAGCGACAAACAGCGCGTACGTCGCCACACCGAAGCCCAGCGCGTAGCCCGCAAAATGCATCCACCGGCCGAGCGCCTGCAGCACGAGACCCAGTGGCGAGACCAGGCCGACATCCCCGCCGCCAAACCCCGGAGCCCGTACCGGGCTCGTGTGCCCGACGCTGAACGTGAACTCCCCCCGCGATGGATGTGTGTCGGCGGCGACCACAGTCCACACCACCGCGTACGTGCCGGCAAGCGAGCCTGTGACGCGCACCGACATGCCCTCGCCGCGAGCCCGAGCAGAGCCAATCGAGACGAGGTGGCCATCCGGCCCGTACACGTTGATGCCCCGGCCCGCCGGCGTGACCGGTTCCGTGAAGACCAGGTCAACCGAACCCGGCAAGGCATCAAGCACGGCCCCGGGCGCCGGGTCCGAGATGAGGAGCCGCGCGTGGGCCAGGACAACAACCGGAAGCAACGCAAGCGCCGCTCCAATCGCGGCCGCGACGACGAAGCGCTTCAGTACGACGGCGCGGGCAGCGGCGCCGGCGTTTCGACCGGCATGCGCGAGGAGCGCCCGATCCGGATCACCAGCCCGGCCGCGAGGAGACAGAGCAGGCCGGACGTCATGAACGCGAGCTGGTAATCGCCGAAGTAAGTGCGTACCGCGCCGGCCGCGAACGCCGCGGAGGCTGCGCCCAGCTGGTGCGACGCGAAAATCCATCCGTATACCACGCCCAGGTTGCGCCGGCCGAACGTGTCCGCGGTCAGCGCCACCGTCGGCGGCACCGTCGCGACCCAATCCAACCCGTAAAAGACGATGAACAAGAACAGGCCGAAGTACTGCATCCCGAATGCATAGGGCAAGAACAGCAGCGACAGCCCGCGCAGCCCGTAGTACCAGAAGAGCAGCCATCGCGAGTCGAGGCGATCGGTCAGCCACCCGGAGATCATCGTCCCGGCCACGTCGAACACGCCGATGAAGGCGAGCAGGCTGGCCGCCGTCACCTCCGGCATCCCGTGGTCGATCGAGGCCGGGATGAGATGCGTCCCGATCAGTCCGTTGGTCGAAGCGCCGCAGATGAAGAACGAACCGGCCAGCAGCCAGAAGTTGCGATTCCGAACACCCATCGCCAGGCCGCCGAGGGCAGCCCGCACCGGGTTCTGCAGCGGCGGCGCCGGCTCATCCGCCTCGGTCGCGCCGTACGCCCGCAGCCCGACGTCCGCCGGGCGATCGCGCATGAACAGGGCGACGAGCGGGATCCCGAGCAGTGCGGCGCCCGCGACCACCAGAGCGGCGGAGCGCCATCCCATGTTCACGGCCAGCCAGGCCAGCGCCGGCAGAAAAATGAGCTGGCCGGTGGCGCCCGCGGCGGTGAGCGCTCCCAGGACGAGGCCGCGGCGCTGCACGAACCAGCGGTTCGCGACGATGGCCGCCAGCACGGTCGCCATCGACCCGGTGCCCACTCCCACCACCACGCCCCACAGCAGGTCGAGCTGCCACGGCTGATGCATGAATACGGTGAGCCCGGATCCCGCGGAGACCGTGAGCAGCGCCCCGACGACCACACGCCGCACTCCGAAGCGCTCCATCAAGCCGCCCGCGAACGGAGCGAAGAGGCCATAGAGCATGAGGTTGATCGAGACCGCGATGGAGATCGTCGCGCGCGACCAGCCGAACTCGTGCTGGAGCGGGACGATCAGGACGCCTGGCGTGGACCGGAACCCCGCGGCGGCCAGCAGCGTGAACCAGGTGACGCCGGCCACGACCCAGCCGTAATGGAGGCGCCTCATATTTGTAGGCTAACCGG
>DASZGH010000064.1:0-16285 GCA_035938935.1 Solirubrobacteraceae bacterium
CCCGGCTGATCGACACCTTCGTCCTCGACCCGACCGCACTCGACACCACTGCCGAGCGCGGCGCACCCGGCGTCGTTAGCCGCGAGGGGCAGACGAGAGCTTTGCCGACCGGCCATCCCCACGAGCGCCAGACCGCCGACATCACCGGCTGACACCCCAACCACAGGAGAATCGACACCCCATGCAGCGCACGATGCTCAAGTCAAAGATCCACCGGGCCACCGTGACCGACTGCGACCTGCACTATGTGGGCTCGATCACGATCGACCCCGACTTGCTCGAGGCGGCCGACATCCTCGAGCACGAGCAGGTGCATGTCGTGGACATCGACAACGGCGCCCGTTTCGAGACGTACACGATCCCGGGGGAGCGCGGATCGGGGGACATGAAGGTCAACGGCGCCGCCGCGCGGCTCGTCCACCGCGGCGACACGATCATCGTCATCTCCTACGCGCAGTACTCGCGCGAGGAGATGGAGCACTACGAGCCTCGCGTCGTTCACGTAGAGGCCGGCAGCAATCGCATCGTCACCGTCGATGACGAGGTGGCGACCCTACTCGCGTAGGGCGTCAACCCCGTCAGAGAGGAAGCACCCATGTCAAGTCACCCCGACACTCCCCCCACCGGCTCCGTAGCCACGGCCGCCGGCGCGCCGCCGGACCCCGGCCGTCTCCCTATGACACTGCCGCTGCTCGCCGAGAAGAAGCGGCTGGGCGAGCCGATCGTGATGGTCACCGCCTACGACTACCCGAGCGCCCGCGCCGCCGAGGCGGCGGGCGTCGACCTCGTGCTCGTCGGCGATTCGGCAGCGACGACGATCCTCGGCTACTCCTCGACGACGCCGGTCGATCTCGACGACATGCTAGTGCTGGCCCGCGCTGTGCGGCGGGGCCTGAAGACGCCGCTGATGATCGGCGACCTGCCGTTCGGCTCCTATGAGGTCAGCGACGAGCAGGCGGTCGCGAGCGCAGTGCGGATGGTCAAGGAGGCCGGCTGCGGCGCGGTCAAGCTCGAGGGCGGCGGCCCGGCCTCGGCCAGCCGCGCACGGGCGATCGTGCAGGCCGGCATTCCGGTGATGGGGCACGTGGGCCTGACGCCGCAGAGCTCGACCGCGCTCGGCGGCTGGAAGGCGCAGGGGCGCAACGCCAGGGCAGCCGCCAGGATCGCCTCTGAGGCACTCGCGCTGCAGGGCAGCGGCTGCTTCTCGATCGTGTTCGAGGCTATCCCCAGCGCCGTCACCAAGGAGCTGATGCCGCATGTCGAGGTGCCCGTGATCGGCATCGGCGCCGGGCCCGACACCGACGGGCAGGTCTTGGTCTTCCACGACCTGCTCGGCATCCGCGACGGCCTTGGCCCGCGCTTCGTCAAGCGCTACGCCAATCTGCAGACGGAGATGAACGCAGGCGTGGCGGCGTACGCCGAGGACGTCCGAACGCGACGGTACCCGGGGCCCGAGCACGGCTACAAGATCGACGCCGACGAGCTGGCCGAGCTGCACGAGCTGCTGGCGTAGTCCACCTTTCGCAACACCTGTGCGGGCACGCCCGCGACAATCGAGTAAGGCTCTACATCTTTGGTGACGACGCTGTTGGCTCCTACCACGCAGCGCTCGCCGATGGTGATGCCGCTGGTGACGACGGCGTTGGCGCCGAGCCAGCAGTTGTCGCCAACGCGGGTCGGCCCCTTGCTCTCAAACCCCTGCCAGGTGATCGGCTTCTCGGGATCGTCGAAGCGGTGGCTCGAATCCGAGACGAAGCAACCGTTGGCCAACATGCAGTGATCGCCGATCTCGACAAAGTCTTGGGCGGCGATCATCACGCCCATGTTCAGGAACGTACCCGCGCCAATCCGCACACGGGCGTCGCCCGGCGCAGTGATCCAGACGTTCGGCTCCAGCAGCGTGTTGGCCCCGATCTCTAGGCGTCCCTCGCGCAACGCCTCGAGCACGTTGCCGTGTACGGGCCAGCGCACAAACGCTTCGCGGCGTATGAACTCCCGGTGGATCGCTACGCGATTCCAGGGCAGGGTGTTCCGCTCATACCACTTCCACTTGGCGATCCAGATACGGAACTGATCCCGCGTCACGCGGCGACCTTCGCGCGGCGCCTGCGCTGCGGCGGCTTGCGCTTTGGGCGAACGTCGAGCAGCTCGCGCAGGAACTCGCCCGTGTGCGAGACGCGCTCGGCGGCGACCTCCTCCGGGGTGCCGGCGGCGATCACCATGCCGCCCTCCTCTCCCCCCTCCGGCCCCATGTCGATCAGGCGGTCGGCGCACTTGATCACGTCGAGGTTGTGCTCGATCACGACCACGCTGTTGCCGGCGTCCACCAGCCGCTGCAGCACCTCCAGCAGCCGCTGGACGTCGGCGAAGTGCAGGCCGGTGGTGGGCTCGTCGAGGATGTAAAGCGTGCGCCCGGTAGCGACCTTCGAGAGCTCGGTGGCGAGCTTGACACGCTGCGCCTCGCCGCCGGAGAGCGTGGTGGCGGGCTGGCCGAGGCGGATGTAGCCGAGACCGACGGCGTCGAGCGTCTCCAGGCGGCGACGGATCTTGGGGATGTGCTCGAAGAACTTCAGCGCGTCCTCGACAGGCATGTTCAGCACCTCGGCGATCGAGCGGCCCTTGAACTTGACCTCCAGCGTCTCACGGTTGTAGCGTCTGCCGTCGCACTGCTCGCAGGGCACGTACACGTCGGGCAGGAAGTGCATCTCGATCTTGATCTGCCCGTCGCCACGGCAGACCTCGCAGCGCCCGCCCTTGACGTTGAAGGAGAACCGTCCGGGCTTGTACCCGCGAGCGCGCGCCTCCTGAGTCTTCGAGAACAGGTCGCGGATCACGTCGAACAGCCCCGTATACGTGGCGGGATTGGAGCGAGGCGTGCGCCCGATCGGGGACTGGTCGACCGCGATGATCTTGTCGAGCTGGTCGAGCCCCTTGATCGCCCGGTGGGAGCCCGGGCGTTGGCGGGCGCGGTGCAGCTTGTTGGCGACGGCCTTGTAGAGCACTTCGTTGACCAGGGTGGACTTGCCCGAGCCGGACACGCCGGTGACGCAGGTGAGCGTCCCAAGCGGGACGCTCACGTCGATCTCGCGCAGGTTGTGTTCGGTCGCGCCGAGGATCTCCACGTAGCCGGTGGGTGTGCGTCGCCGGGCCGGGACGTCGATCGTGCGCCTGCCGGCCAGGAACTGCCCGGTCAGCGACTCCTTCACGCGCTGCACCTGCGCGGCCGTCCCCTGCGCCACGATCCAGCCGCCGTGCTCGCCGGCGCCCGGCCCGAGGTCGACCAGGTGGTCGGCGCTGCGCATCGTCTGCTCGTCGTGCTCGACCACGATCACGGTGTTGCCCAAATCGCGCAGCCGCGCCAACGTCGCGATCAGCTTGGCGTTGTCGCGCTGGTGCAGTCCGATCGAGGGCTCGTCGAGGATGTACAGCACCCCCACGAGCGAGGAGCCGATCTGCGTGGCCAGCCGGATCCGCTGCGCCTCGCCGCCCGAGAGCGTCGCGGCCGCCCGGTCCATCGACAGGTAGCCGATGCCGACGTTCTCCAGGAACTGCAGCCGCTCGACGATCTCGCGCAGGATCAGTCGCGCCACGTGCCGATCGGTGTCGGAGAGCTCGATATCGGCCAGCCACTCGAGCGCCCGCCGGGCCGACAGCGCGCAGAAGTCCTCGATCCGCGTGCCCGCGACCAGAACGGCACGCGACTCGGGTCGCAGGCGCGCGCCGCCACACTCCGGGCAGGCTCGCAGCGACATGAACTCCTCGATCTTCTCGCGCGTCCACTCCGAGTCGGTCTCGCGGTAGCGCCGCTGCAGGTTGGCGAGCACCCCCTCGAAGCGAGTGGCATAGGAGCGCGAGCGCCCGAAGCGGTTGCGGTAGGTGATCTGCAGCGGCTCGCCGTTGGTGCCCGACAGGAACAGCTCGCGGTGCTCGGGGGGCAGCTCCTCCCAGGGTGCGCCAAGGTCGACCTTGTAGCGCTTGGCGATCGCCTCGCTGACCTGCTCGTAGTAGTTCGACGCGCTGTTGGCCCAGGGAGCGATCGCCCCTTCCCCCACCGACAGGGCGGGATCGGGCACGACCAGATCGGGGTCGATCACCATCTGCGACCCGAGCCCCGTGCAGCGCTCGCAGGCCCCGTGGGGAGAGTTGAACGAGAAGATCCGCGGCTCCAGCTCGACCAGCGAGGGCCCGTGCTCGGGGCAGGCGAACTTCTCCGAGAAGGTGAAGAGGGTCCCTGGCTCGGGCTTGGCCCCCGGCACGATCTGGGCGTTCGCGGCCTTGACGCCGAGGGCGCCGGAGGAGTGCGAACGGCCCGTCTCCGCGGCGGGCACGCCCGACAGGCCGGCCGCTAGGCCGGCCCCATCCCCATCCATATCCGCGCGCGAACCAGCGACGACCTCGATCTCGACCAAGCCGTCCGCGAGCCCGACCGCCGTCTCGATCGAGTCCGCCAGCCGCTTGCGCACGTCGTGGCGCATGACCAGGCGGTCCACGACGACGGAGACGTCGTGCTTGTCGCGCTTGTCGAGCACGATCGACTCCTCCAGCATGCGGATGCGCCCGTCGATCTTCACGCGCGCGAACCCGTCGGCGCGCAGCTCGTCCAGCAGCTTGCCGTACTCGCCCTTGCGCCCGCGCACGACCGGGGCAAGCACCATGAAGCGCGTCCCTTCCGCCAGCTCCATCGTCTGGTCGATGATCTGCTCGGCGGACTGGCCCGTTATCGGGCGCCCGCAGATGGGGCAGTGGGGCTTGCCCACGCGCGCCCACAACAGCCGCAAGTAGTCGTAGATCTCGGTGACGGTGCCGACGGTCGAGCGGGGATTGCGAGACGTCGTCTTCTGGTCGATCGAGATGGCGGGCGAGAGCCCCTCGATCGAGTCGACGTCGGGCTTGTCCATCTGCCCGAGGAACTGCCGCGCGTATGCGGACAGCGACTCGACGTAGCGGCGCTGGCCCTCGGCGTAGATGGTGTCGAAGGCGAGCGAGCTCTTGCCCGAGCCGGAGAGCCCGGTGATGACGACGAGCGCGTCGCGGGGAAGCGTCAGCGACACGTCCTTGAGGTTGTGCTCACGCGCGCCGGAGACGACGATCTTGTTGCTGGCGGCGCGGGTCGCGGGCATCTTCTGAGTGGGTATTGTAGTGGTGCGAACAGATGTTCGCCTATACGAAAGCGGAGGTCGTCGCCGGGATCGGCGACAATACGCTCATGACCGTCGTCGACGAGCGCTCACGAGTGCCGCCACTGGACGAGCGCGCGTTGGAGCGGCTGGCGCGCGCGCTCGACCGCGAGGGGGTCGTCGCTGCGTCGCTGATCGGCTCGCAGGCGCGAGGCGCAGCTGGCCCACTGTCCGACGTGGACGTCGGCGTCTGGCACGTGCAGGAGCTGGACTCCGAGGCGCGCCTGCGGTTGCGGCTGGAGCTCGCGCGCGACTGTGCTCGGGCGCTTGGGACCGACGAGGTCGACGTCGTCCCGCTCAACAGCGCCTCCCCCTTGATGCGCCACCGCGCCGTACGCGACGGCCGGCGCCTGATCGAGCGGGACCGGAAGGCGCGGGTATCGCTCGAGGCCAGGGCAATCGTCGAGTATTTGGATACTGAGCCGTTGCGCGCAGAGCTGGCGCGGGGGCTGCGCCACCGAATTGAAGAGGGGCGGTTTGGTCGATACGTCGAGCGTTAGGAGTCGACTCGAGCATCTCGACGAGCTCGTGAAAGAGCTCGACGCGATCAGGGTTGGCGGCCGTGACGCCTACATGACCGAGTGGCGCACTCGGCTCGCAGCCGAGCATGCGCTGCAGCTGGCGATTCAAACGTGTATCGACGTCGGCGCCCACATGATCTCAGAGCTGGGCCTCAAGGCGCCGGCCGACTATCGCGGCGTGTTCGAGAGCCTGCAGCCGGCGGGTCTCGACCCGCAGCTGGCGGAACGCCTCGCCGCCGCGGCAGGCATGCGCAACATCCTTGTACACGGCTATCTGGACGTGGACGACGAGGCGGTATGGAACGCGCTGGCGCGACTTGACGATCTGCGCGAGCTAGCGGCCGCCGTGCAGCGGATGATCGACTCGGCGACGTGAAGGACTGCATGTCCCGCCGTAGAGGCGATTCAGAGAGGTCTGAATGTGCACAGTTCAGCTGGTGACGCTCTCGATATGCTGCGCCTCACTGTGGACGACTCGGGGCTACCGATCTCCTATGAGGTTCTCGAGGCTGGCACCCCGGTCTACAGCAGCGATGGGGAGCTCGTCGGCCATGTCGTCCATGTCCTCAGCGCGCCCGAGGAGGATCTCTTCGACGGGATCGTGATCGACGAGCGCGAGGGACCCGGCGGACACCGCTTCGCCGATGCCGACGATGTCGACACCATTCATGAGCTAGCGGTCACGCTCAAGCTCGACGCCCAGGCCTGCCGGGCACTGCCCGTCCCGAGCGCCAACCCTGCCGTCATGACCGACGATCCGACAGATTCCAGCTCCGGCCTTTCAAACAAGCTGCGCCGCGCCTGGGACCTCGTGTCAGGCAACTACTGAGTTGTCACCCCAGAAGATGCTCGTCATTCGTGCGGCACTTCCTGATGTTCGAGAGTTGAGCCTCCCTTACTGACGGCGCATCGCTGTTTGACGGGACGAATCCCAACCAGACGACGAGTATGAGCCTTCGTCCCTAAACTCGCAGGCCCCGAGTAACGGTCGCCAACCGCGTCGGGATGGCGACGGTTTCAAACTTTGCTCGGGAAGTCGCTTTTCAAACCGGGAGGACGAAATGGCGCAGGAAGTCGAGTTCGGCAAAGGTGGGACGGGAAAGATCAGAAGCTTCTGGGTCGGCTTTGGCTTGGCGATCCTCACCGTGGGGATCTACTACTTCTGCTGGTACTACTTCGTCAACGACGAGCTCAAGGACATTGGGATCGCCGAGGACGACCAGAATCTCGCGCAGTCGAGCCCAGCCCAGTCGGTGCTCGCGGTACTGATCGGCGGATGGCTGATCGTTCCGCCGCTCCTGTCGGTTTACAACTATGGACAGCGGATCAAGCGCGCGCAGCGCCTAGCAGGAGTCGAGCGCCACGAGCAGATCAATCCGACTACGGCGTTCCTGCTCTACTTCCCCGGGGGCATCCTGCTGATCCCGGCGATCATCCACTACTGGTACGTCACGAAGCACCAGAACATCGCGCTGCGTGCGGAGGCTGGCCTCCCCTACACCGGCGAGCCGACGATTACGCCCAGCTGAGATCGCGGGGGCCCCTCACGGCCTGGCTGCTCGTCAGCCCCCCGCCCCCCCGCACGCACCCAGTAGGCAAGCAGCGGATCGACGACTCGGTGACCGGTGGCGTGCTTAGAAGGTCTTTCAGAATGAATCGACACGCCTGGTCATCCCTGGACGCGGCGCTGGATCGTCACGAGACGTCTTGCACGTACCACCAGTACGCGCTGCGACGTCCCGCGACGACCAGCTTGGTCCATCGACGCCCAGCCGCGCCGATTCATTCTGAAAGACCTTCTTAGCGCAAAATTGCACGCTATTTAGCGCAAATCTGCGTTACGTTTGCGTGGAGTCGCGCTTCTCCAGGTACCGCCGCATCCCCGCGTAGCTCTGATCCGCCGGCATCGCCTGCTGATAGGCGCGGGCGACGCCGGGATCGCCGTCGATCCGCATGCGCTCGCCGAGCACGCGCACGAACGCACTTTCGTCGCCGACGGCGGTCAGCCGCTCCCACTCCGCGAGGCGCTCGCGCAGCTGCGCCAGATGCTCGGCGACGTCCTCGTAGCGGCCGAAGTGTGTCGGGACGAGCGCGCTCGGCTCCCACGATTCGATCCGCTCCAACGACGTGCGCCAGGCAGGCAGGTCGATATCCGGCGGCGGCGTCGGCGCCAACACCGGCGCCTCTTGTGCGATCCGCACGCCGCCAACGTCCCCGCAGAAGACGGTCCCGGTGTCCTCATGCAGGTAGGCGACGTGGTGCGAGGCGTGCCCCGGCGTATAGGCCACATGGAACCTGTCGAGCGTCTCCTCCCCTTGCAATTTGCGCACGCGCTCAGCCGGCACCGGCAGCACCTCCCCCCACAGCCGCTGCATGTCCTCGCCGTACAGTCGCCTGGCGCTTGCGAGCAGCTTGCTCGGGTCAATCAGATGGCGCGCCCCGCGCTCGTGCACCCACACTTCAGCGTTGGGGAAGCGTCTGACCAGCGTGCCGGTGGCGCCGGCGTGGTCGAGGTGGATATGCGTCAGCGCGATCGCGCGCGGCTCGCGCCCGTCCAGTCCGGCGAGCAGCGTCTCCAGGCAGCTCTCCGGCCCCGGGTCGATGAGCACGTCGCCCACCAGCCACGAGCCGATCACGCGCTCGTGGCCGAGATGGCAAAGATCGATCAGTCGCATCGCGAACGCGGGCGCTACGCGCGACCTAGTGGTTCATCCTGGAAATTCGTTGAGGGTTTGCCGAGTGGATGGTCGCGTCTGAGCCTTGGCGGCGACGCAGCTCGCACTGGTTGTGCGGGCAAGTCGGCGACGAGGCTCAGACGCGAGCAGCCGCCGGGAAACGCCAACGAATTTCCAGGATGAACCACTACGCTTCGATCGCCGCGAACACCTCGTCCAGCAGCCGCTCGCGGTCCGGCACGTCGTAGTTCTCGGCCAGGTAGCGGTCGGTGGCCTCGCGCGAGTCGCCGTTCAGGGCCATGTTCAGCGCCACCAGACGCGCACCGTCGAGGTCGTCGCCGCCGGCCAGCGGCGAGTCAGGCGCAGGCGCCGGGGCCTGCGCGGACGATGGCGCCGGGGCGGACGCTGCGACCGCTACGGCAGGCTCCGGTTGGACGGGCGCCGCCGGCGCCGGCGCGGATGCGGCGGTGGCAGCGCTCGCGCCGTTGGCCGCGACGGCGGCCTCGGGGCCGCCCGCGGCCGGGGCGGGCTCGGATGTACGCGCGGCCGCCGCGTCGTAGAGCGTCCCCATCTCCACGCTCAGCGCCTCCAGGTCGCCGACCAGCCGTCCGGCGCCGCCGCGCAGGCTCTCGACCAGCGTGCGCGTCTCGCCGTCCATCGCGCCGACCCGCTGTAGCAGCGCCTCCGTTGCCGCCGTCACCGCGGCGACGCGCTCCTGTGCGGCGGCGACTGCCTGTTCGCGTGTGCGGCGGGCGTCCGCGTCCGCCTCCTCACGGGCACGAGCCGCCTGCTCGGCCGCTTCGGTCTCGATCGCCTGCGCGCTGGCCTGAGCGGCCTCGAGGATCGCCTGCACCTGGGCGCCGGCAGTCGCGGCCAGCGAATCGCGGCCAGCGCTGCCGGCCTGCTTGCTCAGATCCTCGACCTGCCCAGCGAGCGCGCGCAGGTGAGCGTCGACGCTGGCGGGGTCGTAGCCCCGGCGCACGATCGGGAAGTCGCGCCGCTCGATCGCCTGACGGTCCATCTCCACGGCGCCTATCTTAGGGGCTGGCCCGGCGAGGGGCGCGAGTCCGTGAGGCGGCGGCGCCGCGGCCGCCCGGGAGCTAACCGCCGGCCGGAGCCTCGCTCGCCTGCGCGCCCGCGGCCTCCTACCTGCTGCACCTCGCGCAGCTCACGCCGCAGCTCGCGGATCTCGTCGCGCAGCTGCTCCGCTGCTGGCATCTACGTTACATTTAATTAGAACTATCCCTATTATCCGCCATCGAGTACCTACACCGCCCTTAATATGTCCGTCCGTGTAATCGTGCATACGTCGCCCGTGGAGAGTCTGAAATCACGCTGGCAAGCGCTCGACCGCGACGCCAGAATTGCGCTAGTGGGACTCGTGGCTCTCGTCGGCATGGCAGTGGGTGTCCGGGCATGGTTGATGGGCAGCTATCCCCCAGCGTTTCTTGGGTTCCCGGATTCCTACCAGTACGCATTTGCGGCCGCGAAGGGCATCTTCAGCAATACCCAACATCCAGCCGGCTATCCATTCTTCCTGCGCCTAGTCCACCATCTCAGCAACACTTTGTCATTTACCATCGCCGTGCAACACGTCATAGGCGTCGCGACCGGCGTGCTGCTCTACATGTCCGTGCGGCGGACCGGCGCGCCTCCCTGGTTGGGGCTCATACCCGCGGCGATCGTCTTCTTCGGCGGCACAGGATTGATTCTCGAGCACTCTCTGCTGTCCGACCCTCTACTCGCCTTCCTGCAAGCCGTTGGTGTCTACTTTGCGATCCGAGCGCTCTATGACCGCTCCATACGCTGGCCTCTGCTTGCCGGTATAGCGATCGGCCTCTCCTTCTGGGTCAGGACAGTCGCAATATCGAGCGCGATCCTCATACCGATCGTGCTGTTGTGTGCCGCGCCGGGTGGCGCTCGGCGCAGGGCGCTCAGCGCCCTCACAGCCTCACTTGCGATAGTCGCCCTTATCATCGCCTACGTCGGGTTTCAGGACTATTTCACCGGATACCTCGGGTATGAGCGTCAGGGCGCCTGGAATCTGTACGCCCGAGTGGCGACGTTTGTGAACTGTTCAGATTTTACACCGCCGAGCGGCACCCGCTTCCTATGCCCTCCCGAACCGCCAGGACACCGCAGAGAGCAGAACTACTATCAATACGCCAGCACCGCACCCGCGGTCAAGCGCCTCGGACTCCCCTTCGTCGCCCCGGCATATGCGAATGCGCTGCTCCAAAAGTTCAGCATCGCGGCAATCGAGCATCAACCCGTCGCGTATATCGAGGCGATCATACGCGGACTGGGCTTCTATGTCTTCCCGCGCCTTGGGGAAGGCTACACGCCACAGAGCCTGAGCGCGGAAATGATGAGCCCAGCTCAGGCGCAGGCCTTCCAAGCAGGATTCACCCTCCTCTATGCGGAAAGCCTTGGCTACACCCACTCAACCGCGCTCCAACCTCTTCTAGCGTATGAAAAATACACCTTGGTCCAGGGACCGTTGCTCATCATCCTGCTGGTGGCCGCGATCGCCGGACCATTCTTTCTGCCTCGTCGCATGCGGTGGGCGGCGGCGATTTTCACTCTCACAGCCCTCTTCAGCATCACCTTTGCGGTGGCCGGCGACAGCTATGACGCGCGCTTCGCGTACGTTACTTTCGGCCCGCTAGCCGCCGGAGCCGCGCTGGGCGCATGGGGCATAGGTCTTTTCCTTGCCCGCACGATCCGACAAAGGAGGCGCCCGGCAGGGAGCCCCGAGGTTGAGGTCAGGTCGGGGCCTCGCTTGCCGTGACCTCTCCCACGAGGGCATCGTCCGCCGGCGCCTCGGAGGCCTGGACGTCGCGAAGCTCGCGCCGCAGCTCACGGATCTCGTCGCGCAGATGCGCCGCGTACTCGAATCTGAGGTCATCGGCCGCTTCGATCATCTCCTCCTCGAGCTCGACGACCATTCGCTCGAGCTCGTGCTGAGGCACCTCTTTGGCCTTCGCGCGCGTCGCGCTCGTGCGGCGGCGCCCCTTCGGCACCTTCGAGTCGCTCTGCAGGAACTCGGCTATGTCGGAGATCCCCTTGACGATCGTGGCGGCGGTGATCCCGTGCTCCTCGTTGTAGGCAAGCTGGATCGCGCGGCGGCGGTCGGTCTCCTCGATCGCCGCGCGCATCGCGGCGGTCTCCCTGTCGGCGTACATCAGCACCGTCCCGCGTACGTTGCGCGCCGCGCGCCCGATCGTCTGGATCAGCGAGGTCTCGCCGCGCAGGAAACCCTCCTTGTCGGCGTCGAGGATCGCCACCAGCGAGACCTCGGGCAGGTCCAGGCCCTCGCGTAGCAGGTTGACGCCGACGAGCACGTCGTACTCCCCCAGCCGCAGGTCGCGGATGATCTGGATGCGCTCGAGCGTGTCGATTTCCGAGTGCAGGTAGCGCACCTTGAACCCCATCTCGGCCAGGTACTGGGAGAGGTCCTCGCTCATCTTCTTGGTCAGCGTCGTCACCAGCACACGCTCGTCGACGTCGACGCGCTTTCGGATCTCGTTCATCAGGTCGTCGATCTGATTCTTGGTCCCGCGTACGTGCACCTCGGGGTCGACGACCCCGGTCGGCCGCACGATCTGCTCGACGGTACGTTGCGAGCGCGTGCGCTCGTACTCGCCCGGAGTCGCCGAGACGAACAGGAGCTGCGGCGTGATCGACAGGAACTCCTCGAAGGTCTGCGGCCGGTTGTCCATCGCGCTGGGCAGCCGGAAGCCGTAGTCCACGAGCGTACGCTTGCGCGAGCGGTCCCCCTCGAACATGCCGCCGATCTGCGGCACGGTCTGATGGGACTCGTCGATGAAGCAGACGAAGTCATTCGGGAAGTAGTCGATCAGGCAGTAGGGCCGCTCCCCCGGCTTGCGGCCGTCGAGGATGCGCGAGTAGTTCTCGATCCCAGAACAGAATCCCATCTCGCGCAGCATCTCCATGTCGTACTGCGTGCGCTGGCGCAGCCTGTGCGACTCCAGCTGCTTGCCCTCGGCCTCCAGCTCGGCGCAGCGCTCGTTCAGCTCGCGCCCGATCTCCGCGACGGCGGCGTCGATCGTCCCCTCCCTGACGTTGTAGTGCGTCGCCGGCCAGATCGCGACGTGCTCGAGGTCGTCCTCGATCAGCTCGCCCGTGAGCGGGTCGAAGTGCTGCAGCCGCTCGACCTCGTCGCCGAACAGCGTCGCGCGAAACGCGGTCTCCGCGTAGGCGGGAAACACCTCCAGCGTCTCGCCCTTGACGCGGAAGCTGCCGCGCGCGAGCACCGAGTCGTTGCGGGTGTACTGGATCGACACGAGCTTTCGCAACAGCGCGTCACGGTCGATCTCCTCGCCGCGGCGCAGGATTTGCATGTTCATCTCGTACGTCTCGGGGGACCCCAGGCCGTATATGCACGACACCGAGGCCACCACGATCACGTCGCGTCGTGCGAACACCGCTGCGGTGGCTGCATGGCGCAGACGATCGACCTCCTGGTTGATGGCCGAGTCCTTCTCGATGTACAGGTCGCGGCTGGGTACGTACGCCTCGGGCTGGTAGTAGTCGTAGTAGGAGACGAAGTACTCGACCGCGTTGTCGGGAAAGAACGTGCGGAACTCGTTGCACAGCTGCGCCGCCAGCGTCTTGTTGTGGGCGATCACCAGCGCCGGCCTCTGCACCTGCTCGATCACGCCGGCCATCGTCATCGTCTTGCCGGTGCCGGTGGCCCCGAGCAGCGTCTGGAAGCGCTCTTTGGCGATCACACCTTCAGCCAGCTGGGCGATCGCGCGCGGCTGGTCGGCCGTCGGCGTGAAGGCGGAATCCAGGCGGAAGGGCGGCACCGCTCTACGTTAGCCCGAGCGCGTGCGGGTAGGCGGCTCTGTACTCGCGCTGCGCGCGCAGCACCCGCTCGACATAGGATTTCGTCTCCGGGAAGGGAATGTCGGACACGGTCAGTTCCCCGCCTTCGGAGCGAGCTTTGGCCACCCACGAGTCGACGTTGGCGAGCCCCGCGTTGTACGCGGCAACGGCGAGCATCTCGTCGCCTTCGTAGTGGTCGAGCAGGTAGCGCAGGTACCAGCTGCCGTAGGCGAGGTTGATCTTCGGCGTAGCCAGGTCTTCGGTCGTGAAGCGGACGCCACCCGAGCGATTGGCGATGAACTGCGCCGTTTCCGGCTCGATCTGCATCAGCCCGAGCGCGCCGGCCGCCGAGGTGCGCGGTTCGAACTTCGTCTCGGCGTAGATCACCCCGGCGATCAGGGCCGGATCGAGGTGCTTCTCAGCAGCCTGTTCGCGGATCACCGCGGCGTCGCTGAGCGGCAGCCCGCCGCTGGAGTGATCGTGCTGGACGCGCGTGACGACAACGGCGACGAGCACGACGATCGCCGCCATGGCGCCGAGCGTGCGCAGGAGCGAGCCTCTCCGCCGTGCGGTGCGGGCGCCCGACCTGTACGTGTTGCGCCCGCGCGACCTGTACGCGCTGCGTTGCGTACTCACCCAGACAGCTTGACAAGAACCCCGGCCAACTCGCGCCGCAAGTCCTCCACGCTGCCGTCGTTGTGCACCACAAAGGTCGCACGTTGCGCCTTTTCGTCTTGGGACAGCTGCCTCGCCGCACGCTCGTCGGCGAGCGCGTGCCCGCGCCCGTCGGCGCGCTGCCGCCGCGTCTGCTCCTCTGCGATCACCGCGATCGTCGCGTCGAAGCCGCGCTCCATCCCCGCCTCGAACAGCAGCGGCACCTCGACGATCGCGGCCTTCGGCGCGGGCCGCAGCGCGCGCACGTGCTCCAGCCAGCCGGCGATGCGCGCCCCTACCAGGGGCCACAGCAGCTCCTCCAGCCAGCGCCGCTCCTGCTCGCCGGCGGCGAACGCCTTGGCGGCGACGGCATCGCGGTCGACGACACCGCCCGGCGCCACCTGCTCGCCCCAGCGCTCCACGACGGCGTCGCGCACCCGCTCGTCGCCGTACAGCTCGTGCACGACCGCGTCGGTTGAGAGCGTCTGCGCTCCCAGCTTCTGCAGAGCCTGCAGCGCAGTCGACTTGCCGGCGCCCATCCCGCCCGTCAACCCGACGAACGGCACCGCTGTCACAGTCGGCTGCCCGTTAGCCCTGCGGCTGATCGGCCGGATCTGGCTCCGGCTCCAGCTCTGCGGGCGTCTCGGCGACCGGCGCCTCTGTCCCCGTCTCCGCCGCAGCGGGCTGCTCGGACTCGGGCTGCTCCGCAGCGAGCTCCTCGACGGGCGCCTCGGCAGCCGACTCCTCAACAGGGACCGTCTCGACCAGAGCCTGCTCTGCCGGCTCCTCAGCCGCCTGCGACTGCTCGCCCTCGACCGGCTGCTCGGTGGGGAGCTCGACGTCGACGAACTCGGTGGGCGGCTCGACATCGACGGATTGCTCAGCGACCTCAGCGGCCGGCTCGACCTCGGCCGACTGCTCCGCTGCCGGCTCGACCTCGGCGGGCGCCTCGGTAACCTCGGCGGCCGGGTCGGCGTCCGCGCGTTTGATCGGCAGGATCTGGTCCTCGACACGCTTGGCCGACAGCGACAGGCGCCGGCGCTCGGAGTCGATCTCGAGGATCTTCACGCGGATCTCATCGCCAGGATGAACGATCTCGCGCGGGGACTCGACGTGGTGGCCCGCCAGCTCGGAGATGTGCACGAGTCCCTCGACCCCGTCGAGCACCTCCACGAACGCACCGAAGGTCACTACCTTGGTCACCTTGCCGGCCAGCTCGTCGTTGATGTTGTAGGTGTCGACGATCCGCTGCCAGGGATCTTCCTGGGTCTGCTTGAGCCCCAGCGAGATGCGCTGGCGGTCGCGGTCGATGTCGAGCACCTTCACCTGGACCGTGTCGCCGATGCCCAGGATCTCGCTCGGATGGTTCACGTGCGACCAGGAAAGCTCGGAGATGTGGATCAGCCCGTCGATCCCGTCCAGGTCGACGAAGGCGCCGAAATCGACGATGTTGGAGATCTGCCCTTCCACGACCAGCCCAGGCTGCAGACGGTCGAGGATCTGCTGGCGCACCTCCTTGCGCTCCTCCTCCAGCACCGCACGGCGCGAGAGCACGACGTTGTTTCGCGAGCGGTTGAGCTCGATCACCTTCGTCTCGATCTGCGTGCCGAGGTACTCGTCGAGGTTGGGGACGCGGCGGATGTCGACGAGCGAGGCGGGCAGGAAGCCGCGGACGCCGAGGTCGATGATCAGACCACCCTTGACGACCTCGATCACCGAGCCGATCACCGGCTCGCCCGACTCGGCGGCCCCCTCGATCCGGCGCCAGGCCTTCTCGAAGCGGGCACGCTTCTTGGACATGATCAGGCGTCCGTCCTGGTCCTCCTTGGTGAGGACCATCGCGTCGACCTCCTCGCCCAACTGCACCTCGTCGTGCGGATCGACCGACTTGCGAATCGAGAGCTCGTTGGCCGGGATGACGCCCTCGGACTTGTAGCCGATGTCGACGAGGACCTCGTCCTTGTCGATGCGCACGACGTTGCCGGTGAGCACCTCGCCCTCCTCGAAGGGCTGCATCGTCGCGTCGTAGTTGGGGACTATCTGGCCGTCGACTTCGAGCAGCAGCCCGTTGGATCCCTCGACCACCTGGGCCGGGGCGTTCTCGATCAATGTCTCCACCGGCCGAAGCGTAGCGAAGTCTTACGGGCCAACGATCGTTGGCCCGTAAGCAGCCGAGGCCGTCCCATGCGCGCGAGCACCCGCACGGTGGACGTCGGCGCACACCTATCATTGCGCCTGGATGCCGGTGAGAGCCACCAAGCGCGGGGCCGAGCGCACCCCGCTGAGCAGCGACTGCGACGTGCTCGTGTGCGGGGCTTCGTTCGCCGGCCTGGCGGTTGCCCGCGAGCTGGCGGGCAGCGGCGCGCGCGTGCTCGTGATCGACCGCTACGAGATCGGTGAGCGGCAG
>DASZGH010000065.1:0-15251 GCA_035938935.1 Solirubrobacteraceae bacterium
AATCGAAACGGCTGGCGCCAGCCGCCGCCAGCCGGCCACCCACTGAGCCACCCTCCCCGGGAGATAATAAAGCGCTGAATAAATAAATTGTCGCTATAGTCTCTCCATGCCATCCGAGCGCCCCTTCCTCAACCGAGCTGACGAGCTGGAGCTCCTGCAACACCGCTGGGAGAGCGGCGAGGCCCAGATATTCACGCTATGGGGACGCAGACGTGTGGGCAAGAGCGCGCTGCTGCTGCGCTTCGCCCAGGGCAAGCGCCACCTCTACTTCGAGGCCACGAGCGGCACTTCCCCCGATCAGCTCGCCGACTTCTCCGAGCGCCTGGCCGCCGCGACCGGCAGGGCTGCGCTGTCGGCCCCTACCTGGCGAGCGGCGCTCGACGCGGTGGCCGACTGGGCGCGCGAAGGACCGGTGCTGCTCGTGCTCGACGAGTTCCAGTACATCGCCAAGGAGCAGCGCGACATCGGCTCGACGATCAACGTCTGGTGGCGCGAGCGCGGCGAGGGGCTTCCGATCTTCCTGGTGCTATGCGGCAGCGAGGTCGGGTTCTTCGAGCGCGAAGTCGCCGGGTACTCGGCTACGACGTACGGACGACGCTCCGGCCAGCTGCGCCTGCGGCCCTTCCGCGCGCAGGATGTAGGACTGTTCCTGCCGGAATGGAAGCCGGAGGATCGGATCGCCGCCTACGCCGTTTTCGGCGGGATGCCGTACTACCTGGCAGGTGTCCGGCCCGAACGGGACCTGGCCCAGAACATCCTCGATCTCGTCCTGATGAGCGATGGACTGCTCCACGAGGAGGCGCGACTGCTGCTCGATCAGGAGCTGAGCGACGCTAGTGGCTACTTCTCGGTGCTGCGCGCAATCGCAGCCGGTCAGACACGCATATCGCAGATAGCCGCGCGCACGGGCATGCGCGGCGGCGCGACCAGGGTCAGCCAGATGCTCGACGTGCTGCAGCGAATGTGGCTCGTGCAGCGCATCGTCCCGGTCACGGTCAGAAACCCCGAGCGCTCCAAGCAGACCATCTACCGCATCGCCGACCCCTACCTGCGCTTCTGGTTTCGCTTCGTGCTGCCCTCCCACGATCGGCTCATCGACCCCGCCGGCGCGCGCAGGCACCTGGAGGGACGCGTGCTGCCACAACTCGACGACTTTGTATCCACGCCGGCGTTCGAGGAGATCTGCCAGAGCTGGTTGCGCCGCGAGACCGACGCGGCGGCCACGGGGCGCTGGTGGGGGAAGGTCCGCCAAACGCGCGGCAAGGACCTGAGAAGCGTCGACCGCGAGATCGACGCCGTCGCCGTCGACGATGACGGCACGACGATCGCGATCGGCTCGTGCAAGTGGACAGCTGGAAAGCTTCCCTACAGCGAGAAGGAAAAGCTCGAGATTCTGGCGCGACACCTGGTGCCTGACGGCCCGCTGCCCGACCTGTATTTCTTCGCGCGCAGCGGGTTCGATTCCCGCCTGAGCGAGGACGCTGAGACAGACCCACGAATCCAGCTCGTGACCCCAGACAAGTTGATGTGACGCACTCAGCCTCCAAGCGCCCGCGCCAGCCCGTTGCTCACCTTCGCCACCTCACCCTCGCCCAGCCCCGGGAAGAACGGCAACGCCAGCGAGCGCGCAGCGACGTCCTCGCACACCGGAAACTCGCCCTCGCGGTGCCCGAATCGCTCTTGGTAGAAGCTCATGAGGTGGATCGCCGGCAGGTAGGGCTTGCTCTGGACCCCCAGCTCTAGTAGCCGGCGCACCGTAGCGTCGCGATCGACGCCACGCGGTAGCTGCACCACGAACACGAACCACCCGCGCCGCTCCTCGCCGCGATCCTCGCAGGGTAGCTCCAGGCCCTCGATCCCGGCCAACGCTTCCCGGTACAGCGTCGCGACGCGCGCGCGATCGGCGAGCATCCCGTCGAGCCGCTGCAGCTGCGCGATCCCGATGGCGCAAGCGACGTCGGAGAGGCGATAGTTGAACCCGAGCCGATCGTGGTCCAGCCAGCCCATGTCGGGCGCGCGGCCCTGGTTGCGCTCGGAGTCGATCTGTTCCTTGAGCTCCTGCGAGCCGAGCGTCACCATTCCCCCCTCGCCCGTGGTCAGCTGCTTGTTGGCGTAGAAGCCAAACACGGTCGGATGGCCCCGGCCGCCAACTGGGACGCCGTCAGCACAGGCGGCGCCCAGGGCCTCGCAGGCGTCCTCCACTATGCCCAGCCCGTGCCGGGTCGCAATCCCCTCGAAAGCGTCCATGTCGGCCGGGTAGCCGAAGATGTGCACAGGCAGGACCGCCCGCGTACGCTCGGTGATCGCAGCCTCGGCGGCGGCTGGGTCGAGGTTGAGCGTGACCGGGTCGATGTCGGCGAACACCGGCCGCGCCCGCTCGTACAGCGCCGCGTTGGCCGACGCCACGAACGAGAACGGGCTCGTGATCACCTCGTCGCCGTCTCCGACCCCGACCGCCCGCAGCGCCAGGTGCAGCCCGGCCGTCCCGCTCGACACAGCCGACGCATGCCTTGCCCCGACTCGCTCCGCGAACAGCCGCTCGAACTCCTGCACCTTCGGCCCGAGCGAGAGCGTGCCCGATCGCAGGACCTCGATCACAGCCTGCTCCTCCTCTGCACCCAGGACCGGGCGAGCGAGCGGGATCGTCTCGGTGCCACCGCGTGAGTGGGTGGGCGCCGTTACTGCCCTCACGTCTTCGCCGGGGTGGGCTCCCGAGTTTGCACTCCCACCTCCAACGAATCCACGAGCGCGTCCCACGACGCGGCGATGATGTTCTCCGACACCCCGATCGCCCCCCAAACGCGCTCGCCGTCGGAGGCGTCGATCAGCACGCGCGTGACCGCGTCGGTTCCCTTGGCCTCGTCGAGGATACGTACCTTGAAGTTGACCAGCTCGACGTCGTGCAGGTGCGGGTACAGCTCGCCGATCGCCGAGCGCAGCGCCTTGTCGAGCGCGTTGACCGGGCCGTTGCCCTCAGCGGTGGAGACGTAGCGCTTCTCCTCCGGTCCCGGCGGCGCGAAGATCTTGATCGTCGCCTCGGTCTCCACGCGCCCGTCCGCGCGCTTCTCCACCGTCACCCGCCAGGAGTCAAGCCGCAGCAGCGGCTCGTGGATGCCGGCCTCGCGGCGCAGCAAAAGCTCGAAGGAGCCGTCGGCGGCCTCGAACTGGAAGCCCGCGTGCTCGAGCTCCTTCAACCGCTCGACCGCCCGGCCGGCCGCCTTGGCGTCGAGCTTGATTCCCAGCTCGTCGGCCTTCTCCTTGACGGTGCCACGCCCCGAGAGCTCGGAGACGAGCAGATCGCGCGAGTTGCCGACCAGCTCGGGCTCGATGTGCTCGAAGGTGGCGGCGTCGGCTTTGACCCCGGCGGCGTGCAACCCGGCCTTGTGCGCGAAGGCGTGCTTGCCGACGTAGGGCTGAGAGGGATCGGGGACGCGGTTGAGCAGCTCGTCGAGCAGGTGCGCGGTCTCGGTCAGCCGCGCCAGCCGCTCGGGGGCGAGGATCTGGAAGCCCATCTTCAGCTGCAGGTCGGCGACGATCGTGACCAGGTTGGCGTTGCCGGTGCGCTCGCCGATGCCGTTGACCGTCCCCTGCACCTGCCTGGCCCCGGCTTCGACCGCGACGAGCGTGTTGGCCACGCCGCAGCCGGAGTCGTCGTGGACGTGGATCCCCATCGACAGCTCGGCCAGCGAGCGGCGTGCGTGGCTCACGATCATGCGCACCTGGTTGGGCAGCGAGCCGCCGTTGGTGTCGCACAGCACGATTCGCTCCGCGCCGGCGGCCATCGCCGCCTGCAACGTTTCCAGCGCGTATTTCGGTTTCAGCTCATATCCGTCGAAGAAGTGCTCGGCGTCGAAGATCACGCGCTTGCCCTCCTTGACCAGAAAGCCAACCGAGTCGGCGATCATCGCCAGGTTCTCCTCGCGCGAGGCGCGCACGACCTTCTCGACGTGAAGCGTCGAGCTCTTGCCGACCAATGTGCAAACGGGCGCGAAGCAGTCGGCCAGCACGCGCAGACCCTCGTCCTTGTCGGCCTTGACCTCGCGCCGGCGCGTCATCCCGAACGCCACGATCTCAGAGACCTCCAGCGACTCCTCCGCGAGCAGGGCGAACAACTCGCGCTCCTTCGGGTTCGACGCCGGGAAGCCGGCCTCGATCAGATGCACTCCGAGGGCGTCGAGCGCGTGCACGACGCGCAGCTTCTCCTCGGCTGTGAGGCTCATGCCGCCTCCCCCCATGCCGTCGCGGAGGGTGGCGTCGTAGAGCTCGATCTCGGACATCAGCGGGTGGGAGCGGCGGTGGGCGCCTTGGTGGCCGCCGGCCCCGAGCCCGTGGCGGTGGCGGCGGCCGGCACGACCGGGTCGAGCCATTCGCGGTAGCGCTCGGAGCGCCCGTGGATCGCGTCGTCAAAGGCTCCCTGCAGCAGGCGCGTGACCTCGCCCGGCTTGCCGGAGCCGACCTTGTGGTCATCGACCTCGACCACCGGCACGAGCTCCGCGGCCGTGCCGGACATGAAGACCTCTTCGGCCAGGTACAGCTCGGCGCGCGCGAGGTCGCGCTCGACCACGGTGTAGCCGAGGTCCGCGGCCAGCTGCATGATCGAGCGGCGGGTGATTCCGTCCAGGATCGAGTTGTGGTGCCCCGGCGTGACGATCTCCCCACCGGCGACGATGTAGATGTTCTCGCCGGTTCCCTCGCACACGTGCCCGGCGTCGTCGAGCAGGATCGCCTCCTGGTAGCCAGCCTTCATCGACTCGACCTTCGCGAGCACGTTGTTCAGATACTGCCCCGAGGCCTTGGCGTGCGGGATCAGCGAGTCGGGCGAGATCCGCCGCCACGAAGAGACCTTGGCGCGGATGCCGTTGGCCATTCCATCCTCGCCCAAATACGTGCCCCACTCCCAGCAGGCGATCGCGACTTCAATCGGCGCGTCCATCGGGTTCAGTCCCATCGAGCCGTAGCCGCGATAGACGATCGGGCGGATGTAGCAGGAGCTCAGTTCGTTGGCCGCCACCAGCTCGCGCGCGGCCGCCTGCAGCTCGCTCGCCGCGTGGGCGACCGGCATGTAGTAGAGCTCGGCCGAGCGCAGCAAGCGCTCCATGTGCTCGGCGTTGCGGAAGATCGCCGGCCCGATCTCGGTGTCGTAGCAGCGGATGCCCTCGAAGACGCCGGTGCCGTAGTGCAGCCCGTGCGTGAGCACGTGGACCTTTGCGTCCTCCCAGCGAATGAGCTCTCCGTTCATCCAGATGAGATCGCAGGTCTCCACTTGTTCGCTCCTTTAGAGGTGTTCGAGCACCGCGCGCGTCGCCTCCGCGGTACCGGCCGAGCCGCCCAGGTCGGGCGTCCGCAACCCATCGTCGAGCGCGCGCTGAACAGCCGATTCTACAGCCGCGGCCTCGCTTTCCAAGTGCAGCCCGTGGCGCAGCATCAGCGCGGCCGAGAGGAACATCGCCAGCGGGTTGGCGATGCCCTGGCCGGCGATGTCAGGAGCGGACCCGTGGACGGGCTCGAATAGGCCGGGTCCTTCGGCCCCCAGCGAGGCCGAGGGCAGCATCCCGATCGAGCCGGTGATCATCGCGGCCTCGTCGGAGAGGATGTCGCCGAACATGTTCTCGGTCAGGATCGTGTCGAAGTGTTTGGGCGCGGCGACGAGCTGCATTGCGGCATTGTCGACCAGCACGTGCTCGAGCTCGACGTGCGGGAACTCGCGCGTGTGCACCTCGCGCACGACCTCGCGCCAAAGACGAGATGTCTCCAGCACGTTGGCCTTGTCGACGCTCGTGACCTTCGAGCGCGCCGCGCCGAACGCCGTGCGCGCGATCCGCTCGATCTCCGAGGTCGAGTAGGAGCAGACGTCGGAGGCGAAGTCTTCGGTGCGTGTCTTCTCGCCGAAGTAGATGCCGCCGGTCAGCTCTCGCACGACCAGTAGGTCGGTGCCCTCGATCCGCTCGCGGCGCAATGGCGAAGCGTCGTACAAGGCCGGGAGTGGCTTGACGGGTCGCAGGTTGGCGTACAGGCCGAGCCCCTTGCGCAGGCCGAGCAGACCCTGCTCGGGGCGCGGCGCGAGCGGGTCGGTGGTGTCCCACTTGGGGCCGCCGACCGCAGCCAGCAGTACCGCGTCCGCGCGCTCGCACGCAGCGAGCGTCTCGTCGGTGAGCGCTGTGCCGTGCAGGTCGATCGAGGCGCCGCCGAACGGGTGCTCCTCGAACTCGAACTCGCCGATGGCATGCAGCACTTCGAGCGCAGGACCGAGGATCTCCGGGCCGATGCCGTCGCCGGGCAGCGTGACGATCTTGTGTCCCATGACTACAACGCCGTCGTAACCGGGGTGGGTGGGATCCGATCATCCCGCGACGATTCGTAATCGGAAATCGCCTGCTCCTGCAACTGCGTGGCGCCGATGTCGTCCAGCCCCTCCAGCAGGCGCCGGCGCACCTCGTGGTCGATCTCGAAGGCGACCTCCTGGCCGACGAAGCGCACCTCCTGGGCCTCCAGGTCGATCTCCCCCTCCCCCGCGTGGGCGAGCGAGCGACAGTCCTCTTCGGAGAGTACGACCGGCAGCAGCCCGATCTTCGTGCAGTTGGAGTAGAAGATGTCCGCGAAGGAGGGCGCGACGATGGTCTGGAAGCCGTAGTCCTGCAGCCCCCAGGGCGCGTGCTCGCGCGAGGAGCCGCAGCCGAAGTTGCGCCCCGCCACCAGGATCGGGTTGGCGGGAAGGTCCCAGCCCGGCTCCTTGGCCCAGTCGTAGAACAGGAACTCGCCGAAGCCTGTTCGCTCGACCCGCTTGAGGAACTGCTTGGGCATGATCTGGTCGGTGTCGACGTCAGCGCGGTCCAGGTACGTGACCTTGCCGGAGATCGTGTGGATCGGCTCCATGCTCAGCTCCAATCGCGGATGTCGGTGAAGTGACCCTCGATGGCGGCGGCGGCCGCCATCTGCGGTGAGACCAGGTGGGTGCGTCCGCCGCGCCCCTGGCGCCCCTCGAAGTTGCGGTTCGACGTCGAGGCGCAGCGCTCACCCGGAGAGAGGATGTCCGGGTTCATGCCCAGGCACATCGAGCAGCCGGCGACACGCCAGTCAAATCCTGCCGCGCGGAAGACCTCGTCCAGGCCCTCGGCCTCGGCCTCGGCCTTGACCTGCTGGGAGCCCGGCACGACCATCGCGTCGACGCCTTTGGCGACCTTGCGCCCCTGCACGACCTCGGCGGCGGCGCGCAGGTCGCCGATGCGCGAGTTGGTGCACGAGCCGATGAAGACGCGGTCGATCGCGATCTGCTGGATCGGGGTGCCGGCCTGCAGCCCCATGTAGTGCAGGGCGCGTTTGGTCGCCTCGCGGTCGGCCGGCGACGCGAAATCTTCCGGCGAGGGCACGGTCGCATCGACCGGCGCGACCATCCCTGGCGTCGTGCCCCAAGTCACCTGCGGGGAAAGCGCTGCCGCGTCGACCACCACCTCGGAGTCGTAGAAAGCACCCTCCTCGCTTGCCAGCTCGCGCCAGCTCGCGATCGCCTGCTCCAACTCGGCGCCCTTGGGCGCGCCAGGCCGACCCTCGGCCCAGCGCTCGCCCGGTTCGGTGAACCAGGCGAACGTCGTCTGGTCCGGCGCGATCATGCCGGCGCGCCCGCCCGCCTCGATCGTCATGTTGCAGACCGTCATCCGCCCCTCCATCGACAGCGCCTGGATCGCCGGCCCGACGTACTCGACGACGTGCCCGGTCGCGCCGCCGACGCCGATCTGCCCGATCGTGCCGAGGATCAGGTCCTTGGCGGTGACGCCGAAGCCGAGCGTGCCCTCATAGGAGATGCGCATCGAGCGCGGACGCTGCTGGACCATGCACTGGGTGGCGAGCACGTGCTCGACCTCGCTCGTGCCGATCCCGAACGCCAGCGCCCCGAAAGCACCGTGCGTGGCGGTGTGCGAGTCGCCGCAGACGACCGTCATCCCCGGCTGGGTGACCCCCAGCTCCGGACCGATCACGTGCACGATGCCCTGGCGGTCGGAGCCCAGCGAGTAGATGGGCACGCCAAACTCCGCGCAGTTGCGCTCCAGCGTTTGCACTTGCACACGCGAGAGCTCGTCCTTGATCCGCGCCGCGACCGGAGTGCCGTCGGTGGGGGTGTTGTGGTCGGCCGTCGCCAGCGTCCGGTCCGGCCGGCGCACCTCGCGCCCGGCCAGCCGCAGCCCGTCGAAGGCCTGCGGCGAGGTCACCTCGTGGACGAGGTGAAGGTCGATGTAGATCAGACCGTCAGCGACCTCGTGGGCCTCCCATATCTTCTCGAACATGGTCTTTGGCATCGGCTCTCCTAACTGCGTCGCAGGCCGGCGGAGACGACCGCCAGGAAAGCGGCCTCCGCGTCGGTCGGGTTCTCGAAGTGGTGGGGCAGATCGGCGTCGAAGATGACGCAATCGCCCTCGTGCAGGTCGTAGCGCTGCCCGTCGCAGACGAGCGCGACCTCGCCGCGCTGCACCAGCGCCGTCTCGCGGCTGCCGGGCTCGTGCATCGGCGGATCGTCCGCTGCGCCCGTGGCGCCGGCGGGGGCAAGGGTGTGGCGCGAGAGCTCGGAGCGCTGCCCCGGCTGGGCCGCGGTGAGTACCTCGAAGCGGTGCCCGCGCTTGGTGTTGCCGCCGCTCGCCCCTTCGCCCGCCCGCACGATCGTGACAGCGCCGTCCTCGTCCAGCCGCAACAGCTGCGAGAGGCGCAGCTGCAGACCGGCGGCGATCTTGGCCGCTACGGTCAGCGTCGGACTGGTATCCCCCCGCTCCACCTGGGAGAGCATCGGCGCGCTCACGCCGCTGCGCTCGGCCAGGTCGCGCAACGACAGCCCCGAGGCCTCCCGCAGCGCCTTGACGCGGGCGCCGATCACGGCGGAGTCGAAGGCCTCCCAGCGGGGGTCGGGGCTCGACGACCGCTTCACGGTCGGCGCCGGCGCCGCATCGCCCGATCGTGTCCGAGCAACTGTCATACATCCGTACGTTATCACAGACAGCGGGTGGCTGACAGCGGGGTGGCGGGCGACCGCCGGCGACGGGCACAGACACGACGGAGGCCCCGTCCGCGATGCGGCGGGGCCTCCGTTTCCTGCGGCCAGTCGGGCTTGCGCTGGCCGGCCTTCTATCTACCGCCTATTTTTCGCTGGCGTGGACCGATTCGACCGTTGCCAGTTCCTGCCTGCCTTCCAGGATCGCCGTGTTGTGGCCGGCTTCGGAGGGTAGGCCGAGCTCGGAGTCCACGGCGCCGTCGATCAGCCCTGTGAACAGTCCGAACAGGATCTGCGAACCGCACCCTTCGGCCACAGGCGCCGCGAACGAGTTGTTCACGAGCTTGTTGCTGCTCAGGATGGAGATCGTGCCTCCGCCTTTCGTTTCGAACGACCCAGGACTACCGGTGATCGGGGTGTTGGGCAGCGGCGGGCTGGTCGTTCCGGTGGTGAGTTCGACCGCCACCGGATGCGCTTTGGAGCCCACGTAGCATTTCGGGCCGAGCAATTCGTTTTCGAGATGGACGCGCACTGGCAGGACCAAACCGACGCCTCGGGCTTCGACAATATTCGCGAGGTTGATCTGGACTTCACCCACCAGTTCGGTGGTCGCGGTCACGCCCGTGATCCCTTTGTTGATGAATTCGTTGAAGATTTTCTTCAACGGTTCGGGGAAGGATTCGGGAGCCATGATTTTCAACAGACCGCCCGGCACGGTCTGCGGCGTATGCGACAGCGTGTTGCCGTCGGCGGCTTCTATGAAGCGCCCTTCGGTGTTGAAACCGCCCTGCAGCGTCTCCGGTTTGGTCAACGGCACGGTGGTGCTCCCGATCTTGAATTCACCGCCGTTGGTCTGGCTGAAGACACACAGAAAGACGGTGGGATTGCTCAACGGGCAGTCGCCGAACTGTGCCCATTCGCCGGTCGGTTTGAGGGCGAGAGCCGGTCCGGCGGTGACCAGCCCGGCGAGCATTGCGATGGATACGGCCAGAATAGTGGCAGCGCGAGTACGCCCCGCGCTAGCGGATCGTCTAAACATACGAACCCTCCTGGGGTTGACTGTATTTGTGGCACGCCATCCCACCGGCACGCTAGCGATCCGATGCCGGAATCCTGGTTGCTTCTGCTCCTGACGTTCGGGTCGGTTGGTGCGGCAGATTGCTGCTGTCAGAACAGCGTGATCCTGATGCGTTCTATCGAACCAATCCGGGTCTGTCAAGCGATACCCGTATAAACCACGGAGTGGGCGCGTACAATTGCGCCGCTTTGTTCTGCCTATTCAACAGTTCTAGGTGGTCGGCTCCGGCAGCCCGACCCCGCGCTCACCACCGATCGGGGATCGAGTCGATCCCCGATCGTCCAGCGCCCGCAGCACGCCGATCGAGAGCGCCCGCACATATGCCCGCGCCGCCGCCTCGATGATGTCTGTCGATACGCCCTGCCCCGCGCCGGTCTGGCCCTCGACCTCGACGACGACAGAGACCTCGCCGAGTGCATCCTGACCCTCCGTGACAGCGTCCACGCGGAACTCGCGCAGCGCTGCGTCGACGCCGGCAGCGGCGTTGATCGCCTTGAAGATCGCGTCCACCGGACCGTCGCCTGAGGACTCGCCGGTCTTGACGGTCTGAGCCCCGCCGTCATGTGTGCCCTGCACGCTGACCTCCACGCGCGCCATCGGCGGGCGCGTCGAGGACGCGCTGACCTCGAACTCGCCGAGGGTGTAGGCGGCGACGCCCTCGGAGCGCAGCCCGTCGGTGACCAACGCCTCCAGGTCCATCGCCGTCACCTGCTTCTTGCGGTCGGCGATCTCCTTGAAGCGCTTGAAGGCGGTGTTCAAGGCCTGCCCGTCCACCTTGAACCCCATCTCCTCGAGCGCCGCTCGCAGCGCGTGGCGACCGGAATGCTTGCCCAGCACGATCGCGTTTGAGGCCAGCCCGACCGTGGTGGCGTCCATGATCTCGTACGTGGCGCGCTCCTTGAGCACCCCGTCCTGATGGATGCCGGCCTCGTGCGCGAACGCGTTGCGCCCGACGATCGCCTTGTTCGGCTGCACCGGATAGCCGGTCAGCCGCGAGACCAGCCGCGAGGTGCGAGCGATCTCGGTCGTCTCGATCTCCGTCCAAAGCCCCAGCGCAGGCTCGCGCGTGCGCAGCAGCATCACGATCTCCTCGAGCGAAGCGTTGCCGGCGCGCTCGCCGATCCCGTTGACCGCGCACTCGACCTGCCGGCAGCCGGCTTGGATCCCTGCCAGCGAATTGGCGACCGCAAGGCCCAGGTCGTCGTGGCAGTGCACGGAGACGGTCACGTCGCGCAACCCCGGGACCAGGCGGTACAGCTCCGTGAACATCGCCGCGTACTCGCTAGGCAGCGCGTAGCCGACGGTGTCGGGGACGTTGATCGTCGTGGCCCCCTCCTCCAGCGCGACGGCGATCACTTCGGCCATATAGGGGATGTCCGAGCGCGAGCCGTCCTCGGGGGAGAACTCGACGTCGTCGGTAAAGGAGCGCGCGTGCGCGACGGCGGCGCGCACCTGTCCGATCACGTCCTCGCGCGTGGTCTGCAGCTTGCGCTCGATGTGGATGTCGCTGGTGGCGATGAACGTGTGGATGCGTGGTCGCCCGGCGTCGCGGACGGCCTCCCAAGCGGCGTCGATGTCCTGCTTGGCCGTGCGCGCCAGCCCGCAGATGACGGGACCTTCGACCTCCTGCGCGATTGCCTGCACCGACTCGAAGTCCCCCGGCGAGGTGATCGGAAAGCCGGCCTCGATGATGTCCACCCCCAGCCGCGCCAGCTGGTGGGCGATCTCGAGCTTCTCCTGCTGGTTCAGAGATATCCCGGGGGACTGCTCCCCATCGCGCAGCGTCGTGTCGAACACCTTGACGCGGTTGCGGTCGTCTCGCCCGCCGGCGGGCGTACCTGTATCGGAGCGATCTGCCTGTCGCTGTGCCTGACCGTGGCTCATGCTGTCCTCGCTTCCTCTGTTCTCTCGCCTTGACGCTTCTCCTGTGTGTTTGCGGCTACGCGGCCGCCACGCGCTATTCCCCCCGGAGGGGGAGCAGAAGGAGAAGGGACAGGGAGAGCTGCGAGAACATGCTCGAAGCAGGGTAGCACCGGCCAGCACGCACGTGGAACCGCGGCCGGCGCGCGAACGTGACGTCAGCCGAGAACGACCGCCCAGCCCGAGTCGAACCCCTCCGATTCGACGATCTCGTCAACAACGGACGCCGGGACCGGAGCGTCGGTCGTGACGACCATCGCCGCGTGGCGCTCGTCTGATGCCGCTTGTGCCCCGAATGGGGTATCGGGCGTGTGGCCGACCGCGGCCGAGGAGATGTTGATCCCGTGCTCGCCGAAGATCGTGCCGACGCGCCCGACCATCCCCGGCAGGTCGGCGTAGCGGAACACGGTCACGAACGGGGTCAGCTCGATCGTCAGCCGCCGCCCCTGCACCTCGACCAGGTGCGGCACGCGGTTGGGCCCGATGCCAGTGCCGGCGACCGCCACCCTCTCTGCCCCGGCGACGACGCTCACGCGGATCAGCTCGTTGAAGTCCTGCGCCTCAGATACCGACTTCTCCTCGACGACGATGCCGCGCTGCTGGGCGACGGTCATCGCGTTGACGAGGTTGACCTCCTGCTCGCCGCGACCTTCCAGCGCCCCGCAGACGACGGCCAGCGAGAGCATGCGCGTGTCGAAGTCGGCGATCCGCCCCATGAACGCGGCCTCGATCCGCTCGACCGAGCTGCCGGCCGCCAGCTCCATCGCCAGGCGGCCGAGCTTGGTCGCGAGAGGCAGGAACGGCCCCAGCACCGCCATGTCCTCCGCGCCGACGGAGGGGATGTTCACGGCAGTGGAGACGACGCCGCCCGTCAGCGCGGCGATCAGCTGCTCGGCGGACTGGTAGCCGGCGCGGTCGGTCGCCTCCGCCGTGGAGGCCCCGAGGTGCGGGGTGACGACGACCTGCGGATAGCCGTGGAACAGGGGATAGTCGGTAATCGGCTCGGACGGGAACACGTCGAGTGCCGCGCCGGCGACCTTGCCCGAGTCGAGCGCCGCCTGCAGGGCGGCGTCGTCGATCAAGCCGCCGCGGGCGACGTTGAGGATGCGCACGCCGTCGCGCATGCGCGCGATCTTCTCCACGTTCAGCCAGCCTTCGGTCTCCGGCGTCTTGGGCAGGTGGATCGTGAGAAAGTCGGCCTGCTCGCACACCTCCTCGCCGCTGGCGGCCTTCTCGACCCCCAGCTCGCGGTAGCGCTCGGCCGACACGTAGGGATCGAACGCCAGCACACGCATGCCGAAGCCCCTGGCGCGGTGCGCGACCAGCTGTCCGATCCGTCCGAAGCCGAGTATCCCGAGCGTCTTCTCGTACAGCTCGACGCCCGAGAACTTCGAGCGCTCCCACTTGCCGCCGGTGAGCGAGGCGTGCGCCTGGGGAATGTTGCGAGCCAGCGCCAGCAGCATCGCAAGCGTGTGCTCGGCGGCGGTGACGACGTTCGACTCGGGCGCGTTGGCGACGACGATCCCGCGCGCGGTGGCGGCGACGACGTCGACGTTGTCCACCCCCACGCCGGCACGCCCGATCGCGCGCAGAGACGTGGCCTTCTCGATCAGCTCAGCGGTCATCTTCGTGGCCGAGCGGATCAGGATGCCGTGGTAGGCGCCGATCCGCTCTTCGAGCTGCTCTTGGGACCAGTCGACGCCGATCTCGACGTCGAAGTGCTCGCGCAGCAGCGCCACGCCCGACTCACCCACGTTCTCCTTGACGAGCACCTTCAGGCGGCCGTCGGCGCGGGCCTCGGCCTCGCCTGTGGTCTCGGTCGCGCTCACCCGGAAATCCTCTCGAGAACCCAGTCGACGCAGGCGGTGAGCGCGCGCACGTCGTCGGGATCGACCGCCGGGAACATCCCGATCCGCAGCTGGTTACGCCCGAGCTTGCGGTAGGGCTCGACGTCGACGATCCCGTTCGCCCGCAGCGTGCTGGCGAGGAGCTTGGCATCGACGGCGTCGTCGAAGTCGACCGTCCCGACGACCAGCGAGCGCTTGCCGGGATCGCAGACAAACGGCGTCGCGTAGGAAGAGCCTTCGGCCCAGCCGTACAGATGCGAGGAGGACTCGCGCGTACGCGCGACGCAGGCGTCCAGGCCGCCGAGCGCGAGCATCCAGCGCACCTGGTCGGCGATCAGGAACAGCGACGCGACGGCGGGAGTGTTGTAAGTCTGGTCCTCGAGCGAGTTTTCGAGCGCGATCGGCAGCGACAGGAAGGCGGGCGTGTAGCGCCCGGACGCGTCGATCCGCGCGATCCGCTCCCGCGCGGCCGGGCTGAGCAGCGCCAGCCACAGACCTCCGTCGGAGGCGAACGCCTTCTGTGGCGCGAAGTAGTAGGCGTCGGCCTGCGCGACATCGAGCGGCAGCCCGCCCGCGCCGGAGGTGGCGTCGATCAGCACCAGCGCCTCGCCCGTTTGTGCCCCGCCATGGGGTGCTCCGGCCGGCCGCAGCACCGGCGCCATTACGCCAGTCGAGGTCTCGTTGTGCGCCCAGCAGACCACGTCCGCCTCGCCGGCCTCGATCGCGAGCGGGTCGGGCGCGTCGCCCGCGTCGGCTTCGATCACGACCGAGCCCTCCAGGAACGGCGCCTCGGCGGTCGCCTGCGCGAACTTGCTGGAGAACTCGCCGAAGACGAGGTGCAGCGCGTGCCTGTCGACCAGCCCGAAGCAGGCCGCGTCCCAGAAGGCGGTGGCGCCGCCGTTGCCGAGCGCGACCTCGTAGCCGTCGGGCAGCGAGAACAGCTCGCGCAGCCCGCTGCGGATCTCCCCCACCAGCGCCTTGACCGGCTGCTGGCGGTGCGAGGTGCCCATCACGGCGGCCCCCTCGCGCGCGAGGCGCTCGAGGGCCTCGGGGCGGACCTTCGATGGGCCGCAGCCGAAGCGCCCGTCGGCGGGCTTCAGCGAATCTGGAATCGCGAGATCTGGCGCCATGACTATCAGTAAATCATCTGGCCCGAAAGGCCAGATGGGCGGGCGGACAGGTCAAAACGAGGTCTGGATCCAGTCCATGTGCGAGCGCAGCTCGCCGCCGACCCGCTCGACCTGCGAGTCGGCCTGCTCGGCGCGCATGCGCTTGAAGTTCTCCTGGCCCGCCCGGTTCTCGGCGATCCACTCGCGCGCGAAGTCGCCCGCCTGGACCTCGCTCAGAATCCTGCGCATGGCGGCGCGGGTCTCGTCCGTGATCACGCGCGTACCGCGCGTGTAGTCACCGTACTCGGCGGTGTTGGAGATCG
>DASZGH010000066.1:0-6418 GCA_035938935.1 Solirubrobacteraceae bacterium
TGCGTCGGACGACCGATCGCAAGCTGGAGGGCGGCTGTCGCGCCACTCGCACCTGCCCGCGCGATACGAGGTCCGCGAGCGTATCGGTGCTCGGGGGAACGATCAGCGCCATAACCTGGCCATGATTGGTGACCTGGATTGTCTCCCCATCGGCGACCTTCCGCAGGATCTCGCCACTCTGGTTTCGCATCTCGCGATGTGTGACGGTTCGCATGTCGCACAGCGTAGCACCCCGGTATCGGCGGGCGGTCAGCCACAGCGGGAATGAACGAGGTTGCGGTCTTGGCCGCCTCAGCACCAAGCTTCTGAGCCGCGTTGCCGGGGTGGCGCTTCAGGACTTGCGGGCAAGGCGCTGAAGCGCGCGTCGGCGCGTCGGGTCTAGGCTCGCGACTTGCCGGGCGAAGTGGCTGAGTGCCACCTCGCCGTATTGAGCGACGAGTCCCTCGACCTCCGCGCCGGCGCGCAACGCCATGAACTCGTCTCGGTCGAGCTTCGGCGCGTAGAGATCGGTCTTGCCCTCGCGGCGTCGATCGAGCACGCCCTTCTTGTGCAGTCGGGCCATGATCGTCATGTACGTCGTGTAGGCGCGCGGTTTGCTTGTGCGCTTGTTCAGTGCGTCCATCGCCGTGCGTACTGTCGCCTCTTTCTGGGACCAGAGCTCCTCCATCACCTCGGCCTCGAGCTCGTGCAGGGGAGGCAGCGCTGGCGGGCTGGGTGAGCTGCTCTTCTTGCGTGACGCCATCTACGACGGAGTGTAGCAATGACTTGGCTCTCGTAAGGGGGCGGTCAGCGCAACCGCGGCAGATACACAACTACGACCTGGTGTAGTAGTATTGCTTTCTGAAGATGTCTACAACCACTTCTATCCCCGCTCTCGACGTTCCGTATGGATTGGCGATGCCACGCGCTCGAGCGTGGCCGGGCGTGCTGGACTGGCTGCGTCGATCGCGATCGCGGCCGCAGCGTGCAGTGATGACCGTGTGCTTTGGCAGGCTCGCCGCCAAGGACGAGATGGTCGCTAAGGGCCTCGCCGCCAGCTTGACCTGTTCAACCGAGCAAGGCCAGGAGCGATGGTGAGGCCGAGCCAGCGGGAGAGCTCTCTATCGACACGTTCGTCTGGGCGATCGGGTTCGACGCTCCAGCGGAGCCGAGGAGCCCATTCCTCTACGCTTTCCAGGGAGATGAAGACTCCCGTGCCACCTGCACGGTCCGGTGCTCGTAGGGTCAAGGCCGTGATGGAGCCGAGTGCGGCCAGCGTCTCGCTGAAGCCGCAACAACCAGCAGTAGTCGCGACCGGTCGCGTGTTTGCCGCGAGTGTGTTGCTTGGGCTTCTCGGCTTGGTCTCGGCGGTCTTTGTGATCACGCGGCTGTTCGAGTCGTGGCGGGTCTCCTCGGCGCCTGCGTCCCACGTGATCTCGATCTTCGGAGCGCGGCTCACCTATCCGGCGGCCAACGCCGGCGCGATCGTCGTGACGGTACTTGCTGGGCTCGGCCTGCTGATGGCTGGGGCGGCCGCATGGCGCCTCGCGCGTGAGCTCCTCGTCGACCGACGCTTCAGGCGGGCTCTCGCGGCCAGCCCGCCGGCGCCGCTTGACGGAGCGTGGGTCATCACTGACGAGCGCCCGCAAGCGTTCTGCGCTGGTCTGTTGCGCCCACGCGTGTACTTCTCTACCGGCGCGCTGGAGCTGCTGGATGCGCCGGCACTCGCCGCCGTGCTCGCCCACGAGCGCCACCACGCCAGATGCCATGATCCGCTGCGGCTCGCGTGCGGCCGAGTCCTTGCGGCAGGGCTGTTCTTCATCCCTGCCATGCGTCGTTTGACCCAGCGCCAGGATGCGCTCGCTGAGATCAGCGCTGACGAGGCCGCCGTACTCACCGCGGGCGTGGAGCGTTCAGGGCTCGCGAGCGCCATGCTCAGTTTCTCGCAGGCAAGCAGCGCGGATGCGCTCGGGATCGATCCCGAGCGAGTCGACTACCTGCTCGGCGAGCGCCCTCAATGGCGCTTTCCCGTCGCTCTCTGCCTTGGCATCGCGGGGGCACTGTCATTGCTGATCGCCGTTGCGGTGCTCGCGGCACATGCGGCGGCCGGGTCGGCGACCCTAGCGCCGCCATTTCTCTCAAGTCAGCCTTGCGTTGCGGTCCTGGCGATGATTCCCGCGGCCGCCGGCCTGGCGGGCCTCGTTTACGCTCGGACACGGCAAACACGGCAACCGGTCGCGCCGGCGCAGCAATAGCCCCCATCGCACCCGGCCAGCGCCCGCCGAGCTCGTTGCCGGAGCACTCTCGTCGGCAGCCACTTGTAATCTACTACACTGCATAGTAGAGTGTGCTCGGTGCCTGTCACATCAGACCGACCGATCATGATTACCGGCGCGTCCGGCTACGTCGGCGGCCGGCTGTTGCATCGGCTGGAGACTGCGAGCAGACCGTTGCGCTGCCTAACGCGCCGACCGGACGTGCTCCGTGATCGAGTCGGACCGCACACGGAGGTCGTCGAGGGCGACGTGCTCGATCGTGCCTCGCTCCATACCGCCTTCCAGGGAGTACATACGGCGTTTGAGACCGTAAGAGCACTCGTCGAGCGCCTGCCGGTCATCGTCGCGCCACCGTGGGTCGAGACGCTCGCTCAGCCGATCGCGATCGAGGAGGTCATCGACTATCTCCACCACCGCGTCTTCGGCCGAATGCTGCGCGGCATACAACGGGCAGCCCCGGGTGCGGAGACCCAGACGCTATGAGTCGAGTCAAGGTCCAGCTAGAGCCAGAGAACCTGACGCGCAAGCAGCGCCGCGATCACGCCCGGGCGCGTCGCAAGGCGCTCGAGGAAGCAGAGGCTGCCGCGACTGTGAGGCAAGCGAGGCTGCGACTGCTGGGAATCGTCGTGGCCGTCGTGGTGGTCGGGATCGTCGTGGTCTTTCTCGCCGCTGGCGGTGGCGCCAAACACGGCATCCCGGCGTCCAAGGCAGAACAGAGCTCGGTCGTCCACGAAGTCAGCGACCTTGTCGGTGGCATTCCTCAGAGGGCCAACGTGCTCGGGGTGCCGACGGCCCCCGTCACGCTGCAGTACTTCGGTGATCTGGAGTGCCCGGTCTGCAGAGCGTTCACGCTGTCGGCGCTGCCTTCGATCATCGGCAGGTGGGTGCGCGGCGGTGAGCTTAAGATCGAATATCGCTCACTGGAGACGGCGACGCGCGAACCTGAAGTTTTCAAGGCCCAGCAACTCGCGGCATTGGCGGCGGGCAGGCAGGACAGGATGTGGAACTTCATCGAGACCTTCTACCACGAGCAGGGAGAAGAGGACTCGGGCTACGCGACCGAAAGCTACATCCAGGGCATCGCCAGTCAGGTCCCAGGCCTTGACCTCATGAGGTGGACGAGCGACCGCGGCGACGCGACTCTGTCCAACCAACTCGTAAGCGACGGGCAGGCGGCCAGTGCCGCGAACCTCAACGGCACCCCAGCGTTCCTGATCGGGCGCTCGGGGGGCACGACGAGCAAGCTCGAACCGAGCTCTTTCACCGAACCGGGCTCGTTCAACGAAGCGATCGCAAAGCTAGCCAAGAGCTAGGACTAACACGGAGGATCACGATGACTGCACGAAGCCTCAGGATCGCGTTGACCGTACTGACGGTGGCGGGTCTCGGCATCGCGGGCTACCTGACGTATGTCCACTACGCCGAAGTTCAGCCCGTATGCACCGCCGGTGACAGCTGCATCAAGGTGCAGAGCTCCGTGTACTCGGAGCTCGCGGGCGTGCCCGTGGCCTTGATCGGCCTGCTCGGCTACGTCTCGATCCTGGGCCTGCTGCTGGCTCGCGAAAGCGAGAACACCCGCTTTGCGATGATGGCGCTCACGCTCGTCGGCTTCGCGTTCAGCGGCTACCTGACCTACCGCGAGCTGTGCTCGATCCACGCGATCTGCGAGTGGTGCGCAACCAGCGCGGCGATTCTGACGGTGATGGCGCCACTGTCCGTCTGGCGGTATCTGCGCGACGCGCCAACCCTTCCGACGCCGGGAGCATCCCACTCTCTCGAGAGACCGCCAGCCGGGCGATCACGGTTGTACTCGACATAGCCGTGTGAATCTCATGTCGTGCTTGGGCTCGCCTGCGAGCGCTCGGCGACGCGCGTTCCCGCGCTGCGCCTATTGGCACTCCTGGCACGGCGGATGAGGACCAGCAACAGTGCCAGACACAGCGTGGCGGCGGTCTCGGAAACGAGCGCCACGAGGATCGCCGGCCGGTAATTGGACTCCATGAACCCGAACAAGGGGGTCTGCTCACTGATCAGCAGCGCCGCCAGAGAAGTCGCCGCAATGCCCAACCCGCTCAGCGTGGCCAGCTCCAGAACAGGGGTCCCGAGGCGGTGGAGGATGCGCTTCAACGGAGCGAGCAGCAGCAGGCCGACTACGCTCGCCGAAATGAAGTTCAACAGAAACAGCGCCCCGATCGTCGGCACGACCGAGTAGTCGTCTACGGAGTACTCATAAAAATGATCGGCCCCCACGAACAGGATAAGGATGGCTCCGAGCACGCGAAGGGCGAGGAGCGCGTGGGGTGATCTGGATGAGGTGCGAGCCACGACGAGCGCCACACCGACCGCTCCGAGTCCGAGCAGAGCAGGTCGCCTACGCCGGCGTCCCACTGTCTTGGCGCTGGGCTTGACGCCTTTCACCGCGCCTAGCAGGCCGAGCATGGGCACTACCAGCGCTTTGGTCTTTGGGCGGATCATGAGCTGTCCCTTCTGTGATGCAATCTCGAAAGTCAGTGAGCTGCTACGCGGCTCCCGAGGCTGCGGGGTTTGCTTGCGCAGATGCGCTTTAGGTCAAGAGACGCATCTTCAGCAAGATCCTTTCCCAATCTACTACAATTTGTCGTAGATACCTTTCCGGGCATGCAGCTCCGGTCCCCAGATCGCGACCCTACGCGCCGTCTAACCTCGTCATTCGGCGGGGTTCTCCCGCGATGCTGATGTTTGCGCCAGCTCGGCCGGCGACACTGAGATCGAGCTCACGCTCCGACGGTGCGCCGGGACGCTGTGGTGGTCATCGGGCTCAAGTCGAGGACTACCATGAACTGGGCGACGCACACGACAACGACTACAAGTCAGGGGATGTGCCGATGATGGCCGGCCAGTGGCGCCACGATCGCCGGCGCCTAGACACAGCGGAACACGCGTGAGTGACGCCGATCCGGAGCCAGCGGCATTCGCTGCCAACATAACAACGAGGAGAAAGGCATGCCAGTTACCACGAACCAGTTGACCGACCGAACCCCGGCCTCCGATGACCCATGACCAAGGATCGCCAGACGGCGCCTCTGACCTCAGCGCCTCCAGTCGCGGCATCGAATCCTCAGGCGCGCTACCTGCCGATCGCCGAGCACGGGATCATCGGCGACCTGCACTCCGCTGCCCTGGTTGGCAGCGACGGGACGATCGATTGGTTCTGCCCGGATCGATTCGACGGCCCGAGTGTGTTCGGGGCGCTGCTGGATCGCGACCGCGGCGGCTACTACCGGATCGCACCCACGGACCAGCTCGCGAGCACCAAGCAGCTCTATCTACCCGACACGAATGTCCTGATTACCCGCTTTCTCTCTCCGGAAGGCGTAAGCGAGATTCAGGACTTCATGCCTGTGGGCGGCGGCCCGCAGCGGCTCGTCCGAAGCATGGTGGGTACACGCGGCACTCTGCGCTTTCGTCTCGAGGTCGAGCCGCGCTTCGGTTATGGCCTACACGAGCCGGAGGTCACGATCGAGTCGACCGGCGCCGTCTTTCACGCTCAGGGTGACGCCGTTGCCATCGGCTCACCGGTCGCGCTCGAAGCAACGGCTGGGGGAGCCAGCGCCGAGTTCGAGCTCGCGGCGGGGGAAAGGCTGACGTTTGTCCTTCAGGCTGGCGATGAGGCCGTGCGGCTCGGTGCGCGGGAGGCGGAGCAGCTGGGCGACGAGACAGTCAGGTTCTGGCGTTCCTGGCTGGGGCAATCCTCGTATCGCGGCCGCTGGCGCGAGATGGTGGGTCGGTCGGCCCTGACGCTCAAGCTGCTCTCCTACGAGCCGACTGGCGCGATCGTCGCCGCCCCCACAGCCAGCCTCCCGGAGCGAATCGGCGGAGCGCGCAACTGGGACTACCGCTACGCGTGGCTGCGTGACTTCGCGTTCTCGATCTTCGCTCTCTCCCGGCTCGGCTTCGCCGCGGAGGCGGTCGCCTTCAACGGCTTCCGCCGCAGGGTCTCGACCCTCGCCGCGAGAAGCAATGGCGGCAGCCCACTGGACGTTATGTACCGGATCGACGGCCTGCGTTGTCTGGACGAGCGCGAGCTGGGGCACCTCGAGGGCTATCGCGGCTCGCGCCCGGTCAGGATCGGCAACGGCGCCGCGAACCAGCTTCAGCTCGACATCTACGGCGAGCTTTTCGAC
>DASZGH010000067.1:0-38486 GCA_035938935.1 Solirubrobacteraceae bacterium
ACCCGTACGGAGTCGATCGCCGAGGTGCAGGAGGCGATCGACCTGATCGACACCTACTGCGGCGCGATCGAAGCCGCCGACGGCTACACCGCGCCGCTTCGCCCTCTGGCGCCCGGGGAGCGCAACACCGAGACGCTGCGCCCCTACGGCGTGTTCGGCGTGATCGCCCCGTTCAACTTCCCGCTTGCGCTGGCCGTGAACATGCTCTCAGCGGCCCTGCTCACCGGCAACACAGTCGTGGTCAAGCCGTCCGAGGCCGCTCCGTGGACGGGCGCCCTGATGGGTGAGGCGTTGTTGGCGGCCGATCTGCCTCCCGGTGCGTTCAACCTCCTGCACGGAGGCGCCGAGACGGGTCGCACGCTCGCCGGCGCCGGCGTGGACGGGATCGCCTTCACCGGCTCGGTCCCGGTCGGGCGACAGATTGCCAGGACACTCTCCGAGGGTCCTTGGCAGCGGCCCGTGCTGGCGGAGATGGGCGGCAAGAACCCGGCGATAGTGACCGACAGCGCCAACCTCGAGCAGGCCGTCGAGGGGATCGCGCGAGCGGCTTTCGGGCTCTCGGGCCAGAAGTGCAGCGCCTGCTCGCGCGCGATCGCGACCGAGGGCGCACACGACGAGCTGCTCGAGCGCCTGGCGGCCATCGCAAGCACGATGGTCGTCGGCGACCCCGCCGATCGCGCGTCCGCGCTCGGGCCGGTGATCGACGAGCGGGCCGTGGCTCGTTTCGAGCGCAGCGCGGTGGCCGCTCGCCGCGACGGGCGGGTCGTGACGGGAGGCCGCCGGGCGCGTACGGGTGGCCACTTCGTGCAGCCGACCGTCGTGTGCGATCTGCCCGCCGGCCATGCGCTCACGCGCGAGGAGCTGTTCCTGCCGTTCGTGACGGTCACCCGCGTCGGCGATCTGGACGCGGCGATCGCCGAGGCCAACGCTGTCGACTACGGGCTCACGGCCGGCATCTTCAGCGACGACGAGAACGAGGTGGACGAGTTTCTCGACAGGATGCAGGCAGGAGTGCTCTACGTCAATCGCCGCGCAGGAGCAACCACGGGGGCGTGGCCCGGGTCGCAGTCGTTCTGCGGCTGGAAGGCGAGCGGCCTCACAGGCAAGGGCGGCCTTGGCCCCCACTATCTGCCGCAGTTCATGCGCGAGCAGAGCAGGACGATCGTGGGATGAGGCAGTGTCCGCGGGGAGGAGAGCCGACCGGCGAGGCGCCCCCGGACGGTTGCCGGCTCGCCCCGCGCATGGCGGTGGCGCTCGGCGAGTACCGGCAGAGACTGACCCGCACTCGCACGTGGATGCGTTCGCAAGGCGTCGAGCTGCTGCTGCTCACCCAGCCCGAGCACTACAACTGGCTGTCGGGATATGAGCCGACGAGCGCCTTCTACTTCCAGGCGCTCGTCGTCCCTGTCGGCGAGGACGCTGCGCTGACGCTGCTGTGCAACAAGGCCGAGCGGCTGCTGTGCGAGGAGACCTGCTGGGTGAGCGACGTGCGCACGATCTGGACCCACGAGGATCAGGTCGGAGCACTGATGGAGGCGCTGCGCGAGCGTGGTCTGGACGGGGCAAAGCGCGTCGGCGTGAACCTGTCGAGCTACCACCTCAAGCCGCGTTATGCGCTCGAGCTGATGCGCTCGCTCCCCGAGGCCGAGCTGGTCGACGCGTGCGAGGGACTCGACGATCTGCGCCTGGTCAAGAGCCCGGCCGAGATCGGCCTGCTGCGGCAGGCGGCGCGCGTCGCCGACACCGGGGTGCTCGCCGGCATCGAGGCGGTGCGCGCCGGTGCGAGCGATTGCGACGTGCTGGCCGCCATCCAGGCGGCCCTCGCTGCGAGCGGCGGGGAGTTCCCCGCCTACCCGACGCTAGTGGACGCGCGCGGCACGCTGCACGGCACCCCGATCGGCAAGCTCCTACAGGATGGCGACGTCGTCTACCTGGAGGTGAGCGGGGTGGTGCGCCGCTACCACTGCAACATCTCGCGGACGGTCGTCGTGGGCGAGCCCTCCGCGCGCGTGCGTGAGCTCTACGAGATCGTCGAGGACGCCCTCCATCGCGCCACCGACGCTCTGCGCCCCGGCACCAGCGTCGCCGATATCGTCGATCTCGTCGCCGAATGCCACCGCGGCTACGAGCAGAACACCTGGGGGCGGTTCGGCTTCAGCATGGAGATCGCCTACCCGCCGATCTGGATCGGCGCGCTCAGCCTGATGCGCGGCGACCGGCACACGATCGAGCCGGGTATGGTCATAACGATGGAGCCGGGCCTGTCATACAGCGACGGCGCCACGATGATGCTCGGCAACAACGTCCTTGTCACCGAGGACGGCCCGGAGGTGCTCAACGAGGTGCCCGTGGAGCTGTTCTGCAAGTGACGCCGCAGCGCGACACCGTCCACTGGTATGCGGGGCCGACCACGTTCTACCGGGCGCCGGCGGTCGCGGTGGAGGAGGTTCCGGCTGGGAGCGTCGCCGTGCTGGGCGCCCCGCTTGACTCGTGGACGCTCGGCCGCAACGGCCAGCGCTACGCGCCGCGCGCGATCCGCGAGGCGTCGCTGTATCTGGCGGGGTACTACGGCCTGCAGAGCGAGCCGGTCGGCTACGTGGACATCTGCGATGGCAACGCGTGGACGATCCCCGAGCGCCCGCGCCTGTTCGACGCCGGGGACGTGCGGATCCACCAGGCGGACGTCCACGCTCAGATCGAGGCGATCGCCGCTCCGGTGGCGCAGATCGCCGCGCGCGGAGCGATGCCGGTGCTGCTCGGAGGCGATCACTTCGTGGCATATCCGTCGTTTGTCGGCTTCGCGCGCGGGGTGCGCCAAGCCAAGCCGGACGCCAAGATCGGCTTCCTGAATATCGACGGCCACTTCGACTTCTGGGACGAGTTCCGCGATATGGGCCGTCTCAATCACGGTACTTTCGCGCGCCGCATCAGCGAGCACGAGGCAGTCGGAAACATGGTGTGGTGGGGCCTGAACGGCGCCAACATCGCCGAGCCCGAGCAGCTGCGGATCTGTCACGAGCGCGGTTTCGTCGCCTACACCGCAGCGTCGATCCGCCGGCGCGGCGCCCGCGAGACGATGCGCGAGGCGCTCCAGGTCGCCTCGAGCGGGGCAGATCGGGTGTACGTGACTTTCGACATCGACGTCACCGACGGCGCCTACGCGCCCGGAACCCACTCGATCGTCGTCGACGGGCTCAGCTCGGGAGAGGTTCTGGAGGCGCTTGGCGTTCTGCGCGAGTTCGAGAATGTTGGAGCGTTTGACGTGTGCGAGATGATCCCCCAATACGATGTCGGGGGAGGACGCACGGCGCGGTATGCGGCGCACGCGATCCTCACAGTGATTGGTCATCGAGTGCTCGACTCTCAGCCATCGATCTCGCGGGACGTCCTGGATGCCGTGTTTCGCTGAGCGCAAGATTCGCGGCGAGCCCGCTCGCAGCGAGCGCCCTTCGGGCCGACGCTTGCCAGATGCGCCGAGGCATCGAGCTCAAGCAGAGCAAGGGGAGGAATAGATGCGTTCGATTAGCAGGAGTAGGAGAAGTCAGCTGTTTGGGGTGCTGGTGACAGTGGCGTTCTGTTTGGGGATAGCGGCCTGCGGGAGCAGCAGCAAAAGCAGCTCCACACTCACCATCGGCGGCTGGGGCGGCGTGATCGACGAAGCCACCCAGAAGGCCTATCTGAATCAGTTCGACGCAGAAAATCACGTCAAGTCGCAGTTCTCCGACGCTCCGGGAGCGCAGCTCGCGCGCGTGGAAGCGCAGAACGCGGCCCACCAGGTCCAGTGGGACGCGGTGGACTCGCTCGACGGGGGCTCCGCCTACACGCTCTACGCGAAGGGCCAGTTGGCTCCGCTTGCGTCCTCCACGAAGGCGACGTTCGAAGGGGAACTGGGCGCCCAGAAGGTCACGCCGTTCGGCTTCTCGCACGGAAGCCTGGGGGACGTGATCGTGTGCAACACAGACAAGATGAAGACGTGTCCGTCGACGATGGCTCAGTTCTACAACACCAAGGAATTCCCGCAGGAGCGCATGTTCGGCGGGATCGAGCCGATCGAGGCGGTCACGACCGCGGAGGTGGCGGCCGGCATGCCGATCTCCCAGACGGCGAGCACCCCGGTGGACGTGAAAGCCGTGATCAAGACGCTCGAAGGCCTCAAGCCGAAGATCAAGGTGTTCTGGCAGTCGGGCGAACAGCAGCAGCAGATCATGCGCAGCGGCGAGGTGCCGATGGGGATCATGTGGAGCGATCGCGCCTACCAGCTCATCTCTCAGGGGGTAAAACTGAAGGTAGTGTGGATGGACGGCGCGTACGAGCCGAGCTTCTGGGCGGTGCTGAAAGGGGCCCACAACTCAGCGACGGCGTCCAAGCTGCTCGCCTTCATCTCAAGCCACCCGAAGTCCGAGTCGGTGTGGGCTGAAATAGTCCACGACTCGGTGCCCAACCCGCGGGCGCTGGGCTATCTGCCGAGCTCGATCGGCCTGCAGCTGGCGGACAATCCGGTGAACCGCAAGCAGTTGGCGACGCCCAACTTCGAATGGTACGCCCACCACAGCGAAGAACTGAACACCGCATACGAGAACTTCCTGCGCGGGTAGGCTCGGCGGAGAGATATCGGACATGAGACTGGCGGGGAGGAGCGCAGAGACGAGCCTCCCCGCCTCGCCTCCGCGCGAGGCTGGGAGCGACGACGCGGAGGGTCACTGGAGCGCGATCCTCGCCAACCGTTGGGCGCTGCTGCTCGTGGCGCCGCTGCTGGCGGTGCTGCTTGGATTCGTCGCCTACCCGTTGGCGAAGCTCACGATCGACTCGCTCAGCACGGGCGACGGGATCGGCAACTACGAAGCTGTCTTGCAAAGCTCGGCCGGTCGGCGCGCGCTGATCACGACCGTGCTCGCGAGCGTGCTCGTGGGCGCCGTGGCCGTGCTGCTCGGCGGCCTGCTCGCCTGGCACATCAGGATCGCCAAAAGCGCCGTCGTGAAGGCCGTCCTGTGGCTGGCCGTGCTCGCCCCTTTCTGGATGGGGACGGTGGTGAAGAACTATGCGATCGTGATTCTCCTCTCCGCCGAAGGCCCGCTTGACAAGGGACTCGAACTGGTGGGGCTGGCGCCGGTGTCGCTGCTCTACACCTCGACGGCGGTGGGGATCGGGATGGTCTACACGATGGTTCCCTATGCGGCGTTCGCGCTCTACGGCGTGTTCCTGACGATCGACGAGTCGCTGCTGCTCGCGGCTCGCGGCATGGGAGCATCGCGCGCGCGCGCGATCGTCTCCGTGCTGCTGCCGCTGGCGATGCCGGGGATCTTGGCGAGTGGGGCGCTCGTGTTCGCGATCTCGCTCGGCTTCTACGTCACGCCGGTGCTGCTCGGGGGGGCGCAGACGCCGTTCATGGCGAGCTTCATCCAGGACTACATCTTCACCTTCTACGACTACCCGATCGCGAGCGCCGCCTCGGTGATCCTGCTGGCCGTCGCGCTGCTCACGCTCGGCTTGACACTGGCGCTCGTCGGTCGTGGGCGCCTGCGCAGGGCGGTGGCATGAGGCGCGCGCTGCCGGGCGACCGTCTCACCGGAATGGCGAGCGCGGCGGCGGTCGCGGCCACGGCGCTCTTGCTGCTCGTGCCAGCCGTTCTGGTGGCGTTGCTGTCGTTCTCCGAGGACCGCTACTTCGACTTCCCTCCGCACGCATGGGGGCTGCATCAGTACCGCACCCTGCTCGAAGATCCGCGCTGGGGCTCGGCGCTGTGGCTGTCGGTGCGGATCGCCGTTCCGGTGGCCGTGCTCGCCGCACTGGTGGTGGTGCCCACGCTGCTGGCGATCCACCGCAGCCGGCTTCCGTTTCGCAATGCGCTTGCGGTGGGTGGCATCGCCGGGATCGTCCTGCCGATCTCCGCCTACGCGGTGGCGATGTACGGGCTGTACGCACAGATCGGCCTGCTCGGCACATACTGGGGTCTGGTGCTCGCCAATCTGACGCTCGCCGTGCCGGTGATGCTGCTCGTGACGAGCGCGGCGATGAGCCGCATCCCGGTCGAGCTCGAGCTGGCGGCGATGGTGGTCGGTGCGAGCAGGGTACAGGCGTGGGCGGCGATCACGCTGCGGCTGCTCTTCCCGGCGATCCTGGCCGGGGGGGTGCTCGCGTTCGTGACGAGCCTCGATGAGGCGGTGCTCGTCAACTTCCTCGGCGGTCCCGGCCTGGAGACGCTGCCGAAGGCGATCCTCGACTCGGTCCGCTATGGCCTGGAACCCGTGATCGCGGCGATCGCCACGCTGCTGATGGTGGGCACGAGCCTGGCGATGGGGCTGGCGGCGCGACTCACCCGGCTGGGGGCGCGGTGAGCGCCCGGGAGACGGTGCTCGACATCCAAGCGCTCAGCAAGTCATACGGCGAGACGCTGGCGCTCGATGGGGTCAGCCTGGACGTGGGTTCCGGAGAGCTACTGACGCTGCTGGGGCCGAGCGGCTCTGGCAAGACGACGTTGTTGAAGGTGATCGCGGGCTTCGAGGCGCCGAGCGCCGGGCGGGTGATGCTGCGCGGGCGCGACATCTCGCGCCTCTCGCCCGCGCGCCGCGGTGTGGGGATGGTGTTTCAGAGCTATGCGCTCTTCCCTCACATGACCGTGGCCGAGAACATCGGCTACGGCCTCAAGCTGCGGCGCGTCAGGCGCGCGCGACGCGAGCTGCGCGTCGGTGAGATGCTCGAGCTGTTGCGACTCGACGGCCTCGGTGACCGCTACCCACGCCAGCTCTCGGGCGGGCAGCAGCAGCGGGTGGCGCTCGGACGGGCGCTCGCGTACGACCCCGAGGTGATCCTGATGGACGAGCCGCTCGGGGCGCTCGACCGAGCGCTGAGGATCGAGCTGGAGGAGCAGATCCGGGGGCTCCATCGCGACCTTCAGACGACGATCGTGTATGTCACCCACGACCAGCAGGAGGCGCTCGCGCTGTCGGATCGGATCGCCATCATGCGCGCGGGACGGGTGGCGAGCGTGGGCGCGCCGGAGCAGCTCTATCGCCGGCCGGCGGACAGCTTCGTGGCGAGCTTCTTCGCCAACGCCAACCTGTTCGCGGTCTGCGAGCACGAGCTGCTCGGGGATGGCAGCGCGCGCGTGCGCTGCGGGGGCGGCGAGATCCGCTGCCCGACGACGGCCGCGAGCGGGGAACGCGTGGTGTTGGCCGTGCGCCGGCGCAGTCTCGGCCGCGCGGGCGCTCCCGGCGACCTGCGGATCGCCGGCGTGGTCGAGGAGATGCTGCTGTTCGGCGACGAGCAGGAGATCTCGCTGCGCAGCCCCGCGCTCGGGCGGGTGGTGGCGATGCTCGACTCGCGCGACTGCGCCGGGATTGCGCTGGGGCGCGAGCTCGATCTGTTCGCGCCGGCGAGCGAGGCGGTGCTGGTGCCGTTGGTTTGAGCCCGCGCGGCGTGAGTCGCGCCCCGCGACACGCACGAGCCTGCGCTCCGAGCCTGCGCTGCCGTTTTGCGGGGCCGGAGGCGTGGAATGCCAACATTGCAAGCCGATGGACGAACACTCCCATCCGATCGCGGCCGACGCATCCGCGTCCAAGCGTCTGTACGAGCGGGCGCTGCGGAGCTTGCCGGGCGGTAACTCCCGCACTACGGTGTTCGTCGCTCCGCATCCGCCTTACGCGTTGCGGGGCGATGGGTACGAACTGGTTGACGTCGACGGACACCGGACGATCGACCTGCAGAACAACTACACCGCGCTCGTCCACGGCCACGCCTACGGGCCGGTGGTGGCGGCCGCGACAGCGGCGCTCGCAGAGGGGTCCGCGTTTGGGCTGCCGACGAGCGCAGAGGTCGAGCTGGCGGAATGCCTCGCCGCGCGCGTCGGCTGGGCCAGCAGCTGGCGCTTTGCCAATTCCGGGAGCGAGGCGGCGATGATGGCGGTGCGCGCCGCCCGTGCCGCCACCGGCCGTGACGGCGTGGTGCGCTTTGCCGGCTGCTACCACGGCAGCTGGGACGCCGTGGCTCCCGGCGGTGCGCTCGGGGTGCCGGCGAGCGCCCAGCGAGACGTGATCACGCTCGAGCTGGGCGACCCCGAGGCTTTCGTGGAGGCGCTTGACGAGCGCGACGGCGAGCTGGCGGCGGTGCTGCTCGATGCGATGCCCAATCGCGCCGGCCTGCGGCCCCTGCCGGCGTCGTTTGTGCGGCTCGTGCGCGAGCAGACGGAGCGCCGCGGGATCGCGCTGGTGCTCGACGAGGTGATCACCTTCAGGCTGGCGGTAGGCGGGATGCACTCGCTGTATGGGATCGAGGGCGACCTGATCGTGCTCGGCAAGATGATCGGCGGTGGGTTCCCTGTGGGCGCGGTCGGGGGGCGCCCCGCCTTCATGGACGTGTTCGACCCTCGCCGCGCGGACGCCGTGGCTCACGGGGGGACGTTCTCGGCAAACCCGGTGAGCATGCGCGCTGGCCTGGAGGCGCTGCGGTCGCTCCCCGCCGCCGAGATCGAGCGGATCGACGCACTCGGCGAGCGGCTGCGCGAGGGGCTGGTGGACCGCGGCTGGACCGTCCACGGCCGGGGATCGCTGCTGCGCGTGCTCTCGCCGAAGCCCGCCGAGGCGTGGTGGCGGTTGTACGAGGCCGGCGTTCTGATCGCGGGCAACGGCTTGATGTGTGTGTCGACCCCGATGGACGAGCCGTTGATCGAGCGCGTGCTCGAGGTCTTCGATCGGGTTGGGGCCGCACTCCCGTGAGGGTGTGCGTGATGGGGGCTGGGGCGATCGGGCTGTGCTGCGCGCTCGAGCTTGCCCATCGCGACGCCGGCGAGGTCAGTGTGCTCGAGGCGCGGCACGTGGCCGCCGGCTCCTCGGGGCTGTCCGTGGGGATCGTGGAGACGCAATACCTCGATCCCCTGGACATCGAGCTGCGCGTCCGCTCGATGCGCTCGTTCGAGCGGCTGGAGGGCGAGCACGGGTTGCGGATCGTGCGCAACGGCTACCTGCGCCTTGCCCACGACGATCGGACCTGCGAGGCGTTCGCGCGCAGCGTCGAAATCCAGCGCGCGCTCGGAGTTCTCGACGCCAGGGTGCTCGACCGCGAGGGGGTGGCAACGCTCATCCCGGAGATGCGCACGGAGGATGTGCGAGCGGGACTGTTCGGGCCTAGCGATGGCTTTCTCGACGGCCATCTCTACTGCGGGCTGCTGGCCGACCTGGCGCGCGCGGCGGGCGTGAGGCTGCGCGCCGGCGTCGAGCTGCTCGGCGCCGAGGAGCACCGCGGCGGGCTGCGCCTGAGCACGAGCGCCGGCGAGCTCGACTGCGACGTGGTCGTCAACGCGGCCGGGGCATGGGCCGGGCGGGTGGCTAGGCTCCTCGGCCACGATCTCGATCTCGTGCCGCAGCGCCACCAGGCGGCCGTCGTACAGCTTCCGCGCGAGCTCTCCTACACGATGCCCTCGGTCATGGACTACACGCCGGGAAGCGGCGAGCGCGGGCTGTACTTCCGTCATGAGGCGCCCGGGCGTTTGATCGCCGGGCTGCACACGGAGGAGGCCCGCGAGGCGGCGGCCGACCCCGACCGCTATGCGCGCTCCGCCGATGAGGACTTCCTCGAAGAGCTCGCGACCAAGCTCGCAAGGCGCCTGCCGGGGCTGGAGGACTCGGCGCTGGCGGGAGGCTGGGCGGGTCTCTACCCCGCCAGCGCCGGCGGCAGGCCGCTGGTGGGACCGGTGCCCGGCATGGGCGCCAGGGTGGTGGTGGCCGCCGGCGCCGGTGGCTCGGGCATCCAGCTCTCGCCCGTGCTCGGCGAGCTCGCGGCCGACTGGGTGCTGCACGGAGAGCCGCGGGCGGTCGCGGGCGCTGGTGCGCTCGTGCCGCGCTAGCCTCGGTCAGTGTCGGTCGCAGAGCACAGGGATCCGCTGGCGACGTTTAGCGCCGGGACGCGAGCGTGGTTCGAGGCCTCCTATGCCGAGCCGACTCCCGCCCAGGCCCTCGCCTGGCCGGCGATCGCCGGCGGCGAGCACGTGCTGCTCTCGGCGCCGACCGGCTCGGGCAAGACGTTGGCTGCGTTCCTGTGGGCGCTCGACCGCCTCAGCGGTGGATCGCCGGCGCCGGGCGCGGCCGCGACCGGCTCGTCCCAGCGGGGCGGCCCGCCCGGCGGTGTGCGGGTCCTCTACGTCTCGCCCCTGAAGGCGCTCTCCTACGACATCGAGCGAAACCTGCGCGCGCCGCTGCGCGGAATCGGCGCGCAGGTCAGCGTCGGCATCCGCACCGGCGACACGCCCCAGGGCGAGCGCGCGGCGATGGCGCGCAAACCGCCGGAGATCCTGATCACGACGCCCGAGTCGCTGTACCTGATCCTTGGTTCGCGCGCGCGAGCGATGTTGAGCACGGTCGAGACCGTGATCGTCGACGAGATCCACGCGGTGGCTCCGAGCAAGCGCGGCGCGCACCTGGTGCTGACGCTCGAGCGCCTGGACGCGCAGGTGCGCGCGGGCCGCGACGGGCGCGAGGTGCAGCGGGTGGGGCTGTCGGCGACGCAGCGGCCGCTGGAGGAGATCGGCCGCTTCCTGGTAGGGCCGCGGCGCAAGGTGCGCATTCTCGACGCGGGCGCCCGCAAGCAGCTCGACTTGCGCATCCAAGTACCGGTCGAGTCGATGACCGAGCTCAATACGGTCCCGGTCGATCCGCTCGAGCCGGCCGCCCCCGGCGACTCGCTGCGAAACTCGATCTGGCCGGCGATCTACCCGGAGCTGCTGGCGCTGGTGCGCGAGCACCGCTCGACGATCGTGTTCGTCAACAACCGCCGCTCGGCCGAGCGGGTGGCGCTGCGCTTGAACGAGCTTGCCGCCGCCGAGGGGCAGGGGGATGGGGATGGGGCCGCCCCTCCGGGCGGCCTGTCGGGCGTGCCCTCGACGGAGCGCGAGCCATCCCCACAGCGCGACATCGCCCGCGCCCACCACGGCTCGCTCTCCCGCGAGGAGCGCACCCTCGCCGAGGAGCAGCTGAAGGCCGGCGAGCTGCCTTGCCTGGTGGCCACCTCCTCACTGGAGCTGGGGATCGACATGGGCGCCGTCGACCTTGTGCTGCAGATCGAGTCGCCGAAGTCGGTCGCGCGCGGGCTGCAGCGGATCGGGCGCGCCGGGCACGGCGTCGGGGATGTCAGCAAGGGGCGCATCTTCCCTAAGTTCCGCGGCGACCTGCTGGAGTGCGCCGTCGTCTGCCGGCGCATGCGCGAAGGGGAGATCGAGCCTACGGTCGTGCCCCGCAACGCGCTCGACGTGCTCGCCCAGCAGATCGTCGCGATCGCCGCCGCCGCCGAGGACAAAGAGGGCGAGGGCGACGGGGACCTGGCCGTTGACGACCTCTACGAGCTGGTCACCGCCTCCTACTCCTACGGCGAGCTGCCGCGCTCGCTGCTGGAGAACGTGCTCGACATGCTCGACGGGCGCTACCCCTCCAGCGAGTTCGGCGACCTGCGCGCGCGCATCGTCTGGGACCGCGTCGCCGGCCGCGTCCGCGCGCGCCGCGGCGCACGGCAGCTGGCGATCGCAAACGCCGGCACGATCCCCGACCGCGGGCTGTACGCGGTGGTCCTGCCCGACGGGCGGCGCGTGGGCGAGCTCGACGAGGAGATGGTCTACGAGGCGCGTCCCGGCCAGGTGTTCGCGCTCGGCGCCTCCTCGTGGCGGATCGAGGAGATCGGCCGCGATCGCGTGATCGTGACCCCCGCCCCCGGGGTGCCAGGAGCCGTGCCTTTCTGGAAGGGCGACGGGATTGGGCGCCCGAAGGAGCTCGGCCGCGCGATCGGCGAGTTCGCGCGTTGGGCGGTCGACCAGGAGCCCGAGCTGCTCGTGCGCGACTACGACCTCGACGAGCGTTCGGCGCGCAACCTGCTCGACTATCTGCGCGAGCAGCAGCAGGCGACCCAGGTGTTGCCGAGCGACCGCACGATCGTGCTCGAGCGCTTCCGCGACGAGATCGGCGACTGGCGCCTGTGCGTGCTCTCCCCCTACGGCGGCCGCGTTCACGCCGCCTGGGCCCTTGCGATCTCGGCACGCTTCAAGGATCTGTTCGGGATCGACGGCGAGGCCCTCTGGTCCGACGATGGGATCGTCCTGCGCCTACCCGACGTGGATCTAGAAGACAGCGGCGGCGACGGCGTCGAGGGCGGCTGGGAGCGCCCGGCCCTCTCATCCGGCGACGCCGGCGCGCGCTCCTACGCCGACCTGGTTGCGCTCGACCCCGAGGAGGTGCAGGAGGCGATCGTCTCCGAGCTGGGCAGCTCCGCGCTGTTCGGCGCCCGCTTTCGCGAGAACGCCGGCCGTGCGCTCCTGATCCCGCGCGCCTACCCGGGACGACGCACGCCGCTGTGGCAGCAGCGTCTTAAGGCCCAGGGCCTGCTCGAGGTCGCGCGGCACTATCCGGACTTCCCGATCGTGCTCGAGACCTACCGCGAGTGCCTGCGCGACGTTCTGGACGTGGACGGGCTGAAGGAGCTGCTGCAGGCGCTAACCACGCGCGAGGTCTCGCTGGTGGAGGTGCAGACTCAGAGCGCCTCGCCGTTCGCGGGCTCGCTGCTGTTCGACTACGTCGCCACCTACATGTACGAGGGCGACACCCCGGCCGCCGAGCGCCGCGCGGCCGCACTCTCGCTGGACCGCGACCTGCTGCGCGAGCTGCTCGGCTCCGAGGAGCTGCGCGACCTGATCGACCCCGGTGCGCTGGCGCGAGTGGAGGACGAGCTGCAGCACCGCTCGCCGCTCACGAGGGCCACGAGCGCGGATGCCCTGCACGACATCCTGCGCCGAGTTGGCGACCTGCGTACGCGGGAGCTGGGCGAGCGAGTGCTGGCCGAGTTGGACGCCGAGGCGATGCTCGTGGCGCTCGAGCGCGAGCGCCGCGCCGTGCGCATTCGCGTCGGCGGCGAGGAGCGCGTGATCGCCGCTGACGACGCCGGCCTCTACCGCGACGCGCTGGGCGTCCCGCCGCCGGCGGGGCTGCCCGCTGCGTTCGTGGCCGACGTGCCCGACGCGCTGGGGCGCCTGGTGGAGCGCTTCGCCCGCACGCATGGCCCGTTCACGGCGTCTGAGCTGCAAGGCCGCTACCGCGTCGACGCCTCGGCGGTCCTGCGCGAGCTGGAGCGCGCCGGCACGCTGGTGCGCGGCGAGCTGAGGCCGGGCGCCGAACCGCCCGCACCCGCGTCCGCACCGGGGAAGTCCAGCTCGCCCGGCGGCCAGGTGGATGGGCGCGAGTGGTGCGATCTAGATGTTCTGCGCACGCTGCGGCGCGCCTCGCTGGCGGCTCTGCGCAAGGAGATCGAGCCGGTCGACGCGCGCGCGCTGGCCGCGTTCATGCCGGCCTGGCAGGGGATCGACCGCTACCGTCGCGCCTCACAGCCGCCGGCCGGCCGGGGATCGACGGCAGCGCCTGTCGCAGCCGGCGTCGAGCGGCTGCGCGAGGCGCTCCTCCCGCTGCAGGCGCTGGCGCTGCCGGCCGCGGCCTGGGAGCGCGACGTGCTCCCGGCCCGCACCGGCTCCTACTCGCCGACCTGGCTGGATGCCCTGTGCGCCAGCGGCGAGCTGGCGTGGGTCGGCGCCGGCTCGCTGGGCCGCTCCTCGGGCAGGGTCGCCCTGTACTTCCGCGAGGACGCCCCATTGCTGGGCCCGCCCTCACAGGCGGCCGAGCCACCCTCCCAGCCCGAGCACGCGCTGCTGCGCGAGCGCCTGGCCGTCGCACCGTGCTTCTTCGGCGACCTGCTGGTCGACCTTGACCTGCCGGCGGCGGCCCTGACCGAGGCGCTGTGGGACCTCGTCTGGGCCGGCGAGGCCACCAACGACGCCTTCGCGCCGCTGCGTGCCCCGCGCCTGGCTCTGGCGGGCGCCCCGGCCAGGACCCGCGCGAGCGCCCGTGGTGGCCGGAGTCGCTTCGCCTCGCGCTCGCTTCGCGGCGGGCGCTCGCCCGCCGGTGCCGTGCAGGGCCGCTGGTCGCTGACCGGGCCGGTCTTCGTCGGGCACCCGGATGACCCGCGCGCTCGGCGCCGGGCGCTCGCGGAGCTGCTGCTGGAGCGCTACGGGGTGCTCACCCGCGAGCAGGTGCTGGCCGAGGGCGTGCAGGGGGGGTTCTCGGCGCTGTACTCCTCGCTGGCCGAGCTCGAGACGCTGGGAGTGTGCCGGCGCGGCTACTTCGTGGAGGGTCTCGGCGGCGCGCAGTTCGCCTTGCCGGGGGCGGTCGAGCGGTTGCGGGCCACGCGCGGGGAGGGCGCGCCGCGTGCGCGCGTGCTGGCAGCCGTCGATCCGGCCCAGCCCTACGGCGCGGTCCTGCCCTGGCCACGGCGCGAGCAGGCGGGCAGGCGCCCCGCGCGGGTGGCGGGCGCATACGTAGCGCTCGTGGACGCCGAGCCCGTCCTCTACCTGGAGCGCGGCGGCCGGGCCCTGCTCACGCTGGCCGACGATCCGCAACCGCCGGCTGGCGAGTCCAGCAGGTTGGAGCTGGCGTTGCGGGCGCTGGCCGACGCCGTGCGCGCGGGCCGGATCGAAGCCGTCTTGCTGGAGCGAGTCGACGGCGCCGCGGCGATCGGCTCGTCGCTCGAGCCCGCGCTTGTGGAACTGGGGTTCCGACAGGGTCCGCGACGGCTCGTGCTGCGCGCGTGAGGGGTGCTCCGCGGGGACGGTCAGGACCCCTGGTGAATACTTACAACTGAGTCGGAAACATTCCCGGCGATCGCCAGATCAAAGGCTTGTCAAGAGTTTAGAGCTGAATTATCGTGCCGAATAATGGGGATGAGTGGAACAGGTGGGGAGCCTGAGACCGACCGCTCGGACACTTCGCCGCCGCTGAGGGAGCTCCTTCAGGCCCCGTTTCCGCGCGGATCGCGGGAACGCTCGAGGCTGGACGGGAATGGTTCTGAGGCCGGGGCGGTCGCGGACGATGGTTGTGACGAGCTCGTGCCGCTGTACAAACGACTCCCGCACGGCCCCCACGGCCTGGGCCGCGAGCAGGTCGCCCGCCATCAGCGCGCCCGCCTGTACGGCGGCATGGTCGAGTCCGTCTACCAGCGCGGCTATGCCGGCACCAGCGTCGCCAACGTGATCGCCCTGGCCGGTGTCTCGCGGCGGGCCTTCTACGAACAGTTCTCCAACAAGGAAGACTGCTTCCTGGCCACCTACGACGCGCTCGTCGCCCACTCGCGCAAGCGCGTCCTGAAGGCGTGGCTGTCCGAGCGCGGCTGGGCCAACCGCCTGTACACGGCGTGCAAAGTGTTTCTGCAGGGCATCGCCTCGGACCCACGCGGCGCCTACTTGGTGCTGGTCGAGTCCTCGGGCATCGGCCAGCGCGGGCACGAACGGATGCAGCGCACCGCCACCTCGTTCGAGCGCGTGGTCGCGACCGGCTTCGCGCTCACGCCCGACAAGATCGTCCTGCCGCCGCTCGCACCGCGGGCGATCGTGGGCGGCGTGCGCCTGGTCGTGATCCGGCGCCTGCGCGAACGGCGCGAGGCCGAGCTGGCGGTGCTGACCGACGAACTGCTCGATTGGATCAGCTCCTACCGAGCCCCGGTGGTAGCCCGCATGCGCACGGTGGGCATCGCCGACCTGCCGCGGCTGGTGGCCAAACGCGCGCGCTTCCTGACCCGCGAAGACCGTCGCTCGACCGTCATGGACGCGATGGTGCAGCTGGCGCTCGAGGAGGGCTACACGAACATCACCGACGCCGAGATAGCGCGCGCCGCTGCGGTCTCCACCGAAGCCTTCCACCGCGAGTTCCCCAGCAAGCAGGAGTGCCTGCTCGCGGTCGTCGACGAGTTCGCCGCCGAAGCCCACGACGCGGTGATGCGCGCCACGCGCGGCGACGAGGAGTGGCCGGAGGCCGTGCACAAAGGAGTCGAGGCGCTGATCGCCTACTGCGCCGCGCACCCGGGCCTGGTGCAGCTCTCGTTCATCGACCTGTTCGAGGCCGGCGAAGGGATTGCGCACCGCGTCAGCGGGCTGCTCGACGGCTTTCTCAGCGTGATGACCGAGGGCATCCCCGATCCAGAACGTGCCCCCGCGGTCGCCGGCGAGGCGATCATCGGCGCGGCGTGGGCGATCCTCGCAAGCTACGCCCCGCACGACCGGCTGCGCTACCTACCGTGCCTGGTCGACCACATCGCCTTCCTGATCCTCGCGCCGTACATCGGCCCGCGCCGGGCGGTCGAATCGATCGAAGCGGCCTGCGTCGGTCGCCGCCAGCTGGCAACGTCCTGAGCGCCCGCTTCTATCCTGGTCTTCGTGGCTGTAGAGGAGGCCGCCCGTGTGCGCTCGCGCCCACTGCGGGTCGGGCACAAGGGCGCTGCGCACCTGGTCCAGGGCAACACCCTGGAGAGCTTCGACGCGGCGCTGGCGCTGGAGGTCGACATGATCGAGCTCGACGCGCTCAGCGAGCGCCCGGACGGAAGCGGCGAGCTCTTCGTCGCCCACGATTACGAGGATCTGCGCTCGCGCCCGCGTTTGCCGCTGGAGCAGGCGCTCGAGCACCTCGCCGGTCCCGCGTTTGCGGGTGTCCGGATCGACCTAGACGTGAAGATCCCCGGCTACGAGCTGCGCGTCGTCGACGCCCTCCGCGAGGCCGGGCTGAGCGAGCGTACGCTCCTCAGCGGCATGTACCCCTCCGCGCTCGCACGCGTGCGAGCCGCCGAGCCGGCGCTGCGGCTGGGCTGGTCGGTGCCGCGCGTGCGGCGCGACTACACCGGCGACCTGCTCACGGCGATCCCGGCGCTGGCGGCGCTGACCGGCTACCGCGCGCTCCTGCCGCGCCGCGCGCGAGCGGCACTGGCCGCCGGCAGGGTGGACGCGATCATGGCGCACTGGCGCGTGCTCACGCCCGCGCTGCTGCGCGCCGTGCGGGCCGCGGGAGGGGAGCTGTACGTGTGGACCGTCGACGACACCGAGCGCATCGCCAAGCTGACGGCGCTGGGCGTGGACGGGATCATCACCAACGACCCGCGCCTGTTTCACTCGGCGCAGGAAACCCAGGCCCGGCGATAGGCGCCGCGCGCGCCCGCGGGCAGTGGCGCCGCTCAGCTGAGCTTGCAGATGGCGGCGCTGTAGTTCTTCGGGTCGGCGCCCGCAAGGCTTTTGTGCCCGGCGGCGGTGGCCCTGGCGATCGTCCCCAGTATGGTGGCGCCACGCCGCCACTGGAAGCTCACGTAGCCGCGCATCGTGAACGCCTGGCCGCCAGCGGCAAACCGGAAGCTCTGGCCGGCCTGGCGCGCGATCGGCGCCGAGCCCACCTTCACGAACCCCGAGTCGGCCCCGCGCGCCACGTTCACCCACCGCTTGCTGGAGGTTTCCTGGTACTGGACGCGAAAGCGCATGTACATCGTGTCCCGCGCGCGACCGTCGCCGGGCATCGAGCCGCGGATGCCGATCGTGTTGGGCTGGTCCGAGGGTTTGCACACGTCCACGGTCGCCCACAGGGCGGGCGAGCGTTCCAGCGCGTGCATCGAGGCCGGCGCGAACGCCGCCGCCAACAGTACCGGCGCGATCACCTTGACGGGTCCCATCTCATTGAAGATAGCCGCTGTCCAAGGCCGAGCAGAGTCACCGCGGCGCGGCTGTGATATCTCCTCAATATGGCTCCGGTGAGGGAGGCGGAGATTGTCGAGCTGCTCGGGCGCGTGCCCGTGTTCGCGACGCTCGACTCCGAGGATCTGGAGCGCGTCGCCGCCTTGGCCGTGCCGCGATCGTTCGAGCCGGGGCAGGTCGTCTTCCGCGAGGGGGACGCGAGCGACACCTGCTACATGGTGCGCTGCGGCCGCGCGCGAGCGGTCCGCGAGCACGCCGACGGCCGCACGATCACGCTCGCGGACTTCGGCCCCGGCGACATCTTCGGAGAGCTTGCGATGTTCGAGGACGAGCGCCGCTCGGCCACGGTCGAGGCGGTGCAGGCCACGGAGGTCGTCGCCGTGCTGGGCCCCGACATGCGGCGCCTGATGGTCGAGCACCCGCAGATTTCGATGCGGCTGGTGATCGCGCTTGGACGGCGGCTGCGCGACACCAACGAGCGCCTGGCCAGGCAGTCCTTCCAGACCGTCCAGAGCCGGGTCGCGGTCGTGCTGCGCGACCTCGTCGCGGAGGCGATCGCCTCCGGCGAGTTCCCACGCGAGGTGCTGGTGAGAGCCACGCAGGCCGACCTGGCCAAGCTCGCCGGCTCCTCGCGCGAGTCCGCCTCGCGCTTTCTCGCCGTGCTCGAGCGCGCCGGCGTGATCTCGCAGGGCCGCGGACGGCTGGTCGTGCACGACCCATCGGCGCTCGACGGGTATGTCTTCTAAGCGCGAGCTCTCAGCCGGAGGCGTCGTTGTGCAAGGAGGCCGCGTGCTCGTGATCGTGCCGACGCGGCGGGCCGCCGACGGATCGCTGGTGCTGGCGCTGCCGAAGGGCCACCTCGACGGCGAGGAGACCGCCGAGCAGGCCGCCGCGCGCGAGGTGCGCGAGGAGACCGGCGTGCAGGCCGAGCTCGTGGAGGATCTCGGCGATGTGCGCTACTGGTATGTGCGCGACGGGCGGCGTATCGCCAAGAGCGTTCGCTTCTTCCTGTTTCGCTACCTCAGCGGCGATGTCGCCGACCACGACGACGAGGTGCTCGAGGCGCGCTGGCTCGAGCTCGAGCGCGCGCGTGTGGAGCTGACCTACCCCGGTGAGCGCAAGATGGTGGCACTGGCCATCGCCCGGCAAGACCGATAGCCTGCGCTCGTGCAAGTCCTCAACTTCTACTCGACGATCTTCGCCGACGAGCTCAAGAAGGGTCGCAAGACGGCGACGATCAGGCTTGGCGACAAGTCCGGGAAGTACCGCAAGAACCAGGCGGTGCTGGTGACGATCGGCTACCAGTATTCGCCCCGCGAGCGCATCTTCGACGCGGTCATCGACCAGGTCGAGGTGATGAAGGTCTCAGAGCTCTCGCCGCGGGACATCAAGCACGACAACCCGGAGTTCCGCCGCCACGAGGAGCTGATCCACTTCCTGGAACAGATCTACGGCCGCGAGGTGTCGATGCAGGACACCGTGACGGTCGTGCGCTTCTCGCAGATTCTCGAGACGCCGCCGGGCATGACCGAAGCCATCAAGGGCTTCGGCGGCGCCCAGAACTGACGTCACCGGCCGGGCTCCGGCGCGGCCGTTAGAGAACCGCCCGGCAGCGTCCTTGCCGTCGTGCCGGCGCCCCTGGACGGCTCCAGGGCACCGCAGACAATAATCTGTATTCGGGTCTTTGGCATTCCAATGGGAAACAGGGGATGAAAAAAGGGCCGCTAGGGCGCAGCATTTCTTGTTGTTCACGACACACATCGCGCGAGCTACCTGGCTCGCTCGGTAGACCCGAGTACGCGCGATCCGAAGCCCACCCCCCAACCCCTTTCTCCGCATGCCAGCCAAGCGACAGACCCGCCATCCCCGAACCAACACAGCCGCCGCGAGCGCCCGTGACGGCCGACCCGCAGGGCGCGTCCGCGAGGGCCGACCCGCGGGCGGTCGCGGTCACGTCACCGAGATCCAGCGCGCGCGCATGATCGCCGCGATGATCGACGTCGTCTCCGAGCGAACCCGGGCGGACTCGACTGTCGCGCACGTAGTCGCACGCTCGGGGGTCTCGCGCCGCACCTTCTACGAAGTCTTCGACGACTTCGAGGACTGCTTCGTAGCCGCGCTCGACCAGTCGATCGAGCGGGCCGGCGAATACGTGCTGCTCGACTACGACCCGAACGAGCGCTGGCGCGCACGGGTCAGGACAGGTCTCGTGGGACTACTCGAATTCCTAACCGAGGAGCCGGCGATGGGGCGGCTGTGCGTCGTGGAGACGCTCGGCGCCGGCCCGCGCATCCACGAGCGGCGGATGTCGGTCGTCGATCGGCTGACCGCCATACTCGACGAAGGCCGCGCCGAATCGAAGGCTTCCAAGGCGCTGCCGCCGCTCACCGCCGAGGGCGTGGTGGGGGGCGTGCTGTCGGTGTTGCACTCCCGGCTGATCGGCGGGCGCAGCGCTTCGCTGCTCGATCTGACCGGGCCGCTGATGGGGATGATCGTGCTCCCCTACCTCGGGCCGGGCGCCGCGCACAGGGAGAGCTCACGCCCAACCCCCTCGCCGCGCAAGCGTGCGCCGGCCGGACGCGGCGACCCGCTGCGTGACCTGCAGATGCGCCTGACCTACCGCACGGTGCGAGTGCTGCTGGCGATCGCCGCCGCCCCCGACTCCTCCAATCGCCGCGTTGGCGCCGACGCCGGGATCGAGGACCAGGGACAGATCTCCAAGCTGCTCAGCCGCCTGGAGCGGCTCGGCCTGATCGAGAACGCCGGCGCCGGCCAGGTGCGCGGCGCGCCCAACTCCTGGATGCTCACCGACCGCGGCCAAGAGGTCGAGCGTTTGGTGAGCGGCAGCGCCGCTGCGAGCGTCTGACCCCGCGCTCCGGGGGTCGATCTTCGGCGAACGCTGGGTTCGAGGGGGCGGCGGTCGCCATGGCGGTCGCGACTGGTGGGGCCGCGATGGGCGGCTTGGACGCCTCCGAGCGGCGACTGCGCTATATATTCACCCTGATCGTTGGCACTCTCTCCATGAGAGTGCCAGCCGAGATACCCGCCGCGCCGTGGCCGCGCCGCGCGCGCGGAGGGATCACACCGAAGCACATCTCTAAACGGAGGTCTTACAGCATGAAACTCAAGCCCCTGGGCGATCGTCTGATCGTGCGGGCGATCGAGGAGGAGGAGACGACCGCGAGCGGCCTCGTCCTGCCCGACACCGCCAAGGAGAAGCCGCAGAAGGGCAAGGTCCTGGCTGTCGGCGACGGCAAGCTCGACGACGACGGCAAGCGCATCCCGCTCGACGTCGCCGAGGGCGACGAGGTCCTTTACAGCAAGTACGGCGGAACCGAGATCAAGATCGACGGCGAGGAGCTGCTCGTGCTGCGCGAGTCCGACGTCCTGGCCAAGGTCGCCTGACAAGGCCAATCACCGAGGCCAAAAGGAGAAAGAACTGATGGCACACAAGGAGATCAAGTACGACGCCGCGGCGCGCAAGTCCCTGGAGACTGGCGTCGACGCCGTCGCCAACGCCGTCAAGGTCACGCTCGGCCCCAAGGGCCGCTACGTGGTCCTCGACAAGAAGTTCGGCGCCCCCACCATCACCAACGACGGCGTCACGATCGCGCGTGAGATCGAAGTCGAGGACGTCTTCGAGAACCAGGGCGCCCAGCTGGTGCGCGAGGTGGCGACCGCTACCAACGACGTCGCCGGCGACGGCACCACCACCGCCACCGTGCTGGCTCAGGCGATCGTTCGCCAGGGTCTGAAGAACGTCGCGGCCGGCGCCAACCCGCTGGCGCTCAAGCGCGGCATCGAGAAGGCCGTCGACCAGGTCGTCGCCAACATCGCCTCGCAGTCCAAGGAGGTCTCCGGCAAGGATCAGATCGCCCGCGTGGCGACGATCTCCGCCGGCGACGAGGAGATCGGCGACGTGATCGCCGATGCGATCGAGAAGGTCGGCAAGGATGGCGTCGTCAACGTCGAGGAGGGCCAGACCTTCGGCATGGACCTCGAGTTCACCGAGGGAATGCAGTTCGACAAGGGTTACATCTCCCCGTACATGGTCACCGACCAGGACCGCATGGAGGCGACCCTCGAGGACCCCTACATCCTGATCGCCAACCAGAAGATCGGCTCGGTCCGCGACGTGCTGCCGGTGCTCGAGCAGGTGATCCAGTCGGGCAAGCCCCTGCTGATCATCGCCGAGGACGTCGAGGGCGAGTCGCTGGCGATCCTCGTCGTCAACAAGCTGCGTGGCACCTTCACCGGCGTCGCGGTCAAGGCCCCCGGCTTTGGCGATCGGCGCAAGCGCATGCTCGAGGACATCGCGATCCTCACCAAAGCCGAGGTGATCACCGAGGAGATGGGCCTGAAGCTGGAGAACACCCAGCTCTCCCAGCTCGGTCGCGCCCGGCGCGTAGTGGTCGCCAAGGACACCACCACGATCGTGGACGGCGACGGCGACGCCGAGGCGATCAAGGGTCGCATCAACCAGATCAAGAACGAGGTCGAGAACACCGACTCGGACTTCGACCGCGAGAAGCTGCAGGAGCGCTTGGCCAAGCTCTCCGGCGGAGTCGCGGTTGTGAAGGTTGGCGCGGCCACCGAGACCGAGATGAAGGAGAAGAAGCACCGCGTCGAGGACGCCCTGCAGGCCACGCGGGCGGCGCTTGAGGAGGGCATCGTGCCCGGCGGTGGCGTCGCGCTGCTGCAGTCGGTCGCGTCGGTGTCGCTGGAGGACATCGCCGAGGAGGACGAGAAGACCGGCGCGCGTATCGTGCTGCGGGCGCTGGAGGAGCCGCTGCGTCAGATCGCCGAGAACGCGGGCCTGGAGGGCTCCGTGGTGGTCAACGACGTGCGCAAGGCCAAGGCCGGCGAAGGGCTGAACGCCGCCACCAACGAGATCGTCGATCTCGTCGCGGCTGGGGTCATCGATCCGGCGATGGTGACGCGCTCGGCGCTCCAGAATGCGGCGTCGATCGCCAAGAACATCCTCACGACCGAGGCGATCGTCGCCGAGGTCCCCGAGAAGGAACCGGCCATGGGCGGCGGCGGTATGCCCGACATGGGCGGGATGATGTAGGCAGATCGTCCAGAGCGCCTGCCGCGCTACAGCGGCAGGCGCAGGCGGTCGATGGATTTGAGAGAGGGCCCGACAGGATGTCGGGCCCTCTCTCTTTGCGCTCTCTCTTTCGCCGCCCAGCCCGGAGGGGACGCCGGCCGAGGGCTCAGGCGGCGAGGGCTCAGGCGGGCGAGGGTGGGGCGATCCCCTGTTGGGCGGCGCGATGGCGGACGGCCGCACGGCGCAGGTAAAGCAGAGTGCCGGGCAGCAGCGCGAGCGGCAGCAGATGCGGCAGATGTGGCAGCAGGGCCGCGATCGTCGCCGACACACCCGTGGCGTGTCCAGGGCCGGTCGTGCGGGCGTGCAGGGTCGCCGCCGCCGAGCACCACCAGTGCGTCCAGGCCGGCGTGCCGGCGCTGCGCGCGACTGGCAGCAGCCGCGTGACCGCGACGGCCAGCGCGGTCACGATGAGGGCGGCAGGCAGCGCCGCCGCCAACTTCGCGCGCCGGCTATGCAACGTTCCGCGCCTGTTCGAGCGCTTCGCGCACTCTCGCCACGGCCGTCGCGCCGGCGATCGCGACCGGCTCGGGCGTGCGCATCGTCCGGCTGAAGATGAAGGCGCCCTCCAGCAGTGAGAGCATCGTCAGTGCCAGCTCGCGGCTGCGGGCCGGTGGGATGCCTTCGCGCTCGAAGTAGGAGCTGGCAGCCTCGATCCACTCCTCGAAGACCTCGGCGATCACCTTCCGCAGAGGCTCGTTGGTGCTCGCCACCTCCAGTGCCACCGTGGCGATCGGGCAGGCGTCGGCGTAGTCGGTCTCGCGCAGCGTGTCCGCGGCCCCGTCGAAGAAGGCGCCGACCGCGCTGGCCGCGTCTGGCGACTGCGCCGCGATCGCGGCGAACAGTCCTACGTACAGTCGCCCGGACATCCGGATCGTTTCGGCTCCCAGCTCCTCCTTGCCGCCCGGGAAGAAGTGGTAGACGGAGCCGAATGGTGCTGCCGCCTGAGCGGCGATCTGCTTCATGCCCGTGCCGGCGTAGCCCTGGCGGCGAAACAGCTCGGCTGTGCTGTCGAGGATGCGCTCCTTGGTGGTGGGCATGGCGATCGCGAGGGAAAAGTTGCTCTTGCGCCGAGACTCTGACAATATCTAAGATAGAACGATCTATCAACCAGCAAGGGAGCGACGATGACGGAAGGCGAGCGGCGCCGGTTGGTCGTCCTGAAGACGATGATGGCGGCGAGCATTCTCTCCACCGCGATCCACTACACGGACAACTTCATCGCCGTCGACCGCTATCAGGGCCTCGGCGGCAACTCCGACCCCACCGCCATACGCGTGGCGATCGTCCTCGCCTGGCCGTTGCTGACGTGGATAGGACTGATCGGCTATCGCCGCTACCGAGAACGGCGCTACCAGGAGGCGTACGTGAGTCTCGCCGTGTACTCGCTGACGGGGCTGAGTACGTTCGGCCACTTCATCTACGGCAGCCCGGCGATCCCGCCGTTCTTCTACGCGACCCTGTTCACCGATGGGCTGACAGGGCTGTGCCTGCTCGGGTTCGTTGTCTGGTCGGCGATCGCGGTTGCCCCGGCGCGGCCCAGCGCAAAGGCATAGCGCTCGATTCGGCGCGCGAGTCCCGGCAGCGCCGGCCCGCGTGTCGCGGTCGTTGTCGCCGGGGCCGGTCGTTCTATTCCACCGCCGAGACCGGCCGCGGGCCGTGCCCGACGTACTTGGCCGTCGGGCGGATCAGCTTGCCCTCGCGCTTCTGCTCGAGGACGTGAGCCGACCAGCCCGCCACGCGCGCACACGTGAACATCGGCGTGAACAGGTCCGGCGGCACCTGCGCCAGGTCGAGGATCACGGCCGACCAGAACTCGACGTTGGTGGCGAGCACGCGGTCGGGCTTGCGCGCCGTCAGCTCGGCCAGTGCTGCCTGCTCCAGCGCCTCGGCGGCCTGGAAGCGCGGCGAGCCCAGCTCGCTGCAGGTGCGCCGCAGCACGCGTGCCCTGGGGTCTTCGGCTCTGTAGACGCGGTGCCCGAAGCCCATCAGCCGCTCGCCGCGGTCCAGCGCGGCCTTCACCCAGGCCTCGGCGTCGCCGCTGCGTTCGACTTCCTCGAGCATCTTCAAGACGCGCGAGGGCGCCCCGCCGTGCAGCGGCCCGGACAGCGCGCCGACGGCCGAGGAGAGCGCCGCGGCGCAGTCGGCGCCGGTGGAGGCGACGATGCGCGCCGTGAACGTCGAGGCGTTGACGCCGTGCTCGGCGGCGGAGATCCAGTAGGCGTCGATCGCCTTGGCGTGGTCGGGGTCGGCCTCGCCGCGCCAGCGGATCAGGAAGCGCTCGGGTATCGAGCCCCCCTTGTCGACCTCCGACTGCGGCACCGGCGGCTGCCCGGCTTCGCGGGCCGACTGCGCGACGAACGAGAGCGCCATCACCGAGGCGCGGGCGAGGTCCGCGCGCGCCTGCTCGTCGGAGATGTCGATCAACTGCCCGAACCCCCACTCCGGCGCGAGCATCGCAAGCGCCGACTGGACGTCCACGCGGTGGTCGCCGGAGCGCACGGTCAGCATGTGCGGTTCGGCCGGCGGTAGCCCCGGCTTGAAGCGGTCGTCCACCAGCAGCCCCCAGACCTGCTCGTAGGGGACGGCGCCGACCAGGTCCTCGATGTCGACGCCGCGGTAGCGCAGCGAGCCGCCGGCGCGGTCGGGCTCAGCGATCTCGGTGGCAAAGGCGACCACGCCCTCCAGGCCGGACTGGACCTGGCCGGGCGGGGCGGCCGAAGTTAGTGGTGACGGTGGAAGGGAAGAGGGTGGCGACTGCGTCGTTACCTCGCTCATGGCGACTCGCTTTCTGGGCTCGTTGCTCGACGGGTGTGGCGCCTCCTGAGCGCACCCATATGATGACCGAGCCCGCGTGCGAAGGCGCCGCGGGCTCGACGCCTGCCGTGCTACCGGCCGGACACGTCGCCTAGCGAAGCGCAACTGAGGAGGAGCCGTGACCGACGCCGACCTGATGTTCCGCCCTGCGCTCGAGCTCGCCGCGATGGTGCGCTCGGGAGAGCTGTCGGCGAGCGAGTTGGTGCAGACCTCGCTGGACCGTATCGAGGAGCTCAACCCGCGGCTGAACGCCTTCGTCGAAGTCGACGGCGACCGCGCGCTTGCCGCAGCGGCCGAGATCGGCGCCGGCGATCAGCGGCCGTTCGCCGGGGTGCCGATCGCGATCAAGAACAACCGCCCGGTTGCCGGGCTGCGGACCACGATCGGCTGCTCGCTGCTGGCCGAGAACGTGTCCCACCACGACTGCGCGCTCGTCAGCCGCATCAAGGATGCGGGCTTCGTGATCGTCGGCACGACCACGCTGCCCGAGTTCGGCATCCTGCCGGTCAGCGAGGCGCGCATGTTCGGACCGACGCGCAACCCGTGGGATCTGGAGCGCACGCCGGGCGGCTCCTCCGGCGGCTCGGCCGCCGCGGTCGCTTCGGGGATGGTGCCCGTCGCGCACGGCAATGACGGCGGCGGCTCGATCCGCATCCCGGCGGCGTGCTGCGGCCTGGTCGGCCTGAAGCCGGCGCGCGGACGCATCTCCGCCGCACCCGAACGCGGCGAAGCGCCGCTGGACGTTGACGGCGTGCTCACGCGCACGGTCGCCGACACGGCGGCGATCCTCGACGTGCTCGCCGGCTACGAACTGGGCGACGCCACCTGGGCGCCACCGCCGGCCGAGCCGTTCGCCGCGGCAGCGGCGCGCTGGCCGATCTCCGATCGGTCCAGCAGGCTGCGGATCGCGATGACCACGCTGCCGCCGCTCGCCGACGCGGCAATCGACCCGCAGTGCGCTCGCGCTGTCGAGGACGCGGCCGGTCTGCTGCGCTCACTCGGTCACGAAGTCGAGGAGGTCACGCCGCCGTGGCAGATAGAGGGCCTCTCGCAGCTGTTCGGTGGGGTCTTCTCGATCCACATCGCCGTGCAGATCGTCTACGCGGGCATGGTGGCGGGGCGTGAGCCCACGGCCGAGGACATGGAGCCGATGAGCTGGGCGATCCACCAGATGACCCAGCACCTCAACTCCGTGCAGGGCCTCGGCATGGAAATCCAGCTGCAGGCGCTGACGCGCCAGCTCGTGCAGTTCCTGGCTCCGTACGACGCGCTGCTCACCCCGGCGCTGGCCGAGCGTCCGCTGCCGCTCGGCACGCTCGATACGGCCGCCCCGGACCCGATGTCCACCTTCACGCGCTCGGGCTACTTCACCCCCTTCACCCCCATCTTCAACGCCTCAGGCCAGCCGGCGATCTCGCTGCCGCTCTACCAGGGCGAGGACGGCCTGCCGCTGGCGGTGCAGCTCGTTGGTCGCCCGGCCGATGAGGCGACGCTGATCTCGCTGGCACGGCAGCTGGAGATAGCGGTGCCGTGGTCCGAGCGGCGCGCGCCTGTGTCATGAAGCAAACGACCCGCCGAACTCGGCGGGTCGCAGGTGGCCCCCAGATTGGCTGATACCCGCAGACAATTGTATCAGGCTGCCGTGAGTACGCTAGACAACTTTTGCGGCGTCACTCCGAGCGCCTGCGCGTCCGCCGGACCATCCTTGGCGATCTGGTTGACCTCCAGCAGCTCGGCCTCGTCCCAGGTCATAGGCACCCATCCACCCCTGCTCTCGCCCGCTACGCGCTCCAGCGCTCGCAGCGCGCGTGAAACCAGCGGTGTTGGGATGTGCGCCAGCGGGCGCTCCCGGTCGGCCGCCTCCAGGACAGTGCGAATCACATCGTCGTAGCTGAGCGTTTCGGGGCCGGCCAGCTCGTAGCGGATGCTGCTCGCGCCGTCCGAGGCGCGATCGCCGCGCAGGACGGCCGCCGCACAGTCGGCCACGTCCTCGGCCCAGATCGGCTGGCATAGCGCGCGGCCGCGGCCGGACACCGGGACGACCGGCAGCAGCGCGAGGCGTTCGAGCAGCGTAAGCAGGCGGTCGCCGGGGGCGTACACGAGCGAAGGGGCGAGCACGGTGGTGCGCATCCCCGACTCGCGCACCGCCTGCTCGGCCAGCGCCTTGGCGCGGAACAGGCGGGCGCGGTGGTGCTCGGAGGCGCCGAGCGCGGAGAAGAAAATGAACCGCTCCACCCCGGCGCGCTGCGCCGCCTCGACCATCCGCCAGGTGGCGATCGCCGCCAGCTCCTCGATCGAGCCGCGTGGCTGGTCGCGCGTGGACGCGGCCAGGTGCACGACGGTGTCCACGCCACGCATCGCGTTGCGAAAGGAGGGAGGATCGGCCAGATCCCCAAGTGCGATCTGCACGCGCACGCGCAGCGGCCCGAGGCGGCGGGGGTCGCGCACCAGGCAGCGGATCTGCTGGGCGCCGGCCGAGGACCCTGTAGCTGCCGGGTCGGCGACGAGCCGGCGCAGTAGGGCCGAGCCGACGAGCCCGGTGGCGCCGGTGAGCAGCAGCATCGCTCGCTAGGATAAGCGTCCCCAGCAACTGTCCCCACGAACAAGGATCTAGGAAGAGCAAGAATGGCCTACGTAATCGCTGAGCCGTGCATCGGCACGAAGGACAATTCCTGCGTCGAGGTGTGCCCCGTGGACTGCATCCACCCGACGCCCGACGAGCCCGGCTACGACGCGGCCGAGATGCTCTACATCGACCCCGAGGAGTGCATCGACTGCGACGCCTGCGTCGAGGCCTGTCCGGTCGACGCCTGCTTCGCCGAGGACCAGCTGCCGGACGAGTGGCAGAAGTACTCGCAGATCAACGCGGAGTACTTCGCCAATGCCAAGTAGGCGTTAGGCCATCGGGAGCGACATGCCTGCAGGCTTCGGGCTGGCAGGCGGCGCGGGCGCGCTTGGGGTGACCTCGACGAGCGGCAGCGTTGGCAGCTCCAGCGGGGCCAGGGCGATCAGGCCGCGTGCCGCTTGGCGGATCGCCTGCGAGGCCGGGTCGTCGGGGTCGGCGATCACGAGCGGCAGGCCGCCGTCGGCGTGCTCGCGCAGAGGCATCGTCAGCGGCACCTTGCCGAGCAGCGGCACGTCCAGCTCGTCGGCGAGCTCCTGGCCGCCGCCCTCGCCGAAGATCGCGTAGCGCTCGCCGGAAGGAGTGGCAAACGCGGTCATGTTCTCGATCACGCCGCAGATCTCCAGGTTGACCTTGCTGGCCATCTCGGCCGAGCGTCGCGCCACCTTCTGCGCCGTGGCCTGCGGAGTGGTGACGATCGCGAACTGGGCCTGGGGCAGCATCTGGGCGAGCGTCATCGAGACGTCGCCGGTGCCGGGCGGCAGGTCGATCAACAGGTAGTCGAGTGATCCCCATTCGACGTCCTGCAGGAACTGCCCCAGCGCCTTGTGCAGCATCGGGCCGCGCCAGACGACGGCCGCGTCCTCGGCGACGAAGAAGCCGATCGACATCACCTTCACGCCGTGCGCTTGCAGCGGCACGATCTTGCGCTGCTCCGACACCGCCGGCCGGGTGGCGCCGAGACCGTACATGCGAGGGATCGAGTAGCCCCACACGTCGGCGTCGAGGATCCCCACGCGCTTGCCCTCGGCGGTCAGCGCGGCGGCGAGGTTGGCGGTGAGCGTGGACTTGCCGACTCCTCCCTTTCCCGAGCCGACGCAGATCACGTTCGACACTTGCGCGAGCGCCCCGTCCGGCAACGCGCCGCGCCCGAGCTTCTGCTGCAAGGTCGCCTTCTCGGAGTCGCTGAGCACGTCGAAGTAGACGTTCACGTGGGACACCCCGTCGAGCGCCTGGACGGCCTGGGCGACCGAGGTCTGGAAGTGACCGCGGATCGGGCAGCCGGCGGTCGTCAGCGAGACGGTGACGTCGACGACGCCGTTGTCGGAGATGTCGATCGAGCGAACCATCTCGAGCTCGACGATCGAGCGGCGCAGCTCGGGGTCGATGACGGCCTCGAGGGCCTTCAGCACTTGGTCGCGATCGGTCACGGCGTCCATTCTCGCAGGAAATAAAATGCCGCCGGGCGGTAGGGGGACCGCCCGGCGGCGAGGGAGGAGAGAGTGCTGCTACTGCCGGCGGGTTATGAGGCCGGCAGACTTGCCCGCTTCCGACCTCTCCGGTCCGGGGCGGGGGAAGTCCGGGTCAGACCAGGTGCTGGATGCGCTCCTGGACGCGGTTGGCGAGCTCTTCGCCCTCGCGGCGGCGCTCGCGCAGCTCGCGCTCGACGCGAACGCGGGTCTTGCGCAGCTCGCGCTCGACGCGGTTGCGGGCGGTGGCGCCGCGGCGCTCGAACTTGCGCAGCTGCGCTGAGGCTTTGGCGGTGCTGTTGTAGTTGGCGATCGCATCGCTGACACCCGACAGCACGCGCTCACGGGCGATCAGGGCGGCTCCGACCGGGATCAGGACCGCGCGCTCGGCCGTGCTCGACTGACTGATGGTGCCGGTGGCACGCTTCGGGGCCGTCGCGGGGCGCTTGGCCGTGGTTCGAGCGCGGGGCTTGGCGGACGTTGTCTTAGCTGTGGGCATTTGGAGGAAGTCTCCTGTTGCTGGGGGGCACATTTGTTCTGGTCCGGTCAAGATAGCACCGAACACACGTTCTTACCCCGCTCTGAGGAGATCGTTACACCGAAACCTCAAGCCAGGGTGAACAGCCTGTAAAGAAGCCGTATACATCTGGGTCAGCTTGTAACAGATGGAACGTTTGTTCGGTCCAACCACAGGCTCGGCTCGTTCAGCTCCGCCGTGGTGGGGAGCATCGCGGGGGATTGCCAAGCGCGCGCGAGGGCGGGTGGGCCCGATTCCTTTACGACCTCGTCGCAAAACGACCGCCCGACCTCGTACTGGCGCATCTTCATCTCCAGCCCCAGCAGCCGCTCGACGATCCGCCAGGGCCACGCGCGGTTGCGCCGGCGCCGGTCCATCGCCGCGCGCATGCGCTCGAGCGAGGGCAGAACGTCGGCGCCGACCGCGTCCATCACGTGCTCGGCGTGCCCCTCGATCAGCGACATCGCCGCCTGCATGCGCTCGACCAGCGCCCAGCGCTCCTCGCCGAGTCCGATCCGCAGCAGCTCGCCGGACCGGAGCCGGGTCGCGAGCGAGCGCAGGTCGGCGGCGTCCGGGAGCTTCGGCAACCCGCCGAGGCTCACTCCAACCTGCATACCGTCGAGCAGCTCGCGCAGCATCCCGCCGAGGTGCCCGCGCAGCCACGGCGCGCCGGAGAACTGGACGGCGTGGGTGACCTCGTGGATCGCGACCCAGGCGGTGAACTCGTCGCGGTCGAGCCCCAGGTTGCGCGCCGCCTGGGCGATGTTAGGCGCCAGCAGCAGCAGTCGGGGCGGCCGCTCGGCGTCGAGCAGGGCGATGTCGTACTGCCCGAGCACGCGCTGAGAGAGCACCCCGGTGACCGCGCCGACCTGCGCGCCGAGCAGCAGCTGGGTGGTCGAGCGCAGCGCGGGCGCAAGCGGCCCCGACCCTTTGCCCAGGCGCTGGGTGAGCGGGTCGAGCAGCGGCCGCATCGTCGCGATGTTCGCTTCGATCCAGCGCGGCCGGTCGATCGACTCGATCTCGGGGATCGGGTCGTTGAGGGGGAGGCCCGTGTAGGCGGACACGCGGGTGGCGAAGTCCTGCGCGAGCGACTGCACCCCGTCCCCGCCCGCGGAGACGTACGGCGCGCCGCCAGAGAGCATCTCGCCCACGCGCTGCGCGACGTTCCAGTCGATGCCGTCCATACACAGAGCCTAGGAGGTGGCCGGGTATCTCCGCGTTAGCTCCCTGTCTTGACAGGACTTGACAACACTCTCGCTTAGGGTATATAGTCGATATGTGTTCGTATCCGTCAAGGGGTATGGGCATGGACATAAGGTCGGGTTGGGTCGGTCTCTGTGATCGATTTCAACTGGTTTTGACGGGGACCCTTGGGAGAGGGACCGGGTCGCACTTCGAGAGGGAGTTGTAGTTCGCGTGGTTTCTTTGGGGAATAGCGTGCTTGAGAGTCCGTGTCTTGTTGACGGGTCCCTAGTTGGACGCGTCAGCGTCGCTGACGCGTCTCTCTCTCTCTCTCTCTCTCTGGCCGGCTCGACGCCACTGCGCTAGCCGCCAGGACCGCGGGCTGGGCTCGCGGGGAGCTGGGCAAGAGCCCCGGCTTGGTCATCGGCGCGCAAGGCGCGCTGCCAGCTGCTTCTTGTTCTTTCGTCGTCGTGGGTCAGGCGCTCGCGGCGGTCTTTGCTTGCCCCCTGGATGGGGTGTCGTGCCCGCGATCCCGCGGGTCTGTTCGTGTGGATCGCTCTTCTGGGAGGAGATGCTTTGATGGCTGCTCGTCGTAGGTTGCCCCTTGCCTCAGGGTTTGCGGCGTTTTGGGTCGTGCTGGTCGCCGTGGCTGTCGTAGCGGGCTCGGCGTGGGCGCACGCCTCCCACCCGCTGATTGGATCGTTCGGCTTGAACGGTGGAAGTGGCTTCCCTAGCGCGGCCTCTTTGGCGGTCGACGAATCCACTGGTGACGTGTACGTATTCGACGCCGAAAACGAAGCCATCTACAAGTTCACGGCAGACGGTGTGCCAGCGGAATTCTCGTCGCTCAAAACGAATGTGATATCTAAAGTCGGCGGTCAGGGAGAATTCCCGAACACTCAGCTTGCGGTCGACAATTCCTCCAGTCCGGCTAAAGGCGACATTTATTTCGCGAATCGCTTTCATTTGTACATTTTTCGCTCGAATGGGGAATCGCTAGGCGAACTGACCGGAGTTGGTTATCCCCATACCCAGTATATGTGTGGCGTAACTGTTGGAGCATCTGGGGACGTCTATGTGAGCGGCCATGAACTTGTGAGCAGATACGTTCCAACCGGGAACCCCGTCACGAACAACGATTACGCTGACACTCTCATTACCAGGCAAGAACAAGCATGCAACATCGCGGTGGACCCTCACGGTGATCTCTACGCGTCTGGCCGCAATTTGTTGAAGTACGGCGCAGTGGAATTCAACACGGTTGGCCAGGAAGCTTTCGGGAGCGTGTTCGTCCCGCAACAATCTTATTCTCCTGCTGTAGACCCTGTTAATGAAGACGTATATGTCGCCACCGCATCCTCTGTCAATCAATACGATGCGACGGGCGCCCCGGTAACGGAAATTGGGGGCTTGTCCCTGCCATTGGCCGTTGGGCTCAACGGCCAAAGTGGGAGAGTATATGTACCGGAACCTTTCGGTGGTCCCGTTCGTATCTATGGTCCGCTGGTGATCGCTGCGGATGTGACTGGTGTCGCGGCGACTGAAGTGCAGCCGACGAGCGTGACGTTGGATGCCGTGGTGAACCCTTCTGGTGCTCCGGTGACCGAATGCGTGTTTGAATATGGAGAAATGAATGGTATAGAAATAGCCCAAAAAGTCGAGAAATTCACCAAAAATGTACCCTGTTCGCCACAGCCGGGATCTGGTACAAGCAATGTCGCTGTGAGCGCGAGCGTGATCGGTTTGCAGGAAAGCACCTCATATGGTTTTCGCATCAAAGTCGCCAATGCCGAGCAGGGGAACGCGAGCGAACCCCTCACGTTCGAAACATTGGGTCCGCCGACGGCGGGAATCGACGAGTACCCGTATGTGGTAAATGGTAAAAAATTTGTTTACGGTGCAGGAAACATCACGCAGACTGAAGCGACGGTGACGGGTAGCGTCAACCCGCATGGGTTCTCCACGACGTATCACATTGAATATGGCAAGACCACGAGTTACGGTACGAGTATTCCGGTGCCCGACGGGGAAGTAGGCTCTAGTACTACAAATGTGCCAGTGTCGGTGGGGCTGACTGGTCTTGAACCGGGCACGACCTATCATGTTCGCATACGGGCTGTGAATACTCGCGGTGAATCGTTCAGCCCAGACGCCACGTTCCCAACACAGCCTCCTGCAGAAATCAGAAATGAGTCGACGCTCAACGTGAGATCGACCACGGGTACGCTCCGAGCCGAAATCAATCCGCTTAGGACGGATACGAGTTACCGTTTCGAATATGGACCGACCGCTAGCTATGGCATGAATGTGCCCGTGCCAGACGGCAGGGTGGGCGCGGCGTATGGTGAACAGTTCGTCTCGGTCAGCGAGCAGGTTGGCAACCTGCAGGCGAGCACGACATACCACTTCCGTGTGGTTGCGAGCAACGTGTACGGTACCGTGCCAGGTCCTGATCATACGTTTACGACGTTTGAAGCTCCAACGTCAGTCGTTGGTGCTGATACGTGTCCGAACGCGGTGTATCGCGTGCGTTTCTCGACGGCGCTGCCGGATTGCCGGGCGTTTGAGATGGTCTCGCCGGTGGAGAAGAGCGGTGCGGATGTGATTGCGACTGCGCCCGATAATATCGCTATTGCGAGTAGTGGCGGTCGTGTGGACTTCATGACGCGCACCGGTATGGGTGAAACTCATGGTTCGGGTGAGGCCGGATTCAGCCAGTTCCTGGCGACGCGTGGCGCAAACGGTTGGTCCAGTCACGGTGTTTATCCGACGCCGGCCCTGAATGAGCCCATTCAGGGCCTGTCGAGAGGCACAGAATTTAGTATTTACAGTGAAGAATTGGATAAGGCTGTAACGGAAGCGTATTCGCTTCCGGGTGTTGCGGGCGCGGTACCTAATAGCAACAATTTGTACATTGAGAATATGTTGACCGTAGGTATGGTGGAACCGGTGACGAAACTGGAAGTGCCTGAAGCTGAAGGCAGCCAGTTGGTGTGGTCGCTAGGCGCGTCGTCTGATCTGAGTGTGGCGGCGTTCGAAACGCCGTCAGATCTGGTTCCGCGTGCTGTCGGGAAAGAACAAAAGTTCTATGAATCCAGGAATGGTAAGGTCGAACTGGTTGGTTATTTGCCCGACGGTTCGCTCCCGCCGGCTGGTGCCGCGGCGCCGCGTGCGGGCGTAACGGGCGGAGAATCGCTTTTGCGCAAAGACACAGTGTCGAGTGATGGTTCGCGGATATTGTTCGTGTCACCTCCGACTGGTCCTGAAAGCCAGCTATATATGCGTCGGAATGGGACGTCTACGGCGTGGGTGTCTGAACCTGAGACGTCAGGACCGAGTTTCGTGCCGCACAATATTCACTTTGAAACGTCTACCTCGGATGGTAAGCATGTGTTGTTCACGAGCCCGGAACCGTTGTTGAGCGTGGATAGCGGGGGTGGAGGCATCGGTCTGTACATGTACACAGAGGGGTCCAGTCCGCAGAGCGGATCCAATTTGACGTTCATCGGACGCAGTAATCCGTCTATCGGCCCAGGACCCCGTGTGGTTGGTGTAAGTGGCGACGGAAGTCACGTGTATTTCATGGGCGATTCGGGCTTGGCATTGTGGGATAAAGGTCAGGTCCACGTGATTGGGACCTCTGTCGGCACGGCCCACTTCGAACAGTCAGTGGTCAGTCCTGACGGCAGGCAGCTCTTGTTCATGGACCCCGTGGACCCCGAACAGATCACAAGCCGTGAAATCGGCGAAGGATTTAACTCGTCGAAAAAAACGGAGATCTATCTGTATGACGAGGCGAGCGAAACGGTGAGTTGCGTGAGTTGCCCGCCGAGTGGTGCTACGCCGATTTCGGGTGTCGAATTGTATCCGCGTGGTACGGGGCCGACGAACCCGGAACCCAAACTGCCCATAGTCCAGCGGTTCGTGTCGTGGAGTGGCGGGTTTGTGTTCTTCAACACGAGCGAATCGTTGGTGCCGCAGGACACGAATGGTGTAGCGGATGCGTATGAGTACAACATGAGGACGGGTAAGCTGTCGTTGCTGTCGCTTGGTTCGGGTGAAAACGGGACGTGGTTCATGCAGTCTAATCCGAGCGGGAGCGACGTGTTGCTCGCTACGCGTGAACAGTTGACGGGTTGGGATGAAGACAAGCTGGATGATGTCTATGACGCGCGTGTGAATGGTGGCTATCCCGAACCGCCGCACCCGCGGACACCGTGCGAAGGCGACGCTTGTCAGGGTGTGCCCGCGGCGGTACCGAGCTTTAGCACGGCGTCCGGGTTCACGGGTCTGGGTAATATCCCACCCGAGCCGGCCTCCTCGAGCAAGAGCAAGACGTTGACAGGCGCGGAACGGCTCAAGCGTGCGTTGAAGTTGTGCGCTAAGAAGCCTAAGCGCAAGCGTTCGTCGTGCAGGGCGCAGGCGCGTAAACGGTATGCGAGTAAGAGTTCTGTCAAGCGTGCGTCCCGTCGAGCCGGGCGATAAGGAGGGTGGTGAACATGCGAAGCGATTTGAATCGGCTGTCCCGGCTCATAGTGTGTGCGATCACGGCGTTCGCGCTGATGCTTGTGGCCGCGGTATCGGCCTCTGCGTTTGCGACTCCCGCGTTCAAGGTGTATGCGGCGACACCAGACTCGGTTCCTGCCGGTGAAGAACCGTGGTTGACCATCGCGGTAAATAACGACGGCGAAGTGCCAACGAGCGGGCCGGTGAAGATCGTGGATACCCTCAGCCCGGGACTGACGTTCACCCAGCAGCGCCCTGAGGTGGGATTTTCGGCTGAAATGCCTGAAGTCTCGTGTGAAACGGTCGGGCAGACGTTGACGTGTATGGCGCCCGGTCCGGTGCGGCCCGGAGTGCAACTCTGGATCTACGCTCAAACTAAGGTTGACCCGGCCGCTACAGGCACGCTGACGGGGGAAGTAACGGTTTCCGGTGGAGGCGTGGTTGAACCTGTGCACGAGCAGCAGCGGATGACCGTCGGTCCTCCCGGCGCGTTCGGGTTCACACTAGGGGAAGTGCAGCTCACCAACGCGGACGGCAGCGAAGCGACACAGGCCGCGTCCGATCCCGCGGAATACACGACCACGCTAATGTGGCGGTCATTTGCATCTAAATACAACGGCGCCTTCTCCAGTCGTGATGAATTCCCGTCAACGGCGAGCGTTGAGCATTTCAAGGATGTAACGGCGCATCTGCCGCCGGGATTGATAGGCAACCCGACAGCCACACCGACGCTGTGCACGCCAGACGAGCTTGCTGAAAGCTCACCCGAAGGCGCCAACGTCCCTAACTGTCCCATCACGAGTCAAATCGGTGTGGTCCATATTTATCTAAACTATGGCAGGTTCACCGGTTCGTTGATAAACGGCCTATTCAACATGGTGGCGCCTCGGGGCGTGGCTACAGAGCTCGGGTTTGAGTTCTACGGCTCCACTGTACTGTTGCAGGCGCACGTGCGACCAACCGACTATGGCATCGATGTTATCAGCAAGGACACAACCACCTCCGCGCCGGTCACTCGTGTCGACGTCACAGCCTGGGGCGTGCCAGCGGATAAACGCCACGACCCGTTGCGCGGCGGTTGCCTGAACACGGTGTTTAAGGGCTCATACGGAAACACCTGTCCGACGACGGAGCCCGCGAAGGCGTTCCTGCGCCTGCCGACGGGTTGCTCCGGAGCACCGTTGCCGTTCAGCACGGACTCCAACAGTTACGAGCACCCAGAACATTACGCGAGCATCGCCTATGCCGGACCGACGTTGAATGGTTGCGATGCCGTGCCGTTCAACCCGTCATTGTACGTGGACCCGACCGGTACCGCCGCTAACTCTCCGACGGGTGTGAACGTCAAGATGGCGGTCCCGCAGAACAAGGCGCCCGAAGGACTCGGTGCCGCCGATCTGAAGAAGGTGATCGTGACGTTGCCCGAAGGGATGGCTATCAACCCATCCGCCGCGGACGGGTTGCAGGCGTGCGATGACGCACATTTGCATTTGGGTCAGACGACACCGGCTGCGTGCCCTGAAGCGTCGAAGATCGGGAACCTGTTGCTGCATACCCAGTTGATCTCAAACCCGATTGAAGGCACGATCTACCTGCGACCACAGAACTCGCAGGACCCGACATCGGGCGAAATGTTCCGTATCGTGATGGAGATACGAGACGACGAACACGGCCTGGACCTAAAGGTTCCTGGTCAGATCGTCGCGAACCCCGTCACGGGACGGTTGACGACGACGTTCGACAATCTTCCTGAGTTCCCGTTCGAAGACATCACCCTGAAATTCAAGGCTGGCGCCAGGGCACCGTTGACGACACCCTTCTCCTGTCAGACACAGACAACGGAAATACTGTTGTACCCGTATTCCGCTCCGGATAGAGCGGTGTACCGCTCCAGCAGCTTCGCGCTGACATCAGGCCCTGAAGAAACACCATGCACCTCTCATCACGCGTTCAATCCCGTGCTGAGCGCCGGCGTGTCCAGTGTGCAGGCTGGTGCGTTCACGCCGTTCATCACGACGTTCAGCCGCAAAGACGCCGATCAAAGCATGCAACGCGTCAGCGTCAAGCTGCCCCAGGGTCTGCTCGGCTCGCTGATCGGCTTGCCCCTATGCCCTGAAACGCAAGCGAACGCAGGGACATGCGACCCAGCATCCTTGATCGGGACGTTCACCGCCGGTGCCGGGTCTGGACCGAACCCGTTCTACGTCACCGACGGCAAGGTCTACATGACGGGCCCGTATAAGGGCGCACCGTTCGGGCTCAGCATCGCCGTACCGGCGAAGGCCGGACCGTTCAACCTCGGGACCGTGGTGGTGCGTGCGAAGGTCGAAGTGGACATCCACACTGCGCAGTTGACCGTCACTACAGACCAGCTGCCCCAGGTCGTTGGTGGTGTGCCTGTGAACTTGCGGCTCGTGAACGTCACGGTCGACCGGCCGGACTTCACGTACAACCCGACCGATTGCAACCCCGCGACGGTGACGGGCACGATGACCGGTGGGGAGGGCACGGTCGCGATCCTCACGAACCATTTCCAGGTCACCAACTGCGGAGCACTGAAATTCCAGCCGCATCTGAGCGTCTCAACGTCAGGGAAGACGAGCAGGGCGAACGGTGCGAGCCTGGACGCGAAGCTCACGTATCCCAAGACGCCGCAGGGCACCGAGTCGAACATCGCGAGGGTCAAGGTCGATCTACCCAAACAACTACCGTCCCGCCTGACGACACTACAGAAGGCTTGCACC
>DASZGH010000068.1:0-11394 GCA_035938935.1 Solirubrobacteraceae bacterium
GCAGGAAAACAGCACGCTTAGCGCCTCGACCAACGTCACGCTCAACCACGTCTCGAGCCTGTCGCTGACCTACGGCCTGCTGTTCCTCGGTCTGTGCCTGGCCGGGCACCTGGTGATTCGTTTCGCGCTGCCGCACGCCGATCCCTACTTGTTCCCGCTTGCCGCCGTGCTCGCGAGCGTCGGGATCGTGATGGTCTATCGGATCAATCCCTCGCTGGCGCGCCAGCAGGCCCAGTGGATGATCTTCGGCCTGATCCTGTTCGCGGCGACGATCCTGTGGCTGCGACGCACCGGCGTGGGCGTACTCGAGCGCTACCGCTACACGATCGCCGCGGTCGGGATCGCGATGGCGATCCTGCCGCGCTTCCCGGTGATCGGCGAGCAGGTCAACGGCGCCTACCTGAACATCCATCTCGGGCCAATCTCCTTCCAGCCGGCCGAGCTCGCCAAGGTGGCGATCGTGATCTTCCTGGCCAGCTATCTGCGCGACAACCGCCAGATCCTCGTGACCGCGGGTCGCAAATTCGTAGGTCTGACGATCCCGCCGATGAAGCAGTTCGGCCCGATGCTCGTCGTCTGGGGCGCTGCGATGGCGACGCTGCTGCTCACGCGCGAGCTTGGGACCTCGCTGATGTTCTACGGCGCCTTCCTGGCGCTGCTGTACGTGGCGACCGGCCGCTTCTCGTTTCCGCTGATCGGGCTCGTGCTGTTCGCGCTCGGCGCCTGGTTCGTGATCGGGCACGTCGGCCACGTCCATCAGCGCGTGGTGGCCTGGGAACACCCATTCGACGAACGTCTCTATCACGCGCCCGGAGGCAGTTACCAGCTCGCCCAATCGCTGTTCGCCCAAGCAGACGGCGGCCTGCTCGGCACCGGCTTTGACCAATCGCTGCTCCAGTTTCCCTACGAATTGGCCCACCATCGGATCGTGCGCGCCACTCTGTTGCCGGTGCCCGAAAGCGACATGATCTACGCGGTCATCGTCAACGAGCTGGGGCTGGCCGGCGCCGCGGCATTGCTGCTGACCTACCTGCTGTTCGTGGCGCGTGGGCTGAAGACGGCGATGCTCGCGCGTGACTCGTTCTCCAAGCTGCTGGCGGTCGGCCTGTCGTTCATCATCGCGATGCAGGTGTTCGTGATCGTCGGCGGTGTCACGCGTGTGATCCCGCTGACGGGGGTGACGCTCCCGTTCGTCGCCTACGGCGGCTCCTCGGTGGTGATGAACTTCGTCCTGTTGGCCTTGCTGCTCGTCGTCTCAGAGCGCGCACGGCGCCCATATTCGTCGCGCTGAGTGCAGATTTGAGCAGTTTCGTGCAGGTTTGACGCAGCTTTTGCTCGAAAACCTCCACAAAGCCGCTCAGCCGCGCACACGAGCGCCGCCGGCAGCGAACATAAGCGCATGCCAACCTCAACCACAGACGCCAGCTCGAGCTTCGTCATCCGACCGATCGAGGATCGACGGGATCCTCGATCGGCCAGCGACCTGCGCCGCAGCGACCGGGACGCCGCGCCGCCCAGCCGTCGCTACCCGGGGCGTACGGGTGAGTTCTCCACTCGCGCCGGCCTTCACCCCAAGCCGTGGCTGTTGCGTCTGCGCCGCGCGTTGCGCGAGGACCTGTTCACGCTGCACTACCAGCCGATCGTCTCGCTGCAGGACGGCGCCATCTCTCACTACGAGGCGCTGATCCGCCTGGCAGACAGTCTCGACGGCTCGCTGACCCCGCCGTGCGCATTCCTGCCCGCGGCCGAGCGCTACGGCCTGATCCAGCAGATCGACCGGCTGGTGATCGGCAAGGTCTGCGCGCTGATGGGCGGCGAGCTGCTCGGGGAGAGCGGTTCGACGGCTGCGGCGCGCGTTGCGGTCAACCTGTCGGCGCTGTCGATCACCGATCGCGGCATGCTCGCCCACATCGAGCGCGAGCTGGTGCGCAACTGTGTCGATCCCGACCGGCTCGTGGTCGAGGTGACCGAGACCGCTGCGATCGGCGACATGCGCCGCGCGCGCGCCTTCTGCGAGGGGGTGCACACGCTTGGCAGCTCGGTGGCGCTCGACGACTTCGGCGCCGGCTTTGGCTCCTTCCAGTACCTCAAGCGCCTGCCGTTTCGCTACCTGAAGATCGACGGCGACTTCATCCGCACGCTGCCGGCCTCGCGCAAGGACCAGCTGGTCGTGCAAGCGCTTGTCGGCGTCGTCCAGGGGATGGGCAAGCAGACGATCGCCGAGTACGTCGGCGACGAGCCGACGATCGGCCTGCTGCGCAACTACGGCGTCGACTACGCCCAGGGCTTCGAGCTGGGCCGCCCCCGCGGCGCGGTCGAAGTATTCGCCTAGCGCGGCTGCGGCAGCTGCGAGCGCATTGCCGCGTCCCACAGGCGATCCGGCAGCAGTTTGCGCTGAAGCACCGTCAGATGTCCAGAGGGTGTCAGCAGCATCCGAGTGGGCGCTTTGCGTCGCGTGATCGCCTTCTCGATCGCCCTGGCGACCACCTCCGGCGAGCCGCCCAGATGGCGGATCGGGCTCTCGTACACGCCGACCGTCATCGCTGAGAGCTTGCGGTTGAACTCGCCGTAAGGGTCCTCGCCGTCTTCGCTCTGGGCTTCGGCGACGGTCGCGACGGCCGTCTTGGCGAAGTCGCTGGTGATCAGGCCCGGCTCGATCAGGGTCACGCCGATGCCGAAGCCGGCCACCTCGAAGCGGAGCGCGTCGCTGATCGCCTCGAGCGAATGCTTGGTGGCGTGGTAGAGGCCGCCGCCGGGGAAGGTCAGCCGCCCGCCCATCGAGCCGATGTTGACGATCCGCCCCCAACGCTGGGCGCGCATCCCGGGCAGCACCAGCTGTGTGAGGTAGATCAAGCCGAACACGTTGGTCTCGAACTGGCGGCGGACCGACTCCATCGAGACCTGCTCGATCGGGCCGCCCTGGCTGTAGCCCGCGTTGTTGACGAGCGCGCCGACGGCGCCCTGCTCGTCCACCACCTTCTCCACTGCCGAGCGCATCGAGGATTCGTCGGTCACGTCCAGCTGCAGCAGCCTGCAGCCGAACGCCTGCAGCGGCTCGATCGACTCCAGCCGCCGCGCGCTGGCGTACACGATGAAGTTGCCGCGCTGCGCCAGGCGCTGCGCGGCCGCGGCGCCGATGCCGGAGGAGCAGCCCGTGATGAGCACGGCCCTGGAGGGCATTGCCGGAGAATACGGGCTAGGGTGCGCGAACGATGCGCGCCGTCACCTTCCAGGCCCCCGGCGAGGTTCGGGTCAGCGAGGTCCCCGAGCCGGAGATCGCCGATCCCGGCGATGCGATCGTGCGGATCGAGGCGACTGGGGTGTGTGGCTCAGACCTGCACATCTACCACGGCCGCGTCAAGATCGAGCCGGGCTTCACGATTGGCCACGAGTACGTCGGCGCCGTGCTCGCGGTCGGCGACGCGGTGCAGTCCGTGGCGCCCGGCGACCGAGTGCTCGGCTGCTTTCAGAGCGCCTGCGGGCGCTGCTGGTTCTGCCGCCGCGGCTGGTTTCACAAGTGCGATCAGTCGCGCACGTTCGGTCACGGCGCCGCACTCGGCGCGTTGCAGGGCACGCAGGCCGAGCAGGCGCTGATCCCCAGCGCCGACCTGGTCCTGCGCAAGATCCCGGCGGGCATGAGCGACGAGGTCGCGCTGTTCGCCGGCGACGTGATGGGCACCGGCTACCACGCGGTGGCCGACAGCGGCCTACGCGCGGGCGACGTCGCGGCGGTGCTTGGGCTCGGGCCGGTGGGCCTGTGTGCGGTGCAGGCGGCAAGGGCTGCCGGTGCGGTGCGCGTGATCGCGATCGACACGGTGCCGGGGCGTCTGGCGATGGCCGAGTCCTTCGGCGCCCAGCCCGTGCACCTGTCCGAGCAGGACCCGCGCGCCGCGTCGCGCGAGGCTAGCGAGGGCCGCGGGGTGGACGTCTGCATCGACGCCGTCGGCCATCCGGACGCATTCGACCTCGCGCTGCGGATCACGCGCAAGTGCGGCACGGTCCAGGCCGTCGGCGTCTACGCCGAGCGCGCCGAGGTGCACATGGGCCTGCTGTGGATCAAGTCGCTGCACGTGTGCGCAGGCCACGCCAACGTGATCGGCCACGTCGACCGGGTGCTGGCGATGATGTCCGCGGGCCTGCTCGACCCGGCGCCGCTGGTCACTCACCACATGGCCCTCGACGACGCGGCTGAGGCCTACGCGCTTTATGACCGCCGCGAAGCGCTGAAGATAGTGCTGGCCCCCTGACGGCGGTCGCCGGCGTCGCTGCGAGCCACCGGAGCGTCGTGTGCCCACCGCGTGCCGCACAGCTACCGGAGCGCCTGCCGTTAGGGTCCGTAGATGAATAACCTCCTTGTTGAGTCGTCCGATGACCTTCCTCTGGCTGCGTCCTCGGAGCTCGACGTAGCTTTGCTACGCCTTCGCTCCTGCGTCCTTGCCAGACTCGATCCTCGAACGCCTCAACGGCGGACGTTATCCATCTACGAACCCTTACCCTGAAGGCAATGCCCTGCAGCCCGCCAAGGAGCCACCGATGAGCACTGTCGCGACACCCGCCCTCCCCGACGCCCTCGGCGACGCCTCGCGCGCCTTCATCGCCAAGCAGCACGGCCTTCTGATCGGTCAGGAGCGCCCGCAGGCAGCCGACGGGCGCACGTTCGCCACGCTCGACCCCGCAAGCGGGGCGGAGATCGCAAGCGTCCCGCAGGCAGGCGCGCAGGACGTCGATCGTGCCGTCGCCGCTGCGCGCGGGGCCTTCGAGGACGGCCCGTGGGCGAGCATGGCGCCCTCCGAGCGCTCTCGTCTGATGGGCGCGCTCGCCGATGCGCTGGAGCAGCGCCAGCAGGAGATCGCCGAGATCGAGTCGCTCGACAACGGCAAGCCGGTCAAGCTCGCGCGCTTCGTCGACGTGGCGGGCACGGTCGCGCACCTGCGCTACTTCGCCGGCTGGGCGACGAAGATCGAGGGCAGCGTCCTGCCCGTCACCGCACCGGGCATGCTCTGCTACACGCGCCGCGAACCGGTCGGCGTGTGCGGACAGGTCGTGCCGTGGAACTTCCCGCTGCTGATGGCCTCCTGGAAGGTGGCCCCGGCGCTCGCGGCGGGCTGCACGATCGTGCTCCAGCCGGCCGAGCAGACGCCGCTGAGCGCACTGCGCCTGGGCGAGCTGGCGCTCGACGTCGGCTTCCCGCAGGGCGTGTTGAACGTGATCACCGGCGACGGCGAGACCGGCGCGGCGCTCGTCGATCACCCCGGCGTGGACAAGATCTCCTTCACCGGCTCGACCGTCGTCGGCCGCGAGATTGGCGCGAAGGCAGGCCGTGCGCTCAAGCGCGTGACGCTCGAGCTGGGCGGCAAGTCGCCGAACGTGATCCTCCCCGACGCCGATATCGACGCGGCGGTCAAGGGCTCCTACCAGGCGATCTACTTCAACTCCGGCCAAGCCTGCAATGCCGGCTCGCGGCTGTTCGTCCCCAAGGAGCGCTTCGACGAGGTCGTGACGGCGCTGGCCGAGCGCGCGCAGGCCACGCGCCTGGGCGCGGGCCTCGATCCAGACACCCAGCTCGGGCCGCTCGTCTCCGCCGAGCAGCACGAGCGCGTCATGTCCTACATCGCCTCCGGTCGCGAGCAGGGCGCCGAGCTGATCGCCGGCGGCGAGGCCGCGCTGCAGGAGAGCGGGGGCTGGTTCGTGCAACCGACGCTGTTCAGCTCGAGCGCGGACGATCTGCGCATCGCCCGCGAGGAGATCTTCGGCCCAGTGCTCGTCGCCTCCCCGTACGACAGCCTGGAGGAGGTCGCGCGCCGCGCCAATGACAACGACTACGGCCTGGCGGCGGGCGTGTGGACCCGCGACGTCGGTAGCGCCCACCGCCTGGCGGCGATGCTGCGTGCCGGCTCGGTCTACATCAACCACTGGGGCGGCTCTGACCCAGCGGCCCCGTTCGGCGGTTTCAAGGCGTCCGGCGTCGGGCGCGAGCACGGTCGCGACGGCCTCGGCGAGTATCTGGAGACCAAGACGGTGTGGACGGCGCTCTGACGCTTCGGCCTCGACTGCGCTCTGAGCATCCGGTCTTGACGGCGCCCGAACCATTCGCTCTGACCCTTAAGTTAGAGTCCGCGCTATGAGCGGGCAGCCTTCCACGCCCGGGAGCTTCGACGTCGCCAGCTCGGCGAGCGACGGTACCGTGACCGTGACGCTGCGTGGCGAACTGGACCTTGCGTCGATCGATGCGCTGCAGGAGCGCTTGACCGACGTCGAGCAGGGATCGCCGAGGCGGATCGTGCTCGACCTCTCCGGGCTGTCCTTCATCGACTCCAGTGGCTTGCGCGTGTTGCTGCTGGCCGACGGGCGCGCACGCGAGAGCGGTTGCGAGCTGTTGCTCACGCAGAGCACCGAGGCGGTGCAGCGCGTGTTCGAGATGACCGGCGCGCGCGACCTGCTGCGCTTCCAACCGTGAACGACCCCCCCGCCGGCCTGCCGGCGCGGCAGGCCGGCGAGCGCCCGTTGAGCGCGGTGGTAAAGGACCCGCCCGCCCAGCCGCTGCGCTCGCGCGGCGCTCATGCGGGCCGCGCGCTCGCGCGCTGGGCGCCGGTGCTCGCCGGCGTCTGCACGCTCGTGCTGCTCGCCGCGACGCTCGAGATCGTGCTCGACGGCGCCGCAGGGCACTCGCCGCTGATCCCCAAGTCCCCCTCGATCGCCGGCTGGCTAGGCGGCGTCGGCGAGCGCTTGGGCTTCCGCGTCTTCCTGATCGCGCTGCTCTCCTACACGGCGGCCTACGCGGGCCTGCTCGCGCTCGCGCGCACCCTCTCCGCGCGCTGGGCGATCGCGCTCGTGAGCGCGCTCAGCCTGATCGTGTTCGCCGGTCCGGTCCTAATCTCCACCGACGTCTTCAGCTACATCGCCTACGCGCGCATGGGCGCCGTGCATGGAGTCAATCCCTACCTGCACGGCCCACAGGCGATCGTCACAGACCCGATCTACCACTACGTGGGCCACGACTGGAAGCTGGTCGCCACCGCCTACGGCCCGCTATACACGCTGATCTCCTACCCGCTCGGTCTCCTCGGCGTGGTCGGCGCGGTGTGGGGGATGAAGCTGATGGCGCTGCTGGCGGCCGCCGGAACGCTCGCGCTGACCTGGCGCTGCGCCCCCGTCCGCGGCCTGGACCGGCGCTTCGCTCTGCTGGCGGTCGGCGCCAACCCGCTGTGGGTGATCTACGCGCTCGGCGGCGCCCACAACGACCTGGTGATGATCTTTCTGACGATGCTGGCCGTCGCGCTGACGTTGGTCGGGGCGCGCGCGCTGTGGCGGCGCAGGTCGCTCGTGGCGGGGGCCGACGGGGGCGCGAGCGCGGCGGGCACGGGCACCGGTGCGGTCGGGGTCCACAACGAAGCCGGCGCCGGCGCCGCGATCATGGCGGGCACGCTGGTGAAGGCCACAGGCTTCGTGGCGCTGCCGTTCCTGCTGATCGCACGCCGCCGATTGGCGCCGCTGCTCGGCGCCGCGGCCGTCGCGGTCGCGGTCGCGTTCGTCGCCTACCTCGTGTTCGGCATCCACGGCATCGACATCGTGGCGGCGCTGAACCGCGACTCGGCGTTCGTCTCGACCGACAGCTTCCCGACCGAGATCGCCCACCTCCTCGGCAAGCCGGGTGTCTTCCCGATCGACCACGACCTGCTGAAGATCCTGCTCGTTGCCATCGTGCTGCACCTGCTGTGGCGTACCTGGCGCGGCTATGACTGGGTCGCCGCGTCCGGCTGGACGTTCCTGGCGATCGCCGTCACCAGCACCTGGCTGCTGGCCTGGTACACGCTGTGGTCGCTGCCGCTGGCGGCCGTCAGCCGCGACCGCCGACTGCTGGTTGCGACGCTCGCCGTGCAGGGCCTGTTCATCGCCCACCAGACAGCGCCGCTGTGGGCGCCCGTCTCGTGAACGAGACGCCGACACCGGTGGACGCGCAGCGCTGGCGGCGGCTGGGTGGGTGGGTACGCTTACATGCACGTCCGCGTGAGAGCGAGCGCCGAGGTCTGGGCAGCCTGCGCCTGGCTGAGACGACGCTGCTGATCCTGTTCGCTCTGTTGCTGGCGATAGCGACCGTCAATGACGTCGTCCAGCAGACGCACGTCAACCATCGCCTGATCGCCGACCTGGCGACCTGGCGCGCGGCGACCGGCCACGACTACCACAACATCGGCGTCGAGCAGGACATCAAGGAACACTCCACCCGCGACACCGTCTGCGGCAATGTCTCGCCGGGCGCCCCCAAGCAGCGCACGCAGATCTGTCTGCGCGTCGCCGGTCCCACTGTCGCAGGTCGGCGCAAGGTCAGTGGTGGCTACTACCTGCCGCCGCGCAGCGAAGACGAGGCGTCTCTACGCTACGGCTGCTTCGGATCGGCGGTGCAGGCGGGACTGTGCCGGCACTGAACGCCGCTGCCGCCGCCCGTGACGAGGCGCCCCGGAGCGCGGGCGCACGCGCCTGGTGGCCGCTGGCGGCGCTGACCCTGCTCGCCGCCGCCCTGCGCCTTGCCACGCTCGACCTGCAGAGCCTCTGGTACGACGAGGCATACACGCCCGTCCACGTCCTGCACCCGAGCTTGAGTGCAACCTGGACGAGCTTCGTGCACAGCGAGAACTCCCCGCCGCTGTGGTACCTGCTCGAGTGGCCGATCACAAGGGCACTCGGCACCGGCGCGGTTGCGCTGCGTCTGCTCTCGGCGCTGGCGGGCATCGGCACCGTCCCGGTTGCCTGGGCGATCGGCGCCGAGCTGGCCGGCCGCCGCGCGGCGATAGTCACCGCTGCCTTCGTCGCCACCAGCCCGCTGCTGGTCTGGTACTCGCAGGAGGCGCGCGCCTACGGGCTGTTCGTGCTGTGCGCGTCGCTGGCGCTGCTGTGCTTCGTGCGAGCGTTGTGCGAGCCGACCCCGCGCCGCACGTTGCCGTTCGCACTGGCGGCAACGCTCGCGCTGCTCACCCACTACTTCGCGGTGTTCCTGCTGATCCCGATGGTCGGCGCGCTGTGCTGGAGAGGGCTCGCGAACATGGAGCAAAGCCAGCGCGGACGGCGGGTAGGAACAATCCCCCAAAAAATCCCAGCCCTCGCGCCGCTGCTGCTGCCGGTCCTCGCCGGCGCCGCGCTGATCCCGCTGATCGTCGCTCAGGGTGGCCACGGCACGCAGTGGATCGGCGAATGGGCGCTGGCTGCGCGTCTGGAAGCGATCCCGCAGTACTACCTGACCGGCTACACGGGTTCCGCGCTCGGCCACGGCGTCGAGCTACTCGTCGCGCTCGCGATCCTCGCCGGCGTGCTCTACGGCCTGTGGCGGACGCTGACGCCGCAAGAGGAGCGCGGCGCGCTGATCGCGCTGGTCGTGGCGGCGTCAGGGGTGCTGCTGCCGCTGCTGCTCGCGCTGCTCGGCGCCGACTACCTGGCGCCGCGCAACCTCGTCGCGGCGATGGTGCCGGTCAGCGCGCTGCTCGCGATCGCGATCGCCGCGCGGCGCACAGGGACGGTCGGGATGGCGATTGCGGGGGTCGTGGCGGCGGGTTTTCTGGCGCTGAGCATCGATGTGAATCTGAGCCCGCGGCTGCAACGCGGCGACTGGCGGGGCGTCGCGAAGGTCTTGAGGGCGGCGCCCACGCCGGGGAGCCGGCGAGCGATCGTCACCGTTGAGCTGGGCGCCGCGCCGCTCGAGTACTACCTGCCGCCGCTGCGCAATCTCGCCCAGGGAGCGACGGTGCGCGTGAGTGAAGTAGTGAAGACCGGCTTCGCTCCGCTGCGCACCTCGGCCGGCGCCCCGCCGGCCCGGGGAATGTGGCTGACGCAGATGCGCAACGTCCACGGTTTGTACGTGTACCGCTTCACATCCCCCGTCCCTGTCACGATCTCCGAGTCCAAGCTGCGCGAAAGCGCGATAACCGATGCGCCTCACCCCGAGGTGCTGGTCGCGGGGCCGTCTCGATGAAACGGCCGCATACGCCGGCCAACACCAGCGAAATTCCAGGATGAACCACTAGTCTGTCAGCGCAATGTCATCGCAGATCGCGCATACGGCGAGCACGCTGAGCGAGGCAAGAATGACGTTGGAGCGCGCTCGCGAGCGCCTGCTCGCGCTGCAGCACGAGGGGGGCTGGTGGCGCGGCGAGCTGCAGACGAACGTGACGATGGACGCCGAGGACATGCTCCTGCGCGAGTTCCTCGGCATCCGCCGCGCGGATGGAACCGAGCGCTCGGCCGCCTGGATCCGCTCGCAGCAGCGCGCCGACGGGACGTGGACGAACTTCCACGGCGGCCCCGGGGACCTCTCGACGACGATCGAGGCCTACTGGGCCCTGCGCCTGGCCGGCGACGAGCCCGAGCAGGAGCACATGCGGATCGCGGCGGAGTTCGTGCGTGAGCAGGGAGGCATCGAGCGCGCGCGCGTGTTCACGCACGTGTGGCTGTCGCTGTTCGGCCTGTGGTCGTGGGAGCAGGTGCCGGCGCTGCCGCCGGAGATCGTGCTGCTGCCCCGGTGGGTGGCGCTGAACATCTACGACTTCGCCTGCTGGGCACGCCAGACGATCGTGGCGCTGTCGCTGGTGATGGCCCACCGCCCGTGCCGCTCGCTGCCGTTTGACCTGGACGAGCTGCACGGCGCCGAGCAGTGGGCGCCCGCACCCGCCACGAGCGCGCGCGGCCGCTGGCTGGGGCGCTTGGACCGTGCGCTGCGCCTGTACGAGCGCCATCCGATACGACCCGTGCGTCGCCTGGCGATGGCGCGCGCCGAGCGCTGGATCGTGCGCCGCCAGGAGGCAGACGGCTCCTGGGGCGGGATCCAGCCGCCGTGGGTGTACTCGCTGATGGCGCTTAGCCTGCGCGGCTACCCGCTCGACCATCCGGCGATGCGGCGCGGGATCGGGGGGATCGACACGTTCATGGTGCAGGAGTCGGGCGAGGATGAGCTGGGCGTAGGCGCCCCGCCCGGCCCAAGCCGGCGGCTCGAAGCCTGCCAGTCGCCCGTCTGGGACACGGCGCTGACGGCGGTGGCGCTCAGCGACGCGGGCCTGCCCGCCGATCATCCGGCGCTGGTGCGCGCGGGCGAGTGGCTGCTGGGGGAGGAGGTCACGGTCGGGGGCGACTGGTGCGTGGCGCGCCCGGCGCTCGCGCCCGGCGGCTGGGCGTTCGAGTTCGCCAACGTCAACTACCCAGACGTCGACGACACGGCGGAGGTGGTGCTCGCGCTGCGGCGCATCCGCGTCGGGGCGCAGGCGCGCGCCCGCGCAGCCGTCGAGCGGGCCACGGCCTGGACGCTCGGGATGCAGAGCACCGGCGGCGGCTGGGGCGCCTTCGACGCCGAGAACACCCGCTCGCTCGTACGCGAGCTGCCGTTCCTGGACTTCGGCGAGGTGATCGACG
>DASZGH010000069.1:0-2235 GCA_035938935.1 Solirubrobacteraceae bacterium
ATCGTGATCGAGGACATCCACTGGGCGGACGAGGCGACGCTCGACCTGATGCGGTTTCTCACACGTCGCATCCGCGCAGCGTCGGTGCTGGTGATCGCCACGTACCGGGACGACAGGCTGGCACCATCGAGCCCGCTGCGTCTCGCATTGGGTGATCTCGCCGCGAGGCGGTGGGTGCGCCGGCTCGAGCTGCCGCCGCTGTCGGTCGAGGCCGTCCGGACGATGACCGCCGGGACCGGTCTCGACGCCGGCCAGTTGTACCAGCTCACTGGCGGCAATCCCTTCTACGTCACCGAGATGCTCGAGGCCGGGACACACGGAGTCCCGCTATCGGCGCGTGACGCGACCCTCTCGCGCACCGGACGGCTCAGCGACACGGCCCGGCAGGTACTTGAGACTGCCGCGCTCATGGGTGTGCGGATCGACGCGGGCCTGCTCGCCGACCGGCAGTCTGAGCTGGACGAACTCAGTGCGTCTGGACTGCTGGTCGACGAAGGAATCGGCCTGCGCTTCCGGCACGAGATCGCCCGGCTGGCGATCGCGCAGGAGATCCCCGCCCATCGGCAGGCGCTGATCCACGCCAGGATCCTCAACGCGCTGCGGGCCGGCGGCAGCCGCGACGACGCGCGCATGGCCTTCCACGCTGAGGGTGCTGGCGACGAAGAAGCAGTCGTCCGGCACGCATCTCTCGCCGCGAGACGAGCCGTTGATCTCGGCTCACATCGCGAGGCGGCGGCCCAGTACGAGCGCGCATTGCGATGGGCCGCGCATTCCGCGCCGTCCGCTCAGGCCGAGCTCTACACGGGCCTTGCCGAAGAGGCGACTCTCAGCGACCAATCGCAAATCGCGGCCGACGCCGACGAGCAGGCGCTCCGGCTCTGGCGGCTGCTCAAAGATCGCCGTCATGAGGGCGAGTCGTTGCAGCGCTATTCGCTGACGCTGAAACATCTGTGCCGTGGTGATGAAGCGGTAGGCGCCGCCATCGAAGCGATCAACACGCTCGAGCCGCTCGGCGGGACGCGCGAGTTGGCCCGGGCGTACGTGACGCTGGCTTCCCTCAGAATGACGCGCAGCGAGAACGACCAGGCGATCGAGTTGGCCCGGCGAGCGCAGGCTCTCGCCCGTTCGCTTGACGCATCCGACATCGTTGCCGATGCGCTGAACACCGAAGGCTGCGCCGCATCCGCGACCGACCCGAGCTGGGCCGGACTGATTCGCCGCTCACTCGAGCTGGCCATCTCTCGCAACCTGCCCAATCAGGCCGGTCGCGCCTACAGCAATCTGTACGGCATCGCGTGCGACCAGTTCCGGTTCGACGAAGGTGAGCAGTATTACCGCGACGGCGTCGCCTACTGCGAGCAGAACGACCTGGACAGGCACTCCCATTTCCTGCGCGCAGCTCACACCATCGTCCTTGAACATCGTGGGCGCTGGGACGAAGCGGTGGCGATCAGCGCTCAGCTGCTCGAGGAAAGCTCGGCCGCCCCGCTGCACCAGATCTGCGCGCAGGCCTTGATTGGCGTGATCTATGCGCGCCGCGGCGAGCCGGGAGTCTGGCGTGCCCTCGACAGCGCGATCGCCAACGCGGCACCGACCGGACAGCCGCAGTACGTCATACCGGCCCGGCTCGCGCGGACCGAGGCATTCCTGACCGACGGCCGAGTTGACGAGGCGCGGCACGAAGCCGAGCTGGCCGCCGATGCCGCGCACGACATCGACGAGTGGATGCGCGGCGCGCTGCGCCGCTGGCTTTACCGCACCGGCTCCGACCGGATCGTCGATGGCCCGATTGCCGAGCCATACCGGCTCCAGGAATTGGGCGAGCACGCGGCGGCGGCGCGTATCTGGGATGAGCTCGGCTGCTGCCTAGACGCGGCGCTTGCCCTGCTTGACTCGTCGGACGAAGACGACTTGCGCGACGCACTGCGGCGCCTCGATGAACTAGGCGCCAGGGCGACGGCCGGCCTCGCCCGCCAGAAGCTGCGCCAGATAGGCGCCCGGTCGGTGCCGGTCGGCCCGCGCCGAGCTACCCGGGCGCACCCCCTCGGGCTTACCCCCCGTGAGTGCGAAGTGCTCGAGTTGATCTGCGAACGAAAGACCAACACCCAGATCGCCCGCGCCTTGTTCATATCGGCCAAGACGGTCAATCACCACGTCTCATCCGTGCTGGCCAAACTCGGCGTCGAGACCCGTGAGGCAGCCGCTGATATGAGCCGGAACCTGACTGCCTAATCG
>DASZGH010000070.1:0-1839 GCA_035938935.1 Solirubrobacteraceae bacterium
ATGTTCATCGTGACCGGGCTGATCTCAATCGCGTTCGGCGTAGTGCTCAGTGCCCGTCCCGACATCGGCGCGCTCGCCCTCGCGTTGCTGTTCGGGTTGTTCAGCCTGATCTACGGCGTGTCGCAGATCGTGGCGGGCGCCCAGCTGCGCCGGACCGCGCGAAGCCTGCACACGGTCGTACGCGATGCCGCCTGAGCCAGGCCGCGGACGGGGGCACCCTCCGCTCACCTGACACCTCCCGCGGCGCCCGCCAAAGCCTGGCCCGGTTTTGGCGGGCGCCCACGCATGGTTCGTATGATCCGCGCCGGCGGCGAAGCCATCCCGCCCGCCGGCGAGGTTGATCAGGCTGCGAAGGGCAACGCTGCCAATCGCTGAGCGCAGGTTCCGTACGGGCCGAGGAGGAAAATCCCGAGCGCCACGAAACGCCCGTCGAAATGCGAGAGCGATGGCCAATCCGTAGCATTCAGCTCCACCGACGTTCCCAGCTCGAACCAGTTGATGGTGACGTGCGGATAGAAGAGCCCGCCTTGCGCCGGGTCGCCTACCGCGTCGAAGCCCGTCCGGCGGATGTTGTCGCCCGCCGGTCCCGACTCGTCGATCCGCTCGCTCAGCGGTCGGCCTGCCGGATCCCGCTCCAGCAGGAGATTCCCTCGCAGCGGGTTCACCACGGCAATGGTGTCATCTTGCAGCTCCATCAGCCGCGCTGCGGCCGCGTAGCGGACCTCGAACGATCCCTCGTCCTGGTTGGAGCGGTATTCCGTCGCGCTGAGCGAAAGCCGCGGAGCCTTGGCGGCGACGTCGAGTAGCGCCGCGCGCAGTCCAGGCAAGTCACGAGCCTGGACCGGCACCTGATAGAGGGTGACGTGCGGCGTGAACGCCACTCGCGGCGTCACGCCGTTCAGCTGGATCACCGACCGATACCGGTCCGCCATTTGCCTGCTGAAGGCGATGTGGCGGCTTGCGAGTTCCGTCTCGGGGATCAGCGCGAGGTTCAGCTCGCAGATCAATTGCTGGTCCATTTCCTTTCCTTCCGTCGTGGAGATGCGGGAGTCGTCTCATGCCGGTGGTGTTCATCAGGAGGGTGCGTCGGGCCAGACGAGGAGCACGGCGCACGGGGCGTGGTCGACGACATAGCGCGCAGTGGGCCCGAGGCTCCGCGGCCCGCGATGGGCGCGATCCTCGTCGCGTGCGAGCACGAGCAGGTCCACGGTGTCGGCGGCCGCGACCACCTCGTGCCCGATGCGGCCGGAGCGCGCGTCGAGCACGGCATCGCGCCCGAGGACGGCCTGCGCGTCGGCGAGCAGTTGGCGCGCGCTCTGTTCGGAGATCGCGTCGAGCGGCTCGGCGGTCGGCCGGTGCGAGCGGCCGAGCAGGGCATAGCGGGCGCCGCGGGCCACGGTCTCGGCGTCGCTCGCCCTGACGTGCAGGAGCGTGACGTCGGCACCGGCGGGCAGGAAGGCGGCTGCCGCAGCCACCGTGGCCTGCCAGGTCTCCTCCACGATCCAGACGAGGACACGCATCACAGGCCGACCCGCATGCCGGACCAGAGCATCAGCGTCGACGCGGCGAGGGCTGCCGGGACCGTGGCGGCGCCGAGGCGGAGGAACTCGCCGAGGTTCACGTCGGTGTCCTCCGCGCGGAGGAGGCGGCGCCAGAGCAGCGTGGCGAGGGAGCCGGCGTAGGTCAGGTTCGGCCCCACGTTAACCCCCACGAGCGCCGCGAGCACCGCGGCGGGGCCAGACGCGACGGCGATGGGGGCGATGATGAGGATCGCCGGCAGGTTGTTGACGAGGTTGGCCAGCAGCGCGCTGATCGCCGCGATCCCCAGCAGGTCGGGCA
>DASZGH010000071.1:0-12463 GCA_035938935.1 Solirubrobacteraceae bacterium
GCTCTTCGAGGTCGCCAGGGAGCTACAACAGCTCCTGGCCTGCTGGCAGGGAACATGCCCCACCTGTCACCGACGGCTGCCGCCCAACACCCTCTACCTACAACCCCCAGGATCAATCTAACGGAGCACTAATAGGTGAACCACAGCCAGTAGGGCACCCCATTGGGACCCGCCACGATGAAGTTGCCAACTGCGGTCATTGCTTCTTTGCTAGCGACTGGGCTTTCACCGCCCGTGTCTGTGATCGAACCAGTGATAAGCTGGTATGCCTGAGTTTTCAATGATTCTTTCGGCATTTCGGAAAGCGTAGTCTGCGGGCCCGGAATAGTTATAAACGTCCCAATTTTGATTTCTTCGGTGCCGGTCGGGTTGCCTTTGCAGTTGATACCTATCTGCAGCGGCCCAACGTTCAATACGTGGTGGATGCCATCAGCAGGGTTGGGTTCCTCAAAGAAGTTGATTTTCGTCGCGCCTGGGCCGGCAGGGCCGGCAGGACCGGCAGGGCCAGCAGGGCCGGCTGGACCGGCCGGCCCGCCAGGACCGGTAGGGCCGGCTGGACCACGAGGCCCGCGCGGACCACGATTTGATGCTGGTTTTTTCTTGTGCTTGGACTTTGAGGCGCTCACGTGAGTCCTCACAACGTGTACCGGAAGGTGGAATTTCTGAGCGGATAGCGCATAGGCGCTGCTGACGCCCGCAGCCAGGAGTAGCAGGGCCATCGTCAGCAGGGCGAGCGCAGTGCGACGCCACTTGTTCAGAGTGTGCATTGGGTGTCTCCCGAGTGTGGATATCGGCGGCAACGGAGTCGTGCCCCCGGCTGGCCACGGTGGCCGGCCGGCACACCCTATCCGACCCACTTGCGGCCGAAATGGTTTATGGACGCAAATCCAAGTTCGGCGTAGTGGTAAATACCGAACCACGCGGTGTGGCTAGCGGCAGCTTCTTCAGGCGATCTCGCCCAGCCGCCCGACGATCTCGCGCGCGTAGCGCGTGAAGTGCGCCGGGTCGAAGATCGCGTCGAGGTCGAGACTCGCCGTGCGCTCGTCGGCGGCGAGCAGGTCGCGCAGCGACGTTTCCTCGTCCCAGGCGCGCTGCGCCAGCTCCTGGGCGATCCGGTAGGCGTCATCGCGCGCCATCGGGGATCGACTGCGCTCGGAGTCACCGCTGACCAGTGCCAACAGCACCCGCTGCGAGTACAGCGCGCCGTGCGTCGATTCGAGGTTTGCCCGCATCCTCGCCTCGTCCACCACGAGCCCCTGCACGAGCGCTGTCGCCGAGCGCTGCATGTGGTCGATCAGGATCGTCGAGTCGGGCAGGATCACGCGCTCCACCGAGGAGTGGGAGATGTCGCGCTCGTGCCACAGCGCCACGTTCTCGAGCGCCGCCTGCGCGTTGCCACGCAGCACTCGCGCCAACCCGGAGATCTGCTCGCTCTTGATCGGGTTGCGCTTGTGCGGCATCGCCGAGGAGCCCTTCTGCCCGGCCTTGAACGGCTCTCGCACCTCTCGCACCTCCGTGCGCTGCAGGTGACGGATCTCTGTGGCGAGACGCTCCAGCCCGGCGCCGGCGAGCGCGATCGCTCCCAGCAGCTGGGCGTGGCGGTCGCGCGCCACGACCTGCGTGGAGACGTCCTCGCGTGCCAGCCCGAGCCGGGCGAGCACGCGCGCCTCGAAGCCCGGGCTGGTCGCCGCATAGGTGCCGACGGCGCCGGAGATCGCGCCCACCGCCGCCTGCTCGAAAGCCGCCCGCAACCTCACCGCGTTGCGGTGGGCCTCGAAGGCGAAGCCCGCGAGCTTGACCCCGAACGTCGTCGGCTCGGCCTGCACGCCGTGGGTGCGCCCGGCGCACAGCGTCTCGACGTGCTCGCGCGCGCGGTTGGCGAGCGCCTGCACCAGCGCCTGGGCGCCCGGCACGACGATCTCGCCGACGGCGCGCAGCTGCAGTGCCAGCGCCGTGTCGAGCACGTCCGAGGAGGTCAGCCCGAAGTGAATCCAGCGCCCGGCCTCGCCGGCGCTCGCCGACAGGACGTCCACGAACGCGGCGACGTCGTGGTCGGTGATGCGCTCGCGCTCGCCCACGGCCTCGACGGTGAAGGTCGCGGCGCGGATCGCCTCCAGCTCGGACGCGGTTGGCCCGCCGGCGTCGTCGCCGGGGCCGCGAGCTTGTACACGGTCACCGGCGCCACCGGCATCGCCGCCTGTACCCGTGAGGGTGAGCAACGACGGCAGCTCCTCGCAGGCGGCGACCTCGACTCGGCGCCACGCCTCCATCCGCGCTTCGTCGGTCCAGATCGCGCCCAGCTCTGGGCGGGTGTAGCGAGCGATCACGAGGACATTATCGCTGCCACTGGGCGATCCCGCCCGGCGATCCTGTACAACGGGTGCAGTGCGCCGTCCGGTGCAGAGGACGAGTTCGAACAGTTCCCAAGGTCGCGAGGAAACGGAGGAGCAATGCCCACCTACATCATGCTCTCGACGCTGACGCCGGAGGGAGTGCAGACGGTCAAGAACAACCCGGAGCGCATCCGCGAGGTCAACAAGGAGGTGCAGCAGCTCGGCGCCACCGTCAAGGCGCAGTGGGCGACGCTCGGCGCGTTCGACTTCATCTCGGTCGTCGAGGCGCCCGACGAGAAGACGATGGCGCGGGTGTCGCTGGAGCTCGGCTCGCGCGGCACCGGCCGCTACGAGACGCTGACGGCGATAGGCGTGGACGAGTTCATTTCTTCTCTGTGAAGGTCCTGGTCGTCGGTTCCGGCGGTCGCGAGCACGCGCTCGTGCGCGCGTTGGCGCGCTCTCCCCAGCGGCCCGAGCTGCTGTGCGCGCCCGGAAACGCCGGGATCGCGAGCGAAGCACGCCTACTCGACATTGCCGTCGATGACGTCGAGGGCATCGTCGCGGCCGTCGAGCGCGAGGACGTCGATCTGACGGTGGTCGGCCCCGAGGTCCCGCTTGTCGCGGGCCTCATTGACGCGCTGGTCGAGCGCGGGCGCACGGCCTTCGGCCCAAGCGCGGGCGCCGCGCAGTTGGAGGGGTCGAAGGCCTATGCCAAGCAGGCGATGGAAGCGGCGGGGGTGCCCACCGCGCGCTGGCGCCGAGTGCAGTCGCTGGACGAGGGGATAGGGGCGGTGAGCGAGCTGGCCTCGCCCGGAGTCGTCGTCAAGGCCGACGGCCTCGCCGCCGGCAAGGGCGTCACCGTCGCCGAGGATGCCGAGCAGGCGCGCGCCGCGCTGAGTGAGATTTTCGTCGAGCGGCGCTTCGGTGGGGGGCATTTCGGCGAGGTGGGTTTCGGCGCTGGCGGCGCTGGCGGCTCGGCGTCGCCAAGTGCGGTGGTCGAGGAGCTGCTGGTCGGCGAGGAGCTGTCGCTGCTGGCGCTCTGCGACGGTGAGCGCGCGGTGCCGATGGCGCCGGCCCGTGACTTCAAGCGCATATACGACGGCGATCGAGGTCCCAACACAGGTGGTATGGGCTCCTATTCGCCGGTGGCTGGTATCGACACGCAGCGGGCAGATGACCTGGTCGCGCAGGTGCACCAGCCGATCGTCGAGCTGATGCGCGCAAAGAACACCCCCTTCCACGGCGTCCTCTATGTCGGCCTGATGCTCACCGCAGACGGTCCGAAGGTCCTCGAGTTCAACGTCCGCTTCGGCGACCCCGAGACGCAGGCGATACTGCCCCGGCTGCGCAGCGACTTGGTAGAGCTGCTCATGGCCGCATCGCGACTCGGCGGCTTGCAAGGCAAGGCTCTCGAGTTCTCGGACGACTGGTCGGTGACGCTCGTATTGGCTGGCGCCGGCTACCCCGCTTCATCATCGAGCGGTGACGTCATCCTGGGACTGGACGACGTGCCGGCTGAGGTCGAGATCACGCACGCGGGGACTGCGCAACGTGAAGACGGCGCGATCGTCACGGCCGGCGGGCGTGTCCTCAACGTCACCGCCCTGGGACCTACGGCCGAACACGCCCGGACCACTGCGTATGCTGCCGCGCAGCGAATCTCCTTCGACGGTATGCAGCTGCGCCGCGATATCGCTGCACAGGCCGACCGCGATCCGCTTTCCATCGCTCCATGACCGACGCCGCCCCCACCCCGATCCGCACCGGCCTCGCCGAGGCCGAGGTGCAGGCGCAGCTCGAGGAGTTCGACGTCAGCGAGCCGATCGTCGGCATCGTGATGGGCTCCGACAGCGACATGGAGGCGATGGAGAAGGCAGCCACTGTCCTGCGCGAGCGCGGCATTCCGCACGAGATGAAGGTGATGTCCGCCCATCGCGAACCGGACACCGTCGCCGAGTACGCCAAGTCGGCAAGGTCGCGGGGCCTGCGCGTGGTGATCGCCGGCGCCGGGATTTCTGCCGCGCTGCCGGGCGCAGTAGCGGCGCACACAGACCTGCCGGTGATCGGCGTGCCGCTGTCCGGCCGTCTCACCGCCGCCGGTGGTCTCGACGCGATCCTCTCGATCGTGCAGATGCCGCCGGGTGTGCCGGTGGCATGCGTTGGGCTCGACAACGCCCGCAACGCCGCGATTCTCGCGGCGCAGATTCTCGCGGCATGACAGCCCTCGCCGACCTATCCCTGATCGCGAGCGGGAAGGTCCGCGAGCTGTACGACCTCGACGACCGCCTGTTGATGGTCGCGAGCGACCGCATCTCAACCTACGACGCGGTCCATCCGACACTGATCCCCGACAAGGGCAAGGTGCTCACCGGCCTCTCCGCCTTCTGGTTCAAGCAGACCAAGGGCATCGTCGCCAACCACATGCTCTCGGCCACCGACGGCGTCCCCGCCGAGGCGCGCGGGCGCGCGCTGGTCGTGCGCAAGCTGAAGATGCTGCCGGTCGAGTCTGTGGTGCGTGGTTACATCACGGGGTCCGGCTGGAAGGACTACCAGGCGACCGGCAGGGTGTCCGGGATCGAGCTCCCCGCCGGCCTGCAGGAGTCAGAGCAGCTCCCCGAGCCGATCTTCACGCCCTCGACCAAGGCCGAGGTCGGCCACGACGAGGCGATCGACTTCGAGCGCGCCGCCGAGCTGGTCGGCGACCGCGGCCTGATGGAACGCGTGCGCGACATCTCGGTCGCCCTGTACTCGTTCGCCGCCGAGCACGCCCGTGTGCGCGGCGTGATCCTGGCCGACACCAAGTTCGAGCTGGGCCTGGACGAGGACGGCGAGCTGGTGCTCGGCGACGAGGTGCTCACGCCCGACTCCTCGCGGTACTGGCCGGTCGATAGCTACGCCGTCGGTCGCGGCCAGCCGAGCTTTGACAAGCAGTACGTGCGCGATTGGGCGGCGGGCAGCGGCTGGGACAAGAAGCCGCCGGCCCCGGCGATCCCCGATGACGTCGTCGCCGGCACGCGCGCGCGCTACGTCGAGGCCTACGAGCTGATCACGGGCGAGCCGTTCAGCGCGTGGCTCGACCGCACCGGCGCCGAGGCCGCCGGCGGCAGTGGCGACGGCGCGGCGTGAGCGTGCGCGCCCGCGTCCTGATCCGTCCGAAGGCGGGGATCCTCGATCCGCAAGGCGAGGCCGTCCAGCGCGCGCTTCCCGCTCTTGGCTTCGACGGTGTGCAAAACGTCCACGTCGGCCGCATGGTCGAGCTGGACGTCCCCGACCAGACCCAGCTGGAGCCGATGTGCGAGAAGCTGCTCGCCAACCCGCTGGTGGAGGATTACGAGATAGTCCTCGACGTATGAAGTTCGGCGTCCTGCGCTTCCCCGGCAGCTGCGACGAGGTCGATGCGCTGTACGCGGCGCGCCGCGTGGGCGACGCCGAGCTGCTCTGGCACGGCGATCGCGACCTGAGGGGCGCCGACGCGATCGTCGTACCCGGCGGCTTCTCCTATGGCGACTACCTGCGCGCTGGCGCGATCGCCCGCTTCTCGCCGGTGATGGAGTCGGTGATCGCGTTCGCCCGAGAGGGGGGGCTTGTGCTTGGCATCTGCAATGGCTTCCAGGTGTTGTGCGAGGCGCAGCTGCTGCCCGGCGCGCTACTCCCGAACACGAACCTGCGCTTCACCTTCCGGCAGGTCGACCTGGAGGTAGTAGAGCGCGACACGGCGTTCACCTGCGCCTGCCTGGTCGAGGGCGAGCAGGCCGGTGACGTGGCGCGCCTGAGCATCCCAGCCAAGCACTCCTGGGGCCGCTACTACGCAGACGACGCAACGCTCGCGGCGATGCGCGAGAACGGTCAGATCGTCCTGCGCTACGCGCCCGGCCAGAACTTCAACGGCTCGATCGAAGATATCGCCGGTGTGCGCAATGAACGCGGCAACGTGTTTGGCCTGATGCCGCACCCCGAGCACGCCGTGGACGAGCTGACCGGGTCGGCCGATGGCCTGTGCATCTTCGCCTCGATGCGTATGGCGGCCGAGGGGGCGGACGCGAGCGGCCTCCCGCCGCGCATCGCGGGAGGCGCGCGTGTCTAGCGTGACGCTGCCGTCGCTTCAGGACGCGCTCGAGCTCGGGCTGACCGAGTCCGAGTACGACCTGATCTGCGAGAAGCAGGGGCGAGCGCCGAACCAGGTCGAGCTGGCGATGTACTCGCTGCTGTGGAGCGAGCACTGCGCCTACAAGCACTCCAAGAAGCTCTTGCGCACGCTCCCCACAGAGGGCAAGCACGTGGTGATGGGGCCAGGCGAGAACGCCGGCGCCGTCGACCTCGGTGACGGGCTGGTGTGCGCCTTCAAGGTCGAGTCGCACAACCACCCCAGTGCCGTCGAGCCCTTCCAAGGCGCCGCGACAGGCGTCGGCGGGATCCTGCGCGACATCTTTGCTATCGGTGCGCGTCCGATCGCGGTACTTGATTCGTTGCGTTTCGGCGAGCCCGAAATCGGTCTCCCCTATCCCTTCAACGAAGTTGAAGAGGATAAGGGGAGGTCCGGACGCGAAAAAGAGATAAACACACAACACCCCCAGGAATTGGGCGAGACCGCCGCAAAGCTGGCCGACAAACGCTCAAAGCTGGCCGCGAATCGCTCGCGCTACCTGCTCGACCGCGCCATCGCCGGCATCGCCCACTACGGCAATTCGATCGGCGTGCCGACGATCGGCGGCGAGGTCTACTTCGAGGCGCCCTACGAGCAGAACTGCCTGGTCAACGCGATGGCGCTCGGGATCGGCGAGCGCGACAAGCTCGTCACCAGCGCCGCTGTCGGGATCGGCAATACAGTCGTCCTGTTTGGCGCCAGCACCGGCCGCGACGGCATCGGCGGCGCGTCGGTGCTGGCCTCCGCCGAACTCGATATCTCTCCTTCCCCTAACCAGAATCCCCCCCTAGGGGGGGATTCGAGTGGGAAGGGGCCGAACGGCCACAACAGGAGATCCACCGTCCAGGTCGGCGACCCCTTCGAGGAGAAGAAGCTGATGGAGTGCTCGCTGGAGCTGCTCCAGCGCGGACTGATCGTCTCGTTGCAGGACCTCGGCGCGGCCGGCCTGACCTCCTCGGCTTCGGAGATGGCCTCCAAGGGCGAGGTCGGGATCGACATCGACGTGTCCAAGGTTCCGCTGCGCGAGGCTGACATGAAGCCGTTCGAGATCATGGTCTCCGAGTCCCAGGAGCGGATGCTGTGCGTGGTGGAGCCGGCCAACGTCGCGCAGGTGCTGGCGCTGTGCGAGAAGTGGGAGGTCGGCGGCGCCGCGATCGGCGCCGTAACCGACAACGGGTGCATGCGCGTGTTCGATCGCGGCGAGCTCGTCGGCGACATGCCGGTACGCGTCCTGGTGGACGACTGCCCGCTCTACGACCTGGAGCCCATCAAGCCGGCCAGTACGCCATATCGGCCCGCCCGCCCGCCGCAGGCGCTCCGATCCCCCCCTACCCAGCCGCGCGAGCTGATGTTGGCCCTGCTGCGCAGCCCCAACATCGCCTCGCGCCGGCCGCTGTTCGAGCAGTACGACTCGGTCGTCCAGTCGCGCACCGTCCGCCGCCCCGAGCAGGCCGACGCCGCGGTGCTCGCGATCCGTCCGCTCGACGGCAGCGAGCGGGGACCGATTCCCGGAATCGCGGTGTCGATCGACTGCAACGGCCGCCGCGTGGCCGCCGACCCGTACACGGGCACGGTCGCAGCGGCGCTCGAGTGCGCGTCTAACCTCGCCTGCGCCGGGGCCGAGCCGCTCGGCACGACCAACAACCTCAACTTCGGCAACCCCGAGAAGCCGCACATCGCCTGGCAGCTGACCGAGTCGGTGCGCGGCCTGGGCGACGCCTGTCGGGCGCTCGAGGCGCCGATCGTCGGCGGCAACGTGTCGCTTTATAACGAGAGTCCACCCACCCGCGCAAACGCCGGCCCGATCTACCCGACGCCCGTCGTGGGCATGGTCGGCCGCCTGCCGGACGTGCGCCGCGCCGGGCGCAGCGGCTTCGCTCGCGCCGGGGACGCGATCGCGATCGTCGGGCCGTTCGTGCCCTGCCTGGCTGCGAGCGAGCTGGCCAAGCTGCGCGGTGAGTCCTTGCCCGACGGCCTGCCAGCGATCGACCTCGACGCGGTGGTGGCGGCTCAGGCCGCGGTGCGCGACGCGGTGCGCGACGGCACGCTCTCGAGCGCCCACGACATCACTGAGGGGGGTGTGGTCATCGCGCTGGCGGAGTGCTGCCTGGCCGGCGGGCTCGGCGCGCAGGTCGACTTCCCCGCCGAGGAGGAGCGCCGCGATCCGAAGCGAGACGACTTGGAGCGACTCTTCGGCGAGTGCTCCGGCGCGTTCGTCGTGAGCGGTGAGCAGGCGGCGCTGTGCGCGCTGGCCGAGCGCACGAGCATCGAGCTGGTCGGGACGGTCGAGGGCTCCTCGCTGGTCGTTGGGTCGCAGATCGACGTGTCTCTCTCCGATCTGGGCCGGGCGCACAGCGCGCTGGCGGAGCTGTTCGCGTGACGCCGGACGGGCCGCGCGGCGAGAGTCTCGCGGGCTCCTGGACGCACTCCCTCGACGAGAAGCCCTGCTAGCGTGAGGGAAACGATGCCCTGCGACCCTCTCTGCGAGGACCGCGACGGGCCGCGCGACGAGTGCGGCGTGTTCGGCATATACGCGCCCGGGCACGAGGTATCGCGCCTGTCCTACTTCGCGCTGTACGCGCTGCAGCATCGCGGGCAGGAGTCGGCCGGGATCGCGGCGGCCGACCGCGGCGGCAACATCATGACCCGCCGCGAGCTGGGGCTGGTCAACCAGGTCTTCAACGAGAACGACCTGCGCACGCTGGCGGGCGAGCTTGCGATCGGGCACGTTCGCTACTCGACCACGGGCTCCAACGCCTGGGAGAACTCCCAGCCTGTGCACCGCTCTGAGGGGACGGGCGGCTCGAGCACGGAGCTGGCGCTGGCGCACAACGGCAACCTGATCAACGCCGTGCAGCTGCACGCGCAGCTCTCAGAGCGCGGCGTCTCGTTCAGCTCGACATCGGACTCGGAGATCGTCGCGGCGCTGATCGCCACCCACCCGGCCGTGCGGATCGAGGATGCGATCGCCGACGTGCTGCCGAGCCTGCACGGCGCCTTCTCGATCGTCACGATGACTCGCGAGAGCGTCGTCGCCTTCCGCGACCCGCACGGTCTGCGCCCGCTTGCGATCGGCGTTCTCGACGGCGCCGACGGCGAGCCGGCCTACTGTGTGGCGTCGGAGTCGTGCGCCTTTGACATCATCGGCGCGACGCTCGTGCGCGACGTGGAGCCCGGCGAGATCGTCACGCTCGGCCACGACGGCATCGAAAGCCGGCGCGTGCTGCCCGACGCGCGCAAGGCCTTCTGCGTGTTCGAGTACATCTACTTCGCGCGCCCGGACTCGCGCATGAACGGCAACGTCCTGCAGGTCGCGCGGGGAAGAATGGGGGAGATATTGGCACGCGAGTCGCCCGCCGACGCCGATCTCGTGATCCCCGTGCCCGACTCCGGTAACGCGGCCGCGCGCGGCTACGCGCGCGCTAGCGGTCTGCCCCAGGACGACGGCTTTGTCAAGAACCGCTACGTCGCGCGCACGTTCATCCAACCGGGGCAGGAGCTGCGCAAGCACGGCCTGCGCCTGAAGTTCAACCCGCTGCCGGAGGTCGTCGCCGGTAAGCGACTGGTCGTCGTCGACGACTCGATCGTGCGTGGCAACACCACGCGCCAGATCGTGCAGATGCTGCGCGACGCGGGCGCGCTGGAGGTGCACATGCGCATCTCCGCTCCCCCGATCAAGCATCCCTGCCACTACGGGATCGACATGTCCACGCGCGAGGAGATGATCGCCCACGAGCGCTCGGTGGAGGAGATCGCGCGCGAGCTGGGATGCGACTCGCTGGCCTACATCTCGCTCGAGGGTGTGTACGAGGCCGTCGGCGGCGAGCGCGCGACGCACTGCGACGCTTGCTTCACGGGGGAGTACCCGGTCGAGGGCAGTGACGGAGCGCAGGGCAAGTATGCGCTCGAGGCGACACCGGCCTGAGCGGATCGTCGCCCGTGCCCGGCGTCGCCGGTAGGGTGGCGCGTCGATGAGCGAGAGGCTGCCAATCGCCGTGCTCGCCTCCGGTGGCGGCACCAATCTGCAGGCGCTGCTCGACAGCGTGCACGGCCACGAGGCGGAGGTGGTGGCGGTGGCCTCGGGCACACCGGGCGCGCCCGCGCTCGACCGCGCCCGCGCGCGGGGGGTGCCAACCGAGTCGTTCGTGCGCGCCGACTACCCCGATCGCGAGGCACGCGACCTGGCGATCGCCGACTGGCTGGCCGGACATGGGGCGCGGCTGGTCGTGCTGGCCGGCTACATGGAGTTGCTCTCGCCCGCATTCCTGGCGCGCTTTCCCGGCGCGGTCATCAACGTCCACCCCTCGCTGCTGCCGGCCTTCCCGGGCCTACACGCGATCGAGCAAGCGCTCGCCTACGGGGTGAAGGTGTTCGGCGTCACCGTGCACTTCGTTGACGACGGCTGCGACACGGGCCCGGTGATCGCCCAGCGCGCGATCGAGCTGCCGGACGCGCGCGATCCCGACGAGGTGCTGACGGCGCTGCGCCCGCTGGAGCACACTCTGTTGCCGGAGACCGTGCGCCTGTTCGCGCGCGGGGCACTCGGCATCGACCCCGCCGATCCGCGCCGCGTTCTCGTCGGATAGCTCGAGCCCTCTCGCGGCGGACATCGGCTCCGGCAGTTTCGACGTAGTCCCGCCACATACCGAGCGTTCGGTATGCTGCTTCGGCAGGCGGCTCGCAAGCCCCTTATCGAGGCCCAGACCAATCGCACGACAGGCATCCCCACCCTCGCTTTCTCGCCGGTCGCTCGGCGCTAGCGCGGCGCGCGGCGGCGAGATCGCAGGGATAGTGGTCGGCGCCGGTCCGGCAGGTCTCGGAGTCGCGGCGTGCCTAGTCGCACGGCGAGTGGGCGTGATCGTCTTAGAGCAGGGCGACGACGTAGCCTCGAGCTGGTGGAAAGGCTATGACCGGCTGCGCCTGAATACCTCGAGTTGGTTCTCTCACCTACCCGACAAGCGTTTTCCCAGGCACCTGGGCAGGTGGATCTCCCGCGACGATCTCATCCGCTACTACCGCGACTATGCGGACGAACGACACCTGCGCATACATACCGGCGTCACCGCCGACCGGATCGACCGGATCGACGGGGGCTGGCGTGTGCAGACATCACGCGGACCACGTGACGCTGCGTTTGTGGTGGTGGCCACCGGCCGACAGCGCGCACCCGTGATTCCCGAGTGGCCTGGGCTGCCCAACTTTCCGGGACCGGTCATCCACTCCGCTGACTACCGCAACGCGAACCCCTTCGACGGGCAGCGCGTGCTGGTGGTCGGTACCGGCAACTCCGGATCCGACATTTCGCTCGACCTCGCAGGAGGTGGCGCCGCCAAGGTGTGGTTGTCGGCACGGCGGCCGCCGCATCTCGTGCCCCGCGAAGTCATACATCTTCCCCACGACCTGCTGGGGGTTACAGGCCGGCGGCTTCCCCGGCGGTTCGTCGATGCCAATGCACGGCTGATCCGTCGTCTGACGATCGGCAACCTCCAGGACGTTGGCCTACCCACTCCCGACGATGGCGCGGTGACCCGTTTCGAGCAGGATGGGAGGGTGCCCACGATCGACGCGGGCGAATTCGTCCAGGCGGTTCGCGCGCGGAAGGTAACGATCGTCGCTGGTGTCAGCGCGTTCTCGGACGGCTCGGCGTTGCTTGCGGACGGGGCTGAGGTGCAGCCCGACGCCGTGATCGCGGCCACCGGCTACCACTGTGGCCTGGACTCCTTGGTCGGGCACTTGGGCGTATTGGACGCCGAGGGAGTCCCGCTTGTCCACGGGGGAAAGGATCACCCCTCGGCGCCGAGGCTATATTTCGCGGGCTTCATGGACCCACGAAGCGGACAGCTGCGGGAGCTGCGGCTGCAAGCCCGGCGGATCGCTCGAGCCGTCTCGCGGATGCCGACTACGACTGTTCTGACATAGCCGCATGGCGAACATACCGAGCGTTCGGTATGCTGGTGGGGATGAGCACCACGCGCTCGGTCGAGTC
>DASZGH010000072.1:0-2249 GCA_035938935.1 Solirubrobacteraceae bacterium
GCCGGGCGCCAGCGCTCGTTCACGGTCGCGACCGCTGGCGGACCGCGGCAGATCCTCTCGATCGTTGTCGCGAGCCGGTGCAACGCGCTGGTCGCCACGGTCGTGAGCACGGGCGAGCTTGCGCCCGCGGTCGAACGCGCCGTGTTCGATCTCCTCGAAGGCGCACCGGTGCAGCGCTTCATCACCCAAGCGAGCGTCGAGCCATGAGGGCCGCGGTCGTCGTCTTTCCCGGCATCAACCGCGAGCGCGACATGGCGCGGGCGCTCGCGCTCGTGTCCGGCTCCGCCCCGGCCATGGTCTGGCACGCCGACACCGCGCTGCCGTCAGGGACCGACCTCGTGGTGCTCCCCGGCGGCTTCTCCTACGGCGACTATCTGCGCTGCGGGGCGATCGCGGCGCGGGCGCCGATCATGGAGGCGGTGCGCGACCACGCCCGCAAGGGCGGCCTCGTGCTCGGCGTGTGCAACGGCTTCCAGATCCTGTGCGAGGCGGGCTTGCTCCCCGGCGTGCTGCTGCGCAACGCGGCGCTCAAGTTCCTCTGCCGCGATGTCCACATGCGGGTCGAGCGCTCCGATACGCCGTTCACCCGCGGCTACAACGCCGGCCAAGTGATCCGCGTGCCGACCGCCCACGGCGAGGGCAACTACTTCGCGAGCCCGGCGACCTTGCAGCGGCTCGAGGACGAGGGGCGCGTGCTGTTCCGCTACACCGATCCCGACGGCAAGCTCGATCCCAAGGGCAATCCCAACGGCGCCGCCAACGCCGTCGCCGGCGTGCTGTCGGAAAAGCACAACGTGCTCGGCCTGATGCCCCACCCCGAAAACCACGTCGAGGCAATCATGGGCTCGACCGACGGCCGCGGCCTGTTCGCCGGCCTGGTCGACCATTTCGCTCAGACCCAGGCCGCGTAGCGGCGATCCGCAGATTTTTCGTCTACTCCTCCACTGATTCGTTACCAATTCCGGGCTAAATCCGCGATATCGCCCACGTATTCCCCAGAGCGTCCATGCACGGAGCGGGGCGGACGGAGACCGAACGCTCGGGTCGCTCGTGGAGGCGTCATGCCGTTGGCTGTGGTCCTTTTTCTGGTCGACGCGACCCTCGTCATCCATGCGGCGAAGACCGGGCGGTTCTGGCCGTGGGCCTACGTCATCCTGCTGCTGCCCGGCTTCGGCGCCCTCGGCTATGTCGTCGTCGAGCTGTTGCCGGAGGTCATGGGCAGCCCGGGGGCGCGCAAGGCACGCAGGCAGCTCGCCCGCAGCTTCAACCCGGAGCAGGACTACCGCCGCCTGTCCGAGCAGCTCGAAGTCGCCGACACCATCGCCAACCGCCAGGCGCTCGCCGACGAGTGCCTGGCGCTGGGCCGGTTCGACGAGGCCAAGCACCATTACGAGGTGATCCTCGCCAAACCGCTCGGCGACGATCCCATCTACTGCGTGCGCAAGGCGCGCGCCGAGTTCGGCCTCGAAGCGTGGCAGCAGGCGGTCGCCACCCTCGACGACCTGCGCCGGCGCTGGCCGGACTACCAGTCGGGCGAAGCGCACCTGCTCTATGCCCGCGCGCTCGAAGCAGGCGGCCGGACGCAGGAGGCCCTCGACGAATACCAGGCGCTCTCCGCCTACTATCCCGGCGCGGAGCCGCGGGTGCGCCGCGCGCTGCTGCTCAAGGCGCTCGGCCGCGGCGCCGAGGCGCGCGGCCTGTTCGCCGAGGTGGTGAAGCAGCTCAGGCGCGCGCCCCGGCACGCGCGCCGCCTGCAGGCCGAGTGGATTGCCATCGCGGAGCGGGAATCGCGCGCTTGACGGGATCGCCGGGGATTGTAGTACCTGCGGTCTGATGATCCCCAACGAGCCGAAGATCACCCCCGACCTCGTCGCCGAGCACGGTCTCAAGCCCGATGAATACGAGCGCATCCTCGGGCTGATCGGCCGCGAGCCGAGCCTGACCGAGCTCGGCATTTTCTCCGCCATGTGGAACGAGCACTGCTCGTACAAGTCCTCGAAAGTCCACCTCAAGGTCCTGCCGACCGAGGCGCCGTGGGTGATCCAGGGCCCGGGCGAGAACGCCGGCGTCGTCTCGATCGGCGACGGCCTCGCCGTCGTGTTCAAGATGGAAAGCCACAACCACCCCAGCTACATCGAGCCCTATCAGGGCGCGGCCACCGGGGTCGGCGGCATCCTGCGCGACGTCTTCACCATGGGGGCGCGGCCGATCGCCTGCCTCAACGCGCTGCGCTTCGGCGATCCCAAGCA
>DASZGH010000073.1:0-27829 GCA_035938935.1 Solirubrobacteraceae bacterium
GTTGGGCGGTGATGTATAGACCCTGAAGGCCGGGCCCGAAGCAGAACTGACTCCGGCCAGAGCTCCAGACGCTACGCATGAGGCCATTATCGCCGAGACGAGTCGCCACGCCCTCGAGTGCATTCTCTGCATGTCCCTCTCCTCCCTAACGCCCGGCTCGACGCGAGGCACGGTTAGCCGACTTCTTCGCTGCGTATAGCTTTCGCGCAGTTCTTTCGCAGGCGACTCGCGCCTTCTTGCGCTTCTTGCGGCAGCTACTTAGCGCCGTCTTGAGTCTCTGTGCACGCGTCAATGCCTTGACCTTTACCCTTGGCGCTGGCTGCGCCGCCAGGTTGCCGAGGCCATTGAAGCCCGACGATGTGTTGAAGGTGGGCGTAGCGCTCGGTGTGCCCTGGCATTCATCACCCGCACACGGCACCGCTTCGCGCGGCGGTTCCGGGAATCCTCCCTCCACGCGCGCGTCGTACAGGTCCACGAGCTTGTCGGGGTCCCAGCCGTTGAGTTTCTGGCGCGTCACGAGGAAGGCGTCGCGGCCATCGGCGCTGGCGTCGACGAACCACGTGCCCGTGTCCCCCGTGCCCGATGAGAGCAGCGACAGCTCGCCCGTTTCCACGTTGTACTCGTACGCGTCGGTCAGTCCGTTTGTGTCCTGCAGGAGCAGCGATTCGGTTGTATTGAAGAACGCGTACTTTCCGTTCTGGGAGAAGAAGCGCGGCTGCGCAGCTACCGAGAAGCCCGGATTGGATTGACTTGTCGCCTGCACCGTCATTTCAATACCTGATGTCGCCATTGCGCCGCTCGGCGGACATGACACACATATCAGCTTGTTTCTGTTCTCGTCATAGACGTAGAGCTCCGTGTTTTTGACTCCGTTCACGGCGGTGCTTATTTCGCTCGCGTTGGCAGTCAACGGCCGACTGTTCATAAAGGCGATACGTTTGCCGTCTGCACTCACACGCGCTTCTTCTCCTGATTCAATGCTTCCTGTCGCCCCTGGGGCGGGGACAACTTGCGTCACCCGGCCATTGTCCCATAGGAACATGTCTTCCACCGGAACGAAGTAGATATGACTCCCGTCGTCGCTGATTCCCTTGACGTATTGGCCTTCGCGGCCCCCTCCGGTTTCCCCACCGAACCGCGCTATGAACGTGAGGTTCGATTCGGCTTTAGGATCGGGGCCATCCTTGTAGAGATACAATGCGATGCCTTCGCCGCCGGGATCGCCGTCGAGCAAACGCGACGTAGTGGTGAACAGAACCTTCGTGCCGTCCGGCGTCGCCCCCTGAAAGCGTACGTTCAGTGCTTCCGCCGGTTCCGTGGCCTCTGATTCAGACACCTGCACGGTTTCGGTCTCGTTCTTACGCATGTAAAGCTGCCGTTTGTTGCCCCTGGCAGGAGACAGGAAGAGGATCCGCGAGCCGTCCCTTGATACTGTGTCTTTGTAGGTGATCGTCGTGAGACGGACGCCTTCGTTTTGCGGACGGGCCAGAATGGAGCCACCAGTCGGCACCGTGCCGTCTGGCAATATCCCAACGAGCCGCACAACGCCGTGGTCCAGCGCGTACACCTTGGACGCTGTCCCAGTAGCCGGCAGCGCCAGATTGGCGTTTGCGGTGAATGTGACAACACTGAGGTCGCCCGAGTCGCCGCCGGTCTTCGTGGCGACAGAGAACCCGTTAACAGGTTCTCCGGGACCTTCAAATCTCGTTATTGGTTCGATCAGGCCACCGGTCAGGGCATTCTCGAGGTAGAGGTTTTCCCTTTCCGGTACCGCGCCGGCAACACCCGGCAACGAATAGCCAATGAGGACGGCACGGTCCAGTTCATCCGAGAACGCCAACGCCTCCGTAGCGCCGAAGAAGAGCATCAGCGGAGCGCTGAGCGCAGGCGTCGGAATGATGCCTTTGGTTTCCCACCTCTCGACCCCGCGAACCGCTACGAACTGAGTGTAACCGCCCTCGCCCGATCCTTGGGTTTCGGCCATGCCGGTCCTGGCCGGGAACTGAACCCTTTCTCCACTTTCGGCAGAAGTGAACTCTTTGTACCCCTGCCCGTTGACGTCTGCGCCGTTCTTATCGACAGGCGAGACCATCTCGTAGGCGCGGCAATCCGGCAGGTTAGCCGACAGCCCATTACGAAATACGGCGTTCGGACAGCTATCGGCCTGTTCGAGCTCTTTGGTGGCGAACGTAGAGAACGTCTTGTCCGGACCGTTCGTCGTGCCTTCCGCGTTGATCGCGACCACGCGGTAGTGGTATGTCGTGCCAGACGCAAGGCTGCTGAGCGCCTGACTGACTTCGACGCCTTCCGAACCGGATCCAACTTCACCGTCGGGAATCGGAACGCTCGTGCCATACGACGCGCTCGGGCCGTATTCGAAACGGTAGGTCGTGACCGATTCGTGGGGATTGATCTGCGCCGCCAGCATGGCGGTCGTATAAGTCACGCCCTGCACATACTCACGCCCGACGGTCGGCGCTTCAGCCGCAAGCACGGGCACGCTCGACGACAGCGACATCACCACACCGACGCACAGTATCTCCAAAGCCATCCGACACGGCTTACGAGCACGCATCAACCAATCCCCTCCCATGAAAGCGATCCACACGAAGACCCGCGGGACCGCGGGCATGACACCCCATTCGGGGCAGGCAAAACCGCCCGGGCACACAACCCGCGGCGGCGAAGGCTCTGGCCTGACGTTGGCGCCTAGAGCGCCAGAACCGGCCCGGCCAGAGAGAGAGAGAGAGAGAGAGAGAGAGACGCGTCAGCGACGCTGACGCGTCCTATAACGGACCCGCTTGCGTCGCACGGCCTCTCGACCACGCTATGCCCCAAAGACTGCACGCGAAACTCAGGCTCCCTCATAGAAGCGACCTGGCTCCCTCTCCGATGAATCCCCTACTGGCTCCTGCAGGTCAGCCCTCAAGGGCAACCCGAACCAGACCTATTTCCGTAGCGTCCCACGAGGGGATGCCACTACGTGAACAACCTTATACCCGAACGCCAGCAAAAGTCAACCCCCTGGCGAGATTTTTCTTGACCGGCAGGAACGGGCGTATTTGCAGAGCATCGTGCAGAGTGTGTGGGTCTCGGCTCGCTTGCCGCTTGCGCTGGACCGCGCCATACAATCGACCCATGCCGCACAACGCCCCTCACGCACGCGCATGACGCGCCTCACGCGCGCCTGGGGCGCCCTGGAGCCCGAGCAGCGCATCGCGGCGGTGGCGGCGCTCGCGCTGCTCGTGACGATGTTCTTCCCGTGGTATGAGCTGCAGAGCCTCAACCGCAGGACGGGAGCGATCGACTCGCGCTCGATCTCGGCGTTCGGGGACGTCTCGTTCGTCGAGGCCGCGGTGTTCCTGGTCGCCGCCGGTGTGCTGGCGCTGCTGTTCGCAAGGGCCGAGCGGCGCGACTTCCACATGCCCGGCTCCGACGGCGCCGTCGTGATGCTCGCCGGCGGCTGGGCGACGCTCTTGATCTTCTACCGCGTCTTCTCCCGACCGGCCGGCCACGGCTACCCGGTCGGCATCCAGTGGGGCTTCTTTCTCGCGTTCGTCGCCTCGGGCGTGCTCACCTATGCGGGCTGGCGCATGCGCGCCGGGAGCACTCCCGAGCCGCCGCTCGTGCGCACCCGTACGGGCACAGGCGCGCGGCGCGGCGTGCGTGCCCGTACGGGCACGAGCGTATCTGAGCCCGGGCCCGCAGACGAGGATCTGACCGTCGTCGCGCCGGCTCCCGTACGTGCGCAGCGCGCCGCTCCCGTAGCCGCGCACAGCGCGCCGGTTGACAGCGGGCCCGCGGCCATGGAGCGGGCCGCGCGCGCGCCGGCGAGCACGCCCCCATCCCCCCCATCTACGGGCCCCGCCAACCGCAAGCGCCCTCGTTACCCACCGGCGCCCGCGGATCAGCTCTCCTTCGAGGACCCCGCCTATCATTCCCCGGACGATGCCCCCCGAGGGACCCAGTAGCAGCGCCGATGTCGCCGCCGGCTTGGCGGCGGTCGGCTACCTGCCGAGCGAGTCGACCGCGCTCGTCGCCTATCTGGCAACCCGCCTGGGCAAGCCCGTGCTCGTCGAGGGGCCGGCCGGGGTCGGCAAGACCGAGCTGGCCAAGGCGCTCGCGCGCTATCTCGATCGCGAGCTGATCCGACTGCAGTGCTACGAGGGGCTCGATGAGGCCAAGGCGCTGTACGAGTGGAACTACCGCAAGCAGCTCCTTCGCATCCAGGCCGAGGCGTCGGACACCGGCTGGGAGGCTGTGCAGCAGGACATCTTCGGCGAGGAGTTCCTGCTGGCGCGCCCGCTGATGAGCGCGATCGCCTCCGAGCAGCCCGTCGTCCTCTTGATCGACGAGATCGACAAGACCGACCAGGAGTTCGAGGCGATGCTGCTCGAGGTCCTCTCCGATTTCCAGATCTCGATCCCCGAGCTGGGCAAGGTGTCCTCGACCACGCACCCGGTCGTGCTGCTCACCTCCAACAACTCGCGCGAGCTGACCGAGGCCTTGAAGCGGCGCTGCCTGTATCTGTGGCTCGACTACCCGTGCCTGGAGCACGAGCTGGCGATCGTCAAGCTGCACGCTCCCGACCTGCCCGAAGCGGTCGCGCGGCGGCTGGTCGAGGTGATCGTGATGGTGCGCGAGCTGGACCTGAAGAAGCCACCCTCGATCGCCGAGTCGATCGACTGGGCGCGAGCGCTGCTGTTGCTCGGCGCGCGCGACATCGACGCCGACACCTTCAACGAGACGATGTCGGTGATCGTCAAGCACCGCACGGATATGGACGTCGTGGCCGAGCGCGTCGGCCTGAAGCTGGCCGAGGCGGCCGATGTCCAGCCCGCCTGAGCGGGTCAACAAGGCGACTGGGGCGAGGGGCGAGGGCCGCACACGGACGAGCGGCCCGGGCGCGGGCGCGGGCGCACCCGAGGGCATGGCCGCGCAGATGCTCTCCTTCGCCGAGCAACTGCGCGACGAGGGCGTCGCGATCGGGACCTCCGAGCTGCTCGACGCCTTCGCCGTCCTGCGCGAGGTGGACTGGACCTCGCAGGGCGAGTTCCGCGAGGCTCTTGCCGCCACGCTTGCCAAGTCCCAAGACGACCGGCGCGTCTTCGAGCTGGTGTTCGACCGCTTCTTCTTCCGCGCAGTGGAGATGGCCGCCGTGCGCGAGGGGGTGGAGCGGCCGGGCGGCGACAGCGACGACGCCGGCGACCTCGGCGAGCTGAGCGAAACCGAACTGGATGCCCTGCGCATGCAGATCGCCGCCGCGCTCCGCGACGGGGCCGAGGGGGCGATGCGCGACCTGGCGCGGCTGGCGATCGCCACCTTCGGGCAGCAGGAGCAGGGGTCGGGGGTGATCGGCGTGGACGTGCAGCGCATCCGCCGCTCGCTCGGCCTGCGCGCCGAGCCCCAGCCCGAGCTGCCCCCCGACGATCCTCGCCGCGACGGGGTTCCCCGCGATGCGCTGCGGCGCTTCGAGCAGATGCTGCGCCGCGAGCTCGAACGCCGCCAGGTGCAGCGCTCGGGCCAGCTCCCCCCTTCGCGCCCGCTGGGAGAGCTCGACCGCGCGCTTCCCTCCGGGCCCCTGCAGGACCTGGCCGCCGTGCACCGCGTCGTGACGCAGCTGCGCCGCCGCCTGGCCACGCAGGGCAAGCAGAACCGCGGGCACCGCCACCACGCGCACGTGGACGTCCGCCGCACTATGCGCGCCTCGCTTCAGACCGGCGGCGTGCCCGTCGAGCTGCGCTACCGGCCGCGCCGGCCCAAGCGGCCGGAGATCTACGTGCTCTGCGACGTCTCCACCTCCGTGACGTCCGCCTCGGTCTTCTTCCTGTCCGTGCTGCACGCGCTGCACGACTCGTTTCGCAAGATGCGCTCGTTCGTGTTCATCGAGCGGATCTCAGAGGTCACCGACGTGTTCGAGCACGAGCGCGACTTCCGCGCGGTCTCCGAGCGGATCTCATCCGACGCCGGCGTCGCGGACATCTCCGGCTATACCGACTACGGGCGCGTGTGGTTGGAGCTGTTGGAGCTGATCCAGGACGACCTGCACCCGCGCGCAACCGTGATCGTGCTCGGCGACGCGCGCACGAACGGGCGCGATCCCCGCGCCGACCTGTTCGGGCAGGTCGCCTCCCGCGCCGGCCGCACGTTCTGGCTGAACCCAGAGCCGCGGCTGTACTGGAACTACGGCGACTCGGTGATCGCCGCCTACGAGCAGTACTGCACCGCGTTTGAGTGCTGGACCGTCGCCCAGCTGGAGGACTTCGTCAAGGCGCTGACGCGACCGGTCGTGACGGCCGCTGGCTAACATCCCTGCTGAGAAACAGGGGAGCTGACGGACGAGTCGGCTGAGATGGCGTTTGACAGGGGTCCCACGCCCACCCAACGCCGACCCTTCGAACCTGTGGGGTAATGCCCGCGGAGGGAGTGCAGTGGCCGTCTCACAGACCACACCGGTCGCACAACAGCAGGGCGGAACCGATTCGATCGGAGTTCAGGTGGAGGGGGTGGCGCGCTCCTATCGCGACCGGGCCGGTGCGCACGTGCCCGCGCTGGAGGGCGTGACCCTGTGCGTGCGGGCCGGCGAGACGCTGGCCGTCGTGGGTCCCAGCGGCTGCGGCAAGACCACGCTGCTGGAGTTGATCTGCGGGTTGCAGAGCCCAGATACAGGGACGCTGGCCTGCGCGCCGGCCGCGCTGATGCCCCAGCGCGACCTGCTGCTGCCGTGGCTGAGCGCGCTCGACAACGCCGGGCTGGCGCTGCGCATCGCTGGCTGCTCACGCGCGCGCGCGCGAGTACGCGCTTCGTCGCTGTTCGCGGAGATGGGACTGCAGGGCTTCGAGTCCGCTCGTCCGGACGAGCTCTCGGGGGGGATGCGCCAGCGCGTCGCCTTCCTGCGCACGCTGCTGTCGGGCAAGCCGGTGTTGTGCCTCGACGAGCCGTTCGGGGCGCTGGACGCGATCACCCGCCAGGAGCTGCAGAGCTGGCTGACCGGGGCGCTGCTGCGCGAGCCGCGCACCGTGGTGCTCGTCACCCACGACGTCGAGGAGGCGATCGTGCTCGCCGACCGCGTCCTCGTCCTCTCCCCCAGGCCCGGCCGCGTGATCGCTGAGATCGAGGTGGACCTCCCCCGCCCCCGCCGCGGCACCTCGCCGCCGGCGATCGCGCTGCGCGAGCGGGCGCTGTGCGCGCTCGCACAAGGGGCGGAACCGTGAGCGCCCCGTGGGTCATGCGAGCGCTCGCGTGCCGCGCGCCGGCAGAGCTCGCACAGGAGGCATCCGTGTGAGGCGCCACCTGCGCGGAGCGCTGCCGGCCGTGCTGTTCGCACTCGTGCTGCTCGGCGCCTGGGAGCTGTACGCGGACTCAAGCGGCGTCGACCCGCTGCTGCTGCCGGCGCCGCACGCGATGTTCTCGCAGCTGTGGGACAACGCCGGGCTGCTGTGGTCGAACTTCACGATCACCGCGCGCGAGGTCGTGCTCGGGTTGGCGCTGGCGCTGATCGTCGGGTTCGCGGTCGCCGTCGCCATCCACCTCTCGCCGCTGCTGCGCAGAGCGGCCTACCCGCATGCGGTCGGCTCGCAGGCGGTGCCGATCGCGATCGTCGCCGCACCGCTTTGCTTCTGGTGGGGCTTTGGCATCTTCCCGAAGCTGCTCGTGATCGCGCTGATCTGCTTCTTCCCGATCGTCGTGACGACCGTCGACGGGCTCGCCTCGGCCGACTCCGACCAGCTCAAGCTGCTGCGCACGCTGGACGCCTCGCGCCTGCAGGCGTTTCGCTTCGCCGAGCTGCCGGCCGCGATCCCCGCCGCTCTCAGCGGCGCTCGCATCGCGCTCGCCGTGGGGGTGATCGGGACGTTCATCGCCGAGACCTCCACCCCGACGATCGGGCCCTACGCCGGCCTTGGCCGCGAGATAACCTCGGACCTGACGGCGCTTCAGACCTCGCGCGCCTACGCGGCGACCGCCGTCCTGTTCGTGTTCGCCGTCGCCTGCTTCTACAGCCTCACCCTGATCGAGCACCGCCTCGCGCCCTGGGCGTACACGCACAAAGGAGAGAACCCTTGAGAGCACGAGCGATCACCGCCACCGTCACCGCGCTGGCCGCCTGTGCGCTGGCGCTCGCCGCCTGCGGCTCCAAGCAGGACCCGCTCAGCGCCACCTCCGCCAAGCCGTTCACGGTGATGCTCGACTGGTTCCCCAACGCCGACCACGCGGCGCTGTACAGCGCAATCGCCGGCGGCGACTTTCGCGCGGCCGGGCTCGACGTGGAGCCGGTGATTCCCTCCGAAACCGCCGAACCGCTGAAGCTACTGGCAGCCGGGAAGGTGGACATGGCGATCTCCTACGAGCCCGAGCTGCTGCTTGCTCGCGACCAGGGGCTGAAAGTCGTCTCGATCGGGGCGCTCGTGCAGCGGCCGCTCACCTCGATCATCGTGCTGCCCGGCCAGCACGTGAGCAAGGTCTCAGACCTCGCCGGCAAGACCGTCGGCACGGCCGGAATCGGCTACCAGGCAGCCGAGCTGAAGACCGCGCTGCAGGGCGCCGGGGTCAATCCCGGCAGCGTGCGCGAAGCCAACGTCGGCTTCAATCTGGTGCCGGCGATGCTCTCGCGACGAGTGGCGGCCACGCTCGGCGGCTTCTGGAACTACGAGGGGATACAGCTGCGCCAGATGGGCAAGCGCCCGACCGTGATCCCGGTCGATGAGGCCGGCGTCCCGAGCTACGACGAGCTGGTGCTGGTCGTGCGCGAAGACGAGGCCGGCGCACGCGGGCAGGACCTGCGCGCGTTCCTGCAGGCGCTGAGCGCCGGCGAGCGGCGCGTGCGCGCCAACCCGCGCGCGGCCGCCGAGCTGATCGTGAAGGCCAACCCCTCGGCGCAGATGAAGCTGCAGCTGGCCTCGATCGAAGCGACACTGCCGGCGATGCTGCCGGGCGAACGCTCCAAGCCGTACGGCTGGCAGGACCCGAACGCGTGGGCGGCGTTCGGGCGCTGGATGCTCGCGCACGGGCTGATCCGCTCGGACCCGAGCAGGGCGGCGCTGCCTCCGTTCACCAACGAGTTCCTGCCGGGGCAGGGGATCTAGTAGCTGGCCAGGCGACACGCAGGCTTGGCAGCGCGAGAATCGGTACCGGGCCACACAGCGACCAGTAGTTCCCCGCAACCATCGCCGCGCCAGGCGCGCTAGCGTGCCGGGCGTGACGCAATCGGGTCAAGCGCACGACGAGCAGGCGACCGCGGTCGAGCAGGGCGGGGGCGCGGGCGAGCAGGGGACGATCAGGATCGTCCTCGCCGACGACCACGCAGTCGTGCGCAGCGGGCTGAAGATGCTGCTGGAGACCGAGAGCGACTTCGAGGTCGTGGCCGAGGCGGGTGACACCGAAAGCGCCAAGCGCTACGTCAGCGGGCACAGGCCGACGGTGCTCGTGCTCGACCTGAACATGCCGGGCGGCTCGAGCCTGGAGGCGATCCCGGAGATCAGGGAGAACCATCCCGACACACAGATCGTCGTGCTGACGATGCAACAGGAGCCGGCGTTCGCCCGCCACGCGCTGAGCGCCGGGGCGATCGGCTACGTGCTCAAGGAGGCCGCCGACGACGAGCTGGTCGAGGCGGTGCGCCGCGCCGCCAAGGGCGAGAGCTACTTGAACCCGCGCCTGGGCGCACGCCTTGCCTCAGAGCCCGCACCAGGACCGCCGGATGATCTGAGCGAGCGTGAGGTGGATGTGCTCACGCTGATCGCACTCGGGCACACCAACGCCGAGATCGCCGAGCGACTGTACCTGTCGGTGCGCACGGTCGAGACCCACCGCGCGCACATCCAGCAGAAGCTGAACCTCTCCTCGCGCGCCGAGCTGGTCGCCTACGCGCTCAAGCGCGGGCTGATCAAGGCGTCCTGAGCGCGGCTCGCGCCGAGCGGTTGTCCGCCCGCTTGTCCCGGGCGCTTGGGCGAGCGGGGCGCGTCCGCTACAGCGGCCAGTAGTGGCCGACCTGCGCCGCGGCGCGGGAGGTGAGCATCGCCTCGGGCGCGGCCGAGCGCGGCTGCTCGTCGCCGGCGAAGGCCGTAAGCGCCGCGATCGCCGACGCCGCCAGCGCCCCAGGGGCGTAGCCGCCCTCCAGCACCACCCCGACCGGCGCGCCCGCGTGCGCGGCCAGGGCGCGCACGCGGCGGGCCATCTCGGCGAATGACTCCGCCTCCAGGCGCGCCGACGCCAACGGATCCTCGCGGTGTGCGTCGAAGCCCGCCGAGACGAGCACCAGGTCTGGGGCAAACGCGCTCGCCGCCGGGACGATCACGTGCTCGATCAGCGACAGCCACTCCTCCTCTTCGCTGCCGGGCGGGACCGGGAGGTTGATCGTGTAGCCCTCGCCCTCGCCCGAGCCGGCGTCTGACAGCGGGCCCGTGCCCGGGTACAGGGGGGACTGGTGAATGCTCGCGAACAGCACGTCCGAGCGGCGGCGAAACGCCTCCGCCGTTCCGTTGCCGTGGTGGACGTCCCAGTCGAGCACGAACACGCGCTTCGCGCCCAGCTCGGCGATCGCCAGGGCGGCCGCGACCGCGACGTTGTTGAACAGGCAGAAGCCCATCGCGCGAGCGGGCTCGGCGTGGTGGCCGGACGGGCGCACGCCGGCGAAAGCCAGGCGCGTCTCTCCTGAGAGCAACGCGCGAGTCGCGGCGCACGCGCTGCCCGCCGCGTGCAGCGCGGCGCGGTAGGAGGGCTCGCCCACGTAGGTGTCGGCATCGATCGCGCCGCCGCCGGCCTCACACAGCTCGCGGATCGAGGCGACGAGCGCCTGGGTGTGCACCAGCGCCAGCTCGTCCTCGCTCGCGGCCGGGGCCTCGCGGCGCTCGAAGCCGAGCCAGTCGCGCTCGCGCAGCTCGCGCTCGAGCACCACCAGCCGCTCAGGGGTGTCGGGGTGCCCCGGACCGATCGGCGATCGACGCGATCGCCGATCGGCCAGCGCGCTCGGGTCGTGCTCCAGGCAGACCGGGTGATGGAAGTACAGCGGCCGCCCCATCGGCGGACATGATGACGTCTAGCGTCCGACGGGGATGACTGCTGCGAGTCGGCTGGGCCGCCCAATGAACTAAGGACGCGCCGCTGACACGGCGATTAATCACAGTGCGCCCGGGAAGCACCGAGACAGCATCTGCGGAAAATCCACCGGCGGCCCGCGTGGTCGGTGCGGATGAAGCCCGGCACGACGACCGGCAGCATGCCCTGCAGGACGAAACGATCAGGAAGAAATCGCAGTGTCGACTACCGCCACAGTCCAAACGCACGCGCCGCTCAGCGGCGCCGACAGGACAGCGAGGAGCCCGACCGCCCGCGACCGCGACGTGGTCGCGCAGGCCCGGGAGCGCGAGCAGCTCACCGACCGCCTGCACAGGCTGCGGCGCGTACTGCCGGTGCTGGCGCAGGAAATGGCCTCCGCGCGGCGGCAGGCCGCGCAGTTGCGACTCGACAATCGGCGCCTGGCCGAGCAGGTGCGAGAGCTGCGCGCCGAGCTGGAGGCCCGCGAGCTGAGGGGCCCGTAGCACCCTGAGGACGAGATGACCTCCACGACTTCACAAGCTGCCCCGAACGCGCCATCGCGGTCTCAGCGCCGTCCCCTGACCCGAGGGCGGTGGAGATGGCGCAACACCCACCGGGACAGACCGACGTCCAGAGCTCCCTACCTGGACGCCGCTGAGCCTCGCGCACGCACCTGAAGCAAGGGTGCGTGCGCGGCGCTCTATTTCTGCGCCGGGGTCAGCCGCCTACTCGGGCAGGCGTCGGTAGCGGCGCGTCTCAGGATCGCGCTCGAGCAGGCCGGCGGCAACCAGCGTGACGACGTAGCGGTGCACCGTGCTGGTGTTCAGCTCGAGCTCGTCGGAGATGTCCTTGATGCCCAGGTCACGACTCTCGTCGGAGAAGCAGGAGAGCACGAGCAAGCCGGCGAGCAGCGAGCGCGACAGGCGGCGGTTGTGCTGCAGCGTGCGATAGCGGGCGCCGAGCGCCTGCCTGGCAGTCGAGCCGTGGAAGTCCGCGCCTGAGACGATCGAGGAGACGCTCGGCGCGGCGCCTTCGCCGAGGGCCGCGCGGACGACGTGATCGACCTGGTTGCGCGAGAGCGCGATCGACACCATCTGCTCCCCCGCTTCGCGACGCTCTACCGCGCGCCCCCCTTCACTCATCCCCGCTCCGCCCTGCCTCGGAGGGGCAGTTCAACCACGTTGTCGCGCTCGGGAGAGGCGCCCGAGGGCACCAGTAGGCGTCCGTCGCTGAGCGAGCCGATGCGATGGGCGTGGACCATCGAGGGCATGTCGGGGACCGTGATCAGCACCGCCAGCCACTCCTGCTCGGCGGCCGAGCGCAGCAGGCCCATCACCTCCTCGCGCTGAAGCACGTCGAGGTTGGCGGTGGGGTCGTCGACGACCAGGAGGCTCGGCTTGCGTACCATCGCATGGGCGATCGAGACGAGCGTGCGCTCGCTGTCGGTCAGGTCATCCCAGCGGCCACCCGAGCAGTCGGCGACGCCGACGCGGGCGAGCGCCTGCGCGGAGCGGCGGCGCGCGCGGCGCAACGTGTGGCGTTTGAGCAGCGGCAGTGCTACGTAGTCGAGCATCTCCAGCTCGTCGCTCTCCGGGCCCGAGCGGCGCGCCCAACCGATCTCCTCGCGCAGAAGACGCACGATCTCTGCTTTGGACATGCGGCCGAGGTCCTCTCCTTTGAAGCTGACGACGCCGCTCTCGGGCGACTCGAGGCCCGCCGCGACCTTCAGCAGAGTGGTCTTGCCCGAGCCGCGCTGGCCCCACACCGCCACGCACTCGCCCCCGTACACCGATAGCGAGATGTCCTTGAGCACAACCGTCTCGTGCGGGCCGCGCCAGTAGCTCTTGCTCACCCGCTCGAGCGAGAGGCGTTCGGGCGAGCTCAAGCGACCCGCGCTCCTGCCGCGGCACGGTCCTCGCCGGCACCGGCCCGCTTCACGACCTGCGCGCCGCGATCGAGCGCGGCGCGGTCAACTGCGGCCGGGGCAACTGCAGCACGATCGACGGCCGCCTCCTCCGCCCTGCTCGACAGTGGCTGCGCCGCCGCCGAGCGCACGAGCTTTGCCATGATCGCGCGCGCCCGTTGCAGCCACTCGATGCGCGCCTGCAGCTGACGGACCTCGGCGTCGCGGACCAGCAGGGCCGCCACCTGCGACCAGGCCAGGCCTCCGCCCCGCGGACGCGCGCGCTTCACGCTCGCATCGGCTCGCTCGATCGCTTCCAGGCGGGCAAGGCACTGTTCCTCCTGCGAGCACGTCAGCTCGATCAACGCCGGGAGGTCGCGCGGGCGCGAGAGCGCAAGCTTCATGTTCAGCTCGTCGCGAACGTTGGCTAGCGAGGTGGTGGAGAGCATCCAGCGGTCGAACTGCTCGCGACCCTCCTCGGTCGCTTCGTAGATCGTACGCGGCGCGGCGCGCTCAGACGGCACGCCCGCCAGCGAACCGCCCGCGCGCACCAGGCCTTCGGCGCTCAGCTGGTCGAGCGCGGAGTACACGCCGGTGGGAGCAAAGCCGGAGGAGCCGAAGCGCTCGCGCAGGCGGCGAGCGAGGTCATACCCGTAGCCGGGACGCTCGACCACGAGGCCCAAAACAGCGTGCTTGGCCGACATCCCCAGCGGCCTCAGATGCGAAGCTCTCTCGCCATCCCGACACAGTATGCAAGATTGCGCCGAGATATGTCCTTTTACGGAACGATTCCAACCAGCAGGTGTTCTTTACGCGGTCGGCACCGGGCCACTCGCTCGCTCGCGGCCGTCGGTTGATTGGGTCCCGCCCGGACCATCCGTCCGCTGCGGAGCGAAGCCCGGCAGCTCGAAGGCGACGCGGGCGCCGCCCTCGGCCGAGGACGCCGCGACCACACTACCCCCGTGCGCCTCGGCGATCGCACGCACGATCGCCAAACCCAGGCCGGTGCCTCCAGAGGCGCGGTCGCGCGCGGAGTCGGTGCGGTGGAAGCGATCGAAGACGCGCTCGCGCTGCTCGGGCGCGATCCCGGGGCCGTTGTCCTCGACGGCGAGCTCGATCCTGCCCGCGCTCAGCTCGCGGATGCTCAGCCGCACCAGGCCATCGCCCTCGCGGGTGTGGTCGATCGCGTTGGCGATCAGGTTGCGCAGCGCCTGGGCGAGCTGGTCGGGATCGGCGCGCAGGACGCCCGCCGGGACCGGCAAGAGCTCGAAGCGGCGAGGAGCCAAGACGGTGATGCCCTCCCAGAGCAACGCCACGTAGTCCTGCAGATCGATCTCGCGGACGCGCAGGAACTCGGTCTGCTCGGCCTTGGCCAGCAGCAGCAAGTCCTCGACCAGGCGAGTGATGCGCGCCACCTCGGCGAGCACCAGCGACTCCACGCGGCGCACATCCTGCTCGGACGGGGAGGACTGCGCAGCCAGAACCTCGACCTGACCGCGGATCACCGTCAGCGGGGTGCGCAGCTCGTGCGAGGCATCGGCGACGAAGGCGCGCTGGCCGGCGAACGCATCGGTGAGGCGGTCGAGCATGTGGTTGAAGGCGTCGGCCAGGACGCGCAGCTCGGATGCCTCTCCGGAGAGGTCGTGGATGCGCGGGTGCAGGTCGCCGGCGTCCACGCGCGCGGCCACGGCCGCCATCCGCCGCAACGGGCGCGAGACGCGCGTGCCGACCAGATAGGCGGCCACCAGGGCACCGACCAACGCGAACGCGAACGCAAGCAAGAAAGCGCGCGCGACACTGCCCTGCGCGTGTGAGACCTCGGCGAGCGGCTCGCCGGCGGCGATCGTCACGCGCCGGCCGGAGGGGAGCGTGTAGGTGCGCTCCAGCAGGCGCAGATCGCCGACGTCCGGCAGCGGCAGCGTCGAATAACCGTCTTTGGCGGTGAGCAGCCTGGCGGCGAGGCGGTTCTCCTGCGCCTGCTTGGCCGGGGTCTCGCCGTTGTCGGCGCGCTCGGGGGCGAACAGCTCGGGGCGGTTGGAAGCCGTGCGTGCGCCGGGGACGATCGCGAACAGCAAGGTCGAGCTGGCCTTGAACGGCTGCGCCCGGATGTAGCGCGCGACTCGCAGCGAGACTTCCCGCGCGCCGGTGACGGCCGCCGCTCGCTTGGCCGAGCCGGCCGCCGCCGCGCCGGGCGCACGCTCGGACTCACCGGAGCCGACGGCCCGCGCCGCGCCCGCGCCGCGCCCGGACTGAGCTGCGCCGCCGACGGCCGCCTGCGCCAGCTCGCTCTGCTCGCCGGCGATGTCGCGGTCGATCTGGTGGCGCAGTTCGCTGCCGGTGCCGCTGTAGACGATGCCGAACGTCAGCGCGCTGGAGGCGAGCACGACCAGCGCCACCCAGGCGCCGAGCCGGAAGCGCAGACCGCCGGGGAGGGCGCGCCTCATGCCATCTCCGCGGACGAGCGCCTCATGCCATCTCCAGGGGCGAGCGCCTCATGCCATCCTGTGGGCGCGCGCCTAGGAGGCGCTCTCGCCGAGCCGGTAGCCCACGCGCCGCACGGTGTGGATCGGCGCGGGGGCGTCGGGACGACCCAGCTTGCGGCGCAGGTAGCCGATGTAGACGTCGACTACGTTGGTCGCGGGGTCGTGCTGATAGCCCCACACGGTCGAGAGGATCTGCTCGCGCGTGAGCACCTGGCCGCGATGGCGCATCATGTAGGCGAGCAACTCGAACTCGGTTGTCGAGAGCGCCACCGGAGCGCCCGCCCGTGTTACCTTGCGGCTGAGCAGGTTCGCCTCGATGTCGCCTACCGTGAGGGTCGTGGTCGAGGTCTGCGTCGCCACTCGCAGCTGGGCGCGCACTCGCGCTAGCAGCTCGGCCAGGCTGAACGGCTTGACCAGGTAGTCCACCGCGCCCGCGTCAAGGCCGGCGACGCGATCCTCGATGTCGCCGCGCGCAGTCAGCACGATCACCGGCAGGTCGGGCTTTGCCGCGCGCAGGCTGGCGAGCACCTCCATGCCGCCGCGCCCGGGCAGCATCAGGTCGAGCACGACCATGTCAAAGCTCTCGCGCAGCGCGCGGCGCTCCCCCTCCTCGCCGTCGCTGGCCGCCTCGACGGCGAAACCGTCGGCGCGCAGGCCGCGATCGAGGAAGTCGACTATCCCCGGCTCGTCCTCGACCAGCAGGATCGAAGGTGGGAACGCCTGCTCGGCGGTTGCTGGCGCCAGCTCTGGCATCTCACGATTCAGGATAGTTGGAGGGACAGCGTCCAAGTGTCGTGAGTCAGACTCACGACATTAGTTTCGATGACTTTTCTCATCCTGTTGTTATGGCCGGCTTACCAACGCCGCGCAGACTCTCGGCAATGCCTGCCCCCCAGCAGACGGCGCCCCGGCGCGACTGGACGCGCCACCTGTTCACCGTCAGCGGCAGTCCAAACGGACCAGGCGCCCACGCGCCCGAGATCGGCGGCGGCTCGCGGCTGAGCGGCGGCGGCGTGGTCGGCAACGAGCGGCTGACCGCCGCAGGCGGAGTGCTGCTGATCGTTCTGCTGGCGGCGCTGGGGGTGACGATCCTCCGTATTCGACCGCTGATCGAACCGCATCTGTTCATCGGCCTTTTGCTGCTGCCCCCCGTCGCTTTGAAGCTCGCCAGCACCGGCTATCGCTTCGCGCGCTACTACACGCACGACGCCGTCTATCGCGCGCGCGGCGCACCGGCGTTGGCGATGCGCGCGCTCGGGCCACTGGTCGTGCTCAGCACCGTTGCCGTTTTCGCCACCGGCGTTTTGCTGTTGGCCGAAGGACCCGGGGCTTCAGGGACTCTGCGCACACTGCACAAGGCCAGCTTCATCGTCTGGGTCGGAGCGACTGCCTTGCACGTGCTCGGCCACCTGCCCGACCTCGGGCGCATCCTGCTCAGACGCTCCGGCGAGCCCCACAGGGACGGGCGCTACGAGTACAACCGGCTGGCCGCCGGCGGGCTTGGGCGCACGCTCGCGCTTAGCGGGGCGATCGTCGCCGGGCTGGTGCTGGCCGTGTTGCTGATACCTCACTTCGGCGGCTGGTCGCACTTCGAGTCGATCCGCCACCACGACCACTGAGCGCTTGCCTGACATGTACGAGAAATTGCACCCTTTCGCAGATGTGAATCATCTCATCGGGACGTGGCTGCGGAAGCTCTATCCCCTTGTCGAACGGTGTCCCTGTCGGGGCGCGAGCCCAACGGAGCGGAGTTGAAAGACGATGCCGCCGATTCACTCAAACGCAAGGGACGTGGCGCTGCGCCGGCTGAGCCGCGCCAACCGCTGGATGATCGCCGGGTCGGTCGCGCTCACGGCCGTCTTCTCCGAGGTCGCCGCCAGCGCCTTCCCGGGACGCAGCGCGAAAGCCGCTGGCGGGACAGGCTCGCACTCGGGCAAGTCCTCGGGGTCGACGAGCGCTTTGAAAGCGCCCAGCGAAGCGCCGAAATCCAGCACCACGCCCGAAGTTGCTCCCTCCCAGGAAGCGCCGCCCGCGCAGGAATCCAGCCACGAATCGAGCCCGGAATCCTCCGAACCTAGCCCCTCGCGGGAAGCCACGCCCGCCCAGGAAGCCGCGCCCTCGCACGAATCCGCGCCGGCCGAAGAACCGGCTCCGGTCAAAGAATCGGCGCCCGCGCCCGCCCCGGAACCGACGCCCGCTCCCGTGCATGAAGCGGCGCCGCCGGTCGTCTCGGGAGGGTCCTGATCGCGATGGCCGCGCTTGCCCAGACACGCCGAGCTCGCTGGCAGGCGCTCGGCACAAGCGCCGAGCTGTTGGTACGCGGCGACGAGCGCGAGCTCGCGCTTGCACGCACCGCCGTTGAGCGCTGGCTTGAGAAGGTCGATCTTGCCTGCAGCCGCTTTCGCGCCGACTCCGAGCTGAGCCACCTGAACGCCGCCGGCGGGCGGGCAGTGAGCGTGTCCTCCACTCTGATCGAGGCCACCCAGCTAGCGCTGCGAGCCGCCCGGCTGACCGACGGAGACGTCGACCCGACGCTCGGCGAGGCGCTGGAGCGCGCCGGCTACGACCGCGATTGGGCGCTGATCCAGGCCGACCCCGACCGGGCCGCTCCGGCACCGCGCGTGCGCATGCGCCGGCGGCCGCGCTGGTCGCAAGTGCGGGTCGATGCCGCGCGCGGCACTCTGTCGCTGCCGTGCGGGGTCAAGCTCGACCTCGGCGCCACCGCCAAGGCGTGGGCAGCCGACCGCGCCGCCGACGCCGCCCGCGCGGCTTGCGGGCGCGGGGTGTTGGTCTCGCTCGGCGGGGACATCGCTACGTGCGGCGACTGTCCGCCGGCCGGCTGGCGAGTGCACGTCACCGACGACCACCGCGACGGTCCCAACTCTCCCGGCCAGACCGTCACGATCCGCGGTGGCGGTCTGGCGACATCGAGTACCGCGGTACGGCGCTGGCGGCTGGCCGATCGGGGATCCCGTCGATCTCCGATCGGTGGCGAGTCGATGCACCACATCATCGACCCCGCCACCGGCGCTCCAGCGCACACACCGTGGCGCACTGTGAGCGTGGCGGCCGCGAGCTGCGCCGACGCGAACATCGCCGCCACCGCAGCAATTGTGCGCGGCGAGCGCGCTGCCGCGTGGCTGTCACAGGCCGGGTTGCCGGCGCGACTGGTCGCAAACGACGGCGAGACGACCGCTGTGGGCGCATGGCCCGAGGAGCGGGAGGATCAACGATGACCGCCGTCCTAAGCGCCGCCGGGCCCAGCGCCTACTGGTACCTGACGCGCTCGAGCGGCGCGGTCTCTCTGATCTTGCTCACGCTCGCGCTGGTTCTCGGCGTGATCGACGTCGGGCGTTGGAGCAGCGTCGCCTGGCCTCGCTTCGTCGTGGATTCGCTGCACCGCAACGCCTCGCTACTCGCGCTCGCTTTCCTCGGCGTGCACGTCATCACCGCCGTGCTCGACAGCTTCGCGCCGATCTCGCTGGTGAACGCGATCGTTCCCTTCACCGGCTCCTACCGTCCGTTCTGGCTCGGGCTGGGGGCGCTGTCCCTCGACATGATCGTCGCGGTGATCGTGACCAGCCTGATGCGCCGCAGCATGGGGCACTCGACCTGGCGGGCGGTCCACTGGCTGGTGTACGCGAGCTGGCCGATCGCGCTGCTGCACGGGTTCGGCACCGGCAGCGACGCCAAATCCACCTGGATGCTGGCGCTGAGTGTGCTGTGCCTGATCGCGGCAGTCGCCGCCGTGCTCGTGCGCGTGGCCGCCGGCTGGCCCGCGCAGCTCGGCCGCCGCGGCGCGGCGCTGGGCGGCACGGCTGCGTTCACGCTGGGGCTGCTGCTGTGGCTGCCGGGCGGCCCGCTCGGCAAAGAATGGGCGCGCCGCTCGGGCACGCCCTCCTCACTGCTGGGGCACAAAGCCAAGAGCACGAGCGAAGCGAGCCGATGAGGTGAGCACGAGCACAGCCGAGATGGAAGTCGAGCAGACGGCCGCGCTGGCCGAGGAGCAGTCCGGCAGCGGCGCTTCCGGGCTGCCACGGCTGCTTGAGGGCGTGCCAGCCCAGGGGGCGATGTCGCTGCAGACGCACCTGGACATCCACGGCGAGCCGCCGCCCGCTGGCCGATCGGGGATCTCGTCGATCTCCGATCGGTGGCGCGACAAGCGGGGCGCAGCCGCCCTGATCGACCAGGTCGAGCAGGCCGGGCTGGGCGGGCGCGGCGGCGCCGGCTTTCCGCTTGCTCGCAAGATGCGCAGCGTCGCGGCCGGCAAAGGCAAGCCGATCGTCGTGGTCAATGCGACCGAGGGCGAGCCGGCGAGCCTAAAGGACAGGACGCTGCTCGAGACCCTGCCCCACCTCGTGCTCGACGGCGCGGCGCTGGCCGCGCGCGCGATCGGCGCCGACGAGGCGATCGTGTGCGTGTGCGAGTCCGCCGGCGTCGCGCACGAGCGCGCGAGCGCCGCAATCGCCGAGCGTGAGCAGCTGGGCGGCCACTGGCCGCGGCTCGTGCTCGCAACCGCCCCGGAGGGGTATGTAGCTGGGCAGGAGTCGGCGCTGGTGAGCCATTTGAACGGCGGCGAAGCTAAGCCGACGTTCACTCCGCCGGCGCCCTACGAACGCGGCGTGCGCCGTCGGCCGACGCTGGTCAGCAACGCCGAGACGCTCGCGCACGTCGCGCTGATCGCCCGCCACGGCGCGCGCTGGTTTCGCCAGCTTGGGCTCAGCGAGCAGCCCGGCTCGACGCTGATCACGCTGAGCGGACCGCTCGCCTACCCGGGTGTGTACGAGGTCGAGTTCGGCGCTACGCTCGCCTCGCTGATCGAAGCGGCCGGCGGGATGAAGGCGCGCGTGCGCGGAGCCCTGTTCGGCGGCTACGCCGGCACCTGGGTCGAGGCATCGGCGCTGTCGGGGCTGGCGCTGTCGAACCCCCACCTCGCTCCCTATGGCGCCACGCTCGGGGCCGGCGTGGTGGCGCTGCTCTCCGAGCAGGCCTGTCCGGTCGCCGAAGTGACGCGGGTGACGCGCTGGCTCGAGCGCCAGAGCGCCGGGCAGTGCGGACCGTGCGTGCACGGGCTGGGCGCCCTCGCGGACACGCTCGAGCAGGCGATGCACGGCGGCGCGCACAGCCGCCAGGCGGCGGCGCGCGTCGAGCACCTCTACGGCCTCATCGCCAGGCGCGGCGCCTGCGGACATCCCGACGGCACGGCGCGCTTTGCGATGAGCGGGATCGAAGTGTTCGCGGCCGAGTTCGCAGACCACGCCAAGCACGGCGCCTGCGACGCCTGTGCGCAAGCCCCCGAGCTGCCACTGCCCGCGCGTGCGCAGACCGCCGCCAGGAGCGTGAACTGATGGCCGAGCGCGTGCGCATTGCCAGGAGCGCCGGACAGCTGACCGATCGCGCGCGCGCCGCCGGGAGCGCGGGCTGATGGCCGAACGCGTGCGCGTCAACCCGATCACCTGCGAGGCCCACGGCATGTGCGCCGAGCTCTTGCCCGAGCGGATCGCCCTCGACGAGTGGGGCTACCCGATCGTCGACGATCGCCCCCTCTCCGGCGATCTGGTCGCCCACGCCCAGCGCGCCGCACAGGCCTGCCCGACGTTCGCACTGCTGGTCGAGCGGTCATCGAAGGGCTAACCGATCGGCCAGCGCGAGCGGGGTCGGGCTAGCGACAATCGCCGCGTCCCGACGGGGTGGTCAAGGGAGGCGCTCGGACCCCTTTGCTGGTGGTTAACTGAAGCCGGACATGTGCACGGCCGCCAGCCCGGCCCACGGCGCATAGGGCGCGAAAAACTCGCGCACCTGCTCTTCGCTGGCACGCGCCCGCGGATCGCCGTCTGACAGCCGCCGCCCGACGTACTTGATCAACCCAAGGTCTCCGGCCGGCAACTGGTCGTGGCGGCCCTGGCCCACCAGCGCGAGCACCTCTACCGTCCACGGGCCAACGCCGGGGATCGCACGCAACCTCGCCCATGTGCGCTCGTGGTTGGGATCGTGCAGGTCAACCCGGCCGCCTGCCACCTCGCGCGCTACGCGCACGAGCAGGCGGGCGCGCGTTTCGGAGAGGTCCAGCGACTCAAGCCGCGCCGGCGCGGCGCCCGCGAGCGTGGCGGGTGAGGGCACGTCGCGCAGAGCGGCCGCCGCGCCCTCCCAGCTCTCCCCGCGCGATCCGAACACGATCACGATCCTCCGCTGGATGGAGGCGGCACGCTCGAACTCGATCAGCTGCTCGCAGATCGCCCACGCGAGCGCCTCGAAGGGCTCGGGCCGCCGTCGCACGCGCCGCCACGGCCTGCTCCGCACCGAGCGTCCGATCAGCGGGTCGTCCGCGAACTCCTCGTAGAAGGCGTCCAGGTCGTCGTCCACGCCCAGCGCGAAACGCATCCGCTCGATCCCGTACTTCGCAGCCTCGCTCGTGCGCGCCCTGGCACCGAACAGCACCGCGTCGGGCGCTGTCTGGGCTACCCTCACCACGACCGGTTCGGCGCCACGGTGCAGGAGTCGTTCAAGCACCCTCCCGTGGCGGCGCAGCACACCGTCCACGCCCCCCACGAGCGGCAAGCGGTACGCAGATGTCGGCTTGACCTCGACCCGCAGCTCCACGGTGCGGCTCAGCGACCCCTTACCGGACTCCCGAGCAGGTGGACATCCACAAGCAGCGACCGCGAGCTCACTATCTCCAAGAGCTCGCGCGCCGGCTGTTTGCGGCGGGCGACTCTTCGCGGGGCACGACCGGCGAGCGCTCGCTGGTGGCGACGTCCCAACACTCCCACTACGACAGCGCCCGCCACGAACCCCCCGGCGGCGACCGCCGCCGTCTGCACCGCGGGCGCCACAGAGCGAGGCGTGAGCGCAAGCGGCTTGGGCTCGGGTGCGAGCACAGGAAGGGCGTCAACCTCCTCCGTATCGCTCCTTTCGATCATTGCGCCTCAGTGTAAAGGGCGCCCCAGACCACAACGCCAGTCGCGACGCGACGGCGGTTAGCCGAAGTGGTCGTCTACAGCAAGCGCTCGTACACGCGGTAGCGCTTGACGACCTTGCCGCCCATCGCTTCCATGCCGCGGTTCATGGCGGTGTTGGTCTCGAGGATCCAGCCCATCTCGCCGCCCTTCTGTGGGCGCGCTTCGGCGGCATCGAAGTGCTCCTCGTAGAGCTTGGCGGCAACCCCCGTGTGCTGGTACTCGGGCTTCACGCCGAGAAAGCCGACGCGCACGCGATCCATGATCCGGCCCTTGCGCAGGAAGTGCCACCAGCCCAGCGGCAGCAGTTTGCCCTTCATCTTCTCGAGCACCTGGTTGAGGTCGGGCACCGTGATTGCCATGCCCACGACCTCGCCGGTGTCTTCGCGCTCGGCGATCATGAACCAGTGCTTGTCGAAGGCGAGATGCAGATCGAATGCGTAGGCGTCGAGATCCTTCTTTGAGAACGGCACGAAATCCCAGTTCTTCGACCACGCGGAGTTGTAGACCTCGGCGAAGGAGTCCAGGTCTTTGCGCAGCTGGCGGCGACGCATCGGGCGCACGCGGATGCCGTGCTCCGACTGCACCTTCTCGGCCAGCTCCCAGATGACCGGCATGACCTTGTCGCGCTCGGTGACCTCCAGGTTCCACATCAGGAGGTCCATCGCCTTGGTCATCCCCGCCTGCTCCATGCGTTGCTGGTAGTAGGGGGGATGCCACGGTTGCAAGATCATCGGGCGCAGGTCGAAGCCCTCGATCAGGATGCCGCTGTCGTCGTTCAGCGCGAAGCAGGCGGGTCCCACCATGCGTTCCTTGCCGCGCTTCCGCAGCCATCCCTCGGCGGCGGCGAGCAGCTCCTGGAGCACCTCCTGGTCATCCTCGAACTCGAGGAACCCGAACCAGCCCCAGTTCTTCTGCTGGTAGTCGTCGAACGCGTGGTTCACATGGGCTGTGACCCTTCCCACGGTGCGCCCCTCGCGCCAGGCCAGGAAGTATTCGGCCTCCCCGTGGGTGAAGAAGGCGTTCATCTTGCGACTCAGGAACAGGCGCCGCTCGATCTTCAGCGGGGGCACCCACAGGGGCTGGTTAGAGTGCAGGCGGAAGGGAAGGTCGATGAACGCTTTCAGCTCGCCCCGACCGGAAACCTCCCTGATGCTGACCGCCATACAGCCAGGACCCTATATGCCCACATCGACAGACGTCTTCGCCAAGGTGCGCGGCCACGAGCGCGAGGAGCTGCTGCGCGCCGCGCGCGAGGCCGACCTGATGCCCTACTTCCGCACCGTCGAGTCGCCGGCGATGCCGGTCGTGGAGATGGAGGGCAAGGCGCGGATCATGCTCGCCTCCAACAACTACCTCGGCCTCACCGGCGACGAGCGCGTGATGCAGGGAGCGCGCGACGCGCTCGCCCGCTACGGCACGGGACTGACCGGCTCGCGCCTGCTCAACGGCACGACGCCTCTGCACCTGGAGCTCGAGCGAGAGCTGGCCGACTGGATGGGAACCGACGACGCGCTCGTGTTCACTACCGGTCACCAGGCCAACGTCGGCACGCTGGGCACGCTGCTGGACGCCAGGGACACGGTGATCGTGGACTCCGCCGACCACGCCTCGATCCTCGACGGCGTGCTGCTCTCCAAGGCGAAGATGCGGCCGTTCCGGCACAACCGCCTGGACAAGCTCGAGCGCGCGCTGCAGCGAGCGCAGGGCGACGGCGGCGGCGTTCTCGTCGTGGTCGACGGCGTCTTCTCGATGGAGGGCGACGTGGCGGCGTTGGTGGACATCGTCGAGCTGTGCGAGCAACACGGCGCGCGCCTGATGGTCGACGAGGCACACGGCGCGGGCGTGCTCGGCGCGCGCGGCGCCGGCGCCAGCGAGCTGCTGGGCGTCGAGGATCGCGTCGACCTGCGCATGGGCACCTTTTCCAAGTCGCTGGCCGCCTGCGGTGGCTTCGTCGCCGGCTCGGCCGAGGTGATCGACTACCTGCGCATCTCGAGCCGCGCCTTCCTGTTCACCGCCTCGGCGGTACCGGCGGCGCTGGGAGCCGCGCTTGCCGCGCTGCGCATCATCCGCTCACCGGAGGGGCCGCCCCTGCTGGCCGCGGCGCTCGAGAACGCCCGCTACCTGGCAGACGGGCTGCGCGCGCTCGGCTACCGTACGCTCGCCGGTGAGCCGGTGCGCACCGGTCCCGGGCCGGACGCGCCGAGCGCCAGCATCGCCACGCCGATCGTGCCCGTGCTCGTCGGCGACGACTGGAAGGCGGCGCTCTTGTGGCGCGCCCTCTACGACGCCGGCGTCTTCACCAACTGCGCGCTGCACCCGGCTGTCCCGCCGGGCGGCGCGCTGCTGCGCACGAGCGTGATGGCCACGCACGACCGCCCGACGCTCGACCGGGCTCTTCAGACCTTCGCGAGCGTCAAGCGCGAGTTCGAGGCAGAGCACGGACCGCTGCCGGCGGCCGACTGATCCGAGCGCTTCCAGCAGGCGGAAGCGGACGACTTGGCCCGTCGAGCTTGTCCAATTCTTCACAAGAAGTAACGGCGACGAAAAAGCCCGCTTCTAGCGAACGTTCTGATCGTTACGGTGTTGACCGCAGCGGCCGCGCTGGCTAGCTTCTTGGACGCAGCGCACGACCAGTCAAGACTCGCCTAGAGGCTCTCGGTAGAGGGGTGCCGGAGGCCTTCGCAGGCGGCTTCGCGAGGGCGAGAGGCGACGACCGTGCGACGCGCTACTCGTCAACCAGCCAATAGATCGTCGCGCACCCCTCGAGCCGGGGACGCGACGGGGAGTGAGTACACATGAACGCGACAGCGACCATTGCCCCTGCCGTCCCGCAGTCACTCGACGCGACCGAGCCCGAGCCGCTTGCCATCGCCGGGCCGCAGCACATGCGCGCGCTCGCGCGCGCCAATCAGGTGCGTCTTGCCCGCGCCGATCTCAAGCGCCGTGTCGCGGCAGGCGAGATCAGCGTCTCCGAGGTGATCGCGCATTGTCCCTGGGAGGCGGCGAGCATGGCTGTCGGCGACCTGTTGATGAGCCAGCGACGCTGGGGCCAGACGCGCTGCCGCAAGTTCCTCGCGCAGATCCCGATGTCCGAGCAGAAGACGATCGGCTCGATGACCGATCGCCAGCGCCGCACTCTGGCCGCCATGCTCTCGGCCGGCGGACCCTCGGCGACGCCGCCCCCCAGCCCGTGGATCGCAGCCCGCCGCCTGCGCGCAGACCCCCTCCGCAGCCCGATAGGCGCCTGACCGTCGCGCTGCGCCCGGGCGAGTCGGCGTAAGCGGACATGTCTTGGTCATTGTTTTTTCACGCACCGCAGAAGCACGTTGCACGCGCGGCACGTGCTGCGGTGCGTGAAAAAACAATGACCAAGACATGTCCTTGCGCATGACCGCCGCGCGGCTGCGCTACGGGCAGCCAGAGGAAAGCTTGACCTGCCACCAGCCGGCGAGCATCCCGATCGGCCCCAGCCGCGGGCGCACCTCCCACGTGCCACACGTCCCTTCGCCGAGGTCGGCTACGTCGATGCGCAGGAACTTGTAACGGCGCGGATCATCGCGCGCGCGCCGCAGCAGCTCGCGCGAGCGTCGCTCCAGCGCCGAGCGCTCGGCCAGCTGCGCGTGGGTGTCGGCTATGCGCGCGACCAGCCGGTCGCGCGTGCGCTCGAGCTCCTCCAGCCCGAGCAGGCGCGGCGCGCACGGGCCGATCGGCGCGGCGGCAGGCGCTACATGCGGAAAGGCACGAGCGATCAGCCCGGAGAGCTCGCGCTCCAGCCGCGCTACCTGTGCCCGCAGCGTCCCGCGCGCCGCGGCCTCGCGCTCGTCGTCAGGCGCGTCGTCCCAGTCGAGGCGATCGCCGCTCAGCTGCTCTATGTAGGCCATACACTGCCTCCTCTCGACACTGTCGATGTTAGAGCTATGAGCATGCCTCGACAAGCGCCGCATGACATGCCCACAACGTCTCCTCGACATGTAGCGAGGGCACACCCGCGACCTGCACGGCGTACAGCGACAGCCTGCGTGTCGAGCGCTTGGGGCGATGCTCGCGCGGCGGCTCGTCGAACAGGATCGCCACCGCCCCGTCCTCGTCGGCCACCACCAGTCGCCCGCCACCGAGCCTGGGACCGTCGGCACCTCGCCCCAAGCGCTCGTCGGTCCGGCTGGCGCGGATGCCAAGCGGTCCGGCGAGTGTGTCGGCGTCAAGCGCCCAGACCGGCACCCCCGTGTCCATCAACGCCAGTGTGATCACGTCTGCGATTAGCCCGCGGGAGACGAAGCCGCCCTCGAGCACCCGCACCAGCGCGGCCCGCTCGACCGGCGTGCGGGTGACGTCAGGGTCCAGGCCGATCTGGCGGAAGAACACGCGATAGGCGGCCGGCACCGGCTCTTGGCGCACGCCAACCGCGCGCTGCCCGCGCCAACGGTTGGACAGTTCGCTCAGACTCGCCATCACCGCCTGTGGCGAGGCGCCCGTCGGCGAACGGCCACCGCCTAGCTCGACGGCGGCGCAGACCAGCCCGAGCCCGGGCAGCTCGCGCTGAAGCTCCAGATCGCACCAGCCGCGAACCGGCTCGCTCTCTGCCGCGCGGTCGCTCACCAGCGGCCGTCCAAACGGGTCCTTGCCGCTCACGCTCCCTGCCTCCAGCCGCGGGCACGCGAGGCCTCGAGCAGGGCGGCAACGCGCGCACGCAGGGTGGCCCGCGACGGCGTGCCGAGCAGGGCCGGGCTATGCATCACGCCTCCCGGATAGACGAAGCTGATCTGCGGGCAGGTTGCCAGCCGGTACAGCTCCACGAGGATGCCGTCGCGGTCGAGCCCGACCGGGAAGGTGAGCCGGTCGCTGTGCACAAGGCTCCTGACAGCCGCAGTTTCGCCCTTGATCGCCACGGCCGCGAAGCGAACCTGCGGGAACGCTCCGACCAGCGCCTGCATCTCGCGCAGCGCATCGGGGCAGGAGCCGGAGTCTACGAACAGGGCCAGCACCAGCGGTCCCTGTTCGTAGAGCTGGCAGACATTGAGGACCTGCGCGCCGCGCACGCTGCAGGCGGGTCGATTGCCGGCCTGGCCCTCGTGCGGACGCGTCGCGATGTTGACATCGCCGGAGAGCGACCCGAGCGCGAGCGGCGCCGCGAACGGCGGTATCCGGGCGCCCGGCGCGATCCCCTTCACGTCGCCGGCGGAGCCGAGCAGTGAGCTGAGCAGGATGCCGGCCAGCGCGACGGCCGCAAGCACACCCATGTAGCGCCCGTAGCGTGTGCCGGCAATACCGCCACCGACAGCCGGGGCGTCGACCGGCCCGCCGCGATCGGGCTCGCCCGCGCTCACGGCGCGCTCAGCCCGCCGCGCCTCGGTCTCAGCGCCGCGCGCGCCCGGCCGAGGTCGGGTAGGCGGGCGCGCAGCGGGCGGCCGCTCTCGGCCAGCGCCACCGCCGCCGGCAGCGCGATCAGTACG
>DASZGH010000074.1:0-4949 GCA_035938935.1 Solirubrobacteraceae bacterium
CCAACCACCACCGCACGACACTCAAACGCCGAACGAGAAACACCAAGCGAAAAACCAACATCAACCAAACCCAAACCGGGATCACCATCCACCAACGAGAGCAACCGCCCCCCCACCCCACGCAACCCAACACCATCACAACCAGACAACGGCCACAACACAACACCACCACCACCAAACGGAGACGAAGTCGACCCAGAGCTCTCCCCGGAGATCGCCTCGTCGCGCTTCTCCTCGACGGCGCCCGCGGGATCCAGGGTCGGGTGCGCGGCCTCCCCGACGTCGGCGTCGAGCGGTGGCTGCTCGAGGATCAAATGCGCATTGGTGCCGCTGGCCCCGAAAGAGGAGACGCCGGCGCGCCGCGGCTCACCGTTGCGCGGCCACGGCACCATCTCCGTCAGGAGCGAGACGCCACCCGAGGACCAATCCACCTTGCGCGATGGCTCATCCACGTGCAGAGTCTTCGGGAGCGCACCATGGCGCAACGCCATCACCATCTTGATGACACCCGCCACGCCAGACGCCGCCTGGGCATGGCCGATATTGGACTTCAGCGAGCCAAGCCACAGCGGCCTGCCGTCCGGGCGTTCACGACCATAGGTGGCGAGCAGCGCCTGCGCCTCGATCGGATCGCCCAGCAGCGTGCCGGTGCCGTGCGCCTCCACCGCCCCAACCGAGGCGCCCGACACACCCGCGTTGGCCAGTGCCTGGCGGATCACGCGCTGCTGCGAGGGGCCGTTGGGCGACATCAACCCGTTGCTCGCTCCATCCTGGTTGACGGCGCTGCCGCGCACGACCGCCAACACCTCGCGACCCAGCCTTTGCGCGTCTGAGAGTCGCTCCAGTAGGACAACGCCAACACCCTCCGACCAGCCGGTGCCGTCAGCCGCCTCGGCAAAGGACTTACAGCGTCCGTCGGGCGCCAAACCGCGCTGGCGGCTGAATTCCACGAACACGGCCGGTGACGCCATCGCGCTCACGCCGCCCGCAAACGCCAGCGAGCACTCCCCGGCCCGTAGGGACTGGCACGCCAGGTGCAACGCGACGAGCGAGGAGGAACACGCTGTGTCGATTGTCACCGCCGGTCCCTCGAGCCCAAGCGTGTAGGCGATGCGGCCCGAGACGATGCTCGCCGCGTTGCCAGCGCCGAGGAACCCTTCCACGTCGGCCAGCGCCGACTCGGCCAGCCTTGTCAGATAACCGCCGTACATGGCCCCCGCGAACACCCCGGTTTGAGTGCCGTGCAGGGACCTAGGGTCGATGCCTGCGCTTTCGAGCGCCTCCCACGAGGCTTCCAGCAGCAAGCGTTGCTGAGGGTCCATCGCGAGCGCTTCGCGCGGGCTGATGCCGAAGAAGTCGGCATCGAAGTCGGCGACATCGGCCAGGAAACCGCCCTGCAGCGAGTATGTGGTGCCGGGATGGTCGGGGTCGGGATCGTACAGCCGCTCCAGGTCCCATCCACGGTTGGAAGGGAACTCGGCGACCGCGTCGCAACCGTCGTGAACGAGATCCCAGAGATCCTGCGGCGAAGCGACCCCTCCCGGATAGCGGCAGCTCAGGCCCACGATCGCGATGGGCTCGCGCGCCTGCTCTTCGGTCTGCTTGAGCCGGCGGCGCGTCTCGTGCAAATCCACAGTGACGCGCTTCAGGTATTCGCGAAGCTTTTCGTCAGTTGACATGCGATCCGATCACCCCCTCCCCTGTCGTGAGACCCCCTCGGATCGACACCTAGTCCAACTCCAGCTCTCGGTCGATCAAGCCAAAGATCTCCTCGTCGGAGGCTCCTTCGATCGTTTCCACGAGCGTGGAGCCGTTCTCGGAGGCCGGCGTGCTGGTCAGTCGCGCGAGGATCGCGCGCAAGTTGGTTATGGCCCGCGCGCGCTCGCGCTCGTCCTGCAACGACGCGACCCTCGACTCCAACCGCTCCAGCTCGGCCTCGACCGACGGCGCTGCTGACGGTGACCCGCCCTGCAGCTGCTCCAGCAAATGACTGGACAGTGCCACGGGCGTGGGGTAGTCGAAGATGAGAGTTGCCGGCAGCTGACCGCCGGTCGCCGCGGTGAGCCGATTGCGCAGTTCTACCGCGGCCAACGAGTCGAAGCCGAGGTCCTTGAACGCGCGCTGCTCGTCGATCGTCTCGGCCGAGTCGAATCCGAGCACGATCGCCACTTCGCGGTTGACGAGCTCGCGCACGATGGGCTCGCGCTGGTCAGGATCAGCATTGGCGAAACGCTCCAGGAAGAGACTGTCGCCGGTTGCGATCTCCACACGCGCTGTCCTGGGGACCAGGTTGCCCAGGATGGCCGGAAGCCGTCCTGCCGCGGCCTGCTCCCGCAACGGCCCGGCATTCACGCGCACCGGCAGCACGAGCGCGTGTTTCGCGCGACACCCCAGGTCGAAGAGCTCGACGCCTTCGCTCGAGGAGAGGGGCGCGATTCCCATGCGGGCGATTCGCCTGCGGTCGATCTCGCCGAGTCCGCCCGTCATGTCGCTGGCCTGCTCCCAGAAGCCCCAGCCAATCGACAGCGCCGGCTCGCCCTCGCTCCTGCGGTGGATTGCCAGCGCGTCGAGAAACGCGTTCGCCGCGGCATAGCTGCCCTGGCCCCCGCCGCACAGCGTGCCGGCCATCGACGAGAACAACACGAACGCGGACAGCTCGAGGTCCCGTGTGAGCTCGTGGAGATGCCAAGCCCCCTGCACCTTGGGCGCCAGCACCGTCTCGACGCGCTCGACAGTCAGAGAGCCGATCGTGCAATCGTCCAGCGCGCCTGCCATGTGAATCACGCCGCACAGTGGGAGCTCGCTCGGCGCCGACGCGATCAGCGCCTGAAGCTGGCCGCGATCGGCGACGTCGCAAGCCGCGATCGTCACCGTGGCGCCCAGCTCCGTGAGATCGGCCTGCAGCTCGTCCGCACCCGGGGCGTCCGGTCCGCGTCTGCTCGCGAGGATCAGGCTCCTCACGCCGTGCTCGGCGACGAGGTGCCGCGCTATCACGGCTCCCACTGTGCCCGTCCCGCCGGTCAAAAGGACCGTGCCATGCGGGTCGAACCGCGTATCGGCGCCGTGGTCGAGCTGTTCCCCATCGGGTGGCTTCGATGCGGCGGGCACGAGCCGGGGCGCGAGAGCCATGCCGTCGCGGATCGCGAGCTGCGGCTCTCCGAGCGCAAGCGCCGGCGCGAGCGCGTCGAGGGACGCGTGCGCCTCGTCCATGTCCACGAGCTGGATGTGTCCCAAACCCTCGGCCTGGGCCGCGCGCACGAGTCCCCCTGCCGCCGCCGCAACGGGGTTCGGCGGACCGTCCTGCGGTTGAGCGGCGACGGCCCCACGGGTGAGAAAGACCAGGCGGGCGCCACCGCTCCGTCCTTGCGAAGCCCAGTCCTGCAGCTTGCCGAGCACATCGTGGAGTGCCGCTCGTGCACCTTCCACCGGATCCTCGCCGTACGCCAACGTCGTCAGGTCGACGATCGTCGCCTCCGACTCAGCCGACTCGCCGTCAGCCGCGGCAAGCTCGAGTGGCAGCGTGGCCTTGACCCAGTCCACCGCGAGCAGCGAATTGCGATGCCTTGCCTCGGAGCTCGCCAAGCCCTCTAGTGCGAAGCTGCGTCTGACCAGCGAACGCGCGGAGACCACCGGCGTCCCACGCTCGTCTACAGCGAACAGCGACACTCCGTCGTCGACATGGGAGAGACGCACCCTCAGCGACGACGCCCCGGGCGCGTGAAGCTCCAGTCCGTGCCACTCGCACACCAGCGGGATTCCGTCTCGATCCTGCGCGGCGAGGTCCCAGGCGGGCTGGAGCGCGACCGCCTGCAGCGCACATTCGAGCAAAGCCGGGTGCATGCCGAACGAACCAGCGTGCAGGCGCTGGTCGGGCGGGAGAGCCACCTCCGCCAACAGGTCGTCACCCTGGCGCCACGCCGCCACGAGCCCTCCAAATGCGGGACCTTGCTCCAAGCCGCTGCTCTCGAGGCGGTCATAAGCACGCTGGACATCCAGACTCTCACAGCCAGTCGGCGGCCACTCCTCCGAGGCGAGGGACTGCATATGCGTGCTCAACCACTCTCGCTCATCGGCCTCGCCGCCTTTTACAAGCGTGCCCGCAGCGTTCTTGGTCCACGGCGGGACCCCACCCACCTCCTCAGAGTGCTGCTGCGGGCGAGAGTAGATCGCCAACGAGCGGCTCTCCTCCCCCTCACTGCCGTCCACGACGAGCTGAACCTGCACGCCACCTCGCTCTGGCAGCACCATGGGAGTGCGCATCTCCAGCTCCTGTAGTCGTCCGCACCCGACCTGTGCGCCGGCATGCAACGCGAGCTCAACGAACACGGCCGGCGGCACGAGCGGTGAGGCATGCACCGCATGATCGGCAAGCCAGCGGTGGGTCTCGAGCGACAACCGCGCCGTGAACAGCCACTCCCCTCCGCCGCCGAGCTCCGTGCCAACGCTGAGCAATGGGTGATCGATCGCATCCAGGCCGGCCGAGGCGAGGTTGCCAGCGGTAAGCGACGAGCGTTCGGGCCAGTAGCGTTTGCGTTGGAATGGGTATGTGGGGAGGGTGATGCGTTTGGCGCCGGTACCGTCGTAAACCTTGCGCCAATCGACCTCCACGCCACACGACCACGCTTCCCCGAGCGAGCACGCGAAACGCTCGGCGCCACCATCCCCACGCCGCAACGAGCCAAGGATCCGCACCCCAGCATTACTCGCGGTGCCCACCGAGCCCTCACCACGCGCGCCCTCCACGGTCTCCTGCACACCAACCGTCAACACCGGATGCGGACTGGACTCCACGAACACGCCATACCCATCACCCAACAACGCCATGGTCGCCGCGTCGAAACGAACCGCGTCACGCAGATTGCGATACCAGTACTCACCATCCAAACCAGCGCCATCCAACACCCCACCAGTCACAGCCGAATAGAACGCGACCCTCCCCGACCGCGGCG
>DASZGH010000075.1:0-5680 GCA_035938935.1 Solirubrobacteraceae bacterium
CGGGTGATTCGAGGCACACTCACCCGGTGGGAAGGGTCCTCAGGCTGGTGGAGAAGCCGACGCACCCGGCGACCGATCTGGCGCTCGTGGGCGTGTACATGTTCACCGCCGCCGTCCACGACGCCGCGCGCGCGATCGAGCCTTCAGGGCGCGGTGAGCTGGAGATCACCGACGCGATCCAGCACATGGTCGATGCGGGGTTGCGTGTGGAGCCGCATATCGTGCGCGGCTGGTGGAAGGACACGGGGCGTCTGGAGGACATGCTCGAGGCCAACCGCCTGATCCTCGACAACCTCTCCGAGCGCATCGAGGGAGAGCTGATCGACTCGCAGGTCGACGGTCGCGTTGTGATCGAGGTGGGCGCGCGCCTGGAGCGCACGAGTGTGCGCGGACCGGCGATCATTGGCGCCGGCGCGGTCCTGCGCGATTGCTACGTCGGGCCGTACACGGCGATCGGCGAGGGCTGTCGGATCATGGGCGCGGAGGTCGAGCACTCGATCCTGCTTGCAGGCTCCTCGGTGTGCGACCTGGACGGTCGCATGGAGTCCTCGCTGCTGGGACGCAACGTGACGATCCGTCGCGGCGATCGCCAGCCGCGCGCCTACCGCTTCATGGTCGGCGACAACTCGGACATCTCGATCCTGTGAGAGCTCGAGCGTGAAGCTGCTGATCGCGGGAGCAAACGGGATGCTCGCCCAAGACGTCCGCCGAGCCGCGGAGCGGGCAGGGCATGAGCTCTCCCTCCACGACCTGCCCGAGCTCGACATCACCGACGAGCAGGCTGTGCTCGGGCTGTTCGAGAACGAGCGACCGCAGGCGGCGATCAACTGCGCCGCGTGGACGGACGTCGACGGGGCCGAGAGCAACGCGCAGGCGGCCCGCGCCGTCAACGCCGAGGGGGCCGGCAACCTTGCTCGCGCCGCCGCTCAGGTGGACGCGCCCCTGCTGCACATCTCGACCGACTACGTGTTCGACGGCAAGGCCCCACTGGACGGGGCCGGCAATCCTCGCCCCTATGTCGAGTCCGACCCGACCGGGCCTCGCTCGGTGTACGGGGAGACCAAGCTCGCCGGCGAGCGCCAGGTGCTGGCGGCGTCGCCACGGCACACGGTTGTGCGCACGGCCTGGCTGTACGGCGTGGCCGGCTCGAACTTCGTCGAGACGATGCTCAGGCTGGCCGGCGAGCGCGACGCCGTACAGGTCGTCACCGACCAGATCGGCTGTCCCACCTGGTCGGGCCATCTGGCGCCCGCGCTGATCGGCCTGATCGAGCGCGAGGTGCGGGGCCTGGTCCACCTCGCGGGCGGGGGTAAGGCATCGTGGAACGAGTTCGCCGTGGAGATCTTCAAGCAGGCCGAGCTCGACTGCGAGGTGCAGGCGATCTCAAGCGAGCAGATGCCGCGCCCTGCCAAGCGCCCGGAATGGTCGGTGATGCAGTCCGAGCGCGAAGAGGTCATCCCGGTGCCGGACTGGCGCGACGGTCTGGCGGGATACATGGCGGCGCGGGCTGGGATGATGCGCGCATGAAGCTCCTGGTCTGCGGCGGCGCCGGCTTCATCGGCTCCAACTTCGTGCGGCTGCGCCTGCGCGAGCACGGCGACCAGGTCGTCGTGCTCGACAAGCTCACCTACGCTGGCCGCGAGGAGAACTTCCACGACGTGGCCGACGATCCGGCGTTTCACTTCGTGCGCGCAGCGATCGAGGACGCAGAGGCCGTCGCGTCCGTGCTCGACGCGCACCGCCCGGATGCGATCGTCAACTTCGCCGCCGAGACGCACGTCGATCGTTCGATCGTCGAGCCCGATGCGTTCGTACGCACGCACGCGCTCGGCACCTACGTGCTGCTCGAGGCCGTCCGTGAGCGCGACCTGCGCTACCTGCAGGTCTCAACCGACGAGGTGTACGGGTCGATCGAGGACGGTTCCTTCACCGAGGACTCTCCCCTGAGCCCCTCCTCGCCGTACTCGGCGACGAAGACCGGCGCCGACCTGCTCGTGCAGAGCTACTTTCACACCTACGGGCTGCCCGCAACCATCTGTCGGGGCTCGAACAACTATGGGCCCTATCAATATCCCGAGAAGCTGATCCCCCTGATGATCCTCAACGCGATCCACGGCGACCCGCTGCCCGTCTACGGAGACGGGATGCAGGTGCGCAACTGGATTCACGCGACCGACTTCGCAAGGGCGATCGGCCAAGTGCTCGAACACGGCCGGCCGGGAGAGGTCTACAACGCCGGCGGGCCCGACGAGTGCGCGAACATCGAGGTGGTCAAGCGCATCCTGGAGCTGACGGGCGCGAGCGACGCCTTGATCGAGCACGTCACCGACAGACCCGGCCACGACCGCCGCTACTCGCTCTCCTCGGCGAAGGTGCGGGCGCTCGGCTGGGAGCCGCGCGTGCGCTTCAGCGAGGGCCTCGAGCAAACCGTCGCGTGGTACCGCGACAACCAATGGTGGTGGGCGCCGATCCGCTCCGGGGACTACCGCGCTTATTACGAGCGCCAGTACGGCAAGAGCCTGGCCTGACTGAGCCCTACCCCTTCTTGGAAGTTGTAGCCGCGGCGCCGGTCCCCGAGATCTTCCAGCGGCCGCCTTCCTTGACGAGCGTCAACGTCGAGACAGCGCTCTTGCCCGAGTAGGTGCTCTTCAAACGAGCGGCCGCGCTCCTGCCGGTGAGAGAGATCGACTGGATCGTCAAGCCGGTGGCGTCGATCTGCAGTAGCTGGTTCTTCAGCGCCGCCTGGCAGCTGCCGGCAGCGCGCGTGAGTCGCACGGTGACGGACGCCGCGAGGTCTTTCTGGCAGAGCTTCTTCTGTTCGCGTGCGCTGACGTCGCTCTGGAAGTCGACGATCGTCTGGGCGACGTTCTGGCTTTCGCCCTTGAAGGCGCTGGTCGAGGCCGTTTCCCCGCAGCCTGTGAGAGCCGCCGCGAGCGCCACCGCGAGGCACGCGCCGAGTAGAGCGAGGCGGGGCGGGTGGGAATCCTTTACACGCAGCATCATCCGGCGGGAAGAGTACGCGAGTCTCGTTCCCGCCGGAGCGCCGAGGGCGCTGGTGTCACGACGCTAGTTCTGCTGATCGTCGCGGCGGTAGCCGAGCCGCGCCGAGATGTTGTCGGCCGTGGCCACCAGGTGCGGGCCGAGCGCGTCGACGAGCTCCTCCAGCGAGATCATCGAGCTGTGGGCGGCGATGTTGACCGCCGCGACCACCTCGCGCGACTCTGTTCGCACCGGCGCGGAGATCGAGTGCAGGTCCTTTGCCAGCTCTTCGTCGTTGACGGCCATGCCCTCCTCGAGCACGTGCTCGAGCTCGGTGCGCAGCGCCTTCTTGCTGGTGATCGAGTTCGGCCCGCGACGGGTGAGCGTCATCTCGCCGATCAGCTCGCGCTGCTCGGTCTCGGGCAGGTTCGCCAGCAGCACCTTGCCCATCGAGGTGCAGTACGCGGGCAGGCGCGAGCCGGGACGGAGGTTCAGGTCGATCTTGTTCTGGCCGCGGCGGAAGCTGCGGGCGCGATCGACATAGAGGATCTCCGGCCCGTCGAGCACCGACAGGTTGACGGTGTAGGAGGTGCGCTGGCGCAGCTCTTCCAGGTACGGGCGCGAGTGCTCGCGCAGCCCGGTCGAGTTCAACGCGGACATGCCCAGGTCGGTCACGCGCAGGCCGAGGCGGTACTTGCGCGAGGCGCCCTGCTCCAGGAAGCCGAGCGCGACCAGGGTGATCACGTAGCGGTGGGTGGTCGAGCGGCTCATGCCGAGGTCGTCGGCGATGTCGGCTATGCCGAGCACCGGGCGCTCGGGCGTGAAACACCCAAGGATCGCCAAGCCACGCTCGAGCGACTGGGAATATCGCGGCTCACGGAGGCTCGGTATCGACCACTCGCCGTCCTGGCCTTTGGAAGGATTATTTACTCTAGGCATCTAGTGTGTGGCCCCTATCAGTTAGTCCCGAGGTGGCTGCGCCTGCGTGCACCTCTATTGAACAGTCATCATACTTGGGAGAGCTCACGATCTCAATCGAGAGCCGTCTTCCAGACTTCGGTAAACGGGCTCTCCGATCGGGCTTGCGCCTGGCTTCGGAGGAGCGTCGCGCGGGTAGGTTATCGATACTGAACGCCGCATGTGCTTCATTCGCCGCGTACCGACAGGTGCTCTCGCGATTTTCGCGAGGTTTTCCGAGTCAGTGCGTATCGTCTCCCATTGTCCACCTGCCGATCGCGCAAACGAGCACCCCAGAATAGTCAGAATTGAATGTTTAGAGCGCTGATCAGGCTGTTGAGCTTTCGAGAGCCGGGACGACGTGGGTGCGCCGAGTCCGTCCATCGCTCGGCTGAGTCTCCTGCGTTCGCGGTCAGGTCAGGGCGCAGTTGACCCTCTTCGAGCCAGTGACGCTGCGCGGGCTGACCATCCGCAACCGCATCATGATGTCCCCGATGAGCCAGCGCGCGGCAGACGAGGACGGGTGCGCAACCGATTGGCACATGGTCCACTACGGCTCGCGCGCGGTGGGCGGCTGCGGGCTCGTGATGATCGAGGACACGGCTGTAGCGCCACTCGGGCGCACCGGGAGTGCGGCGCTCGGGCTATACGATCGGCGACAGGCCGATCGTATGCGGCCGATCGTCTCCTTCTGCCGATCCCAGGGCGCCGCAGTGGGGCTGCAGCTCGCTCACGCCGGGCGCAAGGGGCTCGCCGAGGAGCGGGGCGTCGAGGGGATCGTGTCGTCCTCGCCGCTTTCCTACGGCCCGGGCTGGGTGACTCCACGCGAAGCCGACGAGGCCGATCTGAAGGAGATCGTGGATGCGTTCGCCGCGGCAAGCGCCCTTGCGCTGGAGGTGGGCGTCGACGTGATCGAGGTCCACGCCGCGCACGGCTACCTGCTTCACCAATTCCTCTCGCCGCTCACCAACGCAAGAGAGGACGACTACGGCGGCGAGGCGGGGCGCCCTCGGTTGTTGCTCGACGTCGTCGCGGCCGTGAGGGAGCGATGGCCGGCTGGCCGCCCCTTGTTCGTGCGCCTGCCTGCCGGCGACGGGGCGCCCGGCGGCTTTGGCGTGGACGAATTGGTTGCCGTGGCGCGCGCCTGTGGGCAGGCCGGCACCGACCTGATCGATCTGACCGGCGGGAGGCCGTTACCGAGGGGCAGTGGCGTGACCGGCGAGCAGGTGTTCACTGCGGCGCGGGCGCTCGTCAGCAGCGCGGAGGTTGCGATGGCGCTGGGCGGCGGTGTGGTGGACGGCTCTGAGGCCGAGTCGCTGCTCGAGGATCGCGGAGCAACGCTCGTCTCGGTCGGTCGGCCGCTGCTGGACGATCCCTACTGGCCGATGCACGTAGCGCGCGCTCTGGATGCGGCCCCGCTGGGGTCGCTCCAATCGGCGTACGCGTCGAGCGCGGGGAGATCGTCGCCGTGAGCGAACGCCTGACCTACACGAGCGGCGAACTGGCCGAGCGGCTCGACGGGGAGTTCGAGGCCGACCTGGCTCGAGCGCGCGTGCAGCGGCCCGCCCCCTTCGAGCACCTGATCGCCGCCGCTCCTCTCGCCGAAGGCGAGCTGTTCGAGCGCCGCGATCCCTCCGACCTGGACGGGCACGTCAGCCGCGCGCACGCCGCCGGCGCCGAGACGGTGAAGCGCGCGTTGCGGGCTGCCCGTGATACGAGCCTGCGGTGGCGGCGCACTCCCTAC
>DASZGH010000076.1:0-34262 GCA_035938935.1 Solirubrobacteraceae bacterium
CTACCTTTGATGTAAACCCAACCAACGGAGGAATGCCTTGAGCCAGCAGAGCGCAGATCCAACAGGTTTTCGCACCCCGTGGCGCGTCGCGTCGCTCGCCCTCGCAGTCGGTGCGCTGGCTGTGGCCGGCTGCGGTGGCTCGAAAAGCACGAGCTCCTCGTCTACGAGCGCGACGCCGGCGACGCCCGCCACCACCTCCACGAGCGGCTCGTCGAGCACCTCCGGCGGCGAAGGCCAGTCCTCGGGCGGCGCCGGCGGCGCGCTCAGCCTGTCGGCCAACAGCGAAGGGCAGCTCGCCTACAACACGAAAACGCTCAGCGCCAAAGCCGGCAAGGTTACGATCGACTTCTCCAACAGCGCGCCGCTCTCGCACAACGTGACAGTCGAATCCCCGTCGGGATCGGTAGTCGGCGCCACGCCAACCTTCCAGGGCGGCTCAAAGACGCTGTCGCTGACACTGAAGCCGGGGACCTACAAGTTCTACTGCACGGTCCCCGGCCACAGGCAGGCCGGCATGGAAGGCACCCTCACCGTCAAGTAGCTCAGCTGGCCCGACGTTGACCCTGCGCGGGGCCTACGCGGCCTCGCGCAGGGCGGCCAGCTCGGGCGACTCGGCCAACTTCTTCAGCGCTCGCTGCTCGAGCTGGGAGGCCCGCTCGGCCGAAAAGCCCAGGCGCTTGCCGATCGCGGTCAGCGTCTGCGGCTCCTCGCGGCCCGTGCCGAAGCGCAGCGTCAGCACCGTGCGCTCGGTGTCGGGCAGCTTGGCGATCGCCGAGTGCACGATCCGCTCGCGCTCGTTGTCCCAGGCGGTGTCCTCCGGCGCCTCGGCGTCGGAGGGGAGCAGGTCCCCGAGCGCGGTGTCGCCGTCGTCGCCGACCTGCTGGTCGAGCGAGACCAGAGCGGCGCGCTGATGGCGCACCTCCTCGACCTGCTCGATCTCGAGCCCGGTCTCCTGGGCAAGCTCCTCGAGCGTCGGTTCGCGGCCGAGGCGGACGGACAGCTCGCGCTCGACGCGCCCGACCTTGCGGGAGCGCTGGGCGACGTGGACGGGCAGCCGGATCGTGCGCCCGGAGTTCTCCAGCCCGCGCTGGATCGCCTGCCTGATCCACAGCGTGGCGTACGTGGAGAAGCGGAATCCCTTGCGCCAGTCGAACTTCTCGGAGGCGCGGATCAGCCCGAGCATGCCCTCCTGGACCAGATCGGCCAACGGCAGCCCCTGGTTCTGGTAGCGCCGCGCGTTGGAGGCGACCAGACGCAGGTTCGAGTTGATCATCTTTTCCTTGGCGCGTAGGTCGCCGCGCTCGATCTTCTGGGCGAGCTCGATCTCCTGTTCGGGGGTGAGCAGGGGATAGCGCCGCGAGTGCGCGAGCAGCTGGTCGACCGACTCCGGGATGAAGACCTCGGAGGCAGGATCCAGCGTGTGGGTGATGGCCTTGGGCTTGTTATTCGTGGGGTCAGACATGGCGACTCGACTTGTTTGGGCGGTTGAGGGACCCGGCTCGGCGGCCTACGGCCGCCTACGCCACCCTCATAATCCGATGGTTGGAGTCGGGATTATAAGCGACAGTAGTTGCGTTGTCAATCATTTAGTTCCGGTGGGGTGCAAACGGGCTTTCCCTTGAATTTGGGGGGCTCGACCTGGTTCGACGCCGGCCTCGCCGAGACCTTCCCGCAGCAAAATAACCCGCGAGAAGGGCGAAAGCTCCGCAAAGCTTTTATGAAGGCTCTACCCGTTCAGAGCGTCGCCGTATCCGTACTGTCGGACGAGCGGACGCCCTGCATGAGGATGTGTGCGTGTCGTTAGGCGCCTTCACGACCCCGACCGGCTCGGGGAAGCCATAAGCTGGGCCGTCCGTGGCACCCGACCAGCGCTCGCTCCTGTTCTCGCCGACGATGCTCGACGGCCAGGTGGCGATCGTCAGCGGCGGCGGCAGCGGCCTCGGGCGCGAGACGGCGCTGGAGCTAGCGCGCTGCGGGGCGAAGGCGATCGTCTGCGGCAGGCGCGAGCAGCCGCTGGCCGAGACGGTGGCTGCCGATCCACACGGGCGGCTGCAGGCGATCGTCTGCGACATCCGCGAGGAGGAGCAGGTGGACGCGCTGGTGGACCGTGTGCTGGCCGAGCACGGCCAGATCGATCTGCTCGTCAACAACGCCGGGGGCCAGTTCATGGCGCCCGCCGAGTCGATCACGCCGAAGGGCTTTCGCACCGTGATCCGCCTGAACGTCGAGGGTACGTGGCTGATGACCCACGCGGTAGCGACAAGAGCGATGATCCCCTCCGGGCGCGGGGGCAAGGTTCTGAGCGTGACGCTCTCCCCGCACAACGGCATGCCCGGCATGGCCCACTCGGGCGCCGCGCGCGCGGCAGTGGAGAACCTGATGCGCACCCTCTCGATCGAGTGGGCGCGCTTCGGCATCCGCCTGCTGGCCTTGGCGGCCGGCCAGTTCGAGACGCAGACGCTGCTGACCAAGTACCCGCAGGCGATCGTCGAGCGGATCGCCCAGACGATCCCGCTGGGGCGGATGGGCTCAGAGCGCGAGTGGGCGTGGCTGGTCGCCTACCTGGCCTCGCCGGCCGGCGACTTCTTCTCCGGCACGGTGCTGACGATGGACGGCGCGCGCGATGATTGGCTGGGCCCGTGGCCGCCGCCGCAGGCCGCCGACGAGCAGGGAGCGCCGCTGAGCGAGCAACGCCGCGAGCGCTCGCGGTAGGCGATCAGCGCCCCGCGGGCGCCGCCAGCCAGCAGTCGCCCGCGGGGCGCTGATCGCTTCTACCCGGCATCTTGCCCTCTAAACAAGCAGCAACAGAGCGCTCATCGCAGCGCAACATCGCGCAAGCTACCTTTTCCCAGAGGGCGCCAGCCGCGGTGTGAGCCTGTGCGCGTGAAGGACGATGTCAGAGCCCGAGCCCGACCACCCCGACACCGATGTTGCGGCCGAGTCGCCCGGCGGCGGCAGGTCGCGACGGCTGCTCGACCGTCGCACGCTGCTCAAGGGCGGCCTGCTCGCCGGCGGCGCCCTGGCGGGCGGCGGCGCCGCGCTTGCTGACTTGATCTCGAGGCCCACGGGGCTGTTCGGCGGCAGCGTTCGTCCGACGAGTACCGGCGCTGCCGCCCGTGCCGGACGCAGAGCAGGCGAGGCCGGGCCGGTCGCAGCCAAGCGGGCCCGAGTCGGCTCGAGTGGACAGCGCCGGCCGCCGAACATCCTCGTCGTGATGGTCGACCAGCTGCGCACCCCGCAGTGGTTCTCCGCCAGCGCGGCGGCGACGGCGTCGATGCCGAACCTCGCCCGCTTGCGCAAGGGCGGCGTGTCCTTCAGTGGCCACTACACCGCCGCCAACGACTGCACCCCCGCCCGAGCAGCCCTGCTGACGGGCCTGCACACCCACCAGACCGGTTGTCTGATCACCGGCGGCAGCACGCTCGACCCGGGATTTCCGACGTGGGGCACGATGCTGCGCGAGCAGGGTTACCGCACCCACTGGTACGGCAAGTGGCACCTGACCAAAGGCGACAACCTGTGGGACTCCCACGAAGACGCCGGCGCGCTCGAGCCCTACGGTTTCGCCGGCGGTACCTACCCCTCGCCCGACGGCGCCCCCGGCCAGGGCTGGCGCGTGGACCCGCACATCGTCTCCCAGTTCGAAAGCTGGTTCGCCAAGGCGCCGCGCCGCGAGCCGTGGTGTACGACGGTCTCGCTGGTCAACCCGCACGACGTCGCCTGGTGGTATCGCTGGAGCGAACGCTTCGCCCAGGAGGCCGAACCGCCGTCGATCGTGCAGGGCCTGCCGCCGAACTTCGAGACCCCTGATCAGATGATCGCGGCCGGCAAGCCGCGCCTGCAGCGCTCGCTGCAGGACACCGCCCAGCAGTCCTTCGGCAAGGTCCCCTACGAAGGCCCGGAACTGGAGGCGGCGTGGCTGCCGTTCATGGACCTGTACCTGGCCTTGCTGGGCGAGGTGGACGGGCACATCGGAGCCGTGCTGGGCACGCTGGCAAGCCGCCCCGACGTGGCCGCCAACACCGTCGTCGTGTTCACATCAGACCACGGCGAGTACGGCGCCTCGCACGGCATGCGCGGCAAGGGCGCGAGCGCTTACGAGGAGGCGATCGGGGTGCCGCTGATCGTGCGCGACCTGCGCGGCTCGGGCGCCCTCACGCGCGCGAGCGCTCTGCAGCGCACCGGCCTGACCTCGAGCGTCGACGTCGCGCCGCTGCTGCTGGACCTCGCCACCGGCGACGGCGCCTGGCGCAAGGACGGGCACTACTCGCACATCGCCGATCGCCACGACGTGCTCTCGATGCTCTCGAACCCGAGCGCGCCGGGGCGCGACTACGTGCTGCACGCCACCGACGAGACGGTCACGGAGTTCGCGATCGAACCGTACGCCGCCGACGCCCCCCTGCACGTCGTAGCGTTGCGCACCCCGACCGCCAAGTACGCGACCTACTCCAACTTCACGCCGCGCAGCATCAAAGAGGTAGCGCAAGGCCGAGAAGTGGAGCTGTACGACTACACGACCGGCGCCGGCCGGATGGAGCTGGACAACGTGGCCGGCCGCAGCCCGCTGGAGGCGAAGCTGAGCGCCCAGCTGCGCCGCGCGATCGCCGACGAGCTGCGCGCGCCGCTGCCCACGCGTCTGTACGCGGCCCACAAGCGCGGCATCGCCGACTATTTCAAAACAGCGGCCAAGGCCGCCAGCAAGGCCACCGAACGCCGCCGCGAACGCGCCGAACGCGAAACGCAGGGTGGCTTCGGCGAAGGCCCGTTCGGGGAAGCGACGCCGTCTACGTCGAGCGCTCCGCGGCGCGGCCGCCGGCGCAGGCTGGCCCGCCGCGGCCCCTGACGACCCGGTTCAGGCCGAGCGCTCGGCGGCGCGCAGGCCGGCGAGCGACCAGGCCGCGAAGATGAGGATCAGCACCAGCGCGCAGGCGTAGGCCAGCAGCGTGTGTGCGTGCACGCCCGAGATCAGCCCGCGCCCGGCGTCGAGGAAGGCGGTGGCGGGATTGACGCTTGCGACGGCATGGATCCAGCCTTTCAGCAGCGCCAGCGGCACGTACACCGGCGCCAAGAACAGGAGCAGGAAGACGGGCGTCTGCATCAGCGGTCCGGCCTGGATCGAGCGGAAGCGAAACGCGACACCCGCGGCCCACCCGTAGCCGATCAGTACCAGCAGCGCCGCCAGACCGTAGAGCCCGAACAGGTCGACGCCGTCGCCGCCGACCCGCATCCCGGCGATCAGCGCCACGGTCGTGACGACGGTGAGCGTGATCGCCGCGCGTGAGAGCGCTACCAGCGCGTAGCCGAGCACGATCCCGCGGCGGTTGCCGGCGGCGAGCATCAGCCGCCGGGCGAAGCCGCTTTCGAAGTCGAACGCGATCGTAAAGCCGGTGAACAGGCCGGAGAACAACGAGGCCTGGAGCATCACGAACACGAACTGGAAAGCGGTGTAGCCGGAGGGAAAGCGAAAGCCGGGGACGTCGCCAAGCGCGGACAGCCCGCCCGCGAAGCTCGCGAAGAACACCAGCGGGAACACCAGCGAGGGGATGAACAGGTCGGGCCGGCGCGTGTAGGTGTGAAGCCCGCGCCAGAGGATCGCGCGGGCGACCGCCCACGCGTTGCCCGGCGGGTGCTCTGAGCCGGCGTCTCGCGCGAGCTCGCGGTCATGCGCGGGTGCGCCGCTCATGTTCGCTGGAGCCTCCCGTGCAGTCCGTTTGCCACGAGCGCCAGCCCGACGACGAGCAGGCCGGCGGCGACCGCGAAGCCGCGCGTGAGCGCCGTCGCGTCCCAGCCGACGATGTAGAGGCTGCGAAAGCCCTCGATCAGGTAGGAGATCGGGTTCCAGGTGGCGACCGTGTGAAACCAGCCGGTCTTCAGCAGGTAGCGCGGCAGGTTGCTGGAGGACAGGAAGATGAACACGAAGAAAAGGGGAAACAGCCCCTGCACCGCCTCGCCGGACCCCGTCTTCAGCGCGGCGAAGCAGCCGATCGCCCCGAAGCCGGTCGCCGCCAGCGCGCCGAGTCCGATCACCACCAGCGCGCCGCCGAAGCCCGCGTCCAGGTGGGCCCCGAAGATCAGCCCGATCAGGACGTAGGCCGTCGACTGGATCGCGCCGAGCGCGCACACCCCGAGCAGCATCCCGCCGATCAGCGACACCCGGTGCATCGGTGTCAGCGCCAGCCGGTTGAAGAAGCCGCTCTCGATGTCCTCGGCGAGGTTGGTGCCGGTGTTGATCAGCGAGAACATCCCGCCCTGGATGAAGGCGACGGCGATCGCGAAGGATATGTAGGAGTCCGTCGGAAAGCCGGGCAGGTGCGTGGCGGCGCGCAGCCCGCTGGCGTTGACGGCCAGCAGCATCGCCGGGAAGAAGACCACCGGGAACATCTGGAAGGGCTGGCGCAGCGTCTTGAGCATCGCGCGGCGCGCCAGTGCGATCACCTGGGCCGAGAGCGTTGTGCTGCTCAGGCCGTGGCGGACCCCGGAGCGGCGAGGCAAGGATGGTTGCGAGGCGGCGGACGGACTGGCGCTCACGCCGCCACCGTCTCCGTCGGCTTGCCGCCGCCGGGCGCCTCCTCGACGTCGTCGTCGGCGCCCTCCAGCGAGCGGCCGGTCTTGGCCAGGAAGACGTCGTCGAGGCTCGGCGCGTGCAGGCGCAGGTCGGCCACCGCGATCCCCTCGCTGTCGAGCGCGCGGATCACCTCGGCCAGGTCGCCCGAGCCGTCCGGCAGCTGGGCGGCGACGCCGCCGGCGGAGGCGGCCGCCTCCTCGCCGAAGCGCAACAGCACGGCCGCCAATCGCTCGCGCTCGCCCGGGTCGCGCGGGATCGCCTCGACCGTCTGGCGGCCGATCTGCGCCTTCAGCTCGGCCGGGGTGCCCTCGGCGACGATCTTGCCGTGGTCGATGATCCCGACGCGGTCGGCCAGCACGTCCGCCTCCTCCAGGTACTGCGTCGTCAGGAAGACGGTAACCCCCTCAGAGGCGAGGCGCTTGACCTCGTCCCACAGCGCAGCGCGGCTCTGTGGGTCAAGGCCGGTGGTGGGCTCGTCGAGGAACAGCAGCCTCGGGCGGTGCAGCAGCGCCAGGGCGAGGTCCAGCCGGCGCTTCATCCCACCCGAGTAGCCGTTCACCTTGCGGTCCGCGGCTTCGCTGAGCCCCACGCGCGCGAGCAGCTCGGTGCCGCGAGGGTCACGCTCGGCCCTCGGCACCCCGTGCAGCGCCCCCTGCAGACGCATGTGCTCGCGGCCGGTCAGGAAGGGATCGAGCGCTGACTCCTGCAGCGAGGCGCCGATCGCACGCCTGACCTCCGGGCCGTGGCGAACGACGTCCAGGCCGGCGACGCGAGCACAGCCGGAGGTAGGGGGCAGTAGCGTCGTCAACACGAGCACGGTCGTGGACTTGCCGGCCCCGTTGGGCCCGAGAAAGCCGTAGATCTCGCCCGGGGCGACCCGCAGGTCGATCCCATCGACGGCGCGCACGCCGCCCTTGAAGACCCTGACGAGCCCTTCGACCTCGATCCCGTTGTGCCCGTCGCGCATCGCCCCGACGTTATAGCGCGACGGTTGCGGAGGCCTGCGCAAAGCCAGCGCCCGCACCATCGAAGCGGGCCGATGCCGCGCTCGTAGCCTCGAAGCGGACCGAGGCCGTCCTAGACGAGCACGTCGTCAGGCGAGGCGATGATGCGCAGGCGCTCGTCGACGCCGGCGACGCTCAGCAGGCGCTGCACCTGGTTGCCGCCCCTGGTCAGGGCGAACTCCTGGCCGCGCTGGCGCGCGCTCTCGTGCGCGGCGAGGATCACGCGTAGGCCGGCGGAGTCGATGAACTGCAGGCCCTGAAGGTCGAGCACCAGGATCCCGCGCGCGTCGACGTCGGTTTCGTCGATTTGCTTTTGCAACAGCGGCGCCCCGAGCAGGTCCAGCTCCCCGTGGAGCTCGAGCACGACGCGGTCCGGCGTGGTGCGGACTTCGATGCGAAGGTGCTCCTCGGCCCCCACGCCTTCAAATGGTAGCGGTGTCATTCGGTCGTCTTGTCGAGTCGCAGAGCAAGCAATGCCAGGTCGTCGCGCAGGCTGCCGCCGGCGTGCGCGAGCGCCCCGCGCTCGATGTGGTCGAGCAGTCCGTCGAGGCTCAGCTTCGGCGCCGGGTGGCACAGCCGTCGCAACCCGTCCTCGCCCAGGAGCTCGTCGCCGTGGCGCGCCTCGGGGACGCCGTCGGTGTAGAGCAGCAGCGTTTGACCTGGGCCGATCTCCTCGGAGACCTCGTGCACCTCGATCGGGTCGAGCACGCCGAGCAGGGTGCCGGGCTTGCCCAGCTGCCGGCTCTCGCCGTCCTTGTCGATCAACAGCGGTGGCGGGTGACCGGCCAGCGCTACACGCAGGTGGGCCGTCTCCTCGCTGCGCTGGAAGCGCACGAGGCACACCGTGCACAAATCCGCGTCAGCCGGCTGGGTCTGCAGCGCCCGGTGCAGCATGTTGAGCATCCGCGTCGGGGACTGCCCGCTCAGCGCGGCCGCTCGCAGCGTGTGGCGCGCCAGCGCGGTCGCGCCGGCGGCGCGAGGGCCCTTGCCGCAGACGTCGCCGATCACGAGCATCCAGGCTTCCCCGCCGGCCTCGAAGACGTCGTAGAAGTCGCCACCGACCTCGTTGAGTTCGCCCGCGGCGCGATAGCGCGCTCGCACCTGCGCCCCTGGCAGCGCCGGCAGCGAGGCCGGCAGCAGCGCCTGTTGCAGCGTGTGCGCTATGCGGCTGCGTTCGGTGTACAGCCGCGCGTTCTCGACCGCCGTCCCCGCTCGGCGCGCGAGCCGTTCGGCAAGCGGCAGATCCTCGGCCGAGAGCCGGCGACCCTGGCCGGAGGAGATGAGTGTGATCGCGCCGGTGATCCGGTCGGCGCCGATCATCGGCACGATGATCACCGCGGTTGCGCCGATCGCCGCCAGCAGCCGCAGATGTTCGTTGTCGCGCGCGTAGTCGGCCAGCGCATCGGGAGGGATGTCGGTGTAGATGCGAGCCTCCCCGGTCCTGATCACCTCGGGTGCGCCTGTGGGATCGTCCCGCGAGAGACTGTAGTCACGATTCAGACGCTCGGCCAGCGCCACCATCTCGGGGTCGGGATGGTGTATCGCGACGCGTTCGATGTCACCGTTCTCGTTGAGTACGTCGACCGCGCACCAGCTGGCTACGATCGGCACCGCCAGGCGGGCGACCCGCTGCAGCGTCTCGCCGTAGTCCAGCGAGGAGGCGAGCACGCGGCTGGCCTCCGACATGAAGCTTTCGGCGAGTTGCACGCGCTTGAGGTCAGAGTAAAGTCGTGCGTTGTCGATCGCCAGCGCGGCTCTGTGGGCGAGCTCGCAGGCGAGGCCGAGGTCGCTGCTCTCGTACGGCGGGCTTTCGCCGAGCCGTAGCGCCGACAGCGCGCCCAACGTGCGCCCGCGCGCGACCAGCGGCGCGACGATCGCCGAGCGGTATCCGTGGGCGATCATGAAGCGCGCATGCTTGGAGCCCTGCGCGAACGAGGTGAGCAGCGCGTTGCTCATCTGCTCGAGCAGCATCGGCTCGCCGCTGCGGATCACCTGCGCCACCGGATGCTCGCTCGCCGGGTCCAGCGGATGCTCGAAGCGCAGCGTCTCCAGACTCTCGGCAAGGCCGGGCCGGGAGGCGGCGACCGCCACATCGCGGATCGAGCCATCCCGGTCGAGCAGATCGATCACGCACAGGTCGGCCAGCCGCGGCACCGTCAGCTCAGCGACCTGGCCCATCGTAGTGCTGGGATCCAGCGAGCTGGAGAGCACGGCGCCGGCCTCCAGCAGCAACGCCATCGCCACGCCGCCGTCGGTGTGAACATTGACCCCGACCGGATCCTCCTTGCGTGCCGTTTGCTCGTGCATGGCTTGCTCCAGCGTCCCCGACGAGCTCGTCTCGACGCTTACGGGACGTGCCCAGTATCGCACCGGCGAGGCTCGCTGTGAAAGCGGGCGGCGGCTGCTCAGGCTTCGTAGTGGCGAGCGTCATCCTCGCGCAGCATCAGTCCACAGACATCTGCACGCGCACCGTCGTGCGACCCGGTGAGGATGAGATCTGCACGCGGTCGCACAGGCGCCTCGCGACCCACAGGCCGCGGCCCGTGAGCTGCTCGGGCGTCGGCGGGCGCAGGCCCGCGAGCGGGTCGGCGAAGTGGCCGCCGTCGCGCACCTCGCAGACAATCGCGCCGTCCGTGCGCCAAACGCTCAGCGTGCCGTGACCGCCGCCGTGGGTGACGCTGTTGGTGGCGAGCTCGTCGATGGCGAGCACCAGGTCAGCGTGGCGATCATCGCTCAGCCGCGCCCAGCTCGCTTCCCGCGAGACCAAGCGGCGAACGGCGCGCAACGAGGCGGCCGAGAACTCCATCTTCGCGCTGACCTCCCCGCGCGGGGAGCCATCGTCCCCGCGCGGCGTGCCAGTGTCGGCCGGCCTGACCTCGGGTCTTTTCCGGGCTGCGTATCTGCCTGGATCGAGCCCACCCGGGTAGGTCAGAAACCGGATCATCTCTAACCTTGGCGCGCTTCCGGCGGCAGCCGCCGCTCGTCACCAGCGCCCGTACCAGCGGCGTGGCCCGCCGGCGGCGCCGCCGACGAAGAAGCCGATCAGCCACAGCAGTAGCGCCGCGATCAGCACGTACCAGAGCACGTGAACCGCGAAGCCGAGGCCGCCGAGCAGGGCCAGGATGAGCACGAGAGCAATCAGCGCAACCATGTTCGATCCTCCATTTCGTATTACGACGACACGGTTTGTGCCGCCGTTTCCGGCCTCTCGATTACCCGCGCCACGTGGCCCTAATCGCTCGCTCAGAAGGTTGCGAGGGCGCCTAGGGCGCGCGGCGATCGAGCATGCACAGCGCAAGCGTCTCGTGCGACTCGCCGGCGAGGATGTGGTGGCGGTCGGCGAGCGTCTCGATCACCCTGCCGAGCCCATCCAGGTCGGAGGCGCGCACGAGCCCTTCGGCTTGGCCGAGCCGCAGCGGGGCGATGCGAAGCTCCAGGTCGCGCGGCTGCACGCTGACGCCAAGGCTGACGTGGTGCGCGCACACGGCCTTGACCGCGTGTGCGGCGAGCGCGTCGGTGAGCAGCTGCACGTCGGAGAGGCGGTCCGTAGAGAAGTGTGCGCGCGCGGCCAGGGCGCAGGCCAGACGTGGGAGGACCGCCTGGGCCAGGCGCGCGGGCGCGACGCTGACGGCCGCGGCGAAGCGCGGCATCATCCCGGTCAGGTCGAGGTCGGGACCGCCGGCCAGCCCCGGGTGCAGCGCGTGCAGACCGTGGGCGGCGAGCTCCATGCTCACGCGCGTGCCGCCGCCCGGGGGGTGGTCGAACTCGACGCGGCGCGCGAGTGTGCGGATCACGTGCAGGCCGAGGCCGATGGCGCCGGGCGGGTCGTCCTGGAGGGCGACCCGCCCGGGGTCGTCCTGGAGGGCGCGATCGCTGATGCCGGCGCCCCGGTCGCGGACGGTCACGCGCATCGAGCCCTCCCCGAGCTCGATCGCAACGTCCAGCGGCCCGCGCTCGCCGCGGTAGGCGTGCACGACGACGTTGTTGCACGCCTCGCTGACGGCTGTCTTGATGTCGGCGAGGTCGCTCGCGTCGACGCCGGCGCTCTCCGCAAGTCCCGAGAGCACTGCCCTGACCACGACCACGTTCTCCGCTGTGTTGGCGAGGTTCAGGCGAACGTTCGGCAACTCAACCATCCAGACGTGGCGAGGTCGCAAAGAGACCGTCAGGGCGTCTCGACGGTCCCGGGTGTGGTGCCAACAAGATATCTCGGCCCTATGTAGTGGCGACACTAACCGTCGTCGATGTTCCCGCACGTGAGCGCGCGCAGCTGGTCGAGCGAGCGCCGCAATAGGCGCGAGACCTGCATCTGCGAAAGCCCGACCTGTGCAGCTATCTCCGTCTGCGTCATGTCCTTGACGAAGCGCATGTGCAACATCGCGCGCTCGCGGGCGGGGACGTGCTCGAGCGCCGCCACGAGGGTCGCGTCGAGCTCGACCAGCTCGTAGCGCTCGTCCTCGCCGCCCATCGTCTCGCCATAGCTCACACCCTCGTCGTCGGTCCCGGGCCGGGGTGCGTCGAGCGAGAGGCTTCCGTAGGCCTGGATCGCCTGCAGGGCGTCGAGCACCTGCTCGGTATCGAGCTCGAGGTACTGGGCAAGCTGATTGACGGTAGGCGCGCTCCCGCGCTCGCCGGCGAGCGTCTCCTGCGCGTCGCGAACGCGCAGCGCGCGCTCCTGGTCGCCGCGGGGGACGTGCACCGACCAGCCGCAGTCGCGGAAGTAGCGGCGCACCTCGCCCAGGATCGTCGGCACCGCAAACGAGGGGAACGAGTGTCCCCGCTGGGGATCGAAGCGGTCGATCGCCTTGAGCAGGCCGAGCGAGGCGACCTGGAACAGGTCCTCGAAGGGCTCGGAAGAGCGGTCGTAGCGGCGCGCGAGGCTGCGCGCCAGCGGCATGAAGCGCTCCAGGAGCGCTTCGCGGGCGGTCATATCGCCCAGCTGCTGCCAGCGTGCGAACAGGTCGCTGACGTTCTCGCCGGCGCCGTGCAACTGCGTGGACGTGCTCGAGGTGCGATCGACGGTCGTGCCTAAAGCCATCTCATCCCCTCTGTGTCTTCCTCGCGGTCTGCCGCGTCGTTCTCGACGACTGGGCAGGCAACCGGTCTCGCGGTCGCTTCCAGCCTGCTACCCCGGCGGCTGTCAAACCATGCGCCGACTCGCACCGGCGCCACGGGACCGAAATGCGGACATGTGTCGGGCCGGCGAGAACGGCGGGCACGCGCGTGTGAGATCGTCGGGCGCGGAACGTGCGAGGAAGCTCTGCAACGCGGCTGGCACGCCCCAAATCCATATAGAACATTGGCATTGCGTCCCGTATCGTGGGTGACCGCATGGCCATGCCCCGCTCACTGTGGAACGGCACGATCGCCTTCGGGCTCGTGCGCGTGCCCGTCAAGCTGCATTCGGCGACCGAGTCCAAGCGGATCGCCTTCAAGGAGCGTCACGCCGCCGACGGCGCTGCGATCGAGCACCGGCGGGTGTGCGTGAAGGAGCGCAAGGAGGTTCCCTACGATGAGATCGTCAAGGGCTTCGAAGTCTCCGCCGGGTCGTATGTGGTGTTGAGCAAGGAGGAGCTGGCGATCGCCGACGGTCCGCAGGCGCGAGTGGTCGAGATCGACCATTTCGTCGCCGAGGAGGAGATCGACCCGATCTTCTACGAGCGCGCCTACTACTTGAGCCCCGGAAAGCTGGGGGAGGAGCCATATCGCGTGCTGCACGCCGCGCTGCTGGCGTCCGGCAAGGTCGGGATCGGCCGCTTCGTCTTCCACAACAAGGAGCACCTGGCCGCCGTGCGCGCGCTGGGCGACGCGATCGTGATGCAGACGATGCGCTTCGCCGACGAGATCGTGCCCGAGAGCCAGCTGGAGCTGCCGCGCTCGCTGGGGCGCGCCAGCAAGCTCGAGGTCGACACGGCGCAGCTGTTGATCGACCAGCTGGACGCCGAGTTCGAGCCCGACCGCTACAAGGACACCTACCGCGACGCGGTGATGGCGCTGATCGAGCGCAAGGCGCGGGGCGAGGCGATCGAGCCTGCGGCGCGCGAGCCGGTGACACGCGAGGCGGACCTGCTGGATGTCCTGAAGCGGAGCATCGAGCAGCAGGGAGGCGGCAAGGGAATGGCGAAGGGGAGAGCGAGTCGCAGAACCGCGACGCGCAAGTCCACCAGTGCCGGCGGGGATGCGGCCAAGCCCGCCCCGGCAAAGGGGGGAAACATCAAACGGGCTGCGGCTAAGGGGAGCGTGGACAAGCGCACTGCGCCGAAACGCGCTCCGACGAAGCGAGGGGGACGCTGATGGCGCGTCCGCTGTGGTCAGGATCACTCAGCTTCGGGCTGGTCAACGTACCGGTCGCGCTGTTCAGCGCCGTGCGCGACCTCGATGTCCACTTCAGCCAGCTGCACGCCCCCGACGGCTCGCCGGTCGAGACCAAGCGCGTCTGCTCGGCCGACGGCCAGGAGGTGCCGTGGGATCAGATCGCCAAGGGTTATGAGCTCGATGACGGCCGCTGGGTGCTGCTCAGCGACGAGGACCTGGCGGCGGCCGCCCCGCACAAGAGCCAGACGATCGACGTCGAGTGCTTCGTGGGAGAGAGCGAGATCGACCCGCTCTACTACGAGCGCCCGTATGTCCTGGTCGCACGCGACGAGCCCGCGGCCCGCGCCTACGCCCTGCTCGGCGAGGCGATGGCGCGCTCGGGCAGAGTGGCGCTCGGCCGGTTCGTGATGCACGCCAAGGAGCACCTGGTCTCGATCCGCCCGCGCGGAAAGACGCTGACGCTGACGACGGTGCGTTTTGCCGAGGAGGTGCGCTCTCGCGAGGAGATCGCCGAGGCGGTAGCGGTGGGCGCCGAGCCGACCGCCGAGCAGGTCGAGAACGCAGTGGCGATCATCGCCGAGCTCGAGGTGCCGTTCGACCCGATGCGCTACAAGGACGAGCACCGAGCCCACCTGCAGCGGATCATCAAGCGCAAGGCGAAGGGTCAAAAGATCCAAGCGCCGAAGGTGCAGGAGCAGCCGGAGAAGGTGGCGCCGAGCGCGCCCGATCTGATGGGTGCGCTGAAGGAGTCGCTTGCGCGGATACGTGGGGAAGAGGGTGGTGGCCCGGCAGCCAAGAAGAAGGGTCAGGGCGCGATGCGCGTGCAGCGCCAGCCCTCTCGCTCGCGCTCGTAGAGCAGGCGGTCATGCATGCGGTCATCCGATTGCGTCCAGAACTCGATCAGATTCGGCTCGACCCGGATCGCACCCCAGTCGGGCGGGCAGTCCGGCGGCGCCTCCATCGCTCCCATCAGGTGTCGGTGACGCTCGCGCAGCGGCTCGACGTCCTCGATCGGCTCACCCTGGCGCGAGACGATCGCCTGCAGCTGGCGCGAGCGCTCGCGCCCGGCGAACAGCTCGACCGCCAGCGCGCGCTCGGCCACCCCGGCTTCGCCAGTGACGTGCAGCTGGCGCCCGAGCGTTGGCCAATAGGCGAGCAGCGACACGCGCGGGTTCGCTGCGATCTCGCGCGCCTTGCGCGTCCACAGCGCCGAGGTGAACACGAGCGCGCCGGCCTCGACACGCTTGAGCTGGACGATGCGTGTCGAGGGCTGCCCGTCCTCGCCGACGGTCGCAAGTGCGACCGCGTCGGGCTCGGACAGCTTCGCCGCGCGGGCGTCGGCAAGCCACTGTTCGAGGATGGGCAGGGGGTTGGGATTCTGCGTGCTCACTTGTATGGCCGGCCCTCCGCGAGGCGCTCCAGACCGTCGTCGGGAACCGGCTCCCAAGGCGCCGCATAGGCGACGAACGCTCGCCAGCTCGGGCGAATGCCCGGATCGCCGTCGAAAGCGCCCATGCGCACGCTGAGCTGGGAGTGCTCGTCGGGATTGCGGCTGAACAGGTGCGCGCCGCACTGCCCGCAGAACAGCTTCTCGAAGCCGCCGTCGGGATGGCGCCAGCTGCGCAACTCACGCTCACCCGAAAGCAGGCGAAACGCATCGCCGTCGACGCGTGCCTGCGGCGAGGCGGCGGTCCCGGTGCGCCGCTGGCAGCGGGTGCAGTGACAGTAGCCCGCGGTGTAGGGGGGAGAGGCCAGCTCGAAGCGAATCGCTCCGCACAGACAGCCGCCGGTGAGGGTCTCCTCGGGCACGCTCACAGTTTGACCGATGGGCCGCGGACGGCCACGAACAGCGTCAGCTCCAGCCACTTGAAGCGGCAGTCGACGCTCGCGAAGCCCGCTTCGCGCAGCCACGAGAGCTGCTCGCAGGCGTCGGCGAGTCGGTCGGTGGGATCGTCTGCAGCACGGCCGATCGCTTCGCGGAAGCGGGCGTGAAGCGCGGGAGTGGGGGACGTTGTCAGATCGAGGTTGACGAGCACGCCGCCCGGGCGCAGCAGCTCGTGGACTTCGCCGAACAGCGAGCGCTTGCGCTCGTCGGCGAGGTGGTGAATCGCGAGGCCGGAGACGACGGCGTCCAATGGCGCGCTCCCTTGAGTCCACTCGGCCCTCGTCAGCGGATCGGCAAGGTCGTGCTCGTGCAGCTCGATCGAGGCGTCGGCGTCGCAGCGCTCGTGGGCGCGTGCGAGCATCGGACGGGAGACGTCCAGGCCCACGCCGCGAGCTTCGGGGTGCTGTTGGCGCACAAGCTCAAGCAGCCGTCCGTCGCCGGTCCCGAGGTCCAGGAATGACTCGATGCGGGTCGGCAGCGCCTCCAGCAGCAGCGCCTCGGCGGCGTCGCGATGGGGGATCTCGCGCGCAAGGTAGTCGCTGACGCGCGCTGGGTCAGACCACTCGTTCGACATGCTCGGCAAGTTATATGTCGGGGTGGCAGTCGTGAGCGTCAGGGTGGTCGGGATGTTCAAACCGAACCGACTGCGCCTCGGATTGACACGAGCGGGTGCTCTGCTCGGGGTACCGGCCGCGTGGGTGAATCAGGCGCGGGGCGGGGGAGTCTCAATGTGCCGGACGAACCTGGCACGGTCGGCCTGCGCGGAGTAGCCGGCGCTCTGCCAGAAGCCCATCGCGACCGGGTCGCTCTCGGTCACGATCGCCGTCAGCCGGACGGCGCCTCGCTCGCACAGCCGCCGCTCGCCCTCGCGCAGCAGCGCCGTGGCGATGCCCTCACGACGGCGGTCGGGATGCACGGCGAGCCGGTAGAAGCTCGCTCGCCACCCGTCCCAGGCGGCGATCAGCGAGCCGACGAGGCTCTCGCCGGCCTGGGCGAGTAGGAGCGCTTGCTCGTCGTTTGCCAGCAGACAGCACAGCCCGTTGCTGGTGTCGGTCACAGTTGTGTTCACGGTTGTCGCGGCCCACAGCGCCAACACCGCGTCGATGTCCCGCTCGGCCGCATTTCGGATTATCCAGTCGGGCAAGGCTCAGATCAATATCAGCCGGGCCGGCGACTGTCTCAGCGATTCGAGGTGCGGGTACGCTCCGTGAAGCGGGAAAGTAAGAGGTCCTTCCGCGATCAGTCCGGGTACTCGTCCTTGCGCCAGGTGCGGGGCTCAGCGGGCGGGGCCTTCGGCGTGCGGTCGAGCAGGAAGTTGTGGTACGGAGCGACGAACGGGTCGGGCGCCATCACCGTGTAGGTGTGGTAGACGGCGCCGTTCTCGCGCGCGAACGCGATCCAGCCCGGTCCCTCGCGCAGGCCGTCTTTGAGCTCGGCCCCGATCTGGCGCGACCACTCCTCGAGCCACCCCGGCGGGTTGTCGATCATCGCTTTGACCTCGGGGACCTGCTGTGCCTGCTCCTCGGTCATCGCAAGGCCGAAGTCGAAGGGGAAGTCGGTGTTGTAGGTGGAGACGTAGGGGAACCGCCAGCCCATCCGCTCCTTGTAGGCGACCAGCCGGTCGATCGGCGCACGCGAGAAGCAGATCAGCGTCACGTCGCGGTGGTTCAGATGGACGAGCCCGCCGTCGAGTTCGTCCCCCAAGCTCGTACAGCCGGGGCAGGCGCCGAGCTCGTAGTCGGGCCCGAACATGATGTTGTAGGCCAGCAGCTGCGAGCGCCCGTCGAACAGCTCGGCGAGCGTCTTCTTCCCGTCCTCGGTATCGAACCTGTACTCCTTTTCCACCGCAACCCATGGAAGCTCACGCCGCTGCTCGGTCGCTCTCTGGCCGAGCTCGGCGTGCTCGGCCTCGAGCTTGGCGAGCTCAGCGCGGGCCGTCTGCCATTCCTCGCGGGTTCCAATCTTGTGGTCGGGCATGGTTACCTCCTCGGGGGTTCGTCACGCCGTCGCGGGCGGCAGTCATGGATCGAACTGCCAGCCCATACGTTAAGACCAGCGAGCAACGCCGAGCTCATCGCCGCGTCCATTGGGCGAGGAGGGGTCGTGACTGCCGCGCGGGTCAGCCGCGGCGCATCAGCTACGGTCGGCGTGATGATCGAGGACACGCGCCGATGACCGACGTTTTGGACGTGATCTGGCACGGTCTGCGGGACTCGTTCCTGATGGCCTGGGCGGTGTGGTGGGCGCTCGTACTCGGCTTCGCGATCTCCGGGATCGTTCAAGCGTGGGTGCCGCGCGAGCGCATCGAGCGGGCGATGTCCGGCTCGGGGCCGAAGCCCGTCGCGCGCGCCACCGGGCTCGGTGCGGCGTCGAGCTCGTGCTCCTACGCGGCGATAGCGATCGCCAAGAGCCTGTTTGAGAAGGGGGCCTCCGCCACTACTGCGCTGGCGTTCCAGTTCGCCTCGACGAACTTGGTCTGGGAGCTCGGCCTGGTGCTGTGGGTGCTGATCGGCTGGCAGTTCACGCTCGCCGAGTACCTCGGCGGGATCGTGATGATCGTGCTGATAGCGGTGCTGCTGCGCGCATTCGTCTCGCCGCGGCTGGAGGCCCAGGCGCGGGAGCACGCCCAGCAGGCTGACTCCGGGCACCAGCACCACCCAGCCAGCGAAGCGCTCGACTGGCGAGCGCGGGTCACCTCGGTGTCGGCCTGGTCGGACGTCGCGCACAATTTTCGCGGCGACTGGCAGATGCTCTACAAGGAGATCACCGCCGGCTTCTTGCTCGCCGGGTTCATCGCTCAGCTTCCCAACGGCTTCTTCAACGGGCTGTTCCTCAAGCACACCGGCGGGGTGCTCAGCGCCATCGAGAACGTGATCGTCGGTCCGATCATCGCCGTGCTGTCGTTCGTGTGCTCGGTCGGCAACGTTCCTTTGGCCGCCGTGCTGTGGTCGGGCGGGATCAGCTTCGCGGGGGTGATGGCGTTCCTGTTCGCTGATTTGATCGTGCTGCCGATCGTCGCGATCTACCGCAAGTATTACGGCACCGCCTTCGCGCTGCGGATCGTTGCGTTGATGTTCGTGACGATGGTGGTCGCTGCGCTGATCGTGGACAGCCTGTTCAGCGCCGCGGGGTTGATCCCCACCGGTCCACGGCCATCACGTGGCGACATCTTCGGCTCGATCGCCGTCAACTACAAGCTGTTTCTGAACCTCCTCGGCCTCGCGATCTTCGCAGCGCTGTTCTGGCTGACCGCGCGCCGCGGCGTGACCGACTCGATGTGCGGGATGAAGGTCGATCGCGCCAAGGCTGTCACCAAGGAGTTCGGCGGGGAGACGTTCTATTTCTGCTCAGAGCACTGTCTGCAAGCGTTCGAGGTCGACCGCGACGTCCACCAGAGGAGCTCTACGGCCAGCGGATCACCATTGCCTCTGACGAGCTGAGCGCCGTGCAGGCGGCTGCCTGCCGATCAACTGTCGTCGGCCTTAGACCCCGTCAGCCGATCTGCTCGGCCAGCTCGACGATGATCCCCTCCGGGCCGCGGACGTAGCAGAGCCGGTAGCTTTCCTCATAGCACTCCAGCTCGCCGACGAGCTCCGCGCCGCGGGCTCGCAGGCCGGCGACGACAGCCTCGATGTCTTCGACGGCGAATGCGATGTGGCGGATGCCCGAAGCGTTCGCCGGCGCGCGCTGGTAACCGCCTTCGGTCGCCGGCGTGTGAAACTTCGTCAGCTCGAGTCGTCCGTGCCCGTCTGGAGTCTGCAGCATGGCGATCTGCGCCCGGACGCCCTCGAGCCCGACGATGCGGTCCACCCAGTCGCCCTCGACCGGCGCCTCTCCCTGCAGCTCGAGTCCGAGCTGGACGAAGAACGCCACCGCGTCCGCGAGGTCGTCGACGACTATGCCCACATGGTCCATCCGCTGGATTGTCATGTGCTCGATGGTAGGCACGCGACCGAGCCCGTAGGTGAACTGTCCTGGGGGACGGACCGGGCGGCTCGAGCGCGACATTCACGCCGCCCCTCCTGTTGCGGCGCCCAGACGGCGATGTCCTTTCTGGGCTGTTCCTTGAGCCTCGAGATCTCCTCGCCGACGCCGTCCCTGGCCAGCCTGGTGTTGCCCACCACGCTCTCCAGCGTCGTGGAGAACGAGTAGATCAGCTTCCGCATCACGGTCCCCCTTCGGTTGCGTGGGTGCTCTTGTGGACATCCGCCCCGGAGCAGTTGCTCGCCCGGGGAGTGTGCCCGCCCGAGACGCGAAGCGCTATTAGTCGGCCCACCAGTCCCGCTGACCCTCGACGTCTTCTCGCGGATTTTCGCCGAGATTGGGCGCACCGAACACAAGGATCTCGAGGCCCTCTGGCCCGCTCTCGTAGCCTCGCCACGTACCGGGCGGGACGCGCACCACGTCCCACTCCTTGACCTCGACGATCTCGTCGTCGAGCTTCATCCGCCCGCTCCCGCCCACGACCACGTACACCTCCTCCTGCTCCTTGTGCGTGTGGCCGTACGGGAAGCGATAGTCGGGCGGGATGCGCTGATAGCTGAGGCCGGACTGCTCGAGCTCGAGCGCCTTGCTCGCCATGCGGAACTCCAGGTCCGGCGCGCCGTCGAAGTTGGACCCAAGGTCCTCCAGATCCTCCCTGAGGTTCCTGAGCGTGAACGGCACGGCCGCGATTCTATGGCTCTCCAGGGCGCACCGCCGCAAATGCGGCGTCCCGCCGATCTGAGACTGCCGAGTCTCACCCATATGAGACCGTGGCGTCCGTCCATGTGAGACCGACAGGCGCGGGGCGGGGGGACAAGTTCGGCGCAGGCCAGCGCGGCCATCGGGGAGCTACGGGCGCGCGGCGTTGGCGTGATCCACAACCTCGTGTGCATCGAGGATGATGAGGCGCAGGCGTTTTGGCAGGCGCAGGGTTTCGAGCGCGACATGGTTTGCCTGTCGCTGTACGGGAGGAGCTGAGCAACGATGACCACAATGAGCGACAGTCCAGAGATCGAGCTGCTGCACCGCGCCTGGGAGGCGATGACCGGGGGCGACTTCGCCGTCCTCGAGGAGTCGCTGGCCGATGGCGCCAAGTGGCATGGAGTGGAGGACGGGCAGCTCTGTTCGGGCCGCACAGAGATCCTCGAGGTGATGACACGCAACCTGCCCGGTCGTTTGCGGGGACGTATCGAGGAGACGATCCAGACCGGCCCTCGCGTGCTCGTCGCGTTCCGCCCCGAGCAGCCATCCGACGCAGGGGACCGGCCGTTGGACGACGGGATCGCGTACATGGTCGTGACGATCAGTGACGGCAAGATCATCGAGTTGAAGGGGTGCGCCGACCGCGCCACAGCCCAGGCATACCTCGCGAGCAGGGAGGCCCCTGTGGCGCCGGTGCTACCGCCGCCGCTTGCAAATCACAATCACTTTGGAGGAGAGTAATGGCCGACACCACCTGCCACATGTCTATCTCCCTCGACGGCTTCGTCGCCGGGCCGGGTCAAAGCCGCGAAGACCCGCTCGGCAAGCGGGGCCGCGAGCTTCACGGCTGGCACCTTGGCGACGAGCGCGCGAACGAGGCGGACGCCACCGCCGAGCGCCGTCTGCTGCGCCCCCGCGGCGCCTACGTCATGGGCCGCAACATGTTTGGCCCGATCCGCGGCGAGTGGGACGAGGAGTGGTCGGGCTGGTGGGGGCCCGAGCCGCCCTACCACGCGCCCGTGTTCGTCCTAACCCATCACTCTCACGCGCCGATCGAGATGGAGGGCGGGACGACGTTTCACTTCGTCACCGATGGCTTCGACGCTGCCTACGCCCAGGCCCGCGAGACTGCCGGCGCAGACGGCGTCGACATCGCGGGCGGCGCCTCGACCGTCCGCCAAGCGCTGCTAGCGGACGTCATCGACGAGCTCTGGCTCGACATCGTCCCCGTTCTACTCGGGTCCGGTGAGGAGATATTCAACGGCATCGCCGAGTTCGATTTCGAGCCCGCCGAGGTCCTTCATTCCCCACTGGCGACGCACATCTGCTATCGCCGGGCGGGATGAGATGGGGTACCGCAACCGTACAAGCACCTGCGCAGTAGCGGGGCAGGTCTTGAACCTGCGACCCCTCAGCGCGAAGTCGCGCCGCGGCAGGCCGCGACTTCAGTTCGCCCTACGGGCCGCCTCCATTGCAGCCCGCCGCCCAAAGGAGCCAGATTTCAACCGGCACCCACCCAAAGGGGCGAGACCGGTTCCATTCTGGGTGTCGCGACTCGGTTCCATCTCCGTGTCGTATCGGTTCCATTTGGGTGTCGTCTTACACGCCGCACAGTGCGGCGTCCCGCCGATGTGAGACGGCCGGATCTCATCCATGTGAGACCGCTGCGTCTCATCCATGTGAGACTGCGCGGATGGTCGGAGTCCTCTCCCGGGCCTTCGCCTGGGGTCTCTCACGTCACGTGAGAGACCCTCCCGCAGCGTTGCCTGTGCATGCTCCGCCTGCTTGAGCTAGCGGAGCAATTCTCGGCGGCGAACAAAGGTATGTGCCGGCTTGCCGACCGGGCGATGAAGTGCCTAGTGCTGATTCACCAAGCACCACCAGGCCGAGCGTCGCCGTGCGGGAGTGCCTGGCTGAGGTCAGCTCGGCTCGGCTCACCCCGCCGTCGACGGCGGGACGTTCTGGTTCAGGTGGAACAGATTGGTCGGGTCGTAGCGGTCCTTGAGCGCGCGAAGCCGGGCGAACTTCTCGGTCCCGTAGGCGGCCTGCACGCGATCCTCGCCCTCGGAGGAGAGGAAGTTGATGTAGGCGCCGCCGGTCAGCGACGGCTCGATCTCGGCATAGAGACGCTGAGCCCAATCGATGTGGGTCTCCATACCCCCGCCCGGCTCGTGGGTGGAGGCGATCGCGTTGAGCACGAACGGTGCCTGGCGCTCGACGAGGGGCGTCTCGTCCTCGCCGACACGGGCGATCGCGCCGCCGAAGTGCTGGATGTGGATCTCCGAGGACGGGGAGGTCGCGCTCTGGTGAAAGCGGGCCATCGTTTTGATCGCGTGGTCGTCGAGCTGGCGGAAGTAGCCCGCCTTCATGTAGGCCTGGGTGCCCTTCGGCCAGACCGCGTCGAACAGGGCCTGCACCTGCACGTAGGGCATCGGGCCGACCAGGTCGGTGACCGGGTCGCCCAGATCGCGGATCGGCTGCAGCACCTTCATCCCCTCCTCGGGGTCGCCGGAGTAGCAGCCGGCCAGGGCGATGAGCTTCTTGCCGTGCCAGTTCTCGGGCAGGAAAGGGGCGGGTGGCGCGGTGAGCAGGTTGACCAGGGTGGACAGCTCATCCGGCAGCTCGCGCGCGAAATCGCGGTAGAAGCGTATTACCTCCTCGGCGCGGTCGCCAGGATAGAAGACCGGGCCGGCGGCCACGGTCGGGCCAACCGGGTGCAGGTCGAGCTCGAAGGAGGTGACGATGCCGAAGTTGCCGCCTCCGCCGCGCAGGCCCCAGAAGAGGTCGGGGTTCTCAGTCGCGTTCGCGGTGAGGATCTGGCCGTCGGCGGTGAGGACCTCCGCCGAGCGCAGGTTGTCGCAGGCCAGGCCGTACTTGCGCATCAGCCAGCCGATCCCGCCGCCCAGCGTGAAGCCAGCGATGCCAGTGGTCGAGATCAGGCCCCCGGTGGTGGCGAGGCCGTGCTCCTGGGTGGCGGCGTCGAGCTCCCCCCAGGTGACGCCGCCCTCCGCGGTGGCGGTACGCCCGCTCACATCCACCGTGATGCCCTTCATCGGCGAGAGGTCGATCACCATGCCGTCGTCGCAGGTCGAGAAGCCGGGAATACTGTGGCTGCCGCCGCGCACGGCGACGTCAAGTCCCTCGCTGCGCGCGAAGCCGATTGCGTGACGCACGTCGGAAGAATCCGCGCAGCGAGCTATCACCGCCGGGTGGGCGTCATGGGCACCGTTCCAGATCGAACGAGCCTCGTCGTAGGCGCCATCGCCGGGTCGGATCAACTCTCCGTGCAGCCCGTCCTCGAACTCCTTCAGCGTTGCCGCTCCAAGCACCCCTTGCGTAGCCATGCCGGCCTCCTCCTCAGTCGGTTGTTTGCGGTCGCGTTTCGACGACGCTCAGCCAGGCTACGGTCCGCCTCTTAGCGCTCACTTTGCAGCGTCTTTACCCTCCAGTTCCCGGCAGTAGGCGATGCCGGCGCCGGCGCCGAGCAGCTCGAAGTGCCGGGTCGCCCGGTCCAGCCAGAGGCGTCCCGTCGCCGCCTCGCCGTCCTCCGCGCAGATCGCCGCCAGTACCGCCAGCGCCCACCCCCCCTGGTGCGTCGTCTCGATCCCCGTGAAGACCGAGGCGGCGGCCTCGAGGTGAGCCCGGGCATCGGCGCGGTCGCCGACGCAGAGCGACACGCACGCCAGGCTCAGCTCGGCGGCTCCGATGCCAACCAGGTCGTCGTTTTCGGCGAACCAGGTTCGGCTCTGCCCGGCCGAGATGCGAGCGCCGTCGGCGTCGCTGGAGCGGGCCAGGAGCATCGCCAGGCAGCCGAGGGTGAGCCCGGCGCCGCGGCGGTCGCCGATCTCCTGCCGCAGGGTGAGACTGCGCTCGAGCAGCGCCCGGCCCCGTTCGAAATCGCCGCCGGAGCGGGCCAGGTTGCCGAAGGCGTTGAGCGCGAACGCCTCGCCCTGCTGGTCGCCGAGCTGCTGGAAGCGGGCGAGACTGTCCTCGATCAGCTCTTCCGCCCGGGCGAAATCTGCCTCGGCGCGATCCACAGCGGCGAGGTTGACGAGGATGTAGGCGGCGGCCGCGGCGCCGCCAACGCGGCGACCAACGATCCCGGTGTCCTCCTGCAGGAACAGCGGGTAGCCGGTCTCGGACTCGACCGAGATCATCCCGTAACTGAGCAGCCAAAGTGCTGGCCGCGGCTCGGCGCTGAGAGTGCCGGCGTGCTCCAGCGCGGCCTTCAGCTGCTCCCGTGCGGGGCCGTATTCACGCCGGAACCAGGCGGCGATGCCGCGCGTGTGCGCCGCCCACATCGGCGGCCGGGCGGCTGGCAGGTCCTCAGCGATGAGCGCCTCGTGTTCGCGCACGAGCAGCTCGACGTCCTGCGCCGGACTGACGATCACCCGGTAGGCCGCCGAGACCTCGACCGCATCGAACATCCCAGCCCGATCCTCGAGCTCGCGGAAGATCGCCACGCTCTCGGCCGCGAACTCGTGGATCCGCCCGTCAACGCCGCGCCGCAGCCCGATCACGCAGGCGGCGAGCAGGGCGCGGGCGCGCACCGCCGTGTGCTCGGGCGCCGCCGCCAGGGCAGCGGTGAGCCACCGGTACCCCTCGGCGAGGTAGCCGCGCATCAGCCAGAAGCGCCAGAGGGCGACGGCAAGACGCAGCGCCGCCTCGGGATCGGCGACCAGCGCCGAGGCCAGGGCGGCGCGGAGGTTGTCGCGCTCCCGATCGAGGCCCCGCAGCGTGGTCCGGGCCGGCAGGTCGCCGGCCGGCGTCGGGTCGCTCTCGGCCAGCGCTAGGTACCAGTCGCGATGGCGCCGCTCGAAAGCGGAGCGCTCTCCCGCCTCCTCGAGACGCTCGACCGCGTATTGGCGGACGGTCTCCAGCAGCCGGTAGCGGCGGTCCTCAGATCCCTCCTCGACGTGAACCAGCGACTTGTCGATCAGCCGACCGAGCACGGCGACGGGCCCCCCTGCGCGCAGCGGATCCTCGGCGCAGATGTCCTCGGCCGCCTGCAGCCCGAAGCCGCCGGCGAACACGGCGAGCCGACGCAGCAGCACCTGCTCGTCGGCTTCGAGCAGCTCGAAGCTCCAGGCGAGCGTCGCCCGCAGGGTCTGCTGCCGCGTCATTGCCGTGCGGGGCCCGGCCGAGAGCAGGTCGAGCGAGTCGTCGAGGCGCTCGACGATCTGAGCCGGAGTCAGGACGCTCACCCGTGCTGCCGCCAGCTCGATCGCCAGCGGCATCCCGTCGAGGCGGTGGCACAGGGAGGCGACGGCGTCCGCGTTCTCGCCTCCGAGCTCGAATCCGGGCGCGGCCCGGGCGGCCCGGGTGACGAACAGCCGCACCGACTCCGCCTCAAGAGACTCTTCCGCGGGCGCTCCGGGGATCAGCCTGGGGAGGGAGAGCGAGGGGACGCGCCACGTCACCTCGCCAGGGATCCGAAGCGGCTCGCGGCTGGTCGCCAGCACCGTGAGACGAGGGCAATGGCGGAGCAGCGCCTCGACGAGGCGCGCAACCGCCTCGACCAGGTGCTCACAGTTGTCGAGCAGGAGCAGCAGCCGGCGATCGCCGACGTGCCCGGCGAGCGCGATCTCCGGCGCCCGGTCGGAGGCCAGCCGCGTGTCCAGCGCCTGAGCGATCGCCGGCCCGACCAGCTCGGGCTCTCCGAGCGCCGCCAGCTCGACCGGCCAAACCCCGTCCTCAAAGTCCTCGGCCCGCTGCTCGGCGAGCGCCAGCGCCAGCCGCGTCTTGCCGCAGCCGCCGGCTCCGGTCAGCGTAAGGAGCCTCGCGTCGCGCAGCAGCGTTGCGGCCTCAGCCAACTCGCGCTCACGACCGATGAAGCTCGTCAGCTGTGATGGCAGCTTCGGCCGGCTGGCGCCCACCAGGTGGGGGTCGGAATCCCGCTCCAGCTCGGCCAGCTCGGCTTCCAGGGCGAGGCGGAGCTGGCCGAGGGAATCGCGCCGATCCAGGCTCCAGTCCTCATAGCGATCCGCCGGCAGCAGCTCGGCGTCGAAGCCCTCGAGGGCCGAGCGATAGGCGCCGGGCTCGCCCCGCTCGCGCGCCACGACGGCGAGCTGTTCGAAGGCGACGGCGTCGATCCGGACCGGGTCCTCTGGGCTGAGCAGAATGAGTTCTTCGCGCATCTCCAGGTAACGGCTGCCGTCCAGCCCGATCGAGTCGAGCGCGCGCCGGGCCGCGAATATCGCCTGATGGAGGTTGTTGCGGGCGGAGTCCGGGTCTCGCCCCGCCCACAGCAGCTCGGCGGCCTGCTCGACGTGGAGGCGGCGCTCGGGCGCGAGGGCGAGCAGCTTGATCAGCGTCTTCGCCTTGCGCAGCCGCCAGGCGTCCTCGGCGATGACGCTGTCGCCGGCGCTGATGGAGAACACCCCGAGGAGAACGATGCACAGCCCCTCATCGCCCATCGATGTGCCTTTCGTGCCAGGACTCGCCACCGCATAAGAAAACCACTCCGAAGCGCTGCCAGCGTCCTGATCACGCGGATGCTCGGCCCCCGGACGTGATGTGCTCGATCACCCGCCGGAACTCCTCGGTCGGTGAGAAGTCGACGTACTCAGAGTCCTCTAGCGCCTCGGGAGCATGGCCGGGAGCCCAGTAGAACGCTTCGCCGGCGGCGAAGTCCTGATGCCCGTCCAGTGTGTGCATGCGTACGCGGCCCTTGATCATGTAGCCCCAGTGGGGGCAAGGGCACAGGTCGTTCGGTAGGCCCTTGGTGGCGGGGCGCAGGTCGGCGCCGGATGGCGGACGCACGAACCCGACGGATAGCCCGTCCTCGTCGCGGAGGCGGACCTGAACGTCACCGTCTTCGATTGCGACTGGCAACTCCTCAAGCGTGATGGCCTTCATGTTGGCTCCTCCTGGTGTGGATGCTGTTCAGGGCGCTTCGCCGGACGCGAAGCGCCGGCGCTCAATCGCGCCACTCGACCTCGAAGTGCCCGATGGGCTCGTCGAAGCCCTTCACGGCGATGGGCCCGCCATCGGAAAACCGGATGCCCTTGCCGCGACAGAGATCATGCACCCCGGAGGAAACAACGATGCAATCCGGCTGAGCCCACGCGCACAATCGCGCGGCCTGCTGCACCGCCGCACCAAAGAGATCGTTTTGCTCGGTGACAGGCTCCCCGGCCGCCACCCCGACGCGCACGTGCAGGTGTCCCTGCGCCGGTTCGTCGCGCTCCTGCAGGGCCCGCTGGATTTGCATCGCCGCGGCGACCGCCTGGGAGGCCAAGGTGAACGCGGCCATGATCCCATCGCCGGTGTGCTTGACCTCGCTGCCGCCGAAGCGTGCCAGGACGGCGCGTACGACTGAGTCGTGTACCCGGAGAAGCTGCATCGCTGCACCGTCTCCCAATTGCTGGGTAAGACGAGTGGAGTCGACCATGTCGGTAAAGAGGATGGCCCGAAACGCGCTTTCCGTGTACGGCTCGCCAGGCGGATGCGTAGTGAGCCGGCCGAAGAAGCCACGCACGGCGGCCTGATCAACCTCAATGACGTTCGACGGAAGCAGCCCGTGGGCTGCCCGATGGGCGGCCTGGACGGCCTCCTCGTCCGGGCCCTCGACCAGGCAAAAGCCACTCCCGGCCCCCTCTTCGAACCAGTAGGTGACGAAGCGCACGCCGAATCCGTCCTGAACCTCGAGATCGCGCATGTGGGCGGCGGCGACGTCGGCAGCGGTCGCGTCCGCGAGCTCGTGGCGGTCGATGTAGAGGGGCATCGTGATCAGTCTTTGCCGGTGTCAGCGCATCGCGCTGTCTTGCACCTCTGTTGGTCCCGCGTCCGTGCAGGCAGCGGCCGCCACGTATGCGGGGCGCCGGTTGAGACGCTTTCTGCGGACATCCGCGCTGATGAGCGCGCCGACCTCGCGCAACAGCTTCCGTCGCTGGCATCCCGGCCGCAGGAGCAGCCGGCCAGTGGCGCCCAGCAGGCGCGGTGGCGTGACGACCTGCGAGGGATGCGAGCGGTGGGTGAACAGATCGATGACCGTGTCGATCTTGCCTTGCTCGAGCAGCCGCTTCTGCATCTCGGGAAACACGGTCGGCATCACGCCCGCCCTGCCCATATCGGTTGCCAGCCAGTAGTGCCCGGCGGCATCCCGGTCTCGCCAGTGTGCCCAATCCGCCAGTGCCCGGTCAAGGTCCTCTCCAGAGCCATCCAAAGCGCCAGCGATCGCCGGCGCGAGCGCGTCGACCTGCCGGAACGCGTCCTGGATCCCCTGGCCCGGCGTCGGGTCCTTGAAGTGGCCGGCGTCACCCGCCAGCACCCAGCCAGGGCCACACGCCTCCCGGAAGAACCCCTCCCAGCGCAGCATCCCGAAGATCTTTCCCACCCGCCGCGCGCTTCGCAACGCCTGCGCCACCGGCTCACAGCTGCGGATGTACTCCGTGAAGCTGCCCTCCAGGTCCGCGCGGAAACGAGGGAGCTCACGCAGGTCGGCGATGACACCTGCCTGATACAGCCCGCTGTCGGCGGGCGTCGCGAACACGAGTCGCTCGTCCCAGCGATGCTGAACGAACGCCGGATCGGGGCTATCGGCGCCCTCGAAGAATGACCAGTAGGCGAAGCGCTCGTTCGGTGTGAGGTTGTACTTGCGCGCCCCGACGAGGTTCGCGATCGTGGAGTTGCGACCGTCGGCGCCGACCACCAGCCGCGCCTGCAGGGTCAACTCCGAGCCGTTCTGTGCGACCCGCACGCCAGCCACCCGACCGCGGTCGTACACCAACCCTGTCACCTTGCTCGCCATACGCACATCGGCGCCCGCCTCCGCGGCAGCTCCCACCAGGATCGGATCGAGCAACGTGCGCCGCACCGACACCGCACCACCGACGTCACCCGGCCGCTGGGGAATCGGGGTGACATACCGCAGGTCCTCCTGGCGCACGTCAAAGTGGCCGATGAGTGGCGCGCCGGTGGCGCGGATCTTCTCCATCACTCCGAGGCGATCGAGGAACGCCAGCGCCTGCGCCTGCAAGAAGTGCGTGGAGAGGGTGTCGCGCGGAAATGTGGCCTGCTCCACCACAGCAACACGCACGCCACGACCAGCAAGCAACGCCGACAGCGGCGATCCCGCACAACGCGCCCCGACCACGATCACATCAAATCGTTCCATTGGCCGCCCGAACCCCTACGCGTGCGGCTGGATGTTCTGATTCACCCGGAACAGGTTGTCCGGGTCGTAGGTGCCCTTGATCTGCGCCAGGCGATCGTAGTTGTCGCGGTAGCTCGCCCGTACCCGCTCCTGGCCCTCGTCCATCATCATGTTCACATAGGCGCCGCCAGCGGAGTAGGGGTGGAGCGCCTCGAAGTAATCCACGCACCAGCGGCGGATGACCTCCGCGTTGGCGTGGTCGTGATCGACACCGGCGAAGACCGAGCCCCAGACCGCGTCGCGATAGCTCCACGGCGTGTCGGACGGGCCGACATCGTGGGCCGCACCGTCGATCGGGTACAGGTGCATCGTCGACTGCCACGTCGGCATCTCAGCGCCGAACTTGGCGTGCGCCGCGACGGCGGCGTCAGGAATCTCCTTGACGAAATCGGCACGCCAGTACCACTGGTCTCCGGCGGGATAAACAGGGTCAAAGGCGCTCTGGAACGCGGGGTGGGGCATCGGCTGAGGTCCATGCAGCAAGGGCTCGGGCAGGGCATCCAGCAACGGTGCCATCGCCGCTGCGGCGTCCTCGGGGCCGCCGGCGTAGCACCAGACGACCCCGCAGACCTTGCGCAGATGGAGCTCGTCGGGGTAGGGGGGCGCCGGCGGGACCGACAGGAAGGCGAAGAAGCCGTTCAGCTCGCGCGGGGCGTTCGGTAGGAAGTCTCGGTAGGCGGCCAGTACCTCGGCGCCCAGCTCGACCGGCCAGAAGGTCGGGCCGGCGACGACCGTTCCCACCTCGTGCAGCCTGAAGAGGAAAGAGGTGACGACGCCGAAGTTGCCACCGCCACCCCGGATCGCCCAGTAGAGGTCAGGGTTCTCATCCGCGGCGGCACGAACCGTCTCGCCGCTGGCGAGCACGACCTCTGCCTCGAGCAGGTTGTCGATCGTGAGGCCGCACTTGCGAGTCAGGTGCCCGATACCGCCACCCAGGGTGAGACCGCCGACGCCGGTGGTGGAGATGATTCCGCTCGGCGTCGCCAGACCGTGCGCGCTGGTCGCAGCATCCACTTCACCCCAGGTGCAACCACCGCCGACCCTCGCCGTCCGGGCGCCCGGGTCCACCTCGACTCCCCTCAGGCCTGAGAGGTCAAGCACAACGCCACCGTCACACGTTCCCAGCCCGGCGCCGTTGTGGCCGCCGCCGCGCACGGCCAGCAAAAGCTCGTGGTCGCCGGCGAACGAGACGACCTTCGCGACGTCGCCGGAGTCGGCGCAGCTCGCGATCAGGGCAGGCTGGCGGTCGATCATCGCGTTGTAGACCTTGCGGGCCTCGTCGTACCCGGGATCCTCGGGGGCTGTAAGCCGTCCCCGGAATCCAGGCATCCCGCTGCGGGCCGTCTGTATCAAAGCGTTGGTGGTGCTCATGCGTTTCCTCCCTGGCCGGTCGTCTCAACTCGTCTCGATCGAACCTAAGGGCACTCGATCCCTCTGTCATGACTTGACCTGACCCAATTCGAGTGCCACCGGACCTCCATCGATCCCAGGCGGCATGGTCAAGACTGACTAGGGTCTTTGCATGGACGCAGAGTTCTCGGACGTTCCCGGCCCGCTTCGCCCGACCTCGACTTCCCCGTTCGTCGGGCGCGCGGTCGAGCTTGAGAAGCTTCGAACTCTCATGCCGCGAGCGGAAGGCGAGAGGCGCCGCGTCGCACTGCTCGCGGGCGAGCCCGGCGCCGGGAAGAGCCGCCTAGCGCGCGAGTTCGCCAGCCAGGCCGCAATCGAAGGGGCGCTTGTTCTCTACGGTGCCTGCGACGCGGTGGTGCGCACACCCTACGGGCCTTTCGTCGAGGCGCTCGAACGCCTGGTGCGCGTAACCGAGATGGGGGAGCTGCGCGCCGCGCTCGGCGCCGGCGGCGGCGAGCTGACCCGGCTGCTGCCCGATCTGCCCGCCCTCCTCGGCGAGCTGCCGAAGCCGGTTGAGGCCGATCCCGATACCGAGCGCCATCGCCTCCACACCTCAGTTGCCGACCTGCTCGCGAACGTCAGCCGCGGACGACCGATACTGCTTGTGCTCGAGGACGGGCATTGGGCGGACAGGGCGACGCTTCTCCTCCTGCGCCACCTGGCGCGCTCGGCCTGGAGCGCCCGCCTGCTGATCCTCGCAACCTTCCGCGACAGCGAGACCGACGTGCCGGTGGAGCTCTCAGAGACGCTCGCCGACCTGCGCCGCTCCGACGACGTCGTGCGAATGCGTCTCTCCGGGCTCTCCGGGGCGGAGATCTCCGACCTCGTCAGCCGTGCCGCCGGAAGCGAACCTGACCGCGAGCTAGGAGAGCTCGCGAGCACGATCCACGATCTCACTGGAGGCAACGCTTTCCTCGTCTGCGAGCTCTGGCGTGCACTGGTCGAGACGGGGATCGTCGAGGTCAGCGCCGGGCAGGTCAGGGTGACCCGGCCACTGACCGAGCTCGGCACGCCCGAAAGCGTCCGCGAGGTGGTCAGCCAGCGGCTATCCCGCCTGGCCCCGAGGACCATCGACCTGCTCGAGCTTGCCGCCGTCGCCGGGCCCGAGTTCGAGTTGGAGCCGGTTCGCTGCGCCGCCGGTCTTGCCGAGCCCGAGCTTCTCGCCGCTCTCGAGGAAGCGGTGGGCAGCGGAATGATCGAAGAGCTCCCCTCCCAGCGACTGGCCTGCCGCTTCACCCACGAGATCGTGCGGCGGGCGCTTTACGACCGGCTCTCGCGACTACGGCGGGCCGAGCTGCATCTGCGCGTCGGGGAGGCGCTCGAGAGCGCCGGTGCGGCCTCGGACCGCGCACTCGCGGACCTCGCGCATCACTTCGGCGCGGCCGCCCCGTTCGGCGGGGCCGAGCGGGCGATCGACTACAACCTGCGTGCGGCGCGTGCGGCGAGAGCCGCCTTGGCCTTCGACGATGCCGCAATGCGGTTGCGCACCGCGATCGGAATCGGGATCCAGGGCGAGCCCGAGCGCGCCAACGCCCTGCTCGAGCTCGGCTCGGTCAGCCATCGGGCGGGCAAGGCGACCGACGCGCTGGAGTCCTTCGCGTCAGCGGCCGAGATTGCCCGAACGCTTGACAGCCCGGAGCTACTCGCCCGAGCGGCGATCGGCTACGAGGACGCCACCTGGCGCCCCGTGGTACGGATACGGGATGCGGCCGAGCTGCTCGAAGAGGCGCTCGCGGCGGTCGACGACAACAGCGAGGAGCTGCGAATCGGCCTCCTGGCGGGACTCGCGCGAGCGCTCGACTTCGAGGGGGAACGCGAGCGTGGCGCGCTCGTGCGTGAAAACGCCGTCGCGCTGGCAAGGCGACACGAGGACCGCGCGGGGCTCGCGAAGGTGCTGGTCCGCTCCTACTGGGCGCGCGGCACGACCCCACTGCAGGAGATCCTCTCGATGCTAACCGAGGCGAGGGACCTGGCACAGGAGCTGGAGGACGCCGAGACCAACGCGGAGGCGATGGCCTGGCGCGTACCGACCTTCGTCGCCCTCGGCGACCTCGAGTCCGCCAGGGCGGAGATCGTTGTCCTGCGCGAGATGGCCGAGCGTACCGCGCAGCCGGTCATGAACCACATAGCCGAGCACTACGGGTCAGCGATCGCTCTCTGTGACGGAAACCTCGCGGACGCAGAGGCGATGGCGGGACGCTCGCACGATTGGGGCCGGCTACTGACCGGTCCCGACGCATCGGGAACCTACGGCATCCAGATGTTCGGTGTGCGCCGTGAGCAGGGGCGCCTGGCGGAGCTCGCGCCGGTGGTCAGGATCCTCGCCGGCCAAGCCGACCGAGAGGGGCCATGGCATCCCGGGCTCGTCGCCGTGCTCGCCGAGCTGGGCATGCAGAGCGAGGCGAGACGCGAGCTCTCGAGGCTCGCGGCTGAGGGCATCGACGGCTTCCAGGCATCGCTGTGGCTGGCAACGCTCACCTACCTGACCGACGCCTGCACCGCGCTGGGCGACGAGGCGATGGCGGCGATCGTCTATCCCGAGCTGGAGCCGCTCGCCGGGACCACAGTCATGATCAGTCACCTGGTCGCGTGCTACGGAGCCGCCGATCGCTATCTGGGAATGCTCGCCGCGACGCTGGGGGAACCAGGGCGAGCCGAGGAGCACTTCGAGCGGGCCATGGAGCAGAACAAGCGGATGGGAGCGACGACTTGGCTGGCCCACACGGGCTACGAGTACGGGCGCTTCCTGCTCGGCCGGGGGCCAAGGGTCCGCGACCACGCGGAGGCCCTACTCGGTGAGGCCGCCGGCCTGGCCGAGCAGATCGGCATGGAAGGACTGCTCGGAAAGATCCGCTCGCTCGGCGTGCCCGCACCAGACGGCGGTCTCCCAGGCGGACTCTCCCCACGCGAGGCACAAATCCTGAAGCTCCTCACCACCGGGCTCAGCAACCGCGAGATCGGCGAAGAGCTGACGATCAGCGAACACACCGCAGCCAACCACATCCGGAGCATCCTGCGCAAGACCGATTGCGCGAACCGCACCGAGGCCGCGTCCTACGCCCACCGGCACGGGCTCGCCCCGGGATAAGCAGAAATCCTAGTGTTCTGAGTCAGAAGTTCGTGGACTATGTCTGGTAGTATGCGTGGATGGCTAATGCTTTTGGTCGTCCTAAGGCGGTTTTGGAGGTCAGTGACGGTGAGCGCTCGCAACTTCAACGATGGGCGCGGAGGCGTCGC
>DASZGH010000077.1:0-77700 GCA_035938935.1 Solirubrobacteraceae bacterium
CCCAGAGCCTCGTCGTGGCACTCGACAACCAGCTGGAAGACCCCTCTCTCTACCTCAACCGCGAGGTCTCCTGGCTGGACTTCAACGACCGCGTGCTGCAGCTCGCCGAGGACGAGCGCGTGCCGCTGCTCGAGCGCGTTAAGTTCTGCGCGATCTACACGACCAACCTCGACGAGTACTACATGGTGCGCGTCGCGGGCCTGCACGACCAGATCGACGCGGGCGTCGAGAACCCCAGCCAGGACGGGCGCACTCCCTCTGAGACGATCGCCGCCATCCGCGAGCGCGTGCTGGAGCTCGGCGGGCGGATGAGCGGCTGCTTCGAAGGCCGCCTGCGCCCGGCGCTAGCCGAGCACGGCATGCGCGTCGTCGGCTTCGAGGAGCTCGACTCCGAGCAGCGAGCCTACCTGGCCGAGCATTTCCGCCGCGTGATCTTCCCCGCGCTGACGCCGCTGGCCGTGGCTCCGGGACGGCCGTTCCCCTACATCTCGAACCTGTCGCTCAGCCTGGCGGTGCTGGTGCGCGACCCCTCCGCCGGGGAGACCGTGTTCGCCCGCGTGAAGGTTCCAACAGAGATCCTGCCGCGGTTCGTGACGGTGCGCGCCAGCGCGAGCGAGCAGGCCGCTCGCGACGGCGGCGCGGCCACCAACCCGGGCGCCTCCGCCGGCTCCGGCTCTGCCACCGCGGGCGCTTCGGGCACAGCCGGCCACGGCGCGAGCGCGTCGCCGGTCACGCTCGTTCCGCTCGAGGAAGTGATCGCCCATCACCTGGACGCACTGTTCCCGGGGATGGAGATCGTCGACTACGACGTGTTCCGGGTCACGCGCGACGCCGACCTGGAGGTCTCTGACGACGCCGCCGACCTGCTGCAGGCCGTCGAGGACGAGCTCCGCCGCCGGCGCTTCGGCGAGATCGTACGCGTGGAGATCGGCCAGAGCTGCTCGCAGCGGTTGCGCGAGGAGCTGGTCGGGCTGCTCGGCGTGCGCGAGCAGGAGGTCTACCCCGTCGACGGTCTGCTCGACGTGGGCGCCCTCTGGCAGATCGCACGCCTGCCGGGCATGCCCGAGTTGCGCTATGCGCCGTACGCGCCCGTCACCCATCCGCGCCTGCTGCGCCACGAGGGCGAGCGGCCCGACGTGTTCGCCGCGATGCGCGAGGGCGACGTGCTCGTGCACCATCCCTACGACTCGTTTGCCACATCGGTCGAGCGCTTCGTCCAGCAGGCCGTCGCCGACCCCAACGTGCTCGCGATCAAGCAGACGGTCTACCGCACGAGCGACGACTCGCCGCTCGTGCCCAACCTGATCGAGGCCTCCGAGCGCGGCAAGCAGGCTGTCGCACTGGTCGAGCTGACGGCGCGCTTCGACGAGAGCATGAACATTCACTGGGCCAAGGCGCTGGAGGAGGCGGGCGTGCACGTCGTCTACGGGCAGCCGGCGCTGAAGACGCACGCCAAGTGCGTGTTGGTGGTACGCCGCGAGGGCGACGGGGTGCGCAACTACGTGCACGTCGGCACCGGCAACTACCACTCGGCCACCGCGCGGCTGTACACCGACTTCGGGCTGTTCACGATCGACGAGGACATCGGCAGCGACGTCGCCGAGATGTTCAACAACCTCACCGGCTATGGCAGGCCCCTGCGCTATCGCAAGACGCTCGTCGCGCCGGCGCACCTGCGCGAGGGGCTGATCGCCGAGATCGACGCGACGATCGCCGCCCATACGCCCGAGTCCCCGGGGCGGATCGCTATGAAGATGAACGCGCTCGTGGACGGTCACTGCATCCGCGCGCTCTACCGCGCCTCGATGGCCGGCGTGAAGGTCGACCTGAACGTGCGCGGGATCTGCTGCCTGCGCCCGGGGGTGGAGGGGATCTCCGAGAACATCACCGTCGTCTCGGTCGTCGGCAGGCTGCTCGAGCACTCGCGCATCTACTCCTTCCAGCACGACGGCGAGCACACCGTCTACATCGCCTCGGCCGACCTGATGCCGCGCAACCTCGACCATCGCGTCGAGCTCGCCGCGCCGATCTCCTCGCCCGAGCTCAAGGCGGAGCTGATGGACACGATCGAACGCGCCTTCGCCGACAACCAGAGCTCCTGGCAGCTGGGCCCAGACAACGCCTGGAGCCGGCGCTCACCGCAACCGGGAGAGCGCAAGCGCAACATGCAGCTCGAGCTGATGGAGCTGCACGCCCGGCGCGCAGCCGAAGCGCGCCCGGCGGAGCGTGACACCGGCTAGCGACCCAAGTCACCGGGAAGCGCCATCGAGCTTTCGACCCGAGACACTGGCCCGCGCACCGCCCCGTGCGCGAGAATCGTCCGCACCCGTGAGGAGGATGTCCGTCATGTCCATGACCACAACCCCTTCCGTCCGACCCCCCGCCTATGGTCTCACCCAAGGTGCTACCATGAGCGAGTTGGCAAAGATCAGCATTAGCCTCGACGACGACCTCTACCGGCAGGTCCGCGACGCGGCCGGCAAGCAGGGCGTCTCCGCCTGGCTGGCCGCGGCCGCCTCGGCTCGTCTGCGAGCCGACACCCTGTTGTCCGTGGCTGAGGAGATCGCCAGCGAGACGGGAGGGCCGTTCACCGAGCAGGAGCTCGAGGAGGCTCGCAAATGGCTGCACTCGTCTTCGACAGCGGCGCTCTGATCGCCCTGGAGCGCGGCGACCGCAAGGTCGCGGCACTGTTGGTCGCCGCAGTCGCGGGTGGCGCGGAGGCGATCACCTCGTGCGTGTGCGTGGCCGAGGTGTGGCGCGACCCCGCTCGCCAGGCGCGGCTGACCCGTGCGCTCTGCGGATTTCGCGAGCGCAGCCTCGATCCCAAGCAGGCGCGCGCCTGCGGCGCATTGCTCGCCAAAGCCGGGGTCAGCGACGTCGCCGACGCCGCGCTCTGCCAGCTCGCGCGCCACGGCGACACGGTCGTGACGAGCGATCCGAGCGACATCGCACGGCTGCTTCAGGCGAGCGGTATACGCGCGGGCGTGCACGCGGTGTGATGCGCTCTCACAGCGCTTCCAACGCCTCTTTGAGCTCGTCGACGGACTGATAGTCAAGTCCGAGCAAGTGGTCGTGACGGTGGCGCACCACGCCCTGCTCGTCGATCACGATCACGGCGCGGGCGGTGCCGCCGAGGCCCGGCCGGGTGGCGCTGTATGCCTTCGCGACAGTTCTGTCCTCGTCTGCGAGCAGAGGGACGCCCAGACCGTGCTTGCCGATGAAGTCGGCGTGCGAGGAGACGCTCTGCGAGGAGATGCCCACGACCGTGGCTCCCAGTGAGGCGAAGTCCTCGGCTCGATCGCGATAGGAGCAGAACTGCTTCGTGCACACCGGCGTGTTGTCGCCGGGATAGAACAGCAGCACGACCCGCTCGCCACGATGCTCTGAGAGCTTGAACGGGCCGTCGGTGCCCTGCAGCTCGAAGTCCGGCGCCTGCTCTCCGACTCGCGGTGTCTTGGCCATCGTCTACTCCCCGGTCGCTGGACCGTTGAGGATAACCGCTCGCCGGTGCGCTAGAACCATCGCGTGCACAGGCTCGTGCCGTCACGACCGGCCATCACGCTGGCGCTGTGCGCGCTGCTGAGCGCCTGCGGCAGCAGCGCGCCCGCCGACGTCTCGGCGCCCACCGCGCCGGCAAGCGCCATCCCCGACACCGCCGCGCGAGCGTCGGACGGGCGGCTGCTCGACTGGCCCGAGTTCGGGCTGGACCCGCAGCGCTCGGACGCCAGCCCGCTCGCCACCGGCATCACGGCCGGCAACGTCGCCCACCTGCGCCGCGTCACGGTGTCGCTGCCCGGGACGGTGGACTCCTCGCCCATCTACGTGCACGAAGCGCTCGTCGCCGGCGCCGAGCACAGCGTGGTGGTCGTGACCACGACCTACGGCAAGACGCTCGCGATCGACGCAAGCAGCGGGCACAAGCTGTGGACGTTCACGCCAAGCGGCTACTTGCGCTGGGCCGAAAGCGCCCAGATCACGACGACATCGCCGCTGGTCGATCCCGATCGGCGCTCTGTTTACGCGGCCTCGCCAGACGGGGAGATCCACAAGCTCTCGCTGGCCACCGGGCGCGAGCAAAGCGGCTGGCCGGTTTCGATCACCCGCGACGCCTCGCACGAGAAGCTTGCGGCCGCGCTGAACATCGACGCTGGATACCTGCTCGTGGCGACCGGAGGCTACTTCGGCGACGCTCCTCCCTACCAGGGCCACGTCTTGGCGATCGACCGCTCCAGCGGCCGGATTGCGAGCGTCTTCAACACGCTGTGCGCTAACCGCCACGCCGTGATCGTGCCGAGCAGCTGCCCCGCAAGCGACTCGGCGATCCTCTCGCGTGGCGGCGTGGTCGTCGAGCCAGGCGGCGGACGTCTGCTCATCTCCACCGGCAACGGGCCTTGGAACGGGAGCACCGACTTCGGCGACAGCGTGATCGAGCTCTCGCTCGCTGGGTTGCGCGCGCGCCAGGCGTTCACGCCCGTGAACCAGCAGGAACTCAACGAAAGCGACACCGACCTCGGCTCCAGCGCGCCCGTGCTGCTCGGTCAGGGGCGCGTGCTGATCGCGGGCAAGGACGGCGTGATGCGACTGCTCTCGCTCTCGCGCCTCGATGGGCATGCCGCATCGCTGCCGGACCAGCTCGGCGGCGAAGTCCAGCGGCTGCCGCTGCCCGGCGGCGGGCAGCTGTTCACCGCGCCCGCGGTCTTGACCGCTGTCGGCGCCGGTGGCGGTGGCGGTGCAACCAGCACCTTGTTCGTCGGCGCCGAAAACGCGACCGCCGCCTACTCGCTTAGCGGCGGCCGGCTGCGGCTGGTATGGCAGAGCTCCAATCCGGGCACGAGCCCGGTCTTCGCGGGCGGGCTGCTCTACGTGTACGACCCGTCGGCGGGCGGCATTTACGTCTACCGGCCACGCAGCGGCAGGCCGATCGCCAAGCTGCCCGGCTCGCCGGGGCACTGGAACAGCCCGATCGTCGTCGACGGGCACGTCGTCGAGCCCGCGGGCAACGCCAACGACCACAGCCTGAGCGGCACGCTCGACCTGTTCACCGCTGGATAGCGCGGCTGGCGGCCAGACCGTTCTAAGCTGCGTGGGATGCGCGCTCTGGCCCGCTGGACCACCACCCATCGCAAGTACGTCGTGATCGGCTGGGTGCTGGTGCTGATCGCGATCAATGCGCTCGCGCAGTCGGCCGGGACGAGCTACTCGAACAACTTCACGTTGCCCAAATCCGATTCGCAGCGCGCCTCGGACCTGCTCAAGCAGAGCTTCCCCGCTCAGGCCGGCGACAGGGACACGATCGTCTTCAAGGTCGCCCACGGCAACGTCCGCGAAGCCGCCGTGCGCGTGCGCATGAGCGCACTGTTCGCGCGCGTGGCCCGCCTCCCGCACATCGCGGGCGTGATCAGCCCCTACAGCGCCGCCGGGCAGGCGATCTCGCGCAACGGGCGGATCGCCTTTGCGTCGGTGATCTTCGACAAGAAGGTCAACGAACTGAACAAGAGCGAAGGCCAGCGCGTCGTGGAGGCCGCCGCGGCCGCCCGCGCCCCGGGCCTGCAGATCGAGCTGGGCGGCCAGGCGATCGAGCAAACCCAGCAGGAAGGCTTCGGGCTGACCACCGCCGTCGGGCTGATGGCGGCGATCGTCGTGCTGCTGATCACCTTCGGCTCGCTGATCGCGATGGGACTGCCGATCGTGACGGCGCTGTTCGGGCTCGGCACCGGGCTCGGGCTGATCGCGCTGTTCACGCACGTCGTCGACACCCCCGACTTCTCCTCCGAGCTGGCGGCGATGATCGGGCTGGGCGTGGGGATCGACTACGCGCTGTTCATCGTCACGCGCTTCCGCGAGGCCTACGCCACGCCCGGGCCGACGCACGGCGACGTGCGCGAGTCGGTCGTGCAGTCGATGGACACCGCTGGGCGCGCCGTGCTGTTCGCCGGCTGCACGGTTGTGATCGCGCTGCTTGGGATGATGCTGCTCGGCGTCGACTTCCTCTATGGGGTGGCTATATCCGCTTCGATCGGGGTGCTGCTGGTGATGCTCGGCTCGCTGACGCTGCTGCCCGCCCTGCTCACCTTCGCCGGCGGGAGGCTCGTACGCCCCGGCCGGCGCGCACGCAAGCGCGGCGAGCATGCCCGGGCGGCACATGGGACCATCTGGCTGCGCTGGAGCCACTTCGTACAGGCGCACTCGCCGGCGATAGCCCTCCTCGCGACCGTGGCGATGCTGCTGATCGCCGCGCCGGCGATCGCTCTGCGGCTGGGCTCGAGCGACGCCGGCAACGATCCGGTGGGGTTTACCACCTACAAGGCCTACCGCCTGCTGGCCGAAGGCTTCGGCGAAGGCTTCAGCGGGCCGCTGCTGGTCGTGGCGAAGGTGCCGAAGGTGCAACGAGCGACGACCGGCGCAACCCCGGGCAGCTCGGGCAGCCCGAGCAGTTCTTCCAGCTCGGCGACGAGGCAGCAGCGCGAAGCTGTGCCAGGCGCCGGCGCGCGTGATCTGGCCGCGCTGAGAGCCGCGCTCGCCCAGACGCCCGGCGTCGTGTCGGTCACGCCGCCGCGGCTGAGCCCTTCCGGCGAAGTCGCCACCCTGTCCGTCTACCCCAGCTCCTCGCCCCAGGCATACGCCACCACACAGCTGGTGGAAAGGCTGCGCAACCAGACGATCCCGCCGGTCGCGACCAAGACGGGAGCGAGCGTATACGTCGGCGGGATCACCGCCGGCTCGATCGACTTCGCCCGCGTGCTCGGACACAAGCTGCCGCTGTTCATCGGCGTCGTCGTACTGCTCTCAGCGCTGCTGCTGATGGTGGTGTTCCGCTCGCTGGTGATCCCGCTGCAGGCGGCGGCGATGAACCTGCTCAGCATCGGCGCCTCGCTCGGCGTGATCGTCGTTGTCTTCCAATGGGGATGGATCGACGGGTTGCTCGGGATCAGGGCCGGCCCGATCGAGTCGTTCATTCCGGTGATGCTGTTCGCGATCGTCTTCGGCCTGTCGATGGACTACGAGGTGTTCCTGATCTCGCGCATCCACGAGCAGTGGACGCGCAATGGCGACGCCCGTAGAGCGGTCGGCGAAGGGCTCGCGCTCACCGGGCGCGTCGTCACGGCCGCCGCGGCGATCATGATCTGCGTGTTCCTCTCGTTCATGCTCGGCGAAAACAGGGTGATCAAGGAGTTCGGCCTGAGCCTCGCATCGGCGGTGTTCCTCGACGCGGTGATCGTGCGCTGCCTACTGCTGCCGGCGGTGCTCGACCTGCTCGGCGAGCGAACCTGGCGCATACCGGCGTGGCTAGACAAAGCTCTGCCGAAGATCAACATCGAGGGCAGCCTGCCCGACCTCAGCCCAGCCGACGAAGCGGAGCTGGAGCGCATCTCCTCGCCCGGCCAGCCTGTCGGTGCCGGCTCGTCCTCCGGGGGCGCGGACTGAGCGGACGCCGCCGGGGGACGCTCGCCGTCCTCGGGCTGATCGCGACGGTCGCGGCGATCCCCGCGACCGCGAGCGCCGACCGTCCCACCTTGGTGCACCCAGCCCCGGCGAGGAGCGCCGGCGAGGAGCTGGTCGCGTCCCGCTCAGCGCTGGTCGTGCTGGTCGGTCCCGGCAGCTCCCGCACCAGGCCCTCCGAAAGCGACGCCCTCGAGCGCAAGCTGGAATCGATCCCGACCCTCTCTGTCGGCCTCATCAGCACCGCACAGGGGGATTACACGCCGGCGCGGATGTTGCAAGACCTCGAGCGCGCGGCGCACATGGCCGACACGGCCGGCTCGCCCGGACGACTTCGGATCGCGAGGCTGCCCGCCGGTCCAGCCGGCGCCGGCCGCCTGCCCGGACTGGTGGAGGCACGCCGGCCCGGCGAGCTGGTGCTGATCGTCGAGCAGGCCAGCTCCGCGCAGGCCCACGAGCTGCGCTGGTGCGCCGTGGCCGGGCTCGGCCCGAGCAGCCAGACACTCACCTCCCAGACCACCGAACAGCGCGGGATCATCGCCGCCCTCGATGTCGCGCCGACGCTGCTCGCTCACCTGCGCTTGCCGATCCCGGCCGTGATGCGTGGCAAGCAGATCCGCCTGGACGGGAAACTCGACGGGGCAGCGCTGCTGACGCTGAAGGCGCGACTGGAAATCGTCTACCCGCGACGACAGGCGGCACTGGTCTGCCTGCTTGCAGCATGGGCATTGCTGCTGGTCGCGGCGCGCGCACACCGAGCGTGGGCATGCCGCTGCGGCGCGCTTGCGGTCCTGTGGAGCCCGGTAGCCCTGCTGCTGCCAGCGGCACTGGAGCCAAGCGCGCTCGGCGAGTACGCACTTATCGTCGGGGCCTCCTTCGCACTGGCCGCGTTCACCGACGCGCTGCTCCCCTGGCCACGCGCTCCGATTGCGCCTGCTGTCGCGGCGACACTGGCGCTCAGCATCGACGCGCTCGCCGGCACGCAACTTCTGATCCGCTCGCTGCTCGGCCCCAACCCCGCCTACGGCAGCCGCTTCTACGGGATCGGCAACGAGCTCAAGTCGGGCCTGGCGGTGCTCGTCCTCGCGGCCGTGGCCGGCGCGCTGTACCCAGCGGTGCGCTCGCGTCGCGCCGCGACGACCATGGCCGGCGCGGGCGCTCTGCTCGCCGCGATCGAGGGCGCGGCGCGGATCGGCGCGGGCGTCGGCGGCGTCGTCCTCGTCTGCGCCGGGACGGCCGCCGCGACCGCGATGCTGCTGCCGGGCTCGCTCACTCGCAGGCGCGTCCTGGCCGGGCTGGCCGCGCCGGTGGCCGGCCTGCTGCTGCTCGCAGCAATCGACCTGGTCACGGCCCACGGCGCCGGGCACTTCACTGGCAGCGTGCTCGACGCACGCTCGGCCTCCGACCTCCAGGAGGAGATCGTGCGCCGCTACGAAGCCGCCTGGCGCGAGCTGCGCAATGGCCTGATGCCGCTGGCCACCGCTGCAGCGCTGCTGCTCGCGGCAGCCGGCATCTGCTATCGCGAGCGCCTGCTCGAGCCCGTCCACTCCGACCCGGCCTGGCTGGCGGCGCTGGCGGGCGGGCTGACGGCAGGCGCGGTCGGCGCGCTGGTCGAGGACTCCGGGCCAGTGCTGCTGGTCGTGGCGGTGTCCACTCTGGCGTGCGTGCTGGCCTATCTATGGGGCAAGCCGCTCACGCCGCGCAGTCTTCGCACTCCCCTCGCAACACGATCTCGTGCTCTGAGACGGTCAGCGGGACGCGCGAGCTGAGGCTCGTGATCGCCCGCTCGAGCGCCTCGTCGGAGAACGGCATCACCACGCCGCAGGCATCGCAGACCAGGTGATGGTGGTGATGCTCCTCGCCGACCCCGGCGCGCTCGTAGCGCACCATCGCCTGGCCCGTCTCCACGCGCTGCACGAGCCCGAGGCCCTCCAGCTGCTCGAGGATGCGGTAGACGCTAGCCCTGCTCACTCGGCGCTCGCGCGCGCGCAGGGCGTCCTCGATCTCGACCGCCGTCAGCGCGCAGTCCTGCGCGTCGAGCAGCTCCAGCAGCGCGCGCCGCGCGCCACCGCGGCGGTGACCTGCGGCGGCAAGCACCACCTCCGAGCGTTCGATCCAGCTGTCCTGCGCCGCGGCAGCTCGGGCAGCGAGCGCGCCGCTGTCACCGTCGTCGCCGCGAAGGGTGCGCGCACTGGGGCTCATTAGGCGATGGTAGACCCCGTCGCCGGAACCGAAGTAGCGCGTCCGCCGCGCGAGAACAGCGCTCGCACGCGCACCGCCAGCGGAGCGAGCGCGTACGCTGCCACCGCCAGGCCGACGATCGCCGTGCTCGGCGGCAGCGAGGGCACCGCGTAGGCGAGCGCTATCCCGCCCCACACCGCGCCCAGCGCAATCGTGGTCGACACGGCCATGCCCACGTACGGGCGGGCGGTCAAACGCAACGCTGCTCCCGCCGGCGCGGCGATCAAGCCCAGCACCAAGAGCGCCCCGATCGCCTGCGTGCCCTCGGCCGTGACCGCTCCGATCAGGGCCAGCAGCAGCAGGCCGAGCAGGCGCACCGGCACTCCCTGCAAAGACGCCAGCCCGGCGTGAAGCGTAGCGAACAGCAGCGGGCGCGCTATCGCCACGGAGGCCAACAGCACTCCCACACCGATCGCGGCCGCCACCTGCGCCTGGCCCGCGCCCAACCCGAAGATCGACCCGAACAAGGTGTTGGCAACGATCAGGCCGTTGCCGCCCGCGGCGCTGCTCGACAGCAAGGAGATCAGCAGCACGCCGATCCCCAGCACCCACGAGAACACGACGCCGATCGTCACGTCATCGGCTCGCGCGCGGCGACCCAGACCCGCCATCGCGGCCGCCACGGCCAGCGTCAGCGCGAACAGGCCGGCGCGCTCGTCCACGCCTGCCACCGCCGCCGCGACCGCCCCGACGAACGCCACGTGGCTGAGCGCGTCGCCGGCGAACACCTGGGCGCGCAGCACCGTGAACCAGCCGACGACCCCGCACCCCAGCGCCAAGCCCGTGCCGGCCAGCAGGGCGTTGCGGACGAACTCTTGCTCGAACACTCGGCCTCAGCCCACCGCGGCCGTGGATGGGTTGGGATTTGTGGCCTGCTCGCGTCTGACGCGGGGCCCACCCCACGTCAGCGTACCCGCGGTCAGGCCACGTGCGAGCTTTGCCAGGAGATACACGGCGAACCCGAATGACGTGACGAAGAAGCCGAGCGGATAGATCGAGAAGTAGGCGAACGCCAGGCCCAGCCACATCACCAGCAGCGCGAAGGCTACGCTCAGCACCAGTCCTCGCGCCGGGCTTGCGGTCAGCGCCTGGGCAGCCGCCGCCGGCGCTACCAGCAGAGCGAACACGAGCAGGGCGCCGGTGATCTGGGCGGTGGCGGCTACCGCCAGGGACAGCAGCAACAGGAAGCCGGCGTCCAGCGCGCGCACGGGCACGCCCCGCGCGCGGGCCACCTCGGGGTCCAGCGTGGCCAGCAGCAGCGGGCGGCCTACCAGCGCCAGCGCTCCCAGCACGCAGAGCGCTACCAGCAGTAGCGTCAGCACCTGAGCCCTATCGATCCCCAGGAACGTTCCGAACAGCAGCGTCTCCAGCTCCTCCAGCACGCCGCCGTAGAGGCTCAAGAACAGGTATCCCAGCGCCAGACCCGCCACCTGCACTACGCCGATCGCGGCCGACTCGCCATCGCCGCCCCCACCGCCGCCACTGCGAACGCGGCGAGCGCCACGACGACCGCCGCCACCACGCCCGCCGCCCGAGCCGGCAATCGCGAAGGCCGCCACCGCGCATGCCAGGTAGTAGCCGAGCGCGGCCGGCACGGCGACCAGCGCCGCGAATGCCGCGCCGGGGAAGGACATCACAGCGATCGTGTGGCCGGCGAACGTCTGCCGACGCAGCACCATGTACCAGCCGACCACACCAGCCAGTACCGCGACGATCGTTCCAGCCTGCAAGGCATTTACCATGAACGAGTAGCGCAGCAGCTCGCGCGCGTCGTGCGCCAGGTTCCACGAAAGCGTCGGTTCCATCAGTCGTGCCTGTGGCCGTGAACGTGCGGGGCCTCTGGCTGGCCGACCACCACCAGCCGGCCGTCTGCGGTGCGCAGCACCTCGATCGGCACTCCGTACAGCTCGCTCAGCTTCTCCGCTGCGATGACCTCGCCGACCGAGCCCTCGAGCGCCCGCCCTCCCGCCAGGTAGATCACCTTGTCGATGTAGGGCAGCAGCGGGTTGACGTCGTGAGCGACCAGCAGCACTGCCACGCCCTCAGCGCGGCAGATTCGCTGCACCAGCGCGGTGACCGCCGCCTGGTTGGGCAGGTCGAGGCTGTCCAGCGGCTCGTCGAGCATCAGGATTCTGGGGCGGCGCACGAGCGCCTGGGCGATCAGGATTCGCTGCTGCTCGCCGCCGGAGAGCTCGCTCAGCGGGCGCTCCGCGTAGGCCGCGGCGCCGACCAGCTCGACCGCTTCGCGCACACGCGCGCGAGACGCCCGGCGAGCGGCGGCGCCAGGGCCGAACGGCAGCCGGACTCCCCACCTGGCTCCGTCGAGACCAAGCCGCACCAGGTCCACTCCTCGCACTCGCAGCGTCGAGTCGTAGCCGTGGCGCTGGGGCAGGTAGCCGATCTCGCGGTTGGCGGCTCCCGGCCCGCGCCCCAGCACGCTGACCGTGCCCGGCTCGGTCGGCACGAGGCCCAGCACCGCCTTCAGCAGCGTCGACTTGCCGCTGCCGTTGGGGCCGAGCACGGCGACGAACTCGCCGGCCGCCACGGTGACGTCAACCCCGCTCCACACCTCGCGGGGTGGGCGGGCTCCTATCCACGCGCTCGCCCCGCGCAGCTCGATCGCGGCCGCCCTCACCGGCCCGTCGCCTGGCGCAGCGCCCTCTGCAGGCCTTCCAGCTCGGCGACCTGCCACTGCTCGAAGCTGTCGGACGCGGGCGAAAGCGTCTCGGTCACTGTCGCGACCGGGATGCGCGCGGCGCGCGCCAGTTCGCTGACGCGCTGCACGTCGGGGGTGACGTTTTGGCTGTTGAGCACCCACACCTTGATTTCGTGCGCGGAGGCCTGGCGGTCGACCGTCTGCTTGTCCTGCGCGCTGACTTCGCCGCCCTCGGCGACCGCCTTGGCGAAGCTATACGGGGTCAGCAATCTCAGGCCGAGTGCTTCGCCGAGCGGCTGGAAGATGCTCTCGCTGTAGCCCACCGGGACGCCCGCGTAGCGGGCGCGAATCTGTGCGATCAGCGCTGTGTAGCGCGCCAGCGCCACCCGTTCGAACTGGCGCTTGCGTTCGGCGAAGTAGCCGGCACCGGCCGGGAGCATCCTGTCGTAGTCGGCGACAATCCGGTCGATCACGGCGTGCACGTGGGCGGGCGAGTACCACTGGTGCGGGTTATCGCCCTGCTTGTAGCCGAGCAGCTTGCCCACGTCGAGGACGGTACGCCCGCCGGACGGATTCGCGGCCAGCAGGCGCGAGGCCCATTCGTCGTAGCCGATGCCGTTGACGATCGCCAGCTGGGCAACCGCCATCGCGCGCGCGTCCTCGGCGGTCGGCTCGTAGCTGTGCGGATCGGTGCTCGGGTTGACGATGATGCTGTGCACCGCCACCTTTTCGCCCCCGAGCTGCGCTGCGATGCTGCCCCAGAAGTTCTCGGCGGCAACCACCTGGAGCTTTCCCGAAGCGGACTCTTCGCTCGGTTCGGCCGAGCCGCAACCGGCGAGCGCGGCAGCGGCGAGCATCGCGACGAGCACCGGGAGCGGCCTTCGATCGGTCGTCATGCGCGACAACATATCATGAGATTGAGTCTCATTATTAGTTAGCGATCGTTGTTGTCGCACGCGGCGCGGCGGATCGGCTACCTTCTCCAACATGTGCGTCGGTTGTGCGATGGCGGCAGCATCGTCGGCTAGCGGCCTGCGCGTCTGGCTGCAGACGCACCACCTCAGCTGGCTCACACCCAAGCGACTGCGGGCGATCACGATCGCCGCGATGTGCGCGGCCGGGCTGGTCTCTACGGTGGGGGTCAGCGGCTCGACGCCGGCGCCGTCCCACCACGCCATCACACACACAACTCGATAGCGCGCCCACGCGCTGAGGGAGAGCCATGCACGACCTCGAGCTCGACTCCGACGACCTGCACACTCCCACCTACGCGGCGCGCTGCTTCTCCCACGACGTGCCCAAGTACCGCCTGCCAAAGCAGGGGATGAGCGCTGAGGCCGCCTACCAGCTCGTGCACGACGAGCTCAACCTCGACGGCAACCCGGCCCTGAACCTCGCCTCGTTCGTGACCAGCTGGATGGAGCCGCAGGCCGACAAGCTCGCCACCGAGACGCTGAACAAGAACCTGATCGACCAGGACGAGTATCCGCAGACCGAGGCCGTACACGAGCGAGTCGTCTCGATGATCGGCCGCCTCTTTCACGCGCCCGCGGGCGAGCGGCCGACCGGCACCGCGACGATCGGCTCCTCGGAGGCGATCATGCTGGCGATGCTCGCCCACAAGCGCTCGTGGCAGCGCCGCCGCGAAGCGGCCGGCGAGCCGGCCGACCGGCCGAACATGGTGATGGGCGCCGACGTGCACACCTGCTGGGAGAAGTTCGCCCGCTACTTCGAGGTGCAGGCCAGAGTCGCGCCGATGGAGGAGGACCGCTACACGATCGCCGCCGAGCAGGTGCTGCCGCTGCTCGACGAGCGCACGATCGCCGTCGCCGGGCTGCTCGGCACTACCTTCACCGGCCAGATGGACGACCTTGCCTCGATCGACACGCTGCTCGCGCGCGTTGAGTCCGAGCGCGGCTGGCGCATTCCGCTGCACATCGACGCGGCCTCAGGCGGCTTTATCGTGCCCTTCTCCCAGCCGGACCTGGAGTGGGACTTCCGCCTGCCGCGGGTGCGCTCGATCAACGTCTCCAACCACAAGTTCGGCCTGGTATATCCCGGCATGGGCACGGTCGTCTTCCGCGACCGCTCCGACCTGCCCGAGGAGCTCGTCTTTCACATCAACTACCTCGGCGGCGACATGCCCAACTACTCGTTGAACTTCTCGCGGCCGTCGAATTCGGTCGTGCTGCAGTACTACAACTTCCTGCGCCTCGGCCACGAGGGCTACGCCGAGATCGTGGCGAACACGCTCGCCAATGCCCAAGCGCTGGGGCGCAAGCTCAGCGACATCGAGGGACTGCAGTTGCTCAACGACGGCTCCACGTTCCCGATCGTCGCACTGCGAGCCACTGATCCCGGGAAGACCGACCTCACCCTGCTCTCGCACCTGCTGCGCGAGCAGGGCTGGATCGTGCCCGCCTACACGCTGCCGCCCAACGCCGAGCACATCACCGTGCTGCGCATGGTCGTCAAGGAGAACTTCTCGCGCGACATGGTCGACATGCTCGCCCACGACCTGCGCGCGGCGGTACATACCCTGCACGGCGCACCGGGAAAGCGTGAGCGCCGGGCGCGCACGCGGCCGCACTGCTGAGGACTCCCAGCGGCCGTCGCCCGAACGGGGGCGCGAACTGGGAGCACTCTGCCCGCTACCGTTGCGCAACCTCCGCGGGGCGAGAGGAGCCGGCGGGCATTACGCGGCGCCCTCTCCCCCTGGCGCGTGCCCACCCTCTCCCGCCACGGCGCGGCGACGACCGACGAGCAGAACGATCAGCACGACGACGATCACGACGATCAGGATCCCGCCGGCGATATAGCGCAGTTTGTGTTTGACCGGCGCGGCTTTCTTGGTCGTAGCGGTCGCCACTTTTACGCGCGCGTTCGCGGCCTGCGCCTGCGCGACCAGCTTGCCCTGCTCGGAGGCGACGTAGGTCACGCTCATGTGTTCGCCGTTGTTCAGCGAGATGTGCAAGTGCCCGGCGTTCCCACCTTTGCCGGGATGGAAGGTGAGAGCGTGCACTTCGCCTTTGTGCAGCTGCGCTTCGTAGGCTTTCAGGCTCTCGCGTTCGAAGTGAATCGCGGCGGCGATGGCGGGCACCGCGACGAGCAGGGTCAGAAGCGCGGTGCAGAGGACGGCAAGTGCGGCGTTCAGGCGACTGATCGATCTGTTCATTCGCGGCACACTATCGCTCGTCTCCGACGTGCGCGCCGGGGCGCAGCACCGCCCACCAGGCTGCTAAGCTGGACTAAGCTATGGCTGAGGTTCACAATATGCACGATGCGAAGACGCATCTGTCCCAACTGGCCGAGCGCGCGTCCAAGGGCGAGGAGATCGTGATCGCCCGCAACGGTCACGCGCTGGCCAAGCTCGTTCCGATCGAGGAGCCGCGCAAGAAGCGCAAGCTGGGACTGTGGGAGGGCAAGGTGTGGATGAGCGACGACTTCGACGACCCGCTGCCATGGGAGATCCAGAAGTACTTCGAGGGCGAGGGCGACTGAGACTCCTGCTCGACACCCACACGCTCGTATGGGCATCGGACAAACGCCTTGGCGAGGAGGCCCGAGAGGCGATCGAAGCGCCCGCCAACACCATATTCGTCAGCGCCGCGACGATCTGGGAGATTGAGATCAAGCGCGCGCTGGACAAGCTGCGCACCGTCGAAGACGCCGTGCAGCTTGTGGACAAGTCAGGCTTCGAGCGCCTCACGATCGACTACGAGCATGCCCGCGAGGCTGGGCGGCTGCCGCTGCTCCACGGCGATCCGTTCGACCGGATGCTGATCGCTCAAGCGCGCGTGGAGGGGCTGACGCTGGCTACGGCAGACGCAACGATCAAGCGCTACGACGTGCCGGTATTCGATGTCGCGAGCGTTTGACCGGCCGTCTCGGCCTCGGTTGGCAAAGCGCGTCTACACCCGCCCGGTGTCGCGCCGGTAGGCGCGGCGGGCGAGGACGGCGAGCACCGCTGTCCAGACGGCGATCACCGCCCACCCCTTCGTACCCATCGGATGTCCGCCGATCGCGACGTGGCTTGCCTGCACCAGCCAGTAGGAGGGGAGCAACTGGCCGACGTCGTGCAGGAAGCCATGACTTGGGACCGGAAACCACGTCCCGCCGAGGAAGGCCAGCAGCGCGATCCCGCCGCCCATCGCCGGGCCGATCGAGTCGGGGGTGAGCATGTGGCCGACCGCGATCCCGAGCGCCGCGAACGGGATCAGACAGACCAGTATCAGCAGGGTCATGCTCAGCCAGTGCGAGGCCGACATGCTCACCCCCAGCGCGATCCCCGACGCATACAGCGCCGCCATGCTCAGCAAGGCCATCAGATACGCGGTCAGCACCTTGGCGCGCAGGTAGGAGCGCGTCGAGAGCGGGCTGATGCGCAACTGGCGGTTCCAGCCCACCGCGCGCTCGGCGGCGATCCGCGCGCCCGAGGAGAGCATCGCGCCCATCGTCCCAAACGCCACCATCCCGACCATGAAGTAAAGCGGGGCTGAGATGCCGGTTTTCGCGAGGTTGGCGGTGTTGCGCGCGGAGCCGGCGATCAGGAAGTAAAGCGTCAACGGGAAGCCGAGCGAGAGAAAAAAGAAGCGCCGGTTGCGCAGCACGCGCAACAGCTCGTAGCGGGTGTAGGCAAGGGCGTTCACGCGAGTCCTCCGGTACCGCTTCCCACACGTTCCCCGCGGCCGCTCCCGGCGCCCTCGATGTCTTTCGTGGTTGCGCGCGCGCCCGCCCTGTCAGCCGTTAGCTCCACGAACGCCTCCTCCAGGCCGGCAGCGGCGATCTCGATGTCCCTGGCGTCGGGATGTGCTTGCAGCAGAGCGCGGATCGCAGCGTCGGAGTCCGTGCAGCTGAGCACCACAGCCTCGCCTCTGCGCTCCGCGCCGCTCACGCCAGGGAGTGCTCGCAGGGCCGCGAGGTCGGCGCGCGGGAGCGTGGCCTTGATCGTGCGCGTCCCCACGCGCGCCTTGATCTCGTTGGTGGGACCGTCCGCCACCACCCTGCCGTGCGCCATCAGCACGGCGCGATCGGCGTAGGCGTCGGCCTCCTCCAGGTAGTGGGTGGCGAACAGGATGGTCCTTCCGTGGGCGGCGAGCTCGCGCATCGTCCCCCAGAACGAGCGTCTGCCCTCTACGTCCATCGCCACCGTCGGCTCGTCGAGCACGAGCAGCTTCGGGTTGGCCACCAGCGCCACCGCGAAGCGCACGCGCTGCGTCTCCCCGCCGGAGAGCTTCTGCGTGCGTTGGTCGGCCAGCTCGCTCATCCCGGTCAGCTCCAGCGCTTCGGACACCGGCAGCGGCGATGGGTACAGGGACGCGACCATGTCCACCAGCTCGCGCACCGACAGGTCGCGAATCAGCGCCCCGGTCTGCAGCATCGCGCCGACGTAGCCAGCGTCCACAGCGGCGGACGGCGAGCCGCCGAACACAGACACCTCGCCCTGGTCGGGCTCGGCCAGACCAAGGATCATGTCGATCGTCGTCGACTTGCCCGCACCGTTGGGGCCGAGCAGGGCGACAGTCTCCCCTGCAGCGATCGAGACGTCGATCCCGCGCACCGCGTGCACGCTGCCGTAGCTCTTGTGCAGCCCGCGGGCCTCGATCGCGGTCATTGGTTGCAGCTTATTGCGCTGGTACCTCGAGCGTACGAGGGACAGTCGTCAGCGGCGAAGCCGGGCGGCCTTGAGCCGCTCGGTCTTGCCCAGCTCCACCTTGCGCACCCGCACCGTCTCGGGCGTGACCTCCACGCACTCGTCGTCGCGCACGAACTCGAGCGCTTCGTCGAGGGTGAGCTTGCGGTGCGCCGCCAGACGCTCGTACACGTCGGAGGTCGACGAGCGGATGTTCGTCAGGTGCTTCTCCTTGGTCGGGTTGACGTCGATGTCCTCGGAGCGCGAGTTCTCGCCGACGATCATCCCCTCGTAGACCTCCTCGCCGGGCCCGACGAACAACATCCCGCGCTCGGAGAGGCTCGTCAGCGAGTAGCCGGCGGTGGCGCCGGCGCGGTCTGCCACCAGCGAGCCGCTAGGACGGGTGCGCAGCTCTCCAACCCAAGGCTCCCAACGGTCGAACACGTGGTGCATCAGGCCCGTGCCGCGCGTCTCGGTCAGGAACTCGGTGCGGAAGCCGATCAGGCCGCGCGCGGGCACGATGTAGTCCATCCGCACCCAGCCGGTCCCGTGGTTGGTCATGTGCTCCATCCGACCCTTGCGCAGCGCTAGCATCTGCGTGACGACGCCGACGTAGTCCTCAGGCACGTCGATCGACAGCCGCTCGACCGGCTCGTGGCGCTTGCCGTCGATCTCGCGGATAAGCACGCGCGGCTGCCCCACCGTCAGCTCGAAGCCCTCGCGACGCATCTGCTCGACAAGCACGCCGAGCTGCAACTCGCCGCGCCCCTGCACCTCCCATTGATTGGGATTAGGAACCCCACCCACCCGGGGTCCGTCACTGTTGAGAACGCGCAGCGACACGTTGCCGACGAGCTCGCGATCCAGCCGCTCGCGCACCTGGCGCGCGGTCAGCTTCGAGCCCTCCCTGCCCGCCAGCGGCGAGGTGTTGATGCCGACCGTGATCGACAGCGACGGCTCGTCCACCGTGATCACCGGCAGGGGCTTGGGATCGTCGGGGTCGGCCAAGGTCTCGCCGATCGTTACCTCGGCGATCCCCGCGACGGCGATGATCTCGCCGGGGCCAGCTTCGGCGGCATCGACGCGCTCGAGCGCCTCGGTGACATACAGCTCGGAGACCTGCGCGCGCTCGATCGACCCGTCGGCGCGGCACCACGCCACCTGTTGACCGCGCTTGATCTGCCCGTTGCGCACGCGGCAGATCGCCAGCCGCCCGACGTAGGGGGACGCATCAAGGTTGGTGACCAGGGCCTGCAGCGGATGCTCCGGGTCGTGCACGGGCGCGGGGATGTGCTGCACGAGCAGGTCCAGCAGCGGCGCCAGCGTACCCTCGGTCGGTGTGGGCACTCCCGCCTCGTAGTCAAGTGTCGCTATTCCCGCTCGCGCGTTGCAGTAGACAATCGGGAACTCGATCTGCTCCTCGTCGGCGTCGAGGTCCAGGAACAGCTCGTAGACCTCGTCGATCACCTCGGCCACGCGCGCGTCGGGGCGGTCGATCTTGTTGACGACGAGGATCACCGGCAGGCGCGACTCCAGCGCCTTGCGCAACACGAAGCGCGTTTGCGGCAGCGGACCCTCCGAGGCGTCCACCAGCAGCAGCACGCCATCGACCATCGTCAAACCGCGCTCGACCTCGCCACCGAAGTCGGCGTGGCCCGGCGTGTCGACGATGTTCAGCTTGACTCCCTCGTAGTGAAGCGAAGTGTTCTTGGCGAGGATCGTGATGCCCTTCTCGCGCTCGAGGTCCATCGAGTCAAGGACCCTGTCGGCTACGTCCTGGCCGGCGCGGAAAGCGCCGGACTGCCACAGCATCGCGTCGACCAAGGTCGTCTTGCCATGGTCGACGTGGGCGACGATCGCCACGTTGCGGATGTCATCGCGGGGGGTGAGCACGGTCCGCCAGGGTAGTGGCTCGGAGTCCGAAGGGGCGGCTGGACGACGAGGGCTGTTCTTTGGGGAAGGGGGACGCCTCCGGCGTCCTGGTCGGGCGTACCCGCGACTCACCCGCGCGCGGTCAGGGCCCGCCGGCCCAGGCCGACGCCGAAGCGAGCGAAGGCGGAGGGCACTCGCTCGGCGCTCGCCACCACTTCCTCCAGGGCGACCGCGAAGCGGCGCACCTCCTCCTCCTCGATCACCAGCGCAGGCAGCGCCTTGACTACGTTCATGCGGTGCCCGGCCACCTGGCAGAGGATGCGGTGCTTGTGAAACAGAGGGCCCACGATCAACTGCGAGAAGATCCCAGGCTGAGCGCGCTCGGCGGCGCTCCAAAGCGAGCGGCGCGCGCGACCGGAGGGGGGACCGAGCTCGATCGCCCACATCAGGCCGCGGCCGCGCACGTCATAGACGACCTCATAGTGATCCACCAGCGGGCGCGTCAACTCGAACAGAAGCTCCCCCAGCCGCTCGGCACGCTCCACCAAGCCCTCTGCGTCGATCACGTGCAGCGTCGCCAGCGCCGCCGCGGCCGCGAGATCGTTGCCGCCGAAAGTGGAGCCGTGGCGCACTGCGCGCTCCATCCCGTCGAACACCGCGTCGAAGGCGGCGCGAGAGACAAGCACGGCACCGATCGGCACGAGCCCGCCCGACAGCGCCTTCGACACGCAAATCAGGTCGGGGTTTACCCCCCAGTGCTCGAGCGCGAAGAAACGTCCGGTGCGCCCGAGGCCGGTCTGCACCTCGTCGCACACGAGTAGGGCACCGGCTTCGTGGCAGAGGCGCTGCGTCGCGGCCAGATAGCCGTCGGGTGCGACGCTCACACCCTTGCCCTGGATCGGCTCGACCACGAAGGCCGCGACATCGCCGCGCGCGAGCGCCCGCTCCAGCGCGTCCACGTCCCCGAAGGGCACCGCTTCGCACTGCGGCAGCAGCGGCCCGAAGCCGTCGCGGAAGATCGCATCGCCGTTCAGCGACAGTGACCCAAGGGTCAGGCCGTGGAAGGCGTGCTCGGCGTAGAGGATGCGGGGGCGGCCGGTGGCGGCGCGCGCGATCTTGATCGCCGCCTCGACCGACTCGGTGCCGCTGTTGGCGGGCACCATCGCACCGACCGAGCCGGGCGCACGCGCCAGCAGCTGCTCGGCGAGCACCCCGCTCAGCAGCGTCACGCCGAGCTGCGGCAGGTTGGCGGTGTGGGCGTCCATCGTCTCGCGCACCGCCGCGATCGCGTCTGGGTGGTTGCGCCCGATCGCGAACACGCCGTAGCCGGCGAGCAGGTCCAGGTAGCGATTGCCCTGCGCGTCGATCAGGTGCGCTCCCTCGCCTCGGATCCACTGGCGGTCGAAGCCGAGCGTGCGCACGATCCGTCCCAACTTCGGGTTCAGATACGCGTCGTTGAGCGCCATCTCCTCGCCGGCGCGGGCCGAGAGGATCTCGGCGACAGGGGGCACCACATCGCTCATGCGCACTAGCGTACGCGTCCGGCCATCAGGGCAGGCGCCGTTATCGTCGCCGGTGCCGCTGAGAAACGGCGCTCAGGCGAGCGCCTTGGCGGTCCGGCGCTCGGGAGCGACCCGGACCACGTCCCACGCCAGCCCGACGCCCTCCAGCGAGCGGATCACCAGCGCGGAGATGTCCACCTGGCGCCAGCTGAGGCCGTGGAAGGCCGAGGTGGGGAAGGCGTGGTGATTGTTGTGCCACGCCTCGCCGAGCGACAGGGGGGCCAGCCAGGCCAGGTTGCGCGAGTGATCGCCCGTGTCGTAGCTGCGGCGGCCGAAGAAGTGGCAGAGCGAGTTGATCGAGTAGGTGACGTGGTGAAGGACGAGCATCCGCACCGCGCCGCCCCACAGCAGCCCGGTGAGGCCGGCTGTAAGCGTGCCGCCGATCGCATAGCCGAGCACGAACGACGCGAGCAGGCCGCCGATCGCCCACACGAAGAAGGTGGCGTCGACGAACGAGACGACCGGGTCGGCGACCAGGTCGGGGGCGTAGCGCTCGCGGTGGCCGCGCGCGGTGTGGACGAACAGCCAGCCGACGTGCGCGTGCCCGAGGCCGCGCAGGATGCCGCGCAGGCCGCCGCCGTGATCGACGTGCGGACTGTGCGGGTCGCCCTCGCGATCGGAGAATGCATGGTGCTTGCGATGGTCGGCCACCCATGAGATCACGGGTCCCTCGATCGCCGCCGAGCCGAGCACGGCGAATACGAAGCGAAGCGCCCGGGAAGTCTTGAATGAGCGGTGGGTGAACAGGCGGTGGAAGCCGACCGTCACGCCCAGGCCGGTGAGGACGTACATGATCGCGAACACGAACAGGTCGGAGCGGTGAAGCAACCCGTCCCACAGCTGCCAACCGACGACGCCGAGCGCCACGATCGGGCCGACCGTGATCAACCCTGTCAGGAAACGGTCGAGACGCTCGAAGGCGACCGGCTGGACGTCGTCCGGACCGGGTCGGTCGGCCGAAGGGCTTTCGCTATGGGCGCCGGGATCGGGAGCCGGACGCTGGATAGAATCGATGCTCATCTGCGTGCTTGCCGTATTCCTCCGCAACGTAGCACGGCCAGGCGACGCCATGAGTTCCCGCACGCTCACCGCCGCGCAGTGAAAGCAATGCAAAGCCCCTGCCACAGCGCCCGTGCCGCTCGCAACGACTGAGCCGCTGCGCCGAGAGCTGACGAGCGCACTGCCCGAGCGCCACTTCCGGGTGCGCTTCTGGGACGGGACCGAACTTCCGCCGACGAGCGCGAACAGCAACGGGAACGGCGACGGCGACGGGCCGACGTTCACCGTGCGCTCGCCCAAGGCCGTCGCCCACATCGTGCGCGCGCCGGGCGAGCTCGGCCTCGGCCGGGCCTACGTCGCGGGCGAGCTGGAGGTCGATGACCTCGACCACGTGATCGACCTGATCGACGACTTCCAGGAGCCCGGCATCGACCGTGCCACCCGCGCGCGGCTGGGGATCGCGGCGATCCGGGCGTGCGGACTGACGCTGCCGCCGCGGGCGCCCAAGGGTGAGCTTCGGCTGAGAGGTCACAGCCACAGCAAGGAGCGCGACTCCAAGGCCGTGCGCCACCACTACGACGTCTCCAACGAGTTCTTCGCACTGTTCCTGGACGAGTCGATGACCTACAGCTGCGCGATCTTCTCGCGAGGGGCAAAGACGCTCGAGCAGGCGCAGTACGCCAAGCTCGATCTCGTCTGCAAGAAGCTGGCGCTCAAAGAGGGCGAGCGCGTGCTCGACGTCGGCTGCGGCTGGGGGGCGTTTGTGATCCACGCCGCCAGGGAGTACGGCGTCAAGGCGGTGGGGATCACCCTGTCGCCGCCACAGGCGGAACTGGCGCGCCGCAGGATCGCGCAAGCGGGGCTGAGCGACCGGGTCGAGGTGCGGGTCGAGGACTACCGCGACCTGCACGGCGAGCGCTACGACGCGATCGCCTCGATCGGGATGGTCGAGCACGTCGGCGAGAGCCAGATCGACGTGTACGCGCAGAAACTCGCCAACCTGCTTGGCCCGAACGGCCGCCTGCTCAACCACGGCATCGCCCACCTGCCCCATGGGCTCGGCTACCACGGTGACTTTACCCAGCGCTACGTCTTCCCCGACGGCGACCCGCTGCACCTCTCGCGGATGCAGCTGGCGCTCGAGCGCGCTGGGTTCGTCACAGAGCACGTCGAGGAGTTCGGCCGCGACTACTACGACACGCTAAGCGAGTGGATCAAGCGCCTGGACGCGAACCTGGAGCGCGCCGAGCAGCTGGCCGGGCCGGAGCGGCTGCGCGTGTGGCGGCTGTATTTGCGCTCGGCGCGCAACATCTTCAAGACGCAGTTCGTATCGATCTATCAGACGCTGGCGCGGCCCCGTCGAGCGTAGCTCGTCGTCTGAACAGCAACGGCGCATCAGGGCCGAAGCTCGATGAGTCGTCCCTCTGCGCGCGCAGCTGCGGCTAGCCCACCGTCGAGCGTCAGCAACTGAGCGCCGATACGACGTGCGAGCGCAAGATAGGCAGCGTCATAGGCAGTCAGCTTGTCGCGCAGTTCCCAGATGGCATCGCTCAACTCCATTACTGGGAACCTGACGACTCGCATCTGGTCGAGTAGGGCCAGCGAGCGCGCGGCCGGTAGATCTTCCAGTTCTCCGCTCAGAGATTTGCGACGCAAGGCAGATATAGCCTCAACGTGAAAATGCTCCGGTACGTGTACCTCCGGCTCTTGTTCGAGACGATCTAGCGCGCGAAGGCCATACTCGGTTTTGAGAACGATCTCTACGGCAACGCTCGCGTCGAGAACGATCACCGCCGATCGCGCTCTTCGCGTAGGACCTCGGCCGGACTCTGGGACACATCGACAGGGGCCAGCTTGCGCACTTCTTCGGCCCACTCGCGCATGGTGGGTCGCACCGCAAGATTGCGAAGCTCGTCGAGCAGGTAGTCGGACAGCGTCATCCCGGCGTGCGCGGCGCGAGCCTTCAGTTCGCGGTGCAGCTCATCGGGGACATTGCGAATCTGAACCATCGTTGACATGTGATCTATATTATCACATGCGTATCACATGCACGGTGGCCGGCGCCTACCACACGGCTGGGCAGGGGCCCATCTACTCGAGGCTGGCCATCACGTGCTTGACCACGGTGTAGTCCTCGAGCGAGTACACCGACAAATCCTTCCCATACCCCGACTCCTTGAAGCCCCCGTGCGGCATCTCGCTCACCAGCGGGATGTGGTCGTTGATCCACACGCATCCGAACCGCAGCGCCTTGGACACGCGCAGCGCACGGCCCACGTCGCGCGTCCACACCGAGGAGGCCAGGCCGTAGCGGGTGGCGTTGGCCCAGGCTATCGCCTCGGCCTCCTCTGAGAAGCTCTGCACCGTGATCACAGGGCCGAAGATCTCCTCGCGGATCATCTCGTCGTCCTGTTGCAGGCCCGCCACGACCGTGGGCTCGTAGTAGAAGCCGCCCGCAGTCAGGCTGTGTCCGCTCTTGGGCCCGTCAGCGCTCGCCGGACGTCGACCACCGTCGCCATCACCCGCGGGACCTCGACCACCATCGGCAGCCGCGGGACGCCGGCCGCCGGTCACGACCTCGGCGTGGGCGGGGCGGCGCTCCAAGAAGCCACTGACCCGCCCCAGCTGGCGTTGCGAGTTGACCGGACCCAGCGTCGTCTCGGGCGCGAGCGTGTCGCCGAGCACGAGCCCCTTCGCCTGCTCGGCCAGGCCGGCCACCACATCGTCATACACACGCGCACCCGCCAGCACGCGCGTGGCCGCGGTGCAGTCCTGGCCGGCGTTGTAGTAGCCAGTGCCCGCGATCGTCTCCATCGCGGCCTCCATGTCCACGTCGTTGAAGACGACCACCGGCGCCTTGCCCCCCAGCTCCAGGTGCACGCGCTTGAGCGTCTCGGCGGCGGTGCGCGCGACGTGCTTGCCGGTGGCTACCGATCCCGTCAGCGAGACCATGTCCACGTCGGGGTGCTCCAGCAGCGCCTGCCCGGTCGGCTCGCCGGGGCCGCAGACGACGTTGAACACGCCCGCCGGCAGCATGTCGGCGGCCAGCTCGGCGAAGCGCACCGTGCTCACCGGAGTCGTCTCGGCCGGCTTGAGCACCACCGTGTTGCCGGCCGCCAGGGCCGGCGCGATCTTCCAGATCGCCATCATCAGCGGGTAGTTCCACGGCGTTATCTGGCCAATCACGCCGACAGGCTCGCGGCGGACGAACGAGGTGTAGCCCTGCGTGTACTCGCCGGCGGCCCGGCCCTCCAAGCAGCGCGCGGCGCCAGCGAAGAAGCGCAGGTTGTCGGCGATCGCGGGCAGCTCGTCGCGCGCTACGGCCGCGATCGGCTTGCCGGCGTTCAGCGCCTCGATCCGTGCCAGCTGCTCGCCGTGGCGCTCGACGGCGTCGGCCAGGGCAAGCAGAACCTGCGCGCGCTGCGCCGGCGTCGTCTGCGACCAGCCCTCGAACGCTCGCCGCGCCGCGCGTACCGCGCGATCGACCTCGGCGGCGTCGGAGACCGGCGCGCGCCAGCACTCCTCGCCGGTGGCGGGGTTGAGCACCGCCATCGACTCGGCGCCCTCGCCGCTGGGCTCGCCGGCAATCAGGTTGCGCAACGTCTCGGTCATACCAGCTCCTTCAACGCTCGAGAGACGGCCGGGTGAACGATCTCGCCGGCGCGCACGTTCACGCCCGCCCGCAACTCCAGGCTGCGAGCGAGTGCACGATCGACGCCGCCGGCGAGCTCCAGGACATAGGGCAGGGTCGCGTTCGTCAGCGCGTAGGTCGATGTGATCGGCACCGCGCCGGGCATGTTGGTGACGCAGTAGTGCGTGATCCCATCGACCTCGAAGGTGGGGTCGGAGTGCGTGGTCGGGCGCGAGGTCTCAAAGCAGCCGCCCTGGTCGATCGAGACGTCGACGAGCACGGCGTTGCGCTTCATCAGCGCCAGCTGCTCGCGCGAGATCACGTGCGGGGCGCGGCCACCGTGCACCAGGACGGCGCCGATTACGAGGTCGGCTTGCGGGAGCATCTGCTCGATCGCCAGCGCCGAGGAGTAGACGGTCGAGGCGCGCCCGCCGAAGGCGACTTCCAGCTCGCGCAGGCGGTCGACCTGCCGATCGAACACGAACACGTCGGCCTGCATCCCGATCGCGATGAAGGCGGCATTCATGCCGACAACGCCGCCGCCGATCACGAGCACGGTCGCCGCTGCGACGCCCGGCACTCCGCCGAGCAGGATGCCGCGGCCCCCCATCGGCTTCTCGAGCATGAAGGCGCCAGCCTGCGTGGCGATCTTGCCGGCTACCTCGCTCATCGGCGCGAGCAGCGGCAGGCGCCCCTCGGCGTCTTCGACCGTCTCGTAGGCGATGCAGGTCCCGCCCGAGCCGCACAGGCCGTCGGCCAGCTCGGGCTCGGCCGCCAAGTGCAGGTAGGTGAACAGGGTCTGCCCCTCGCGCAGCAGCTCCACCTCGGCGGGCTGGGGCTCCTTGACCTTGAGCACCAGCTCGGCGCCCGCGAACACGGTCTCGACGTTGGACGCGATCTGCGCCCCCTGAGCGGCGAACTGCTCGTCTGAGATCGCGCTGCCCGCGCCGGCGCCGGCCTGCACGTACACGTCGTGCCCACGCGAGCACAGCTCGCGCACGCCGGCGGGGGTGATCGCGACGCGATACTCGTCGGGCTTTATCTCGGTGGGGACGCCGACGATCATCGCGCCAGCTCCCGCGCGCGCAGCGCAAGCCAGAACTCGATCCGGTCGCGCGCGTTGGAGAAGTCGCGGCCCGTCAGCTGCTCGACGCGCTTGATCCGGTAGCGCAGGGTGTGACGGTGGCAGTAGAGCACCTGCGCGGCGCGCTCCCAGTGGCCGTTGTTCTCGATGAAGACGTCCAGCGAGCGCAGCAGCTCGTCGCCGTACTCGCCCTCGTCCTGTTCGACCGGCCCGAGCACCGAGCGGGTGTAGGAGGCAAGCGCGTCGTCGTCCTGCAGCGAGAGCAGCAGCTGGAAGGCGCCGAGATCGCGGTAGGAGGCGACCTCGGGGGCGCTGCCGTTGGCCAGCCGCACGGCTTCCAGCGCGCAGCGCGCCTCGTGGAAGGAGCGGCGGAGCATGTGTGTGGGAGCGGGACGCGAGGCCGCCGCGCGAACGTCGCCGAAGCGCGCGCGCAACTCGTCGCGCACGCGCCGCGCCAGCTTGACGGGGGTGTCCTCCGCACTCGCCTCGCAGTCGACCACCGCGCACAGCAGCCCGTTGCGCGTGGCCACCAGCGCGTGCTCCTGCAACCGCTCGATGATCGACTCCAGCGTCGAGGCGGCCGCCCCGGGCTCGCGCAGCGCGAAGGCAAGCACGGCCGCGTTCTCGCCGATCCCAAAAGGGCGCAGGCGCGCCTGCAGCTCGTCGGGGTACAGGCGACCGGTGAGCGCCTCGGCCAGCACGTCGCCGGCCATGTTGCGCTGCAAGAGCTCGTAGCGCTCGTTGAGCAGCTGCGCGAACACGCGCTCTGTAACGGCGATGAACGGCAGCTCGTAGGGAACCTCGAACAGCGGGAAGCCGCGCTTGCGCGCCGCGCCGGGCAGCGCGGCGGGAATCTTCTTGTGCACGAACCCGGTCCCGAAGCCGAGCCCCGCGATCTCATGGTCGGCCAGCAGCTCGACGAGCTCGCGCTGGACCTTCGCCCCCTTCAGCTGCAACCCAGTGCTGAGCAGCAGCTCACCGCCGCGCAGCCAGGGGGTGGGGTCGAGCAGCTCGGTGGAGTGCACCCACCTGACGGTGCGCGCGGCTCCTTCCTGGCCCGTCGCGAGCGTCAAGCCCAGCTCGTCCACCAGGCCCTGCACGCTCAACATGCGCTCGTCCTCATTCTTCTACCTCCGTACGATTCGCTCCCAGGCCTCGGTCAGCACCGGCCGCAGGATCGCCTCGATCTCCTCGAACTGCTCGCTGTCGGCGATCAGCGGCGGCGAGAGCTGGATCACCGGGTCGCCGCGATCGTCGGTGCGGCAAATCAGTCCGCGCTCGAACAGCGCCCCGGAGAGAAAGCCGCGCAAGAGCTCCTCTGACTCCGCCGCGCTGAACGTCTCCTTGGTCTCGCGGTCCTTGACCAGCTCGATCGCGTGAAAGAAGCCGGCGCCGCGAACGTCGCCGACGATCGGCAGGTCGCGCAGCGAGTCGAGCATGGCGCGGAGCTCGCCCTCCTTGGCGAGCACGTGCTCGCCCAACCGCTCACGCTCCAGGATGTCGATGTTGGCCATCGCCACCGCGCAGGCCATCGGGTGGCCGCCGAAGGTGAAGCCGTGGTTGAAGATCGCGCGCGCGTGCAGGAACGGCTCGGCGACGCGGTCGGATGCGATCACCGCGCCCATCGGGGCGTAGGCGGAGGTCATCCCCTTGGCGACGGTCATGATGTCCGGCCGCGCGTCGTAGCGCTGGCAGCCGAACCAATGGCCGAGGCGGCCGAAGCCGCAGATCACCTCGTCTGAGATGAACAGGACTTTGTGGCGGTCGCAGATCTCGCGCACGCGCTGGAAGTAGCCCTCCTGCGGCACGAGGCAGCCGCCGCCGTTCTGGACGGGCTCGAGGATCACCGCGGCGACCGTGTGCGGCCCCTCGAACAGGATCGCCTCCTCGATCGCGTCGGCCGCCCACAGGCGATCGCGATCTTCGGCCCAGCGGTAGGAGTTGGTGTTCGGCACGTGGACCCCGCCTGGGGTGAGCGGTTCGAACGGCTCGCGCAGGGGCGGCAGCCCGGTGACGGTGAGCGCGCCCATAGAGGTGCCGTGGTAGGCGAGGTAGCGCGAGACGATCTTGTGCTTGCGCGGCTCGCCGCAGGCGGCGTGGTAGGCCTTGGCGAGCTTCCAGGCCGACTCCACCGCCTCCGAGCCGCCGGAGACGAAGAAGACGCGGTTGAGGTCGCCGGGCGTCAGCTGCGCGATGCGAGCGGCCAGCTCGATCGAGCGCGGGTGTGCGTAGCTCCAGTTGGTGTAGAAGCCGAGCGTCTTGGCCTGCTCGGCGGCAGCCTGCCCCAGCTCGGCGCGGCCGTGACCGACGTTGACGCAGTAAAGCGCCGACAGGCCGTCGAGATAGCGCTTGCCGTACGTGTCGTAGACGTAGCAGCCCTCGCCGCGCTCGATGATCGGCACCTCGGCGTGGTCGTAGGCGCCCATGCGCGTGAAGTGCATCCACAGGTGGCGCTTGGCCAGTGCCTGCAGGTCATCCGTGACCATTCCGTGTTCCCGTGCTTGGACATCGACAGGCATAGACATCACGGATAACGGTAGCGCGCCAGTTTGGCTCTCGCAATGAGCCGCCCGTTCAACAAGCCGTCCAGGTGTTATACGAAACGGACAACGAGAGTGCTACATCTTGGCGATTGCGCCCCTTGCGTCCGCGCCGATGCGATCCTACGCTTTGCCATGTGACGATCGATACAGGAGCAACTGGTGTCGTAGTCGAGAAGGGGCTGAAGAAAGACGCGATCGGCTACCTGTCGAACCTCGTCATTGGCGTCGCCTCCACCGCCCCCGCCTACTCGCTGGCGGCGACCCTGGGGTTCATCGTGGCGGTGCAGGGCGTGGGAGTGCACGCCCCGGCGGTGTTGCTCGTCGCGTTCGTGCCGATGCTTTTGATCGCAGGCGCCTACAGGGGGCTCAACCGCGCAGACCCCGACGCGGGCACCACGTTCGCGTGGACCACGCGCGCGCTCGGCCCCGGGATGGGATGGGTGAACGGCTGGGCGATCTTCCTCGCCGACGTGCTCGTGATGGCCTCGCTGGCGAACATCGCCGGCATCTACACCTTCAAGCTGTTCGGCTTCACCGAACTCGGTCAATCGACCGCCGCGATCATCGTCGCGTCGGTGGTGTGGATCGCGTTGATGACATGGATCTGCTACCGCGGCATCGAGCTCTCCGCGCGCATCCAGCAGATCCTGCTGTCGGCAGAGATAGCGATCCTTGGCGCGTTCGCGGTGGTGACGTTCGTGAAGGTGTACGCCAACCACCCGGCCGGCTCGATCCAGCCCGCCTTCTCGTGGTTCAACCCGTTCGCGATGAAATTCAGCGCCCTAATCGACGGCATCCTGCTGGGCCTGTTCATCTACTGGGGGTGGGACTCGGGGGTGGCGGTCAACGAGGAGTCAGAAGACGCCAACGAGGGACCAGGACGCGCGGCGGTGATGTCCACGATTCTGCTGGTGCTCATCTACGTGATCGTCTCCGCCGCCGGCCAGGCATACGGCGGCACCGGCCTGCTCACAAACGAAGCCAACCAGTCAGACGTGCTGAGCGTGCTCGGCACGAACGTGTTCGGCTCGCCCTGGGACAAGCTCTTGATCATCGCCGTGCTCACCTCGGCCTCGGCGTCGACCCAGACGACAATCCTGCCGACGGCGCGCACAACGCTGTCGATGGCCTACTGGAAGTCGATCCCGAAAGCCTTCGGGAACATTCACAAGCGCTACCTCACCCCCAGCTTCTCGACGCTCCTGATGGGGGGCGTGTCGATCGTCTGGACGGTCGTGATCCTGAACCTCTCCGAAAGCGCCCTGTCAGACTCAATCACGGCGATCGGCTTCCCGATCTGCTTCTACTACGGATTCACCGGGATCGCCTGCGCGGTGTACTACCGCCGCGAGCTGAAGAACAGCGCGCGCGACTTCGTCCTGCTCGGCCTCGCCCCGCTGATCGGCGGCCTGATGCTGTTCGGCGTGGGCATCTACGCCGCCATCTACTACGGCGAAAAGGCCCATGTCGAATCCAAACCGATCCTCGGCATCACGCTCCCGATCTGGATGGGCATCGGCGGGCTGCTGATCGGCGTAATCCTGATGCTCGTCTCACGACCCTTCTTCCGCGAGTTCTTCTCGCGCCGGCTGGAAGTCGTAAAGCCCGGCCTGTTCGACCAGCCCGTGGAGCACGCGCCGGCGCGGTTCTAAGCCCTGGGGCCGCCTTGCCGTGGAGGCAGGGAGCTGAGCGCGCGGACTGGGAGGCCGCACGCCGGTTCCAGGCCGCACGCCGGTTCCCGCTTCCCCTATAACGGTCACACCAGCCCTATTGAACGGTCATATTAGCTGGTAATAACGGTCACATCGGCTATATTTAGGCCATGCGCAGCCTCCTGCCCAGACTTGCCGCGGATCTCGGCGCGGACGAGCGCACGCTGCGGCGTGCCGCCCGGCGAGGGACCGTGCGCTGTCGGCGCCCGGGGCCGCGTCAGCTGGAGCTGGAGGCCGGGGAGTTGGACTACCTACGGTCGCACTGGGGGCTGCTTCGCGAGCTCACGCAGGCGCTCCGGACCGAGCGCAACGTTCGACTTGCCATCTTGTATGGCTCCTCCGCTCGCGGGGACGACCTTCGCGACTCAGACCTGGACCTCCTGGTGGATCTGCGCGCTCGGGCCCCGGGGGCCACATCGGCTGTGGCGGTGAGGGTCGAACGTGCGCTTGGTCGTCACGTCGACGTCGCCGACCTCGGACGGGTCGAGCGCGACGCCCCTCTCCTGCTGCTCTACGCGCTCGACGAGGGACGAGTGCTCATAGACCGCGACGCGCAGTGGCCGACGCTCCTCGCTCGCCGTGGCGAGGTGGCTCGCGCCGCACAGCGGGCTGAGCGAACCGAACGCCGTGCCGTCGCGGAATCGTGGCGGATGCTCGTGGACCACGCCTGATGGGGCCCATCGACGGATCGCAGGGCGCCACCGGTCGCGGTGGACGTCCCCCCAACGGGGATGTGGCGCGCATACGGACGCGATTCAAGCGGCTCGGACCTCAACAGAGGGCGCTCATCGTGGCGATCAGACCCTTCAACGACGATCAGGGCCGCTTCGATCGTCGCAAGTGGGAAGAGGCGTTCGCTTCCGATGACCCAGAGACCATCCACCAAGTCGTGGGAGTGACGGGCACCTTCGAGCGCCTCGTCAACCACCTCAACGGGATGCTCGACGCGGGCGCACGACTCGCGCAATTGCCGTTCACCGGCGGCCAGGGCGCTCCAAGCAGTCCGGCTGTCATCAACGCCGTGAGAGACGACGGCGGTCTCACCGCCAATCAAGCCGAGATCCTCATCCGCCTCAACAGAACGCGCAACCGCCTCCAGCACGCTTCGTTCGACGTGCAGGCCGACGAGATGCACGCCGACACCGAACTGCTCCTCAAGACGCTGAAGCGACTCGTGACAAGCTACGTGAAGTGGCTCGCTCGCCACGGCATACAGCTGCTGCCGAGGCAGTAGCGGCGCGCCCCGCCGGCTCAGCCGGCCGGCGGCAGCTCCACCTGCCCGTGCGGCGCGCCCAGCTCGGCCAAGCGCTCCAGGAACGGTGTGGGCGGGAACGCCTCGGGGCCGAGTACGCCCACTCCCTTCCACACGCCCGCGTCAAGCAGCTCCAGCGCCACGACCGGGTTGATCGCCGTCTGCCACACGACCGCCTGGCTGCCGTACTCGCGCATCGTTTGCTCGTTGTCGACCAGGTGGTACAGGTAGGTCGAGCGCGGCTGTCCGTCCTTGCCGGTGCCCTGCGCCCACGTCCCGGCGCAGGTGCGGCCGGTCATGCGCTCGCCCAGCTTGGCCGGGTCGGGAAGGGTCGCGGCCACCACGTCGCGCGGTGACACCCGTGCGCGTCCGTCGGCGCCGCCGCTGGTACCCGCCTGCCCGCCGCCATGGGGGGTCACGCCGGCCGCGCGCACGCTCACCGGCTCGGTCGAGTCCAGGCCCAGCTTGTGCAAGGTCTTCAGCACGTCGATGAACTCCTGTCCGAGCCCGTACTTGAACGTCACCCGCTCACAGTCCACCCAACGCGGGATCAAGACGACCTCCTCGTGCTCGACGTTGACGCACTCGACTGGACCGATACCCTCTGGGAACTCGAATACCTCCGGCTCGGAGAACGGCGGCGTCGTGTAAAAGCCGCGCTCGCGCTCCCAGATCAGCGGCGGGTTCAGGCACTCCTCGATCGTCGTCCAGATCGAGAACGTCGGCGCGAAATCGTAGCCGTCGACGACCAGGTCGGCGCCGTCGCGCACGCCCACCTCCCGTATCTCAGAGAACAGCTCCTCGGCGGCGTAGCGCGCGAACACGTCTGATAGACCGGGCTCAACACCCATCCCCACGAGCGCCAGCAGCCCGGCCTCGGACCACTGCTCGGAGCGCGCCAGCTGCACGTCGCCGAGCATCACCCCCGGAAGCTCGTGCGGGCGCTGGGGATGTGGGTGGGACAGCGTCATCGCCATGTCCAGATACGTGACGCGGGCGTCAAAGCAAGCGTCGAAGATCGGCTCGTTGAAGCGCGGATCGCAAGCGTTCAGCACCGCGTCCGGGCGCACCCGCTCGATCAGCTTGACAAGCGCCTGCCGGTCGGAGGCGTCCACCCGCTCGGCGCTGAAACGGTCGGCTTCCCCCAGCCCAGCGACCACGTCGTGCGCGCGCGTCGGCGAGACATCGGCCAGCGCCACGTGCTCGAAGGCCGGCCTGCGCTGCGCGATCGCCGCAAAGGCGGCGCCCACCCCGCCGGCTCCAACCACGAGCACGCGCATGGGCTCAGTGTTACGCAAAGACGGCCGTTTGCGTAGGCCTTCATCGGCGCGCCGATCTAGTGTCGTGAGTCAGAAGTTCGGTGAGGGTTTGCCGAGCGTATGCGCGTGCCTGACGTTCCACGCCGGTCGTGCGCGTACTGGTAGTACGTGTGCGTCCGGTGGGGGACGTCAGGTGCGTGCAGGCGCCAGCAAACACCATCGAACTTCTGACTCACGACACTGGGGCGGCCGACCCCGGCGGTCGGGCGCCCGCCTCCCGTATCCTCCACCCGACCGATGGCGAGCGCACTCCTCGACAGGCCGCAGGCCCCCGCGGGGGCCAAGCGGGCCGCACCGCGCTGGGCGGCCTCGCCGGCGATCGGGCGCGCCGAGGTAGCGCTCGTGATCCTCGCCGGCGTCGCGCTGGCGGTCCTCACCACCTGGCCGCTGGTCCTGCACCTCTCCAGCCGGATCGCCCCTGACCTCGGTGACCCGATCCGCACCGCCTGGGAGATCGCCTGGGTCGGGCACGCGATGCTGCACCAGCCGCTGCATCTGTTCGATTCCAACGCCTTCTACCCCCATCCGCTCTCGCTCGCCTTCTCCGATTCGCTGCTCGGCTACGGCCCCGCCGGCTGGATCGGCAGCGGCGCCGTCGCCGCGCTCGTCCGCTACGACCTGCTGTTCTTGTTCGCCTGGTCGCTGTGCTTCGTGGGCGCCTACCTGCTCGCGCGCGAGCTCGGAACCGGGCGCGTCGGCGGCGCGGTCGCCGGAGCCGCCTACGCCTACGCGCCCTACAAGATCACCGAGGCCGGGCACCTGCACGTCATATCCGGCGGCGGCATCGCGCTGGCGCTATTCCTGTTGCTGCGCGGCTACCGCCACCGCTGCCGCGTGCTGGTCGGGGCAGGATGGCTGGTCGCGGCCTGGCAGATCAGCCTCGGCTTCACGCTCGGGCTGCAGCTGGCGTATCTGCTGCTGGTGCTGGCCCTGATCGCCGTTTATTGGGGGGGGCGCGCTGGCTGGCCGATCGGAGATCCCGCTGATCTCCGATCGGTGGCGATCCCTTCGATCGTCTATCGGTGGCGCGCCGTTTGGCGTGCTTTCCGCACTCAGCGTGCCCTGGTACTCGTCACCTGCCTTGGGATAGCCCTGTGCGGCGTGGCCACCGTCTACGAGGCGCGTCCGTATCTGAAGGTCGCCTCCGAGTACCCCACCGCCAAACGGACGCTGCGCGAAGTGAAGAACTACTCCTCCGGGCCTTGGGCGCTGATCTCGGCCTCCTCGGAGAACCGCGTTTGGGGGTCGATCACCGCAGGGGCGCGGGCGCACGTGCACTCCAAGAACGAGGACGTGTTCTTCCCCGGGTTGACGATCGGGCTGCTGGCACTGATCGGACTCGCCTCGTCGATATACACGCGTCGATTGCGGATCGGACTGGCCTGCGGCGTCGTCGTCTGCGCAGTGCTCGCGATGGGGATGGGGCTGACGGGAGCGGGCTACCCCTACCGGCTGCTCTACGACTACGCCCCTGGCTGGGAAGGGGTGCGTGTGCCGGGGCGCGTGTTCGTCATGGCCACCCTGTTCCTCGCACTGCTGGCGGCGGCGGGGGCGTGGCGGCTCGCGCAGCTCGCCCGCGCCTGGGGAGCGGGATTGGGAGCGCGTGGCGGCGAGCGGATGACCGCCGTTGTCGGCGTCCTGTTCGTGATCGGGCTCGTCGGCGAGGGGGCCGGGCACATGGCCCACCCGGTCGTCCCCCAACCCGTTCGCGCCGAAGCGGGACTGCCCGCGCCCGTGCTCGACCTGCCCACCGACGGGGCGGCCGACCGGCTGTGGCAGTACTTCTCGGCCGGCGGCTTCTACAAGATCCCCGTCGGCAACAGCACGTTCGACATCCCCGCGCTCGACGACCTGCGCGGCGGCATGAACGGGTTCCCGGACAAGGCAAGCGTCGAGAAGCTGCGCTGGTACGGGATCAAGACTGTCGTCCTGCACACGGCGATGCCGCAGCTGCCGGGCCTGAAGTCGCCCGAGGTACCCGAGCCGCCCGACTACGCCGCCGCCGCGCTCAAGCCAATCGCCGGGCTGGGGATCACACGCAGGCGCGTCGGCACAATCGTGATCTACACGATCGGCCCTGGCCCGAGAGCGCTACACGCGAGTTGATGCAGACGGCAACCGCCCCCACGGCGCGAACCGTGCACGCCCCCCATTGGCACGCCCCAACCAAGCGCAACCTCGCCCTCGCCGCGATCGTGCTCGTCGGGCTCTCCTACGCCACCCTGATCCAGAGCTTCTCCTGGAACCAGACGTCCCACTACGACCTGATCCGCTCGCTGGACAACGACCGCACCACCATCGACGCCTACCAGGAAAACACCGGCGACAAGGCTTTCTACAAGGGGCACTGGTACTCGGCGCGCGCGCCCGGGCTGGCGCTGTTCGCGCTGCCCTACTACGACGCGCTCAAAGGACTCGACGCCGAAGCGGTGGCGCGCTCCTCGCAGGCCCAGCGCGGCGAAGACGAGATGATCTACTTCGTCGGGCTGTGGGCGAACGTGCTGCCGGGGCTCGTGCTGCTGCTGCTGGTCGGCTGGCTGGCCGAGGGGCTCGAGCCGGGTTACGGCGCCGCCACCGCGGTGATCCTCGGGCTGGGGACGCTGACGCTGCCGCTCTCGACGCTGCTGTTCAGCCACGTCTTCAGCGCCTGCCTGGGCTTCGCCGCCTTCGCGCTGCTGATGCGCGAGCGCGCGGGGCCGCCGAACGCTTGGTACATCGGCGTGGCCGGGCTGCTGCTCGGCTACGCCGGCGCCTCGGAGTACCCGCTCTTCTTCACCGCGCTCGTGCTCGGCCTGTACCTGATCTCCCGCCGCGACACCTTCAACCCACGTGGCCTGCTGACGCGCGTCGGGCCGTTCGTGCTCGGCGGGCTGGTCGGGATCGTTCCGCTGCTGCTCTACAACCACTACGCCTTTCACTCCTGGACCCACCTGGCCTACTCCAGCATCCCGCGCCAGCAGAAAGGCTTCTTCGGGATCGACGCCCCGAGCCTGCCGGTGCTGGCGACGCTGCTACTGGACTCGCGCGGCCTGCTGACGCTCTCGCCAGTGCTGGCGATGGGGGGAGTCGGCACGTGGCTGCTGTACAGGCGCAAGCTGCGCGCGGAGGCGCTTGCGATCGCCGGCATCTGCATCCTCTACGTCGGCTACAACGCCGGCTACTACCTGCCCTTCGGGGGAGGATTCATGGGCCCGCGCTTCCTGATGACGATGCTCCCCTTCCTGGCGCTGCCGATCGGCCTGGCGCTGAAGCGATACCCGGGACCGACGATCGCGCTGGCCGCTGTGTCGTTGACGACGATAGTGGTCGCGACGATCACCCACCCGTTGATCGGCTACGAGACCGAGGCCGTCGTGTTCGCCCGCTACCTCGGCGAGGGCTACTTCCAGCCAACGATCGCCTCGGCCTTCGGCCTGGGCCGCAGCTGGGGCGCGATCTGGCCCTTCGCCCTGACAGCAGGAGGCGCCGTCGTCCTCGCCGTCCTCGCCACCGCCCGCACGCGCATCTCCACCCGCTCGCTGCTGTGGGGTGTCGCGGCGCTTGCCTTCTGGTGCGCGTTCGCCGCGCTGGCGCCAACGCTGCTTGGCATCGACCACCGGGGCCTGCTCTCGATCGTCGGCGCGGGGGACAACACGGCGCTGAACCTCACGCTCCACGACGGCAGCCGATATCCGCTGCGCACGCTGGCGCCGCTGGCGGCGGGGGTCGGCCTGCTGGCGCTGCTGGCTACAGCCGCTGCCAGCGGGCGCCGGGGCCGGCGCCGTGCGATCGGATCAGGTCCCGGTCGCGTAGCTCATTCAACACAAGCCTGATCGTCGCCGCGCTGACGCCGGGAAACGCCCGTTCGATGTCGCGGCGTCGAAACTCTGGCGGCGCTTGGCTGAGGATGTAGTCGCGGACTCGCCCCTGCTTGCTGCCGCCGATCTGCGCCGATCCAGCCACGCGCCGCTCGAAGTCGTCATAGGCGTCCGCCAGAACCCGCGCAAGGTACGTGACCCACGGCCAGATGTTCTGCCGCGTCTCGTGCCATTCGCGCTGTGACTCGTACAGGCTTGCGTAGTAGGCGTTCTTGGCCTCGTAGATGCGCTCCTCGAGGCTGACGTAGCGGGCGACGCCGTAGCTCTGGCTTAGCAGCTCGTGGGTCGTGATTAGTCGCGCCAGCCTCCCGTTGCCGTCGGCGACGGGATGAATCGCCAGCAGGTCGAGCACGAGCGCTCCGATCAGGACGAGCGGGTGCGTGCGCCCGTCGAGCTTGAGCGCGTTGTAGCGAGCGAGCAGCTCGCTCAGCAGGAACTCAGTTTCCTCCGGGGCCGGCGGGGTGAAGATCACTTCGCGGCGGCCGCTCTCGTAGGAGACGATCAGATTCTGATCGCTCTTCAGATGGCCGCCGCGTCCGTCGGTATGTGCGAACAGAAGGCGGTGCAGGTGCAGCACCAGCGGCACGCTCAGCGGCTCGTACTCGCGCATGCGCATGAGCGCGTCGATCGCGTCGCGGTAGCCGGCGAACTCGCGCTCGTTGCGGTTGCGGTAGCGATCCGACCCCGCGGCTATCCGCTCGGCGCGCTCGCTGCCCACGACCACGCCCTCGATTGCATTTGAGGCCGTGATCGAGGCGATGCGCGCGTGCTCGGAGAGACGCACGAGCAGTTCAGGCATCTGGTCCTCGAACAGCCGCTCGCGACCCCTGCCGGTGTCGATCCGCGCCAGTACCGCGCCCAGCTCGCGCGGCTGGTCGGCAAACGTCGCGTCGATGTCTACGAAGCTGCGCATCGTGCTAACCCGGCCATAATCGTACTAAAAACTGGCTCAATTAGCACGATTATGACACGATTAGCACGATCTTGGCCGGCATCGGGCTCCCGGCGGGTATGAGGCGATCCTGGACCAAGCGGAGCACGGACGCAGATCGCGGCCGCATCTAGGGCCGTCTCGAGCGGCCTCAGCGGTTACTGGTCTTCATCGAGCACTTCGCGGCGTGCAGCTGCTTGCAGACCGTGACGTAGCCCGGCCGCGGATTGAAGTGCGGGTCGGTCAGACCCGCGTCGAAGCGGGCGGCGCCGGTCGAGCCCGACCACTGGAAGATGTACAGGCGCTTGATCCGCGGGTTCGACGCCGCCAGGTGGAACATGTAGGCGAGCGCCTTGCTGGCGCGACGCAGTCCCGAGCCTTTGACGTTGGGGAACGCGGGGCCGAATTTGACGACTCCGCCGGTCTCGGTCAGCCACACTTCGCCGGGCACTGCGGCCAGCACGGCGCGGGTGCGGGAGCTCGAGAAGCGGTTGGTGTCGGAGTAGTTGTGCAGGCCCCACAGCTTCGGCAGCGGCACTTTCAGGTGCGCGAGCGCGTGCTTGAACTGGGCGATGTACGCGAGGCTCGGGCCGATGCTCGGGCCGTCGAGGATGTCGAGGCCCGTGATCGTGCAGCCCTTGCAGACGGCGCGCAGCGCCTTGTAGTAGTCGGCCGACTGGGTCGGCGTCGGCGACGCCAGACCGACGTGCCGTTTGCCTTTGACCGATTCCACGACCGTGCCGCGGTTGGTCTCGTTCCAGGCCTGGTACTGGGTGACGCGCGGGAACAGCTTGACGAACTTCTGCACATCGCGCTTATAGACGCCGACGGACGGCATCCTCGTCGGCGTGTACTCGGAGTGGTAGAAGGCGACCAGCACCTGCTGGCCATGCGCTTCGGCGGCCGCGATCCAGCGCGCCGCGGCCTGCAGCGAGAATGGGCGCACCGCCGCGTCGTAGGGGGCGATATAGCGCGCGATCTTTGTGTGCAGCTGCTGCCACAGCCGGTTTCCGAACATCTCGGTCTCCTGGTCGCCGATACCGGTCAGGTAGGAGGCGGAGACGTGGGCGCGCAGCGCCGGGGAGGAGCCCGCGAGCGCACCGGGGGCCAGAGCGAGGGCGGCCGCGAGGAGGGCCACCGCCAACGCGGCGCCGAGGGTGGCGAGCAGGGTCTTGCTGGTGCGGGGATCTTTGAGCATGGTCATTGCAACAGCCTATGCGGGCGGACGTTGCGCCGCGCAGGCTATCTTTCGTCGACGCGCAGCGTCGGATCCGCGACGATCCGCACATCAACCCCGGGCAGGCCGTCGAGCAGGCGCATGACGAGCGGCTCGCGCAAGCGCCTGAGCCCGCGGCGCGAGCCGGGCGAGCCCATCAGCACGTACGTGCTGCCCAGCCGCCGCGCCGCCTCGATCGCCACCGCGGCGACGTCTTCGCCTTCCTCGACCAGCAACCGCGCGCCGAGCATCGCCGTCAGCCGACGCAGCGACTCGAGCTGCTCGCGGTCCTCGGCGCTGGGCGTGCGCTCCGGCGGGCGCACGACCAGCACGTCCAAGCGCGCGCCGAGCCGTTCGGCCGAGCGCGCGGCGCGGCGGACGATCCGCTGAGAGTGTGGCGCCAGCGCCACCAGCGCCAGCAGCCGCTCGGCGATCGCCTGCGTCTCCGCGCCCGTGCCGGCGGCGCCATCGGCCGCGGCGACGCCGTCTTCTTCGCGGCGCACCGGCAGCGCCGGCGCGCGCGGCGCCAGGCGCTTGATCTCGACGCCCTCGGCGACGTGACGCAGCGCCGTCTCGCGCAGAGCCGCAAGATTCTCGACCTTGAAGAAATGGTTGAGCGCGGCTGGGACCCGCTCGCGCGAGTAGACCTTGCCGGCGCGCAGGCGCTCGATCAGCGCCTCGGGGGTCAGGTCGATTAGCACGACCTCGTCGGCGACGGCCAGCACTTCGTCGGGGATCGTCTCGCGCACGCGCGTGCCCGTCAGCTGCATCACCTGGTCATTGAGGCTCTCCAGGTGCTGGACGTTGACGGTGGAGTAGACATCGATCCCAGCCGCGAGCACGTCCTGGACGTCTTCGTAGCGCTTCTCGTGCTCGATCCCGGGCGCGTTGGTGTGCGCGAGCTCGTCAATCAGGCACAGCTCGGGTTTGCGCGCGAGCACCGCCGACAGGTCCATCTCCGCCAGCGGCGTGCCGCGGTAGGAGACCATCCGCGGCGGGATCTGCTCGAGCCCCTCTGCCTGCACCTCCGTCTCCTCGCGTCCGTGCGGCTCCAGATACCCGATCGCCACGTCGCGCCCCTGCTCGGCTTCCGAGCGCCCCTCCTGCAGCATGCGGTAGGTCTTGCCGACCCCCGCGGCCATGCCGATGAAGACCTTGAGCTTGCCCCGCTGCGAAGCGCCGGGCGCGGTGTCAGGCGACATGGCCGCCATTCTCCCCGACAGCGCCCAGCCCGGTCGAGCAGCTGCAAGACTTAGAGCATGAGGCAAACGTCACTTGGCATTCGCGTTAGAGTGGGTTTGCCTATGGTCCGACGCCTGGCCGCACCGCTGCTGGCGACAGTCGCTCTCTGCGGCGTCGCTCCGACCACAGCGTCGGCGGCTTCCAGCCACGACGTTGCCGCCGCCCGCACCGTGCTGACGACGGGCTACGAAACGCTGCGGGCGGTCCTGCGCACGTGGCCGAAAGTCGAAGCGAGCCTGCGCGACCTGAACCGCCGGTTCGCGCGCGAATGTCCCGGCGTCGGCGCCGGCGTGCCACAAACCGAAGCCGAGAAACGCCTCAGCTACGAGGTCGCGGGCGCGCTGTGGGCGACCGCCTATCACGCCGACGCGCCGATCGTGCGCCGCTTCATCCACAAGGTCACCGGCGTGACCTCCTCCAATCCCAGGCTCAACCGGCGCGTCTACAAATTCCTCAACGGGCTGGACGAAATGCTCGCCCTGCAGGTTCCCGACATCTGCTCGGACGTCCGTGCCTGGACTGCGAGCGGCTACCAGCGCATTCCCACCAGCACGCTGCAGTTCGACGAGCACGTCGAAGCGATCAACGTCGAAATCCCCTCGCCCAAGCTGGCCGACCCCTACCTGGTGCCCTCGGACAGGGGGCTCGTGCCCAAGCTCGAACGGCTGATCACCCGCTTTGAAGAACTTGAATTCACGGTGGGACAGCGCTACTGGGACACGCTGCTGGAAACTCTTGCGGTGCCGCAGTGAGCGTCAGCGGCGGCGCTACGCGCCGAGCAGGTTGTGCACCAGCAAATCAATCAGCTTGATGCCGATGAACGGCGCCACGATCCCGCCGAGCCCGTAGATCAAGAGGTTGCGCCGCAGCAGCGCGCTGGCGCCGATCGGCCGGTAGGCGACACCACGCAGCGACAACGGGATCAGCAGTGGGATCACGATCGCGTTGAAGATGATCGCCGAGACGATCGCTGACTGGGGCGTGCCGAGGCTCATGATGTTCAGGACGTGCAGGGGTCCCTTGCCGCCCGCCGAGGTCGCGTACGTCGTCACGAAGATCGCCGGCAGGATCGCGAAGTACTTGGCGACGTCGTTGGCGATCGAGAATGTCGTCAGCGCGCCGCGCGTGATCAGAAGCTGCTTGCCGACCTCGACGATCTCGATCAGCTTGGTCGGGTTGGAGTCCAGATCGACCATGTTGCCGGCCTCGCGCGCGGCCTGGGTGCCGGTGTTCATCGCCACGCCGACGTCGGCCTGGGCGAGCGCGGGGGCGTCGTTGGTGCCGTCGCCGGTCATGGCGACGAGGCGCCCGTCCTGCTGTTGCTCGCGGATCAGGGCGAGCTTGGCCTCAGGCGTGGCTTCGGCAAGGAAGTCGTCGACGCCGGACTCCTCGGCGATCTTGGCGGCGGTGAGGCGGTTGTCGCCGGTCACCATCACGGTCTTGATGCCCATCGCGCGCAGCTGGTCGAAGCGCTCCTTCATGCCCTGCTTGATCGTGTCCTTGAGGTAGACGACGCCCAGGATCTGGCTGTCGCGGGCGACGGCCAGCGGCGTGCCGCCCTCGCGGCCGATGCGGTCGAGATGGTCCTGCAGCTCCGGCGGGGCCTGGCCGCCCTCGTCCTGTACGAACTTGACGATCGAGTCGCCCGCGCCCTTGCGCAGGCGCCGCCCGTCGATGTCGACGCCGCTCATGCGCGTCTGCGCGGTGAACGGGACGAACTCGGCGTGCAGCGTGCTCATGTCGTGCTCGCGAATGCCGTACTGCTTGGCCAGCACCACGATCGAGCGCCCCTCCGGCGTCTCGTCGGCAAGCGAGGAGAGCTGCGCGACCTCGGCCAGCTCGGACTCGGCGACGCCCGGCATCGGGATGAACTCGGAGGCCTGGCGGTTGCCGAGCGTGATCGTGCCGGTCTTGTCGAGCAGCAACACGTCCACGTCGCCGGAGGCCTCGACGGCGCGGCCGGACAGCGCAAGCACGTTGCGACGGACGAGCCGGTCCATCCCGGCAATGCCGATCGCGGAGAGCAGCGCCCCGATCGTGGTGGGGATCAGCGCGACCAACAGCGCGATCAGCGTCGTCTCGGAGATCGAGGTGGCGGCGAACAGCCCGAACGGCCGCAGCGTGGCGACGACGATCATGAAGATCAGGGTGAGCGCCGCCAGCAGGATGTTGAGCGCAATCTCGTTCGGCGTCTTGCGCCGCTCGGCCCCCTCGACCAGCGCGATCATGCGGTCGAGGAACGACTTGCCCGGCTCCTGGGTGATTTCAACGACGATCCGGTCGGAGGTCACGCGCGTGCCGCCCGTGACCGCGGAGCGGTCGCCGCCGGACTCGCGGATCACCGGCGCCGACTCGCCCGTTATCGCCGACTCGTCGACGGTGGCGATGCCCTCGATCACCGTGCCGTCGCCGGGGATCAGCTCGCCGGCGAGCACCACGACGATGTCGCCGCGCGTCAGCTCAGAGGCGGCCTTCATCGAACCGTCGCGCATCGTCGCGACGGTTTCCTTGCGCATGTTGCGCAGCGTGTCGGCCTGGGCGCGGCCGCGGCCCTCGGCGAACGCCTCGGCCATGTTGGCGAAGATCACCGTCAGCCACAGCCAGAAGGCGATCAGGAACGTGTACCAGGCCGGCTCATGACCGCCACCGAGCGGTTTGCCGCCGAACGCCTGGATCAACCAGGTGACGGTGGTGATGACAGAGCCGATCTCCACGACGAACATGACCGGGTTTCGGATCTGCACGCGCGGGTCGAGCTTCTTGACGCTGTCGATCAGGGCGCGCCTGACGATGTCGCCCTGGAACAGCGAAATCGCCTGGCGCTCGTGGGTTGCGTTGACAGCGGACATCAGTGCGTGCCTCCGGTGAGACGGTCGAGGGCGAGGTTCAGTTCCAGCACGTTCACTCCCGGCTCGCCGGAGAAGCCGAGGCCGCGCCCTGACGTGTATTTGGCGATCAGGCCGTCGACCGTGGCCAGTGAGAGGTGGCGCAAGGACGCTATGCGATAGGCCTGGATCCAGGCGTTGGCCGGTGAGATTTCCGGGTCGAGGTTCGAGCCGGAGGTGTTGACCGCGTCGACCGGGATCTTCGCCACGGTCAGGCCTGGGTCGTACGGCTGCTTGTTCGGCGCCGTGTTCAGTTCGAGGTAGGCCTTGACGTTTTCGGCGTTGGCTTCCTCGGTGCGGGTGCTGTTGGGACCGCGGTTGGAGAAGGTGCTGGCGGCGGCGTCGTAGGCTCCGCCTTCGGTGGCCGACGGGCGCGACTGGAAGTAGCGCGGGTCGGGTTCGGTGACGATCGCGCCTTTGACTTCCTTTGCCTTGCCGTTCTTTTCGAGCACGGCCGTGCCGAAGTTCTGTCCGATCAGCTTCGAGCCGACGAGTGTGCCTTTCACATAGATCTTCTGACCGCCCGCGTTGCCGGGAAAAGCAACCTGGCCAACACCGGTGATGAACAGCGGATAGACCAGCCCGAGCAGGATCGTGAAAACAACGATGGCGATGGCCGAGGTGACGATGTCGCGCTTCATCTCAGTACAGGTGTCCGGTCAGGCCCTGCACGATCGGTCCGAGCAGCAGGGCGGGAAAGAAGGTCAGCGCACCGACGAGGACGATCACTCCGATCAACAGCACCACGAAGGTGGGGTTGTCGGTGCGCATCGTGCCGAGGCCCGCGGGGGTGACCCGCTTGCCGGCCAGGGCGCCGGCGACCGCCAGCGCGAACAGGATCGGCGCGTAGCGCGCGAACAGCATGTCGAAGCCACCGAGCAGGTTGGCGAAGGTGATCCCGTGCGCGCCGAGGTTGCCGGCGTTGGGTTGGACGTAACCGGTGTAGCCAGCGAAGGCGGAGCCGTTGTTATTGGCCTGCGAGAGATATGCGTAGAACGTCTCGGAGAAGCCCTGCGGCGTGTTGCCGCCCGCTTTGGAGAGGGCCACTTCGGCGATCGACTTGCGCCCCGCCGCACTGGCGGTGGCCAGCGCGGTGCAGAACAGCGCCGCCAGCGGCGTGATCAGGATGCCCAGGCCGGCGAGCTTTATCTCCCTGGCCTCGAGCTTCTTGCCCAGCCACTCCGGCGTGCGCCCCACCATCAGGCCGCCGATGAAAACGGCCAACAGCACGTATAGGAGAATCGAGTAAAGGCCGGTGCCGACGCCGCCGAAGATCACCTCGGAGGCCGACAGGTTGGCAAACGGCACGGCGCCGCCGATACCCGTGAAGGACTCGATCGCGCTGTTGACCGCGCCGCAGGAGGTGACGGTCGTGACAACGTCGAACAGCGCTGAGCCCGCGATCCCGAAGCGCTGCTCCTTGCCTTCCATATTGCCGCCGGCCGAGCCGGAGATGACGCCCGTGTGCAGGCCGGCCGCGTGCTGGGCGGGCGAGCCGTGCGCCTCGGCGATGTATGCGACCGTTACGGCACCGAGAAACATCAGCATCATCGCCCCGTAGATCGCGTAGCCCTGACGACGGTTGCCCGTCATGCGCCCGTACATGAACACGAGCGCCGCCGGGATGATCAGCACCAGCAGCATCTCGAAGAAGTTGGTGAACTGCGTCGGGTTCTCGAACGGGTGGGCGGAGTTGACGTTGAAGAAGCCGCCGCCGTTGGTGCCGAGCATCTTGATCGCCTCCTGCGAGGCGACCGGCCCCATCGCGATCGTCTGCGTCAGACCCGTGATCGTGTGGGCGGTGAGGTAGTTGGAGAGGTTGGCGATCACCCCCTGGGAGACGAGCACGAGCGCCCCGATCACGGAGATCGGCGTGAGCAGGTACAGGATTGTGCGCACGAGGTCCTGCCAGAAGTTGCCGAGGCCCTTGCCTCCGCGACCGACGATCCCACGCACCAGCGCGACCGCCACGACGATCCCGATCCCGGCCGACAGCCAGTTCTGCACCGTCAGCCCGAGCATCTGGCTGAAATAGCTCATCGTCGTCTCGCCGCCGTAGAACTGCCAGTTGGTGTTCGTCATAAACGACGAGACCGTGTTGAACGTCACGTTCCACGGAGCCGAGTGGTAGCCAAGCGGGTTGAGCAGATGCGGCACCCAGGGTGCATCCTGGGTTCGCAATATCAGGTACAGCAGCAGCCAGCCGGCAACGGAGAAGACGATCAGGCTCTTTGCATAAGCCTTCCAATCCTGCTCGCGCTTGGGGTCGACGCGCAGGAGCGCATAAAGGAACCGCTCGGGACCGGCGAAGATCCGCGAGAGGAACACCCGCCGGCCCGAGTACACCGCGGCCATGTAGCTGCCAAGCGGCAGCGCCAGTGCGGTCAGGATGACCGCGAACAGGACGATCGTGAGCCAGCCGGTGACAGTCATCGCCTAAAAGCGCTCCCCACGGATCAGGGCGTAGAAGAGATAGGCGATGATCAGCACCGAGACGACGAGCCCGAACACGTCGGCGCTGCTCATGTGCGCAATCAGCGCACCCAGCGGTGCGGCGGCGCTCATATGCGGTCGATCCCCTCGATCATAAGCAGCAGGACCGCGAACATGGCGATCCCGATGACTATGGCGACAACGTCCATGCCGCCACTATGAGGCGCCGCCCGTCACACCCGCGTGACGATTTGCGCCAAGGGCATAACGATTGTGTGACGATCGCGCCCTGACCGCGCCAAAATGCGGCTATGCGGAAAAGCGGTAACCGACGCCGGGGTCGGTGACGATCAGGCGCGGCGCCTGTCCGTCGGGCTCGACCTTGGCGCGCAGGCGCGCGATGTGCGTGCGCAGCGTCTGCACGTCGTCGGCATACTCCGGCCCCCACACCTCGGCCAGCAGCGCGCGGTGGGTCATCAGCCGCCCGCGATTGCGCGCCAGCACGCGCAGCAGGTCGAACTCGATCGGCGTCAGGTGCACGGACTCGCCGCGCAGCCGCACCGCGCGTGCCGCCAGGTCGATCTCCAGCTCCCCGGCGAGGATGGCAGGCTGCTCTTCGGCGTGCCCGCCTCGGCGCAGCGCCGCCCGCAGACGCGCGACCAGCTCGCGCGAGCCGAACGGCTTGGTCACGTAGTCGTCGGCGCCGGCCCCGAGCGCGAGCACCTTCTGCTCCTCCTCGCCCACCGCCGAGAGCACCAGGATCGGCATCTCGCTCCACTCGCGCAGCCGCCGTGTCAGCTCGATCCCGTCCATGTCCGGCAGCATCAGATCGACGATCGCCGCCTGCGGGGGCCGCACGGCCGCGCGATCGAGCGCCTCAGTCCCCGTTTCTGCCGGCACGACCTCGAAGCCCTCGTCGCGCAGCACGACCCGCAGGGCGCGAAGGATCTGCGGCTCGTCGTCGACCACCAGCACCCGCGGCGCAGGCGCGGCTTGCTCTGCGCCGGTCAATGCACGCGCTCGGGGCTCGGCGCCGGCTCGGTCTCGGCGACCTCCGCCTGCTCGACCAGGGGAAGCTCGAACACGAACGTCGCCCCCTGCCCCGGCAGCGACTCCACGTGCAGGCGCCCCCCGTTGGCCTCGGTGAAGCCGCGGGCGATCGCCAGCCCCAGCCCCGAGCCGCGGTGCCCCCCCTGCGTGGTGCCGGCGCGGTAGAAGGGCTCGAACACCCGCTCCAGCTGCGCCGGGGGAATGCCCGGCCCGCGATCGACGATGCGCACGACCAGCCGGTCGCCCGCGGGACCGTCGTGGGGCGCCAGCCCGAGCGCCGGGGCTTGCGCATCGGCCCCCTCGCCCTCTACCGCCCCACGCGAGCCGCCCAGGCTGCGCACCGCCCGCGCCCGCACGGACACCGGGTGGCCGCCGCTGTGGCGGCGAGCGTTCTCCAGCACGTTGACGAAGGCTCGCTCCATCTGAACGGGGTCGACGCTGACCAGGGGCATATCGCGATCGATCGAAAGCGAGAAATCGTCGGTGTCCGCAGCGATCTCCGCCAGAGCAGCACGCAGCACCTCCTCCAACGACGTCCAGGAGAGGTGTGGCTCGGCCGCGCCCGCTTCCAGGCGCGAGAGGTCGAGCAGGTTGTCCACCAGCCGCGAGAGCCGCAGCGTCTCCTGGGCGATCACGCTCGCCATCTCGTGGCGCTCGGGATCGGAGATCGAGTCAGAGCCGACCGCGTCGGCTGCTGCCGAGATCGCCGTCAACGGCGAGCGCAGGTCGTGCGAGACGGCGCGCAGCAGCGCCGTCTTGACGACGTCGGCGCGGCGCAGCGCAGCGGTCTCGACGACGTCGGTCAGCAGCGACTCGCGCTCGAGCGCCGCCGTCAGCAGCGACTCGAGCGAGGGCACTATCCGCTCCTGCACGCGCCGCAGCGTCGCCTCGGAGGTGCCGGCGGGCACCAGTAGCGTCCCCAGCCGGCGCGGCCCCTCGCGCAGCGGGAAGGCCAGCCGACGCTCGTCGCCCTCGACGCTGTCCAGTTCGATCGCGGCCGAGGAGAGGTCGAGCACCTGCGCCAGCCGCGCGGAGACGGTCGGCAGGTCCTCGGCCAGCCGCCGCCCGCCGAGCAGCAGCCGCGCCATCTCAGCCGCCAGGTCGGCCTCGCGCCGGCGCTCGGCCGCCTCGCGCGAACGCGCGCGCGTGACCTCGGCCACGGAGCTCGCGAGCAGCGCGACGACCAGGAAGGCGATCAGCGCGACCCAGTTCTCGCTGCTTGCGATCGTCAGCCGGCCGACCGGCGGGATGTGGAAGAAGTTGAACGCCAGCGCGCTGCCCACCGAGGTAGCGACCCCCAGCCGCATCCCCCACGTGACCGAGACGACCACCACCGCCAGCATGTACACGACGCCGAGCGAGACGACCGGCGCCGCCTGCTTGAGGGGATAGACGACGAGCGTGCACAGCGCGACGAGCGCGAGGGCGACCAGGGCGCCGACGCGCTTGGAGGGCGGCTCGGGCGTGAGCAGGAAGCCGAAGTAGCGCGACACGAGGCCAGCGTAACGCCAGCCGGGGCATACGCGTGCGTGCGTTGAGACGTTCTCAGGCGCGGTCGGGCGACTCCGAGCCGGCGTCCCGCCGCCGGCTGCCCACGTTCACGGGCGGGCGTTCGCGCAGGTCGCGCTCGAGCGCCTCGCCGCGCTCGGTCAGCCACCAGGAGTTCGGAGCGCCGCGCGCAGGGCCATTGCCGCCGCGGTTGACGACCAGCCCCCGGTACTCCAGCCGCGTGAGGATCTTCGAGATCTGCCCCTGGTCGACGATGCCGGCGCGTTCAGCCACCTCGCGGTTGCTACCCGCCGGCAGCTCGGCGATCGCGCGTAGCACCTGCACCGTGCGATAGGTCAGGCGCGCGCCGGCCTGCTCGCTGGCCGGCACCGCGACCGGCCCCAACTCCTCCACGAACGAGGCCGGTGGCAAGGGAGCGGGCCGAGCCATCTCCCTGCCGGCGGCGGCAGCGCCCAGATAGGGAAGGACGATCATGCTCATCAGCTGACCGTGCAGGTCGATCAGCGGCGCGGCGTCCTCGCCCTGTGTGTGCCCGAACTCCGCGCCGGGATCGCGCGCGAGCACGCGCGCGTAGAGGACGGCGAGCACGGCGCCGACGACGCCCTCGGCCACGACCGGCCCCGGCACTCGCTCGCCGCTGCCGAGCGCCCGTCCGCGATCGACCGCCTCGCACAGCTCGGCGATCACGGCGGAGCGGCGCTCGAGCACCCGCCGTCCGCCGCCGGCGGCGTGCACGAGGCAAATCTGGGCGAGCAGGGGCTGACGGTCGAAGAAGCGCAGCAGCGCCGCCAGACCCGCACGCATCTGCCCCAGCCATTCCTGCTCGGCGTAGCAGGCCTGCACAGTGGCCGCGCGCGCCTGCTCGACCGCCCAGTTCAGCGTCGCCAGCAGGCAGTCCTCGACGTCGGCGAACAGCTCGTAGAACAGCCGGCGCGAGACGCGCGCGCGCGCGATCACGCGCGCGACGGTCACCGACGCGGTGCCGCGGCGGGCTACCTCCTCGGCCATCGCCGCAAGGATCCGTGATCGCTGAATCTCCTCCACGTTGTCGAGCGCGTGCGACCGCTCTGCCCCCTCCGACGCGCTCGGGCAGATCACAGAGTGGCCTCGCGCGAGCTTGATATTACCCGTGGCGGGCATCTGCCTACTGTCCAGTGATCGGGGCAAGGGGCCCACAGCTCCCCGGAGAGGCGTCTGCAACTCCGTTTGCAGACGCCTCTCGTCGCTTGTGATCGGTCGATCCCGTGACTACCGTGCGCAGGCCGCGCTCCACATGCGGGGATGGTTCGCAGCAGCATCCTCGCGGCTCGAGCTCGCGGCAACGCCCTGACGATCCCGATGCGATTCCGTCGACTCCACCACCGCGCGCCGCAAGCGCCCCATGCCGCCGCCATGCTTGTGCTGCTGCTCGCCGCCTTCGCCGCGCCGGCGCTCGGCGGCCAGTCCCAGGGCGAACTGGAACGCGGCATCTCCTCGGCTAGCTCGCACGAGAGCGAACTGAAAGCCGGGGTCGCCGCCGACTCGCAGAAGATCGACGGCTTCCAGGGCAGCATCGACGACCTGCAGGCGCGACTGTCGGCGCTGGAAAGGAGCCTCGCCTATGAGCAGCACCTGCTCGACCGGCTCAGGGCGCAGCTGCATTCGGCGCGAGCGCACCTGTCCGCGCTGGTCGTACAGCTCGCCCACGACCGCCAGGTGCTGGTCGCCCAGGTGGTGGCAGCCTACGAGTCGCCACCGCCAAACATCGTCACCGTGGTCCTGGAGGCGCACGGCTTCGGCGACCTGATCGAGCGCGTCGACGAGATGCGCGCGATCGGCCTGGAGAACGCCAACGCGACCAACCAGGTGATTCAGACGCGCGCAGCGGTGACCCGGGAAACGCAGCGCCTGGCCGTACTCGCCGCCAGCCACCAGCGCGAGACGACCGCAGTGCTCGTGCAGCGCGACGAGGTCGCGCGCCTGCACCTGGCGCTCGTCGACCATCAGCTGCTCTACATCCGCGCCCGCGACCACAAGAGCGCCGAGCTGGGCGAACTGCGCTCGCACCGAGCCTCGCTCGAAAAAGAACTGTCTGGGCTGCAGATCAGCGAGCTCAACTCCCAGCAGCAGTCGTTTGCGACCGGCTTTCCCGTCTCCGGCGGCGGCCCGGAAGGCGAATTCGGCTTCTTCCAGGCGCCCGGGACCAATTACAGCGTCGGCGTCGAGCCGATCCTCGTCGCGCGCCTGAACATGCTCGGCAAGGCGCTGCACCTGCACCTGATCGGGATCTCCGGTTACCGCAGCCCCCAGCACTCGGTCGAGGTCGGCGGCTTCGCGGACGACCCGCACACCCGCGGCGAAGCCTCGGACACCCCGGGCGTGGAAGGCGTGCCCGAGTCGATCCTGGAGAAATTCGGCCTGACGCGCCCGTTCCCAGGACCGGCCGAGGCCGATCATATTCAGCTGCTCGGGAGCATTCACTAAGCGCCGAGCACTGCCGGCGCGCCGTAGGCGGCGAGGATGTCCGGCAGCGCGACGGTCCCGTCCTCGCGCTGGCCGTTCTCCAGCAGCGCGATGATCGTGCGGCCCACCGCCACGGCGGTGCCGTTGAGCGTGTGCACGGGCTCGACGCGCTTGTCGCGGCGCAGGCGGATGTTCAGGCGCCGGGCCTGGTAGTCGGTCGTGTTCGAGCACGAAGTCAGCTCGCGGTAGCGACCCTGGCTGGGGAGCCACGCCTCGCAGTCGTACTTCTTTGCGGCCGAGTTGCCAAGGTCGGTGACAGCGATGTTGACGACGCGATAAGGGAGCTGAAGCTCAGAGAGGATCTCCTCCTCGATCGCGAGGATCCGCTCGTGCTCCTCGCTGGACTGAGCGGGCTCGACGAAGCTGAACATCTCCACCTTGTCGAACTGGTGCACGCGGAAGATCCCGCGCGTGTCCTTGCCGGCCGCGCCGGCCTCGCGTCTGAAGCAGGGCGAGAAGCCGGCGTAGCGCAGCGGCAACCGCTCGACCGGCAGAATCTCTTCGTCGTGCAGCGAGGCCAACGCCACCTCGGAGGTGCCCACCAGGTACAGCTCGTCGTCGGCGAGGCGGTAGATCTGCTGCTCTGCGTCCGGTAGGAAGCCGGTGCCGTACAGCGCCCGCTCGCGCACGAGCACGGGCGGGATCACCGGCTCGAAGCCGTGGCCGCGCAGCTTCTCCAGCGCGAAGCGCACCAGCGCCAGCTCGACCAGCACGAGGTCTCCCTTCAGGTAGGCGAAGCGTGAGCCTGACAGCTTGGCGGCGGCGTCCATGTCGATCATGGGACCGGCCAGTTCGAGGTGGTCGCGCACGCCGGCGGGACGCTCGGCCGGCTCCGCGGCGCCCCCGGCCACGCCGGCAGCGGCGCCCACGCGCGGCTCGCCGACAACCTTGACCAGCTCGTCCTCCGAGCCCGGCGCTGCCGAGGGGTCGGGCAGATTCGGCAGCGGCGCCAGCGCGGCTTGCAGCTGCTGTTCGACCTCGGCCAGCTCGCCGCTCAGCTGCTTCTCGCGCGCGCTGAGAACGCGCTGGGTGGCGATCGCCCCGGAGGCGTCCTCGCCGGCGCGCTTGGCCCGGGCAATCGCATCCGCGGCGGCGTTGCGCGACGCACGCAGCTCCTCGAACGTCGGGATCAGCGCGCGCCTGCGCGCGTCGAGGTCGAGTACGGCGTCCAGGCCGGCGGCGGCCTGCTGGCCGCGACGCGCGAGCGCGGCACGCACCAACTCGGGATCGTCGCGGATTAGCTTGAGGTCGAGCACGCCGCCTCCGCCGCAGGCGCTACTTGGTCGACAGCGTGATGTTGACGGTCGGCACGTGCTGCGCCTGCTTGCCCGAGTAGGCGGCCAGGAACTTGGCGATGTCCTGGGCGTCTTCGCCGACCACCAGGTTCTCGGGCATGATCGCGCCGGAGAAGCCGCCGTTGCGGATCGCGTAAAGAACCTGTTCGACCTTCTCCTTGCGGATGTTGAAGTTGGGCCCGTTCGTGCGGACGCGATCCTTGATCGAGGTCGCCGACCCCTCGGCGCCGACGACCGACAGCGTGTGGCAGCCGGAGCAGTGGTCGCGGAACAGCACGGCCCCTTTGTAGTAAGGGCTGGTCTTCGCCACCGAGATCCCCTGCGACCCGCAGGCCGACACCCCGCCCGCGGCGGCGAGCAGCGTCGTTGCGGCGGCAAGCAGCTTCAACGGGGGCCTCATGCGCGCCGGAATATATCGGTTGGGCCTCCGCCGGAACCCACGGCCGGGGACCGATCAGAAGCCGTGGGCCGTTTCCGCGGCCCGCCAGGCCAGGAAGATCACGACCAGCGCCGACAGCGCCATCACGCCCATCTCGCGGCGGACGATCGCCGCGACGATCGCGTGCTGCTCGGGCTCGGGCAGAGCGCCGAGCGCCTGGGCGCCGTCGAGGTCGCGCTGGTCGAGGATCGTCTGCGCTGAGGCGACGCGCAGCTGCTCGGCCACGAACGCCACCGCCAGCGGCAGCAGCGCGTACAGGTAGAAGAGCTGTTCGCTGGGCGAGTGGCCAGCAGCCGCCAGCACGCCGACGGCGGCGGCGTACACGAGCGCGCCGACCTGAGCGACGCGCAGCGCGATCCAGAAGCCGCGGCTGTTTTCGCCGCGGTACCAGCGCCACGTTCCGAGCGCCGCCGGCACCGCGTTCAGCACCCCCACGGCGACGGCCCCCCACACCGCGAATCCGCTCATTTTCTTGAGGCAATCGGCACTATGTAACAGTTTGTCACAAGGGTGATATAACAGCGCGCGTGCTGCGTAGCTATCTCCCCGCGATTGTGTTTCTGATCCTCGGCGGCGCCGTCGGGGTCATATTCGCGGTGCTGAACGCGGCGATCGGGCCACGGCGGCGGATCGCGCGCAAGCAGGATCCCTACGAGTGCGGCCTACCCTCGGAGGTCAAGCGTGGGATGCGCTTCGGGATCAGCTTCTACCTGATCGCGATGCTGTTCATCCTGTTCGACATCGAGGTCGTCTTCCTGTACCCGATCGCGGTGCAGCTGAAGGCCTACGGCGGCTACGCACTGGCCGAGACCGTCACGTTCATCGTGCTGCTGTTCGTCGCCTTCGTCTACGTCTGGCGGAGGGGAGCGCTGGAGTGGAGATAAGGCGCGAGCCCGTCGGGGCGGACGGGACCGGACCCCTTCGCGTCAGACGGCATGACGCGCAGGAGCTGCTGCGCGGTAGCGAGATCAGCGGCCGGACCGCGCCGGCCAGCCTCGACGGCGCCGAGCTAGAGCGCTACGTGCACGAACGGGTGCTCACGACCACGCTGGAGAAGGCGGTCACGTGGGGACGCTCGAACTCGTTCTTCCCGCTCGCCTTCGGGCTGGCCTGCTGTGCGATGGAGCAGTTCCAGACGGCGGGCCCGCGCATGGACATCGCCCGCTTCGGCTACGAGGCGTTCCGCGCCTCCCCGCGCCAGGCCGACCTGATCATCCTGGCGGGCAGGGTCTCGATCAAGATGGCGCCGATCATCCGCCGCCTGTACGACCAGATGCTCGAGCCCAAGTGGGCGATCTCGATGGGCGCCTGCTGCAGCTCGATGGGCGTGTTCAACAACTACGCGCTCGTGCCGGCCGACAAGTTCCTGCCGATCGACGTGCACGTCCCCGGCTGCCCGCCGCGCCCGGAGAGCCTGATGCACGGCATCCTCAAGCTGCGCAAGCTGGTGCAGGAAGACCCCGACGCGGGCTGGCGCGACCGTTACGACGCACGGGGCACCGAGGAGACCCTTCCCGGTGCCTGACGCCACCGGCCTGCAGCTGCTCGCGCAGGAGCTGCGCGAGACGGGCGACGTCGGCGCCGAGGCGATCGTCGGCACGCTGCACTTTCGCGGCCGCGCCACGTTGGAAGTGGCGCCCGGCCGCATCCGCGCGGTGCTGGCCGCGCTGCGCGAGCGGGGCTATCGCTTCCTGGCAAGCCTGCATGGCGTCGACTACTACCCCGAGGAGCCGCGGTTGGGGGTGCACTACGAGCTGCTGGACATGGCCCGCGTGGACCGGTTGACCGTGAAGCTGCGCGTGAGCACCGAGCACCCCGAAGTCGACTCGGTGACGCCCGACGGCGAGGGGGGAGCGGGCTGGCCCACGGCCGACCACCAGGAGCGCGAGGTGTACGACATGTTCGGCGTTGTCTTTCGCGGCCACCCCGACCTACGCCGGATCTTGATGCCCGAGGACTACGAGGGCCACCCACAGCGACGCGACTTCCCAGTCGGCGGCGAGCCGGTGATCTTCACCTACAACGAGCACGATTCGCAGGGTCGATGAGCGCCACCGAGCAGATGTCGGAGTACCGGCGGCGCGAGCAGAGCATCACGCTCTCGGCCGAGGACACGCACGACGAGTTGCTGACGCTCAACTTCGGCCCGCACCACCCCGCCACGCACGGGGTGCTGCGCCTGCTCGTGACGCTCCAGGGCGAGGTCGTGCGCCAGGTCAAGCCGGTGATCGGCTACGTGCACACCGGGATCGAGAAGACGGCCGAGGACAAGGCCTACTGGAAGGTGATCCCCGTCGTCGAGCGGATGGACTACCTGGCCTACTACTTCAACGCGATGGCCTACGTGGGCGCGGTCGAGGCCCTGCTCGAGGTGGAGGTGCCAACGCGGGCGCAGTACCTGCGCGTGATCCACCTGGAGCTGAACCGGATCGCCTCGCACCTGATCTGGCTGGGCACCAGCGCGCTGGACCTCGGCGCCGTCTCGATCTTCCTGTACTGCCTGCGCGAGCGCGAGCTGATCCTCGACCTGTTCGAGATGTCCTCGGGCCAGCGCATGCACACGCGCTACTTCCAGGTCGGTGGCGTGATCGAGGACATCCCGCCGGGCTTTGCCGAGAAGCTGCACGAGTTCTGCAAGGCGATGCCGGCCCGCGCCGACCAGTACCGGGCGATCCTCGACGCCAATCAGCTGATCCTGCAGCGCCTGCGCGGCACCTGCCCGCTCGACGCCGACACGCTGCTCGGCCTGGGCGTCACCGGCCCGCTATTGCGAGCGGCAGGCAACCCGTGGGACCTGCGCAAGGCCGCGCCCTACAGCTCCTACGACCAGTTCGACTTCAAGATCCCGGTCGGCACCGTCGGCGACAACTACGACCGCTTTGCGGTTCGGGTCGCAGAGATCTACGAGTCCGTGAAGATCGTCGAACAGGCGATGGACGGCTTGCCCGAGGGGCCGTACATAACGGGCGACCGCAAGGTCGCCCTCCCCCCCAGACACGAGCTGGCGACCTCGATGGAGGCGCTGATCCACCACTTCAAGCTCGTGACCGAGGGCTTCCGCGTCCCGCCCGGCGAGCTCTACAACGCGATCGAGGGCCCACGCGGCGAGCTGGCTTGCTTCGTGCGCTCCGACGGCTCGGCCAAGCCCGCGCGCGTGCACATGCGCGACTCCTCGTTCGTGAACCTGCAGGCGCTCTCGCACATGGTCGAGGGCTCCTATATCGCCGACATGATCGCGACGCTGGCGATGCTCGACCCGATCCTGGGAGGGATCGACCGATGACGCCCAAGCTGCGTCAGGAGATCGAGGCCAAGATGGCGCTGTACCCCGACCGGCACTCGGCGACGCTGCCCGCGCTGGAGGCAGCACAGCGCGTGTACGGATGGTGCTCGCCGCAAGCGCTGGAGGAGGTCGCCGAGGCGATGGATGTGACGCCGGCCTACCTGGAGTCGGTCGCGACCTTCTACGACATGCTCGAGACCGAGCCGGCCGGCAGGCACTCGATCTACGTCTGCACGAACATCTCCTGCTCGTTGCTCGGGGCGGATGAGCTGTTCAGATCGATCGCTGACGCGGCAGGAGACGACCCTGAATTCAACGTGCGTCCCTTCGAGTGCCTGGGCGCCTGCGACATCGCACCGATAGCGTCGGTCGACGGTGTGTACGTAGGACCTCTATCGACCGAGGACGTGCCGCAGCTGCTCGAAGACATTCGCTGCGAGCGCCCCGTACTGCCGAACAAGCAGCTCGTCAAGCGACCGTGCGCGGACCCCGGAGCGAGCGCGTGAAGCTGCTGTTCGAGAACATCGACGAGCCGGGCCTGGCAACGCGCGAGGTGTACGAGCGCCGCGGCGGCTACGAGTCGCTGCGCAAGGCGCTTGCGATGGAGCCCGAGGCGGTGCTGGCCGAGCTCGAAGCCTCCGGGCTGCGCGGGCGTGGCGGCGCGGGCTTTGCGATGGGCAAGAAGGTCTCGTTCCTGCCGAAGGGCTCGATCGAGAAGTACCTGGTCTGCAACGCGGACGAGTCCGAGCCGGGGACGTTCAAGGACCGCGAACTGATGCAGAAGTCCCCGCACATGCTGATCGAGGGGATCGTGATCGCCTCCTACGCCGCCGGCGCCAGCCGCTCGTTCATCTACATCCGCGGCGAGTACGTGCAGCAGGCCGACATCCTCGACGCGGCGCTGGTGCAAGCGCGCGCGGCCGGCTACGTCGGCGAGGACATCCTCGGCTCCGGGCACTCGCTCTCGCTGGTCGTCCACCGCGGCGCCGGCGCCTACATCTGCGGCGAGGAGACGGGCCTGCTCGACTCGCTCGAAGGCAAGCGCGGCAACCCGCGCCTGAAGCCCCCGTTCCCGGCCAACCAGGGCCTCTACCAGGGCCCGACGCTGATCAACAACGTCGAGACGCTCGCCACCGTCCCGGCGATCATCCGCATCGGCGGCGAGGGCTACGCCAAGCTCGGCACCGACACCTCCAAAGGCACCAAGCTGGTGTCGGTCTCCGGCCACGTCAAGCGCCCTGGCAACTACGAGATCGAGCTGGGCGTACCCTCGCGCGAGATCGTCTACGGCCTGGCCGGCGGCCTCTCCGAGGGCCGTGAGGTCAAGTGCTGGTTTCCCGGCGGCTCCTCTTCGCCCGTCCTCACGAAGGACGACCTCGACCTCCCCTACGACTTCGACTCGATGGCAAAGGCCGGCTCGATGCTCGGCTCCGGCGCGATCATCGTCGTCGACGACTCCACCCCAATCCTCGACGTTGCCCTGAAGGTGGCGAAGTTCTACGCGCACGAGTCCTGCGGCAAGTGCACCCCCTGCCGCGAGGGCACCAACTGGACCGTGAAGATGCTTGAGCGCATCGAGACCGGCGAGGCCACCCCGATGGACCTGGAGATCATGGCCTCCGTCCAGGAGCACATCATCGGCAATTGCCTATGCGTCCTCGGCGACGCGATGGCGATGCCGATCGGATCGATGATCGCCAAGTTCCGCGACGAGTTCGAACGTCATATCGAACAAGTGCGCGCCGCCCACGCCCCGGCCGCCGGCGCGCCCGCCCTCACAGGGGCCCTTGCCTGATGCCACGGCCAACGCCGCGAACCATCACCTTCACGATCGACGGCAGCGAGGTTCAGGCGCCCGAAAACGCGATGCTCGTCGACGCCGCCAAGCACGGCGACGTCGAGATCCCGGTCTTCTGCTACGAGCCCAAGCTCGGCGCCCCCGTCGGCGCCTGCCGCATGTGCCTGGTCGAAATCGAGGGCATTCCAAAGCTGCAGACCGGCTGCTCGACGCCTGTCAAGGACGGCATGGTCGTGCACACTTCCTCCCCGCGCGTGAAGGTCGCCCAGGAGGCGGTGGTCGAGTTCCTGCTGATCAACCATCCGCTCGATTGTCCCGTCTGCGACAAGGGCGGCGAGTGCCCACTGCAGGACATCGCCTTCGGCTGGGGCGCAGGCGCCTCCCGCTTCGTGGAGCCCAAGCGCCACTTCGTCAAGCCGCTCGCGCTGTCGGAGAAGATCGCGATCGACCGCGAGCGCTGCATCCTCTGCTACCGCTGCGTGCGCTTCTCCCAGGAGATCTCCGAGGACTACCAGTTGGTGCTGGCAGAGCGCGGCGCGCACTCCTACATCGCCACCTTCGACGGCGCCCCCTACGAGGCCCCCTTCAGCGGCAACATCGTCGAGCTATGCCCGGTCGGTGCGCTGACATCGCGCGACTACCGCTTCCGCGCCCGCCCCTGGGACGTGGAGGACGCCGGCACCCTCTGCACGCTGTGCCCCTCGCAGTGCAACGTCAGCTTGACGATCCGCGACGAGCGCGTGATGCGCGTGCTGGCACGAGACAACCCCGATGTGGACGACGGCTGGCTGTGCGACCGCGGCCGCTTCGCCTACCCGGCGCTTGCCGAAGGCCGCGTGAGCGAGCCGCTGATCCGCGACGGCGGCGAACTGCGCCCCGTCTCCTGGGAGCGCGCGCTGGATGAGGCGGCCGGCCATCTGGCCCGTGCCGCCGGCGGCGGCACGCGCGTCGGCGCGCTGGCGGGCGGCGGCGCAACCAACGAGGAGGGCATGGCGCTCGCCCGCCTGATGCGCGAGACGCTGGGCTCGCCGCACCTGGACTCGCGCGTAGCCGGCGCCCTGCCGCTCGAGCTGCACCGCGCGCTGGCCGAGCCCTCGCTGCAGGCGAAGGTCCCCGACCTGGAGTTCGCCCACGCCGTGCTCGTGCTCGACTGCGACCCGATCGCCGACGCGCCGATCCTCGACCTGCGTCTGCGCAAGGGCGCCCGCCGGCACGGAACCAAGCTCGTGCGCGCCGGCCGCGAGCAGCTGCTGGACGAGGCGCAGCGCAGCGAGCTGGTCGAGCAGCTGCGGGCCGCCGGCGAGGAGGTCGTGGCGCTCTGGCACGAACGCCTGAGCGCCGGCGCCGACGGCGAGGCGGCCGTACGCGCACTACTCGACCTTGCCGCGACACTGAAGCTTTCAGACACCGAGGGCGCAGGTCTCCTTGAAATCCCAACCCATGCCAACGGTCGCGGTCTACGTGAGGCTGGGGTCTTGCCCGATGACGACGGCCTCGACTCAGGCAGCATCGTCGAGGCGTTCGTAAGCGGTGAGCTGAGCTGCCTGTATCTGCTTGGCGTGGACTCCCCGGTCAGCGGCGACGGGACGATCATCGCCCACGCCCCGTTCCTGACCGATGCGCTGCGCGAGCACGCCGACGTGGTCTTCCCCGCCGAGGCCTATCCGGAAAAGGAAGGCACCGTCACGCATCCCGATGGCACTGCCCAGCGCGTGCGCCGCGCGGTGCGCCACCTCGGCGAGATCCGCGACGAGCGGCAGGTTCTGGAGGAGTTGGCGATCCGAATTGGGGCAGGGGTGCCGGCATGACTCTCGCCGTCGTCGGCTACTACGAAGAATGGTGGATCCAGGTGCTGAAGGCGATCGTGATCTTCGCCGTCGGGTTGCAGCTGGTGCCGCTCGTGCTGCTGGCCGAGCGCAAGCTGCTCGGCCGCTTCCAGGCCCGCTACGGCCCCAACCGGGTCGGCCCGTTCGGGGCGCTGCAGCCGCTGGCCGACATCGTCAAGCTGCTGACCAAGGAGCAGTTCCGACCGAGCACCGCGACCGGCTTCCTGTTCGCGCTGGCGCCGATCGTCTCGATCGTCACGGCCGTCGTCGCCTTCTCGATCATCCCGTTCGGCAACGTGCAGAACATCTTCGGCACCCCCGTCGGCCTATACGGGGTGGACGTCTCGATCGGGCCGCTGTACCTGTTCGCGTTCGGCGCCGTCGCCTTCTACGGAATCATGCTCGGCGGCTGGGCGTCGGGCTCGAAGTACTCGTTCCTGGGAGCGATGCGCGGCGCCGCGCAGCTGATTTCCTACGAGGTCTCCCAGGGCCTGGCGCTGCTCGGCGTGATCTTCACCGCCGGCACGCTGTCGCTGACGGGCATCGTCGAAGCGCAACAGGGAATGTGGTACATCGTCCCGCAGTTCTTCGGCTTCCTCGTCTTCCTGGTCGCCGGCTTCGCCGAGACCAACCGGGCACCGTTCGATCTGACTGAGGCCGACGCCGAGCTGGTCGGCGGCTACAACACCGAGTACGGCGGCGGGCGCTTCGCCTCCTACTACTTCGCCGAGTACCTGAACGTGCTCGTAGTCTCGGGAGTCGTCACAACGGTGTTCCTGGGTGGTTGGCTGCTCCCCTTCGGACTGCACCCCCCCGGCTGGGTCGACCCGTTCGTCGTGCTTTTCAAGATGGGCCTGATGACGTTCCTGTTCATCTGGGTGCGCGCGACGCTGCCGCGCCCGCGCTACGACCAGCTGATGAGCTTCGGCTGGAAGATCCTGCTGCCGCTGGCGACGGTCAACGCCTTGGTGACGGCGGTGCTCGTGGTTGTGACGCACTGATGAGCTGGGACCCCGGCAAGGACGTGATCGAGGTCGTGCGCGCGCCCGCGCCCGGCGCCGCGCGCAGCACCTACCGCGCGTTTCGCGAGACGGTGCGCGGGCTGAAGACGACGTTCGGGCGGATGCTCGAGAAACCCGTCACCGTCCAGTACCCCGAGGAGAAGACGCCCGTGTACCCGCGTTTCCGCGGCCGGCACAAGCTGCACCGCTTCGAGGACACCCCCGATAACGGGGGGCAGGCCGGTCTGGAGAAGTGCGTCGGCTGCTCGCTGTGCGCGGCTGCCTGCCCGGCCGACTGCATCCGCGTCGTCGCCGCCGAGAACACGCCCGAGCACCGCGTCTCGGCCGGCGAGCGCTACGCCGAGGTCTATGAGATCAACCTGTCGCGCTGCATCTTCTGCGGCTACTGCGAGATCGCCTGCCCGTTCGACGCGATCACGATGGGCCACGACTACGAGCTCTCCGACTACACCCGCGAGGACCTGATCTTTACCAAGGAGATGCTGCTGGCCGAGCCGCTGGAGCGCACGCCCTTGCGGAAAGAGGGCGAGTGAGCGCGGTCCTTTTCTTCCTTGCTGCAATCGGTGTCATCGCGGGCGCGATCGGCGTGGTGACGCTCAGCAACCCCTTCTACAGCGTGCTGGCGCTGGTTGGGCATCTGCTGTCGCTGGCTGTTCTGTTCCTGCTGCTGCGCGCCGAATTCGTCGCCGCGGCGCAGGTTGTGGTCTACGCCGGGGCGGTGATGGTGCTGTACGTGTTCGTCGTCGCCTACGTCGGCGGCGAGGAGCAGCCCCTGGACGGCGCGCTGACGCGGCGGGCGCGCTCGCGCGGGGCCGACGGGCGCCGGCCGACGGCGGCGCTGTTCGCGGGAGCGGTGCTGGTCGAGCTGCTGATAGCGCTGCTCGGCAGCGGGCTGAAGGCCGTCGAAGGCGACGGCGCTCCGTACGCGCCCGGGCCAAGGGCGTTCGGCACGCCCGCCTACATCGGCGAACTGCTGCTGACCCGCTTCCTGCTCGTGTTCGAGGCGACGTCGCTCTTGCTGCTGATCGCGGCGGTGGGCGGCGTCGTGCTGGCACGGCGACGCGGCGGCCTGGATGGCGACGAGGACGAGCGCGACCGGTTGACGCCGCTTGACATTCTGCGCCCGCGCGGCACGGGCACGATGGTCGAGGGCGTCGAAGGCCTGGCGCTCGCGCACGCGCGGGCCGGCGACCCGGGCGGCGCGGGCGACGAGGAGTCAGGAGGCGGCTGGTGAGCATCGCCTGGTACCTGGCCGTCTCGGCGATCGTCTTCTGCACCGGCGCGTTTGGCGTAATGACGCGGCGCAACCCGCTGGTGGTGCTGCTGTGCCTCGAGCTGATGCTCAACGGCGCCAACCTCGCGTTGATCGCGTTCTCGCGGATGTGGGGCAACGGCGACGGTCAGATCCTGGCGATCGTCGTGATGACCGTCGCTGCCTGCGAGGTCTGCATCGGCCTGGGGATGATCGTCGCGATCCACCGCCGGCGGCTGCCGATCGACGTGGATGAGCTGAGGGAGCTGCAGGGATGAGCACCACTACCTTCGGCTGGCTGGTGCTGGCGTTCCCGCTGCTCGGCACGATCTTCATCGGCGCCGGGTTCAACAAGCTACCGCGGCGCACTGCCGGCTGGATCGGCACGGGCGCGATCGCGCTGGCGTTCGTCGCGGCGCTTGCGACGCTGGTCTCGCTGCAGGGACACTCCGCCGACCACCGCCAGCTCGTCTCCTCGCTTTGGAACTACGCGAGCACGGTCGGCGTCGACGCGCAGATGTCGATCCTGGTCGATCCGCTCAGCGTGTTCATGATCCTCGTGGTCACTGGCGTCTCGGCGACGATTCACCTTTATTCGGTCTCTTACATGGACGAGGACGCAGGGGAGAACCGCTTCTTTGCCTACCTGAACTTCTTCGTCTTCTCGATGCTGCTGCTGGTGCTGGCGGGCAACTTCCTGCTTTTGATCGTGGGCTGGGCGTTCGTCGGGGCGGCCTCCTACCTGCTGATCTCATTCTGGTATCGGCGCACTACCGCCACGAGCGCGGGGATCAAGGCGTTCGTGATCAATGTCGTCGGCGACGTCGGGCTGGTGCTCGGCACGTATTTCCTGTTCAAGCACACCGGCACGCTCGACTTCCTGCGCGCGTTCAAGGCGGCGCCGGAAGTGTTCGTCAGCGGCGAAGCCGACGTCGTCGCCGGCTGCCTGCTGCTGCTGGTGGGGGCGTTCGCCAAGTCGGCACAGATCCCGCTTCACACCTGGCTCCCGGACGCGATGGAGGGGCCGACGCCGGTCTCCGCGCTGATCCATGCAGCCACGATGGTGACGGCCGGGGTGTACCTGATCGCGCGCATGCACCCCTTCTTCGAACTGGCCCCCGCCGCGCAGGACACAGGCGCGGTGATCGGCTGCGCGACGCTCGTGATCGCCGCGACGATCGCGCTGACCCAGACCGACATCAAGCGCGTGATCGCCTACTCGACGATGTCGCAGATCGGCTACATGATCATGGGGGTCTCCGTCGGCGCCTACGCGGCCGGGATGTTTCACCTGATGACCCATGCCTTCTTCAAGGCGCTTCTGTTCATGGGCGCCGGCTCGATCATCGGTGCGATGGCGGGCGAGCAGTCGTTGGAGAGGATGAAAGGGTTCAGGCGAGCTATGCCGTTCACGTTCGCGTGCTTCATGGTCGGCGGGCTCGCGCTCTCCGGCATACCGCCCTTCTCTGGCTTCTTCTCCAAGGACGAGATCCTGCTCGTCACCGGAGAGCGCGGTGGGTGGCACTGGGCGCTTTACTCGCTTGGGTACATCGGCGCCTTCATGACCGCGATCTACACGTTCCGCATGATCTTCCGGGCGTTTTACGGCGATCCAGTGCCGGAGGCGCGCGAGCTCGAAGAGGGTCACCTGCACCACGCTGCCCAGCCGACCAATCCAGCCAACGGCGAGGTCGAGGACACCGACGTCGGCTTCCCCGGCCCGACGCACGCGATCGCCGAGCGGGCGCTGCCGATGCGGGTGGCGATGAGCGTTCTGGCCGTCGGCGCGGTCGGGGCTGGGCTCGTGCAGATTCCCGAAGTGGACGACGTGATCACCAAATTCCTGGAACCGAGCTTTGCGGACTCGGCGCTGTACACGGTGCACACCCGCAACGGGCTGCTCGTGTTCGGGCTGATCCTCGGCACGCTGCTCGGGCTGAGCGGCATCGCGGTCGCCTGGCGGATCTGGGTGAAGCAGCCGCAGATCGCGGTCACGGCGCGGGAACGCTTCAAGCTGGCGTACGCGGTGTCCGTGAACAAGTGGTATTTCGACGAGTTGATAGACGCCCTCGTCGTGCGACCGGCCGCCGCCGCCGGGCGCTTTGCCAACGACACATTCGAGCGCGTGTTCGTCGACGGCGCACTGATCGGCGGCGCCACCTCGATCGTGCGGGCCGGCTCGGCGTCCGTGCGCGCGGTGCAGACCGGGCTGCTGCGCTACTACGCAGCGCTCGTGGTGCTCGGCGTGGCCGCGCTCGGCCTCTACTTCCTGCTGCAGACGTGATCTGCTGATGCCGGCGCTCTCGATACTCATCTGGCTCCCCGCGGTCTGCGGGCTGATCGGCGCAATCGTGGCCGTCCGCAACGAGCGCCTGCCCGGGCTGGTCGCGCTGGCCGGGTCCGTCGCGACGCTCGGTCTGGCAGTCGCCTACATCGTCCAGTACGGAGCAGGCTCGCACGGGCTCAAGGATGTCACCGACGTCGTATGGATCTCCGAGCTGGGCATCCACTACAAGCTCGGCGTCAGCGGGTTGAACGTCGTGCTCGTCGGCATGACGGCGCTGCTGTTCTTTGCAGCGATCACAGCATCCAACATGCGCCCTTGGGACAGACCCCGTCTCTTCTACTTCCACATGATGCTGGCGGAGTCGGCCGTGCTCGGCGCCTTCCTCGCGCAGGACCTCGCCCTGTTCGTCGCGTTCTTCGACCTGATGCTAATCCCCTTCTACTTCCTTATCGGCGGGTGGGGGATGGGCCCGGACCGGGTGAAAGCCACGATCAAGCTCGTGATCTACACGCTGGTCGGCTCGCTGCTGATGCTGGCCGCCGCGATCGCCACCGGCGTGCTGGCCGCCCAGCAGAACGGCGGGCACGTCACGTTCGTGCTCTCGCAGCTGCAAGGGCTGCCGCTCAGCACCGGCTCGCAGGAGTGGATCTTCCTGTTCTTCGCCGCAGCCTTCCTGGTGAAGATGCCCGCCTTCCCGCTGCACGGCTGGATGCCGGACGGGTACAGGGCGATGCCCAGCGAGGTGCTGATGGTGTTCAGCGGCGTGCTCTCGAAGGTGGGCGCGTACGGGTTCCTGGCGATCGTGCTTCCCCTGTTCCCGCGGGCGGCGGCGCACTTTCAGACTTTGATGCTGGTGATCGCGCTGCTGTCGATCCTGTACGGGTCGGCGATGGCGTTCACCCAGACGCACGCGCGGCTGGTTGCCGGCTACTCCTCGGTCGCCCAGCTCGGCTTCATCACGCTGGGGGTGTTCGCGCTCAATCCGCAGGGGGCGCAGGGCGCCCTGCTGCAGATGGTCAACCACGGGCTGGTGGTCGCGCCGCTCTTCTTCATCATTGCGCTGCTCGCCGATCGACGATCGACGGGATCGTCGATCGGCCAACACGCCGGCGGCTCGGAAGACATCCGCGAGATGGGCGGCATCGCCTTCCGCGCGCCCGTGCTCGCAGCCGTGTTCCTCCTCGTCGCGCTGGCGACGCTGGCGATGCCGGGCTCTGCCAACTTCGTCGGCGAGTTCCTGATCCTGCTGGGCGTGTTCAAAGCCAAGCTCGTCATCGCCATCGTCGCGTTCGCCGGCGTGGTGATGGCCAGCGTGTACGCGCTGCGCCTGTTCATCCGCGCGATGCACAACCGCGTCGGCGAGAAGGTGAGCTCGCGCGAGATGAGCGTCAGGGACGGGCTCGTGCTGGCGCCGCTGCTTGCCGTGATCCTGTTCCTGGCGCTGTACCCGCAGGGGGCGCTGAAGCGCTCGGAAGGCTCGGCGACCACCTCGGTCGCCGCCGCCCACACCGACCTGACCTCCAACCCCTCGACACTCGCCACAACCGAACCATGATCGCCACGCTCAAAGGCCCGCACGTCGACTTCGCGGCGCTCTCGCCGCTGATCGCGCTGCTCGGCGGGGCGATCGTCGTACTGCTGATCGGGATGCTCGGCTCGCGCCGCATTCGCGAGCAGGTCGTCCCGGCGCTTGCGATCGTCGCGCTCGGCGCCGCCATCGGGACGGCAATCTGGCGTTGGGACACGCCCGAGTCGGTCGTCGCCGGGGCACTGCGGATCGACCGGCTGTCGCTGTCGCTGACGCTGATCCTCGCCGTCGGCGCCATCGCCGGCGTGCTGCTGGCCTGGCGCTCGCAGGCCTCGCGCGAAGCGGCGCACGGCGAGCTGCACGCGATGCTGCTGACGAGCGTGGGCGGCATGGCGCTGCTCGGCGCCGCGCAGAACACCGTCGCGCTGTTCCTCGGACTGGAGCTGCTCTCGATACCGCTGTACGTGCTGTGCGCGACCGAAATGACGCGCGAGCGCTCGCTGGAGTCCGGGCTGAAGTACCTGATCGTCGGCTCGGTCGGCTCGGCCACGCTGCTGTACGGGATCGCGCTGCTCTACGGCGCCACCGGCGCGACCGACTTCGGCGCTATCGCGAGCGCGATCTCCACGCACGGGCTGACCAGCAACGCGATGCTGCTGACCGGGATCGCGCTGTGCGTCGCCGGCCTTGCCTTCAAGGCCTCGGTCGCTCCCTTCCACCAGTGGACGCCGGACGTGTACGAGGGGGCGCCGACGCCGATCACGGCGTTCATGGCGGTGGCCACCAAGGTCGCGGCGCTCGGCGCGCTGCTGCGGCTGTTCGACGTGGCGCTGATCGAAGCGCACGCCAGCTGGGGGCCGGCGCTGGCGACGCTGGCGACGGTCACGATCCTCGTCGGCAACGTCGGCGCGCTCGGGCAGTCATCGCTGAAGCGGATGCTCGCCTACTCCTCGGTCGCACAGGCCGGCTACATACTGGCCGGCGTCGTCGTCGCCACCCAGCTCGGCGCGCAGGCGATGGTCTTCTACCTCGCCGTCTATCTGCCGATGAACATGGCCGCCTTCGCGGTGATCGTCGCTCGCGAGCGGGAACTGGAGACCCCACCCGCCCACGAGCACGACCCCACCGGGGGCGTCGGCGACAGCGTCGCGGCGCTCGCCGGCCTCGGGCGCAAGCGGCCCTGGCTTGCATGGCCGATGACGATCTCGATGCTGGCGCTGGCGGGGATCCCGGCAACGGCCGGGTTCATCGGCAAGTTCTATCTGATCGACGCCGCCGTATCGGGCGGGTACACGTGGCTGGGGGTCGTGATCGTGGTCGGCTCGATGATCTCGCTCGGGTACTACCTGCCGGTGGTGGCGGCGATGTGGATGCGGCCGGCCGGGGCCTCAACCTCAGCGGATCCCGACGCTCCCGGGCCGCTCGCGCCAGGAGCGCTGCCAGCGATCGCCGGAGGGTCGCAGGAGCTGGATGAGCAACCGGAGGGCGTACTCGCTGACGCCGGCATTGCTTCGGCGACTTCCCTGCGGACTCAACCCGAGCTGGCGTTCGTCGCCGTGCTCGCCGCAGCCGCAACGATCTTCTTCGGCGTGGTGCCGCAGCCGCTGTTCAACCTCGTGCACGGGGTGGGCAGCGCGCTGGGGCTGCTGTAGCGCCGCCACTTCCGCCGTTTGAACAGCGAAGCCGCGCTTGTCGCAGACGTTGTGCTACGATGCATACATGTCGGTGAACGTTTCCGTCCGTCTCGATGACAAGCTCGCCGATCGCTTGCGCTTGCGCGCTCGGGCCGCCGGTGAGACTCTTTCGGACCGCCTCCGTCGCTATGCCGAGGAGGGAGCGCGTCGGGAGGAGCATCCGATGATTACCTTCCGCGATGGACCGGCGGGCCGGCGGGCCAAACTGATCGACGGTCCCGACGTATGGGAGGTTGCGATGTGGATCGAAGACTTGGCCGCGGAACCCGATCCCACCGCTACGCTCGCTGACGAGTCCGACCTCAAGCGCGCTCAGATAGATGCCGCGCTGAGCTACCGCGACGCCTTCCCAGAGGAGATAGCGGCGCGCATCGAGCTTCATCGCAGCGAGACAGCAGCAGCCGAGACGCGTTGAAGCTGCTGTTGGACGAGATGTATCCGGCCTCGCTGGCCGAGGCGCTCGGGGACTTCGACATCGACGCCTGCACCGTCATCGAGCTCGGGTTGGCCGGCCGCTCCGACGTCGACGTCTTCGCGGCCGGAATCGAACTCGATCGAGCAATCCTCACCGAGAACGCCGCCGACTTCCGGCCAATCTCCGCCGAGCATCTTACGGCCGGGAAGCACCACCCGGGACTCTTGATCGCAGTGTCCTCCAGACTCTCACGGCGACCGGCGGGAATCAGCCGACTCGTCGCTGCGATTCGCACCGTTTCCGATCGAGATCTCCGCGACTGCGTCCTCTATCTCAAAGATGCCGAGCAGCGTTGACAGTCGCGCAAAGCGTGTCGCCCGCGACTTCTCCCCTATCGCGATACTGATTGGATCGGGTCCCCATAGACAATGCACTGAGACCAGGAGGACTGCGTATGGCCGTGAACCCCGAAGCATTTCAATACGAACCGCACCCGCGGATCGCCGAGCGGGCGAACACGCCGCCGCCGAAGACAGACGACGAGAACGTCGGCTTCAACGGCCGCCTGGCGGCGCTGATCACGAAGGGCGTCGGGAACATGTGGGCTTTCTATGTGGTCGCCCTGGCGATGGCGGCGTGGATGGCGGGGCTCGGACAGAGCCTGTTTGGAGACCCCTATCCATGGGCTTTGATGCTGCTGATCTTCGGCGGCATCATGCAGATGCTGTTGATGATCGCGATCATGGTCGGCCAGCAGGTGCTCGGTGGCGCGGCGGACAAGCGAGCGGTGCAGACATACTCCGACGCGGAGGCGATCCTGCACGAGTGCCAGCAATTGCAGGCCCACCTGCAGAGCCAGGATCAGCTGCTCAGCAACATCGTCGGACGCATGGAGGCGATGGAGGCAACGGCGAAGGGCGTCGGCTCCTAAGGATCAATAGCCCTCTAGCGAGTACGGGTTGAGAAACTGCCGCCGCCAGAACCCCGCGCGCCCGACCTCGCTCAGGGCGGCCTGATCGCACACATCGACCCACTCGCTCTCGATCACGTCGATCTGGTGGTCGACGATCGCACGGGCGTCCATCTCCGAGAGCAAATACGTGGATGCCCTGGCGACGCAGCCGGCGACCTGACTCATCCGGTAGCCGTCCTCGCCGATCGCCATGATTTGCGCGGTCTCTCCGCCGGCTCGTGGCTGGGGGCAGATGTCATATCCCGGGGTCAGCGTGAGCGTCGTGCCGTCCCAAAAAGCGGCGTGGTTGCGGGCATGGTCGTCGTTGTTGCCCACGAGGATGTTGAACGTGATGCGCGAGAACAGCTCGCGCAGCGTATCGAGCGGATCGGTGAAGCGAGCGCGGATCGCCTGTGCCAGGTCGGCGTAGCTCGCGTACCTGGCGCCCAGCTCGTCCAGCCCGAGCATCGTCAGCGCCGAGACCATCATCCGACGCCCGCTCGCTTGCGTCCTGTCGAACCGGTCGATCAGCAACGCGTCCTTGCCGAGAGCGTGCGTGAGCTCAGTAGACGCGACGCTCAGGCCCGCCCGCCGCGCGAGCGCCATCGCCACGAACTCGCCCTTGACCACCGGGTAGTGGTCGGTGGTCGAGCTGAACTTCGCGATCAGCTTGCGGGAGCCTTCGCTCAGGAGCGCCTTCGGCCGGGCGCCACCGACCGAGCTGCCGTGCAGCAACGCCTGGTCGAGCGCCGGCGAGAGCGGGATGCCCTGCTCGACGCGTTCGGCCGATTCGGCCAGCTCCGAGAGCGCCGCGCCGCCCGCCGAGCGCGCTACGTACTCCGAGGCCGACACCTGAAAATCCAAGGCCCCGATCCGGTCAGAGCCGGACTCCAACAGGTAGGTCAACAGGCTCAAGTCAGTCGTGTCGATGGCGTCGCGGCCAACCCTGTGGTTGAGGATGACCCGCCTTCCCCACGCGTCTGGACCAGCGTCGGCAATACAGCCGGCCACCTCGCCAGCCAGCGGATGGATCGGGCCGCGACCAAGCGGCAGCTCGGGCAGGTAGAGCGCGATCCGCTCCGCTCGTGCGAGATAGCTGCGCCCGTATGTGAACGTGAGAATCCCGCCGACCTCGTCCAGGCGGCCGGCGACCACCGGGTCGGCCGCACCCGGCAGCCATACCCACACGAACGCCTGTCGCGACTCAGAAGTCATCGTCGATCTCAGCCGGCTTGCGCACCAATTGCGGCAGCACGGCCAGGCGGTCGTCGACGCGACCGGCCTCCAGAGCTCGGCGAGAGCGGTCCTCGTGAAACAGTGGAACACCGAGGATGGCAGCCGCCTCGAACGCCACGCCCAGCCTGACCGTCAGGTCGCCCTGCTCGACCTTGCGCATGGTCACATGCGTGACGCCGGCCCGGTCAGCCAGCTCCTGGAGGGTCCAGCGACGTTCGTGCCGCGCAAGGCGTACACGAGCACCGAGTAGACGGGCGGCTTCGACCGTTACGGGCGAGTAGGTGCGCATACGTCCCATGGATGGGACATCATACTATCCACAGTCGCACAACAGCGATATTTTTCTTTCTAAATCTGCTGTCTGCCGTCTAGGTTCGCATCACGCCGCTTGCGCCGCCTCTTCAGCCGCCTGTAGCTGGCGCTCGACCAGATCCAGCCCCGCGTCCCAGAACCCAGGGTCAGCAAGGTCGATCCCCACGATCTTCCCCAGCTCCTCGGGCGAACGCGACCCGCCCGCCGCAAGCATCTCCAGATACCGCGGCACCAGCTCCTCGCCGCGCTGCTCGTACTGCTGGTAGACCGACAGTGCCAGCAACTGACCGTATGCGTAGGCGTACACGTAGCCCGGCGAGCCGATGAAGTGCGGGATGTAGGACCACCACGACCGGTAGCCATCGGTGATCTGCACCGAGTCGCCGAACATCTCGCCCTGGCTCTGCACCCACAACTCGGCGAAGCGCTCGACAGACAGCTCGCCCTGCTCGCGCCGGTCGCTGTGGACCAAGTCCTCGAAGCGGTTCATCGCGACCTGCCTGAACACGGTCGCAAGCGCCCCCTCGATGTTCTCGGCCAGCAGCGCCAGCCGCGAAGCCGGCGAGGAGTCCTCCTCGAGCAGGCGCCCGAACACGATCGTCTCGCCGAACACCGACGCTGTCTCGGCGAGCGTCAGCGGCGTACCCTGGTGAAACACGCCCTGCTCGGCGGCCAGCGCGAAGTGGACGCCGTGGCCAAGCTCGTGCGCGAGCGTTAGGACGTCGCGACGGCGCGAGGTGTAGTTGAGCATCACGTACGGGTGCGCCGAGGGAACGGCCGAGGCGCAGAAGGCCCCGCCGCGCTTGGACGGGCGCACCGGGGCGTCGATGTAGCGCTCGTCGAAGAAGCGCTTGGCCACGTCGCCCAGCTTCGGCGAGAACGAGGAGTAGCAGTCGAGCACCAGCTCGCGTGCCTGCGCGAACGAGTAGGTCGCCTCATCGCTGGTGACGGAGGCCATCCGGTCGTAGTCGGCGAGCTTGTCGATCCCGAGCAGCTTCGCCTTCAGCCGGTACCAGCGTCGCGGTAGCTCGTAGCGTCCGCGCACGGCCTCGATCAGCGCGGCCACCGACTCGTCGCTGGCCTCGTTTGACAGGTTGCGTGCGGCCAGCCAGCTGGGGTAACGGCGCAGGCGGTCGTCGATCGCCTTGTCGGCCAGCAATGTGTTGAACAGGAACGTGCGTGTGCGCAGTCCGGGCGCGAGCGCCTCGGTGACGGCCTCGGCGGTGGCGCGCCGCAGCTCGCGGTCGGCAAGCACCAGCCGGCTGAGGGCGACATCGAGCGCGACCTTCTCGCCGGCATCGCCCGACGCCGAGCCATCGCCACCCGCCGGCTTGGCTCCGCCCCCGACACCCCCACCAGCGGCTGCCGGCAAGCGCACCTCGATCGCCGAGGTCAGCTCGTCGAACAAGCGCGACCAGGCGTTCGAACCGGTAACCGCCTTCTCGGCGAGGATCTTCTCCTCCGGTTCTGAGAGCAGGTGCTCGCGGTAGCGGCGGGCGTTGCGCAGGTAGTGGGCGCAGAAGGACAGGCGCTCGTCGGCGAGCAACTCATCCACCCACTTGTCTGCCAGCTCCGCCCACTCCAACTCGAAGAACAACAGCATCGTCTCGATCTCGGTGACGCGCTCCTGCACCTCCTGCATCAGCGCGCCGTTCTCGGGATCGGCCGTGTCGCAGGAGAAACGCAGGCCGGCGTAGGTACCGGCGCGTCCGATCAATTCCTGCAGCTCGCCCAGCTCGCGCATGGCGGCGAGCAGACTGTCGCGGTCGAGCTCAGCGACCTTGCCCGCGTGCCGGGCGGCAAGCGCCTGAGCGCGCTCGCGCGCCTCGCTCAGCTGCGCGCGGGCGCCGTCGGCGCCGTTGCCAGCCACCAACGGGTCAAGGTCCCAGGCGGTCCGCTCCAGCTCGGGGTCACTCAACGCGGTTGATGCCTGCGTGGTCATCGTCTCGGGGAGCTTAGCGACGGGTACTCGCCCGCTGATTACTACTCGCTCGCCAGCGCTTCGAGCAGATCGATCCGCGCCGCTCGCCGCGCCGGCAGCTGCGCGGCGAGCAGGCCCGCCAGCGCGGCCACAACCAGCAGGATCACCAGCGTGCCGACGGGAATCGACTGGACGAACCCCGACCCCGACAGCGCGAAGTTGGTCACGAGCACCGCGCCCACTACCCCGATCGCCAGGCCGAGCACGCCGCCGATCAAGGCCGTGATGATCGACTCGTAGCGAATCATCTGGCGCACCTGCTTGCGCGAGGTGCCGATCGCGCGCATCATGCCCAACTCGCGCGTGCGCTCGTAGATCGAGAGCACCAGCGTGTTGACGATGCCGAACAGCGAGACGATCACCGACAGCGCCAGCAGCACGTAGATCAGCGTCAGCAAGGTGTTTATCTGTTCTGACTGTTCCTGCTTGAACTGCGCGGCGGTGCGCGACTTGGCCTGCGGGAAAGCTACCGCGAGCACTCTGTCAACCGCCGGCTGCACCTGCCCATTGCTCGCGCCAGGCGCGTAGCTGACGAAGTCGAGCGCATCTTCGCGCTGACCGAACGCCGCCCGCGCGAGCGGCAGCGCGATCGTCAGATCGCCGAGCAGTCGCGCCCGGTCCTTGACGATGCCGGCGACGCTCAGACGCACGTGACGTTCGGTGGGGGTCAACAGCACGATCGTGCTGCCCACCTTCAGACCGTGGGCTTTGGCATAGCCTTCACTGACCACGGCCCCCGTGCCGTCGAGGCCGAGCAGCGTAGCCGCGGAGCCCTGCTTCCATTCGATCCGGTACACGCGCTCGAACGTGGCGGGCTCCACCGCGGTGATCGTCGCGTTTTCGCTCGAGCCGGCCGGTCGCCCGACCGTGAATGCGATCGGCGTCACCGCCGCCACCCCGGGTACACGGCGCACGGCCGGGGCCACCAGCGCCGGGATTCCCTGTTCGCGCCCGTTCGCCTGCGAGTTCTCGATGATCAGGTCGCCGGCAAACGAGCGACTTACGGCCTGGTCGATCGTCGCCTTGGTGCCAGCCGCCAGCACCGCCACGAACGTCACCAGCGCCAGCCCGACCATCAGCGCCGCAGCGGTCACCATCGTGCGGCCCGGTTGGCGCATCGCGTTCTCGCGCGCCAGCCGGCCGGTGATGCCGCGCCAGCTGACGAGCACGCCGACGACGCGCGCGAGCGCCGGGACGATGCGGGGGCGCCAGCGCAGCCAACGCCGTCGCGGCAACTCAACGCCCTCGCGCAGCGCGGCGATCGGCGGCACCCGTGTCGCCCGCCGCGCCGGCACGATCGCCGCCAGCAGCGTGATGATCGTGCCCACCAGCAACGAGACGACGATCGTGCGCGTCTGCAGCACGGTGCCGCTGTCGGGCAGGTCGGCGCCGAGGCTCTTGAACAGCTGGTCCAGGCCGGGCGCGAGCGCGATCCCGCCGAGCAGGCCGATCAGCGAGCCGCCGACTCCGAGCAGCAGGCCTTCGTAGACGACCGATCGCAGCAGCTGTCCGCGTGAGGCGCCGAGCGTGCGCAAAAGGCCGAACTCGCGCGTGCGCTGGGCAACCGTGATCGAGAACGTGTTGAAGATGATGAAGGCGCCGACGAACAGCGAGACGTAGGCGAATACGAGCAGGAACGTGCGCAGGAAGCTGAGGTTTTCTTCCAGGTCGGAGGTTTCCTTGGCGGCCTGCTGGGCGCCGGTGCGCACTTCCACCGTGGATGGCAGCACGGCGCGGATGCGCCCGCGTAGTTCTCCGGGCGTGACGGGGTGGGTGGGGTCCGACCCTGCCGCGACGTCGATCTGGTCGTAGCGGCCCGGCTGGCCGGTAACCCTCTGGGCCTCACTGGGGACGAGAACAGCCGCGGCAGCGCCGCCGAAAGACTGGGCGCCGGCGAACCGCACGATCCCCACGATCGTGTAGCGGCGAGCGGTCGCGCTGCCCGCCACGACCATCTGCTGGCCAAGCCTCAATCCCTTGCGCTGCTGTGTGAACTGGTCGATGGCCACCTCCGAAGCGCTCACCGGAAAGCGGCCGGAGACCGGCGAGAAAGACTCGAAGCGCTTGGGTACCACGCTCGCCGCAAACGCGGGAGCGCCGCCCGTGCTCAGGCGCTTGCCGGCGGTGTCGAGAAGCGTCACCGGCGTGAAGATCGAGCCGGCGGCGACCGCCACGCCCGGCACGGCGCGCACGCGGGCGACCATCGCTTCGTCGATCGGCGAGACCTGCGCACGCACGCGGTTGCCGAGTCGCTGCGCACGCGTCACGACCACATCGTGGCCCTTGTTCGCGGTCTGGAAGATGTTCGCGAACGAGTTGTTGATCGTGTCTGTGAGGATGTAGGTGCCGGCCATCAGGGCGACACCCAGCGCGATCGCAATCGCCGTGAGCGCCACCCGCAGCTTGCGCTGCCGCAGGCCCCGCATCACCAGCGCCAGCATCAGTCGTCCTTGACGATGCGCCCGTCGGCGAGCACCAGCACGCGGTCGGCAAACGACGCCGCGTGAGCGTCGTGGGTCACCATCACAACCGTCTGATCGAAGTCGTCAACGGCGTGGCGCAGCAGATCGAGCACGTCGCCGGAGGCCTTCGAGTCGAGGTTGCCGGTCGGCTCATCGGCGAACACGACGGCCGGGCGCGACACGAGCGCGCGCGCCACCGCCACGCGCTGCTGCTGGCCACCGGACATCTCCGCCGGGCGGTGGCTGAGACGGTCGCGGATGCCGATCGTGTCGATCAAGCGATCGAGCCACTCGCGGTCGGGCTTGCGGCCGGCGATCGACAGCGGCAGCAGGATATTCTCCTCGGCGCTCAGGACCGGCAGCAGGTTGAACGTCTGGAAGATGAAGCCGACACGATCGCGGCGCAGCTTGGTGAGCCTGCGATCGTCAAGGTCTGTGATCTCGACGTCGTCGAGCGCCACCGTCCCGGAGGTTGGGCGGTCCAGGCCGGCGAGGATGTGCATCAGCGTCGACTTGCCCGAGCCGGACGGGCCCATGATCGCGGTCAGGCGACCCTTGGGGAACTCCACGCTCACTTCGGTGAGCGCGTCGACGGCGGCCTGGCCTTCGCCGTAGCGCCGGCTGACCGCGCTTGCCTTCACGATCGCCGGTTGTCCGTCGCTGGTGTCCGGGGTAGCCACCGACATCAGAGTCTATTAGCGAGCGTCCCAGCTCATGGAGCATCGGAACCGGCGCGCAGAGCGTAGGATCGCCGCCGGGATGCACGAGACCGCCCCGCAGGTGTTCCTGATCGCAAGGCCGTCGGTGGACGTGGCGGGCATGCGCGCCTATCTGAGGGCCGTCGGCGGCGAATCGTGGCTGGGGGATCGCCTCGGCGAGGAGGCTCCCGCCGCGGAGCTGCTAGTCGAGTTCGCCGGGCGCGCGTGTTACCGCAGCTGGAAGCCCGGGCTCAATCCGAACGTGGCGCGCGTGCGCTCCAACCGCGGCGAGTACTTCGCCAACATCCTCTCGAGCGGGCACGGCAGCGTGCTCGAGCACGCCAGCTGGACGTTCGCCCTACGCGACGTGAGCCGCTCTTTCACCCACGAGCTCGTGCGCCATCGCGCCGGCTCGGCGTTCAGTCAGGAGAGCCTGCGTTACGTGCGGCTGGCCGACATCGGCTTCCGCGTCCCTCCCGCCCTGGAGCCGTTGCGCGAGCGCGTCCTGAGCGTGGTCGAGCAGCTCGAGGAGCTGCAGGTGAGTGCCGCGGAGCAGCTCGGGCTCGACCGTGATGGCGTCCCGTTCTCGGTCAAGAAGGAGGTCACCTCGGCGCTGCGCCGGCTCGCGCCGATCGGCCTCTCGACCGACATCGTGTGGACGGCCAACGCCCGCACGCTGCGGCACGTGATCGAGATGCGCACCGCCGAGAGCGCGGAGGAGGAGATGCGACTCGTGTTCGATCGAGTCGCACAGCTGATGAAGGCCGAGGCGCCGCTGCTGTTCGCGGATTTCAAGCGCGACGAGGACGGCAGCTGGGTGCCTGAGCACTCCAAGGTTTGACGTAACGTCTCGCGGCGAGGCCCCGACCGGCGCCGCTTGCCACTCCTACGCTTCGCTTGCCTGCAGCTCCTTGACCTTGTCCTGCAACTGCTCGGTTACCGCCGGGTCGCGCAGTGTGGTCACGTCGCCGAGCGCGCGACCCTCGGCGATGTCGCGCAGCAGCCGCCGCATGATCTTGCCCGAGCGCGTCTTGGGCAGATCGTCGGACCAGATGATCCGCTTCGGGCGCGCGAACTTGCCGATCCGCTCCGCGACGGTGCCGCGGATCCCCTCCTCGAGTTCCTCGGTTCCCTCGGTCGTGCCCTGGAGCGTGACGAAGGCGCAGATCGCCTGGCCCGTCTGCTCGTCGAACTGCCCGATCACCGCCGCCTCGGCGACCGCCTCGTGGGCCACGATGGCGGACTCGACCTCGGCCGTCGAGAGGCGGTGACCGGAGACGTTCACCACGTCGTCGATTCGCCCGATCACCCAGAAGTAGCCGTCCTCGTCTCGCCGCGCCGCATCGCCGACCACGTAGGTCTCGTTGCCGAAACGGGAGAAATAGGTCTCGACGAAGCGCTCGTCGTCGCGGTAGAGGGTGCGGAGCATCGACGGCCACGGACGCGTGAGCACGAGCAGGCCCTGGCCTTCGGTGAGGGGCTCGCCGGTGGACTCGTCGAGCACATCCGCGCGTACGCCGGGGAACGGCTGCGTTGCGGACCCGGGCTTCGTCGAGGTGATGCCGGGAAGCGGCGTGATCATGATCGCGCCGGTCTCGGTCTGCCACCACGTGTCGACGATCGGGCAGCGCCCGCCGCCGATCACCTTGTGG
>DASZGH010000078.1:0-15917 GCA_035938935.1 Solirubrobacteraceae bacterium
CGATCAGCGTCACCAGCCCGAAGTCGCGCAGCATGCGGATGTCGGACAGTGCGAGCACGCCGAAGCCGGCGATCGCCGTCACGCCGGACGCCGCGACCGCCGCGCCCGTGCGGCGGTAGGCGCGGCTCATCGCCTCGGCGCTCGAGAAACCCGCCGCGCGCTCCTGGCGCTGGCGCTCGGAGAGCAGCACGGCGAACTCGGTTGAGATCGCGATCACCAGCGCGCCAAGCGTCACCGACATCGGGTTCAGCGGGATGCGCAGCGCGAACAGCACCAGCGCCGACCAGCCGCTCGCCAGCACGATCGGCGCCAACGGCACGAGCGCGCGGCGGCGGTCGCCGCGGAAGGCCAGCAGCAGGATCGCGGCCACCACGGCGAGCGCGGCAAGCAGCGTCAGCACCCGCCGCCACGGCGAGGCCACCTGCGCGCCCGCCTGCGCCGCGAGCACCGACAGACCCACCAGCCGGGCGCTGACGCCCGCCGGCGGGTGCAGGCCCGAGCGCATCGCTTCGATCACGGCCTGCTGCTGCTGCAGGCTCATCAGCCGGATGCCGAAGGCGAGTGTCGCCACCCGCCGGTCAGCAGTGATCACGTCCTGGGAGAAGTACGAAGGCACCGCCGCCAGCAGCCCCGCGACCTGGCGCCGAGTCAGCTTCGCGGTCGAGCCGGCTTCGGTGCGAAACAGGTCGGGCAGCGAGAAAGCCGGGCACAGCTGGGCCTTCTTGCAGCCGCTGCTCGCGCTGTAGCCGAAGCGCGCCAGGATCGACTGCTCGTACCGGCTCATCCATTCGATCGTCGCCGGGTCGGTGAGCGAGCGCGAGCTGACCATCAGGTCGATCTCGCCACCGACGCCCGTCGCCTGCTCCAGCGCGGTCAGGTTGCGCAGCGAGGAGATGTTCTGCGGCGCGAGCTTGGCGATGTCGGTCTGTACGTGCGTCTGCGTGTCGAGCCCCCAGCCAAGCGCGGCCAGCGCCAGCCCGATCGCGAGCACGCGCCCCGGATGGCGCACAGCGCGCTCGAGCGCCGTGCGCGCGACCAGCCGCGTCAGCGGATTGTCGGAGAGAATCTCGCCCGCTCCGCGCCAGGCCGAGGCAACGCCGGCCGGCACGCGCAACGAGCGCATGCCGCGGACCGCGCCGTCCCCGCGCCCAGCGCTGGGCGTGCGGGCCGCCAGCGCCATCGCCGCAGAGCCGGCCGTCAGCGCGCACGCGAACGCCAGCGCGACCCCCACCACCAGCAGCAGCCCGAAGCCACGCACCATCGGCACCGGCGAGAGCAGCAGCACCAGCAGCCCACCCATGCTCGCGACCACGGCGGTGGCGATCGCCGGCCCCCCGCGCGCCGCCGCCCGGGCAATCGCCCCAGCGGTCGCGCTGCCCCCGCCGCCCTCACCGCGCCCGGCGAGCCCGGCGTCAGCTCGCTGCCCGGCCTCAGCCTGCTCCTCGCGCACCCGCGACTGGAACTGGATCGCGTAGTCCACGGCAAGCCCGACCAGCACCGGCAGCACCGCCACCGAGGCCATCGTCAGCGCGGCGCCCGACAGCGCCAGCGCGCCGAAGGTGAGCGCCGTCGCCAGCAGCGCGATCGCCAGCGGCAGCAGGCGCGGGCGGCCCCTGAACACGAGGCCGAGCGCGATCGCCATCACGATCAGCACCGCGACCAGCAGCAGCTCGATCGAGCGCGCGATCGAGCCGGTGATGTCGGCCACGATCGCCGGCTCGCCGGTGACCAGGTAGCTCTCCCCGTTCTGCAAGCGCCACTGCCCCATCGCCGTCGCCGCGCGGATAAGCCCGATCGCGTGCGAGCGCTGCGCTTCGGAGAGCCCGGCGCGCAGGCGTACCGATACCAGCGCGGCGTCGCGGCTGGGGAACAGGTAGGCGAAGCGCTGCTTTGGGGTGCCGGAGGGCTTGGTCGAGTCGAACACGACGGCTGAGACGAAGCTGTGATCGTCGAGCGTCGGCGGGCGGCTGATGCCGTAGCGGATCGCCAGCGCGCTGACTTCGGCGGCGAAGCCCGCCATCCTCACCTGGCGCGCCTGCTTGCCGAGCGCCTCGGCCTGCTGCACGCCGAGCCCGCGGGCGAGCGCCGAGCGGCGCACGGTCGCCTGCGCCTGCTGCGCTTCCCGCTCGGCCCGCGCGCTGTTGGCTTCGAGCGTCGAGTCGATCTGCACGGCCGCCTCGTTGAGGAACGTGCCCGGCCCGAACACGACCTTCACCGCCTTGGCGGCGCGCAGCTGCCCGCAAGGCCCGCTCGCTCCGCCCTCCTGCGCAAGCGCGACCGCCGGCAGGTTGCCCGACAGGCAGCCCTCCAGACCGACCAACCGGTCGATGTCAGAGCTGAGCACGAGCTTGCGCAGGTCGCCCTTGACCAGCACCTCGACGGGCTCTTCGCCGAAGCGCGAGTAGAAGCGCTGGGTGTCGCGGTAAGCCGCACTGGAGCGCCCGACCAGCGTGTCGGTGGCGGCGGTCGGCCGCAGCGACAGGGCAGCGATCACGCCGGCGAGCGCGAGCGCCCCGACGATCGCCAGCGTCAGCAGCGGCCTGCGCGCCGCGCGCGCGGCCAGCCCCGAGAGAACCCCTCCTACGTCCACCCTTGAAGGCTAACGCCGGACGCGGAGACTCCACCCCGCATCAAGGCGTTACTCCATCCCCAAAGGGCCCTGAGCCTCGCCCGAGAGGAACTGGCGCACGAACGCATTCTCGGAGTCGAACAGCTCCGCCGCCGGACCGGACTCGACGATGCGCCCGCGCCACAGCACCGAGATGTGCTCGGCGACCCGGCGCGCGGACATGATGTCGTGGGTGATCACGACGTAGGTGCCGCCGTTCTCTTCGTGCACCTCTTTGATCAGTTCGCACAGCAGCGCCGTGCGGACGGGATCGAGGCCCGAGTCGGGCTCGTCGAACAGCACGATCTCGGGGTCGAGCACGAGCGAGCGGGCGAATCCTGCGCGCTTGCGCATGCCGCCGGAGAGCTGGTTGGGCATCTTCTCGCCCTCGCCTCCGAGCCCGACCTCCTTCATGCGCCGGTTGACTATCTCGGCGATCTCCTCCTCGCCCTTCTCCGTGTGCTGGCGCAGCGGGAAGGCGACGTTGTCGTACAGGTTCAGCGACCCGAACAGCGCGCCGTCCTGGAAGAGCAGGCCGAACTTCTTGCGCATCTCGAACAGCTCGTTGTCGGGCAGAGCCGGGATCGACTGGCCCTGTACGAGCACGTCGCCCTCGTCTGGGTACATGAGCCCGACGATGTGCTTGATGCACACCGACTTGCCCGTGCCCGAGGGCCCGAGGATCATCGATATCTGGCCTTCGGGCAGCTCCAGATCCAGGCCGCGCAGGACTTGGTTCGAGCCGAACGCCTTGTGCACGCCGATGAACTCGATCGCCGCGGGCGCGCCCGTGGGCCGGTTGACGCCGGTGTGGAACTCGAACTCGCCTGGGTCCTTGCCCGGTAGATGCGCGCCCGACGCCTCTGAGGTAGCCATCATCGCGCCTCAGCCGCCGATCGGCGCACGCGGGTTCGCGCCCCAGAAGACCTGTGTCCCCAGCATCCCGATCAACGTGACGAGCACGAGGTTGAGCACCATCGACTTGGCGGTGGCCGTCCCCACGCCGACCGGGCCGCCGGAGGCGTGGTAGCCGTAGTAGCAGCCGACAAGGACGATGGCGGTGGCCATCGTCATCCCCTTGATCAGGCTGTACAGGAGGTCGGGCGCGTTCTGGAACTCCCAGAAGATCAGCAGGTACCCGCCCGAGGAGACGTAGCCGATCTGGTCGACGACGGCGATGTAGGAGGCCAGGTAGGCGACGCCGATCGCGGCCAAGTACATGAACGGCAGCACCAGCCAGGCCGCCAGCAGGCGCGTGGCGCACAGGAACGTGACCGAGTCGATCCCCATCACCTCCAGCGCGTCGATCTCCTCGGAGATGCGCATCGCCCCCAGCTCGGCGACGATGCCGGTGCCGACCTTGGCGGACATCATGTAGCCGAACGCGTAGGGAATCGCCTCGCGCAGGTTGCACCACGCCGCGAACACGCCCGCGTAGGCGGGCGCGCCGGTTGACTCGGTGAAGTAGGCGCCCTCGATCCCGCACGGCCCCAGGCCGGTGATGAACACCAGCGCCCAGATCACCGCAGTCGAGCCGACGATCAGGATGCCGGCCTGGCGGATCGTCTCGCCGAAGAAGCGCAGGACGCGCAGGCCCCACACTTCGCGCACGATGTTGCCCGAGAACGAGCCGATCTCCCCAGTCGAGGCAAGCCATTCGCGCGGGATCGCCGTCCAAGAGCTGCCGTAGGTGCTCACTTGATCACCAGGATGTTCGGGTGTGTCGCCAGCAGCAGCTGGGTGAACACGTAGTTGAAGGCGCCGATGCCCAGGAAGGAGATGACGACGCCCTGGTTGACCGCGCGACCGACGCCCTCGGCGCCGCCGGACGCGGTCATGCCCTTGTAGCAGGAGACGATCGCAATGATCGCGCCGAACATCATCGTCTTCAGCAGCGAGCCCCACAGGTCCACGGTCGAGGTGTTGGCGAAGAACGTCGCCCAGAACGGGCCGAGCGGCTGGTGGTTGACGATCGAGGCCAGCAGGCCGCCGAAGATCCCGAACAGCAGCGCGTACAGGTCGAACAGGCCGGTGACGAGCATCAGCGCGAGGAAGCGCGGCACGACCAGGTTCTTGACCGGGTCCACCCCGAGCACCTGCAGGGCGTCGAGCTCCTCGCGGATCTTGCGCGCGCCGAGATCGGCGGTGATCGCGGTGCCGGCAACGCCGGCGAGCACGATCGATGTGATCAGCGGGCCGATTTCTCGGATCGCCGCGAGCACGAAGAAGCCGCCGAGGCGGTCGAGCGCGCCGAAGATCGTCAGGAAGTTGGCGGCCTGCAGGCCCGGCGCGCCGTAGTTGATCGCGACGGTGGTGACCAGCAGCGGGAACCACACCAGGCGCAGGGCGAACAGGAACTGCGAGACGAACTCGTCGCCGTACGGGTACGGCGGCCGCAGCGCGGAGGAGAGCGTCCTCCCCGTGAGGATCATCATGTCACCGATTTCCTCGAGCAGGTTCCTGGTCGGCAGGAAAGCCCGCTCCGCTGTGCTGCGAACCATCTACACCCCTCCTCAGGGGACCCGCGGCCTGGCCCCCACTTTACCGGCAGGGCCTGAACTGTACGCGATCGGGCCCTGGTATGGTGGCGGCGAGCGTGAGGGTGGGAATGCTGTCCAGCGGAGGGGTGTCGGTCGTGGCGGGCGCGGCAAGCCTGGCGCTGCTCGCTGCCGGCTGCGGCGAAGCGGCGCGCGACGCCTCCGAACCGAAGCGCGCCTACGCTGTCGAAGTGGTGCGCGCGAGCTTCCCGCGCAAGCAGGCGGTGGCGCGCGACACGCGGCTGGAAATGGTCGTGCGCAACGCCGGCGTGCGGACGGTGCCGAACGTGGCCGTGACGATCGACTCGTTCTACTACCGCAGCGACTACCCCCGCCTGTCCGTCAGCAAGCGGCCGGTCTGGATCGTCAACACCGGGCCGGGGGCGGTCGCCACGCCGTCGGTCGAAAGCGAGGAAGTCAATCCCCCCGGCGGCGGCGAAACGGTGTTCGTGAACACGTGGGCCTTGGGTCCGCTGGCAGCGGGTCGCCAGGCGCGCTTCGTTTGGCGCGTGACGCCCGTGAAGTCCGGCAGCCACACGATCCACTACGCGGTCGCCGCCGGCCTCGACGGCAAGGCCGTGGCACGGCTGCCCGAAGGCGGCAGGCCGGTCGGCACGCTCGTCGCGAAGGTCGCGCCGCTGCCCCCGCGCACGCACGTGAATCCCGAAACCGGCGAAATCGCGCCCGGCCGCAATCCCGTCGCGGCCGGGCCTGTCGGGGCCGTCCCTTAAGGCCCTTCGGGCCCCGGCCGGCGCATGCGCCGGCCGGCCGATCGGTACATGTACCGATCGGAACGACGTCGCACATGTGCGACGTCGCACTCGGCGCATGCGCCGAGTGAACAGCATTGGACGCGTGTCGAAACCCAGACGCCCACATTTCGCCATCTGCGCTACGCGCCTCACCGCGTGGCGGGTTACGATGCCATTCCCAAATCAACCGGAGGATCGAGCCCGAACATGCCACCAAGGACCCGCCAGACGAACGTGACAGCCGCGCAGTGGAGCGCCAACGGGAGCGCGCGCGGCTCGATCGACCTGACCCTTCCCGGCAACCAGATCTTCGCCTCCAACGTCTTCAGCGTCGCGGTCCAGCGCCGCCGCCTGCCCAAGCACGTCTTCAAGGCTCTGCAGCGCACGCTCGAGCGCGGCGAGGCGCTCGACACCACGCTCGCCGACGCGGTCGCCCAGGCGATGAAGGAATGGGCGATGGAGAAGGGGGCCACGCACTACACGCACTGGTTCCAGCCGCTGACCGGCTCCACCGCCGAGAAGCACGACTCCTTCTACGGGCCCGCCGGCGACGGCACCGCGATCGCCGAGTTCTCCGGCAAGGAGCTGATCCAGGGCGAGCCCGACGCCTCCTCGTTCCCGACCGGCGGCATCCGCGCCACCTTCGAGGCGCGCGGCTACACCGCCTGGGACCCCACGTCGCCCGCCTTCATCCTGGAGAACCCCAACGGCGCGCTGCTGTGCATCCCGACGGCGTTCACGTCGTGGACGGGCGAGGCGCTCGACCACAAGATCCCGCTGCTGCGCTCGATGGACGCGCTCTCCGGCGCGGCCGTGCGCGCGCTCGAGCTGCTCGGCGTCGACGACGCAGCGCGCGTGTTCACGACGATCGGCTGCGAGCAGGAGTACTTCCTGATCGACGAGCAGTACTACTTCGAGCGCCCCGACCTGCTCACGACCGGGCGCACGCTGTACGGCGCCAAGCCGCCGAAGGGCCACGAGCTCGACGACCACTACTTCGGCTCGATCCCCGAGCGCATCCTCGCGTGCATGCTCGAGACAGAGGTCGAGCTGGCCAAGCTGGGCGTGCCGATCAAGACGCGCCACAACGAGGTCGCGCCCAACCAGTACGAGGTCGCGCCGATCTTCGAGAACTCCAACGTCGGCTCCGACCACCAGATGCTGACGATGCAGATCATGCAGAACACCGCGCGCCGCTACGGGCTCGTGTGCCTGCTGCACGAGAAGCCCTACGCGGGCGTCAACGGGTCGGGCAAGCACAACAACTGGTCGATGGGCACCGACACCGGCCTGAACCTGCTCGACCCGGGCGACACGCCGCACGAGAACCTCGTGTTCCTGTTCTTCTGCACGGCCGTGATCCAGGCGGTCAACAAGCACCAGGCGCTGCTGCGCGCGTCGGTGGCCAACGCCGGCCAGGACCACCGCCTCGGCGCCAACGAGGCGCCGCCGGCGATCATCTCGATCTTCCTCGGCGCCGAGCTGGAGCGAGTGTTCGCGGCGATCGAGTCGGGCAAGGCGCAGACGGCCAAGCCCGGATCGTTCCTGGGGCTCGGCACGCCCGTGCTGCCTCCGCTGCCGATGCACGGCGGCGACCGCAACCGCACCTCGCCGTTTGCCTTCACCGGCAACAAGTTCGAGTTCCGCGCGCTGGGGTCGAGCATGTCGCCGGCGCTGCCCAACACGGTGCTGAACACGATCGTCGCCGAGTCGATCGACGAGCTGGCCGAGGCGCTGAAGCAGGCGCAGAAGGGCACCACTCTGGAGAAGGCTGTCGCCAAGGTCGTCAAGGACAGCTGGAGCGCCAACAAGCAGGTGACCTTCGGCGGCGACAACTACGCCGAGGCCTGGCACGCTGAAGCCGAGAAGCGCGGCCTGGCCAACCTGCGCACCACCCCCGACGCGCTGCCTTGGCTGACCGAGCGCCAGACCGTTGCGACGTTCAAGAAGTACAAGGTGCTCTCCAAGCGCGAGCTGGAGTCGCGCGAGGAGGTGTTCACAGAGCAGTACGCGGTGACGCTGAACATCGAGGCCGAGACGGCGGCGGCGATCGCCCGCACGATGATCCTGCCGGCGGCCGTCAGGCACCTGAACGAGCTGAAGGCGTCAGGCCTGGAAGAGCTGGTCGCCGAGGTCGAGCCGGTCGTCAAGGAGCTGCACTACGCGCTGGTGAAGCTGGAGGACGCGAACCTCGCCGACAACCAGCCCGACGGCGCGCACAGGTGGGCCAAGTACATGCGCGACACGGTGATCGGAGCGATGGAAGACGTGCGCGAGGTAGCAGACCGGCTGGAGAAGGTCGTGGCCGACGACCTGTGGCCGCTGCCGAAGTACTCAGAGATGCTTTTTATTAAGTGATGCCCAAACGGCAACCCTGACAGAACTATGTCAGGGTTGCCGTTTCGCTGCTAGCATCCGCTCGGATGCCCGAGCGCGACTACAAAGCGGCACTGCGCGAGCGCGTGCTCGTCTACGACGGCGGCATGGGCGCGACGCTGGAGCAGTTCGACCTGACCTCCGAGGACTACGGCGGGCTGGCCGGCAAGTGCCACGAGGCGCTCGTGCTGAACAGGCCCGACGTGATCGAGGGGGTGCACGCCTCGATGCTCGACGCCGGGGCGCAGGTTCTCGAGACCGACACCTTCCAGGCCTCGCGGCTGAAGCTCGACGAGTGGGGGCTGGCCGGCTACACGGTCGAGATCAACACGAAGGCGGCGGAAATCGCGCGCAAGGCGGCGGGCGAGAGCCGCTTCGTCGCCGGCTCGATCGGGCCTACAGGCTTCCTGCCCGCCTCCGAGGATCCGACGCTCGGGCAGATCCGCTTCGGCGAGCTGGTCGAGGTGTTCGCCGAGCAGGCCGCCGGGCTGATCGACGGCGGCGCCGACCTGATCATCATCGAGACGGCGCAGGACATCCTCGAGGTCAAGGCCGCCGTGTTCGGGGCGCGCCAGGCGTTCAAGCAGACCGGCAAGACGCTGCCGATCCATACCTCCGTGTCGCTTTTGCCCAACGGCGGCAAGATGCTGCTCGGCACCGACATCTCCTCCGTGCTGGCTACGCTTGAGGCGCTGAAGGTCGACGTGATCGGGCTGAACTGCTCGACCGGGCCGCAGGACATGCGCGACGCGATCCGCTTCCTGGGCGAATACTGCTCTGTGCCCGTCGCCTGCATCCCCAACGCCGGCCTGCCCCTGCAGGGGCCGGACGGCGAGACGATCTTCCCCGAGCAGCCCGAGCCGCTGGCCGAGGCGCTGGGCGAGTTCGTCGAGCGCTACGGCGTCGGCGTCGTCGGTGGCTGCTGCGGCACCACTCCCGCGCATATCCAGGCCATCGCCCAACGGGTGGCATGCCAAACCGTCGCGGCGCGTCCAGCGCCGCGTTCTCCCCATCTTTCCTCGATGATCGCGGCCACCCCGCTCGTTCAGGAGCCGCGGCCGACGATGGTCGGCGAGCGCGTCAACTCGCAAGGCTCGCGCAAGGCCAAGGAGCTGCTGCTGGCCGACGACTACGACGGGCTCGTGCAGATCGCCGAGGATCAGGTGACCGGCGGCGCGCACGTGCTCGACCTGTGCGTCGCGCTGACCGAGCGCACCGACGAGGACGAGCAGATGCGCGTGCTGGCCAAGCGCATCTCGCTGACCCAGCCGGCGCCGATCCAGATCGACTCGACCGAGCCGGAGGTGATCGAGCGGGCGCTTGAGCAGATTCCTGGACGCGCGATCGTCAACTCGGTCAACCTCGAGGCCGGGCGCGACAAGCTCGACCGCGTCGTGCCGATGGCGCTCGCGCACGGCGCCGCGCTGATCGCGCTGACGATCGACGAGGTCGGGATGGCCAAGACCGCGCAGCGCAAGGTCGAGATCGCGCAGCGGATCAAGCAGCTCTGCTGCGACCATGGGCTCGATCCCCAGCTGCTGATCTTCGACTGCCTCACCTTCACGCTCACGACCGGCGACGAGGAGTGGCGTCCGAGCGCGGTCGAGACGATCGAGGGGATCAGGCGGATCAAGGCGGAGATCCCCGGCGTGAAGACCTCGCTGGGGGTCTCCAACGTCTCCTTCGGCGTCTCCCCGGGCGCGCGCGCGGTGCTCAACTCCGTCTTCCTGCACCACTGCGTCGATGCCGGGCTCGACCTGGCGATGGTCAACCCCAACCACATCACGCCCTACTCGGAGATCTCAGACGAGGAGCGCGAGCTGGCAGACGACCTAGTGTTCAACCGCCGCGAGGACGCGCTCGAGAAGTTCATCGCGCACTTCGAGTCCAAGGGCGAGGAGGAGGCGCAGACGAGCGCCAACCCCACCGAGGGAATGGAGCCGGAGGAGGCGCTGCACTTCCACATCCTGCGCCGCCGCAAGGAGGGGGTCGAGGACTGGATCGACGCAAGCGTGGAGAAGATCGGCGCCGTCCCCACCCTCAACGACGTGCTGCTCCCCGCCATGAAGGAGGTAGGCGACAAGTTCGGCGCCGGTGAACTGATCCTCCCGTTCGTGCTGCAGTCGGCCGAGGTAATGAAGAAGGCCGTCGCGCGGCTGGAGAACTACCTGGACAAGATCGAGGGGTACACGAAGGGGACGGTCGTGCTCGCGACCGTGTTCGGCGACGTGCACGACATCGGCAAGTCGCTGGTGAACACGATCCTCACCAACAACGGCTACACCGTCGTCGATCTCGGCAAGCAGGTGCCGATCCAGACGATCCTCGACGCCGCGCAGGAGCACGAGGCCACCGCGATCGGGCTGAGCGCGCTGCTGGTCTCGACCTCCAAGCAGATGCCCGCCTGCATACAGGAGCTGCACGCCAAGGGACTGCACTACCCCGTGCTGATCGGCGGCGCGGCGATCAACCGCGCGTTCTCGTACCGCGCGCTCTACCCCAGCGGCAAGGAGTCCGACGAGCAGTACGGGCCCGGCGTCTTCTACTGCAAGGACGCCTTCGAGGGTCTGTCGGTGATGGACCAGCTGATCGACTCAAGCGCCCATGAGGCGCTGCTCGAGAAGCTGCGCGCCGGCGCCACCGCCTTTCGCGAGAAGGGCGAGGAGCCAGCGGAGGAGCTGAACTTCGCCGACGACAGCGTACGCTCGGCCGCGCGCACCGACACGCCGATCCCGACGCCGCCGTGGTGGGGGGTGCGCGAGGTCGACGTCGACATGGACGAGGTCTACTCGCACCTGGACACCCACGTCCTGTTCAAGCTGCACTGGGGCGGCAAGGGCGTCAAGGGCGAGGCCTGGCGCCAGCTCGTCGACGAGGACTTCCGCCCGCGCCTGGAGCGGATGTGGGGCGAGCAGGACTACCTACACCCGCGCGCGCTGCTGGGCTTCTTCCCCTGCTACGCGGATGGCAACGAGATCGTCGTGCTCGATCCCGACGACCGCACGTCGGAGCTGACCAGATTCGTGTGTCCGCGCCAGCCAAAGGGCGATCGCATCTGCCTCGCCGACTTCTTCCGACCCGCAGTCGACGGCAAGCCACCGCGGGAGCTCGACACGATCGCCGTCCAGGCCGTGACCGTCGGCTCGGAGGTAACGGAGCTGATGGCAAAGCTGGAGTCCGACGGCGAGTTCGCCGAGCAGCTGTTCGTCCACGGCCTCGGCGTGCAGACCGCCGAGGGCCTGGCAGAGTGGCTGCACGCAAAAGCTCGCGAGATGCTCGCGATTCCCGCCACGCAGGGGCGGCGCTACTCGTGGGGTTATCCGGCCGTGCCCGAGCAGTCGGAGCACCTGAAGGTGGAGCGGCTGCTCGGCCTGGAGAAGATCGGCATGGAGATCTCAGACGGCTACGCCCCGATCCCCGAGCAGTCAACGCTCGCGCTCGTCGCCCACCACCCCCAGGCGATCTACTTCGGCACCCGCCAGGGCCGCCTGCTCCCGGACGGCTCGCCCGACGATGTGATCAAGGGGTCTGATCGCGACCCGTCGCTAGCAGCGCCAGCTTCTGTGGACGCGCCAAGCGCTTGATCCGCGCCTCCTCGCGCATCGCCGCGCTACGGTCGGGCATCGGCCATGCGGCAGCCAGCTCAACCGGAAGACGGCTGGCGGTGTAACGGCTGGCCTTGCCGTCTGCGTGATGGGCAAGCCGGCGCTTCAAGTCGTTGGTCCAGCCGGTGTACAGCGAGTCATCGCTGCAACGCAGCACATAGACCCAGGCGTCGCTCACGCCGCTTGCTTCTGGCCAACCCGCGTCGAAGCGGGGAGCGGTCCCAACTTCACCGGCGTCGCGTGCATCGTGCGCAGGCGCACGTCGCGCCAGGACAGGCCCTCGCCGACGAGCGCGGGCATGCCCATGATCACGGCAGTGGCGACCTCGACTGCCTGCAAGACGATGCCGTACGCGAGTGCGTCGGCCGTGTGCACGTGGTAGGCGCCGGCGAGCACCGCCACGCACGCGGCCTGGAAGACGCCGACGTTGGCCGGCGTCGCGGGGATGACAGCGGTGACGTTGACCGCGAACAAGACCGCCGCCGCCGCGCCGAAGCCGACCTGGTCCGAGAGGCCGAGGGCCATCAACAGCAGGTAACACGACGCGCACTGCAGCGCCCAGGCCGCCAGCTGGATCGCGGTCGCGATCGCCGCCTGGCGCGGCTGGCGGAAAACGCTCAGGCCGGCGCGCACGCGCACCAGCGCGGCACGCACGCTCGAGAGCACGCGCCCGAACCGGCGCGAGCGCGAGACCGCCGCCGGCGGCACCAACACCGGGGCGAGCACCAAAGCAACGAGTAGCGCCAGCGGCGACAGGGCCACGGCGAGCAGCGCGCCCGTGTGCCTGCCGGCGAAGTCGACGCTCGAGAACATCACGCCGCCGAGGATCGCCAACGCGAGCAGGTTCAGCAACGTCTGGGAGACCATCGTGCCGAGCACTACCGGCAGCGTCTCGCGCGCGCGGCCGAGCCGGCGAGCGACGATCAGGGCACGCGAAGGCTCGCCCAGGCGCGCGGGCAGCGTGGCTGACATCAAGACGCCGATGAACGTCCCTTGCAGCGCGTCGCGGCGCCGGGCCTTGCGCCAGGTCGGCGCCGCCTCGAGGATCGCGTGCCAGGCGATGGCGCGCACGAACATCGACGCGCACATCACCCCCAGACCGGCGGCCACCAGGCCGGGCGATGAGGCGAGGAGAGTGGCGGCGACGTTGGTGACGCCGATCTTCTGCAGAGCCAGGTAGGCGAGCGCGACGCCCGCGAGCGAGACCGCCAGCAGAGCAACGCGCGAGAGCGCCCGTAGCGCCCGCCGCTGCCGACGCGGCGCGGGCTCCAGGCTCGGCAGCCGCCGCGCACGCACGCGCGGGCGCAGGTCGGCCGGGGCCAGGCCGTGTCGCACCGCGATGCGCGCCATGCGGGTCTGCGGCCGTCCTGTGGCGATCGCTTGCTCGTAGACCTCGGTGACCTCGGTGGCCACGTGCGCCCACGAGAAGCGCTCGGCTCGCCCGCGCGCGGCGGCGGCCATCGACCGACGGCGCGCCGGGTCGAGCGCGAGCGCGCGCAGCGCCTCGGCGAGCGCGAGCGCGTCGCCGGGCGGGACGAGCAAACCGTCGTGGCCGTCGCGCGCGACGTCGCAATAGCCGGGGATGTCCGAGGCCACCACCGGCGTGCTCGCCGCGAACGCCTCGGTGAGCACCATGCCGAAGCTCTCGCCGCGCAGCGACGGCGCACACAGCACCTCGGCACGGGCCAGCTCGGCGTGCTTCTCGGCGTCGGAGACCTTCCCGAGCGCGCGCACCTGTGCCCCCCCGGGTACGCCGCGATCGTCGAGCAGCATCGGCGCGATCTCCTCTGCACTCGCCCCTACGAGCGTGAGCGTCGCCGGGACCTGATCGCGCAGCGCCTCGAACGCGCTCAGAAGCACCGGCAGGCCCTTGCGCTCGACGGCCTGCCCGATGAACAGGATGCGCAGCGCGCCGTCCTCGTGCCCATCATCCGTTGGAGCATCGCCGTCGGCGATCATCACCCCGTTGGGGACGATCCGGTAGCGGCCGCCATAGAAGCGCCTGGCCGTCCACGCCGCGGCCTCGGAGACGGCGATGCGCGCGTGCAGCCGGTTCATCCGCCGCCGGCCCCCCATGACGACGGCGCCGATGCCGTTGGAGAGTGGGTTCTCCGAGTAGGTGTGGAAGGTGCCGACGAGCGGCAACTCGCCCGAGGACATGAGCGCGTCGAAGCCGATCAAGGGCACGATCGGCTCGTGGATGTGCACCACGTCGTAGCCGCCGGTACGCAGCGCCCGGCGAATCGCGAAGACCGAATGCGGAGTGCCTGTCAGGTTGGACACGGCCCCGTTGGCCGGGATCCCGATCGTGCGCCCCAGCGCCACGAAGTTTGCGGGCGGATCGACCCGCTGCGGACGGGCCCCACGGTGCAGGCGCCGCGAGCGCGCGTCGTCGGGGTCGAACGGAGCGAGAATGTCCGGCTCGTGGCCCTGCGCCTCGAGCTCGCGGGCGAGCGCCTCGATGTGGCGCGTGACACCGCCGGGATACGTCCACGAGTACGGCGAGACGAGCGCGATCCGCACGTGTGAACTGTAGCCTCTGAGACAGACCCATGAGCGAGCGCCACTTCGTCAAGTACACCTTCCTCGAGCTCGACCCCGCCTGGCGGCGCCTGGACGCCGAGACGCGCGCGGAGGGCAAGCGCGAGTTCGCCGCTGCCTGCGAGGACTTCGCCGACGGCCACCTGCTGCAGAGCTTCTCGCTGGTCGGCACCCGCGCCGACGCCGAGCTGCTGTTGATCGCCGAGGCCGAGAACCTCGACCGCATCCACGAGTTCCACGTCGTGCTCGCCCAGAGCGGGCTGATGAAGTGGGCGGAGCAGCCCTACTCGTTCCTGGGGATGCGCAAGAGCTCTGAATACTCCGAAGACGAGCGCGTGCAGCCGCGGGGGTTCCGCGGCAAGTACGTGTTCGTCTACCCGTTCGTCAAGTCGCGCGATTGGTACGCGCTGCCGGCAGAGGAGCGCTGGCGGATCATGCAGGGGCACATCCAGGTCGGGCGCGAATACCCAGGCGTCGACAACCACACCACGTACTCGTTTGGCCTGGACGACCAGGAGTTCGTGGTCGCCTTCGACACCGACGACGTCGGCACGTTCCTCGACCTCGTCCAGCGGCTGCGCACGACCGAGGCGTCTCGCTACACGGTGCGCGACACGCCCAGCTTCACCTGCATCGCCTGCTCGCTCGAGCGCGCGCTGAACGCGCTCGACGGCGAGCCAGTGGCCCTGGACGTCTCAGCTGTGCAGGCAAGCTGATCCCGGTGGCGTCACCACCCAGAGCTGCCAAACGCAGCGACTCGGCCAAGGGGACAGCCAAGCCGAGGACCGTTGAGAAGGACTCCCCTAAACGGCGACCGCCGGCGAGGCTTCGCGGCGCCGCGATGCAGCGCGCGATGGCGCAGCTCACCGAGGCCGACGCTACGCTTGGCGCCCTGATCGAGCACTACGGCACACTGCCCTCGGAGCGCGAGGGCCGGCCGGACCACGACGACCACTACGGCACCCTGCTGCGCTCGATCGTCAACCAGCAGCTGTCGGTCGCGGCCGCGCGCACGATCTACGGGCGCATCCTCGATCGCTTCGGCGGGCATCCGCCGACTCCCGAGCAGATCCTCGCCGACGACCCCGAGGATATGCGCAGCGTCGGGCTCTCGCGCCCGAAGATCGGCTACCTGCGCTCGCTCGCCGAGCACGTGCTGGCGGGCGAATTGGACTTGCACCGCCTCGATGAGCTATCGGATGACGAGGTGATCGAGGAGCTCGTCGCCGTCAAGGGGCTGGGCGAGTGGACCGCGCACATGTTCCTGATGTTCCATCTCGAACGCCCGGACGTGCTCGCCGTCGGCGACCTCGGCGTACGCCGCGCGATCGAACGCGCCTACGGCCTGGACTCGCTCCCCGACCGCGAGACGATGGAGCGCCTCGGCGAGCGCTGGCGCCCGCACCGCACGCTTGCCTGCCGCTACCTGTGGCGCTCGCTGGAGAACGAGCCGATCTGAGACCTCTGACGGCCGAGAGGCAAGCGAGGCAAGGACGCA
>DASZGH010000079.1:0-2388 GCA_035938935.1 Solirubrobacteraceae bacterium
CTCGTCTCGTTCAGCGGGCACAAGCTCGGCGCCGGGCGCGGCGGGCTGCTCTACGTGCGTGATGGCGTGCGCGTCGAACCGCGCCTGTTAGGGGGGCCACAGGAGTGGGGCCGGCGCGCGGGGCACGAAGACGTCGGCGGCGCTGTCGCGATCGCGACCTCGCTGGCGGTCGCCGTGCGCCGGCGCGACGAGCGCGCAGCGCAGGCGCGGCCGCTGGCGAAGGAGCTGCGCGACACCCTCAGCGAGCTCGGTGGCGAGCTTTCGGGATCAGACAAACGCCTGCCTAACTTTGCGTCTTGTACCTTCGCCGATCGCAAGGGCGAGGACATGCTGCTCGCGCTTGACCTGGCAGGCGTTGCGGCCTCGAGCGGATCCGCGTGCGCGTCGGGTTCCCTCGACCCGTCGCACGTACTGCTCGCGATGGGCCTGAGCCTCGAGGAGTCGCTGGGCAGCCTTCGCCTCACCACCGGATACGAGACGTCAGACGCCGAGATCGCGCGGTCAGTCGAGATCCTGCGCACCGTGCTGGCCCGCGCGCCGTCCCATGCCTAGCCCACCGGCCGAATTCTCGGGCCGGACGCCCGAAGAGGAGCTCGCCCAGCGTGTAGGCCGCGGGGAGGAGGTCGTGCTCGCGACGGTGATCAAGCTCGACGGCGCACCGCCTTCGCAGACAGGGGCGAAGCTCCTGATGTCGCGCTCTATGGCGCTCGCGGGCACGCTTGGGTGCAGCGAGTTCGACTCCGCCGCGCTGGAGGACGCCGATCCAATCGCCACATCGGGCGCGCCGCAGCTCCGCACGTACCGTCACGACCTGGGCTCGATCGACGTCTACCTCGAGCCATACGCTGCGTCGCCCGCGCTGGTCGTCTTCGCGAACACGCCCGTCGGAAGGGCGCTTGCCCGCTGGGCGCCCGAGGTCGGCTTTCGCGCCGTCCTGGTCGACTCCGCGCGAGACCTTCCCGAGCATCTCGCGGACGAGCTTTACGTCGTCCACACCAACCACGACGCGCCGGACCTGGTCGAGGCGCTCCAGGCGGTGCTGCCGCGCAGCCCGCGCTTCGTCGGCCTGGTCGGCAGCCGGCGCCACACCGGACACCACCTCGAGGCGCTGCGGGCCAAGGGGGTTCCCGAGGAGGTGATCACGCGAATCCAGAGCCCGGTAGGCCTGGACATCGGTGCCAGAAGCGCCGAGGAGATCGCCCTCTCGATCCTGGCGGGCCTGGTCGCGGTCCGCCGCGGCGGGACGGGCGGCTGGAAAGAAGCAGTCCGCGAATGAACGACGCGCTCAACGGCGCATCGAGCATTCACTCAATGCGTCAACGAATCGTTAAAACCATCTGAGAACCATCTGAGCCTCCGCATAATCAGGAGCCTTGTCGATCGCGACCGGGACGAGGTTGGGGCAGTATGAGGTCCAGGACTTCATAGGCGAAGGCGCCATGGGCGTGGTCTACCGCGCCTACCATCCCGAGCTCGAGCGGACCGGGGCGGTGAAGATCATGAACGCGCTGTCGCCTGACCGCGACTCCGTCACGCGGTTCAGGCATGAGGCGCAGGCCATCGCCCAGCTGAGGCACCCGAACATCGTCAACGTCTACGACTTCGGCACGTTCGAGGGAACGCCCTACATGGTCGTCGAGTACGTCCCCGGCGGAAGCCTCGCCGCCCGGATGGCGGATAAAAGGCTCGACCAGGCGACCGCCCTCAGGTACATGAGAGGCATCGCCGCGGGTCTGGATTACGCACACGCACACGGCGTCGTCCACCGCGATGTCAAGCCCGCCAACGTGCTGCTGAGCGCTGACGACACGCCCGTGCTGGCCGACTTTGGGCTAGCCAAGCTGCTGCAGGGTACGTCGCTCAAATCACTGACAGGCGTCACGACCGGAACGCCTGCGTACATGGCCCCGGAGCAGGTCGCCGGCCACCAGGTGGGACCGGCGGCCGACCGCTACTCGCTTGCCACGATCGCGTACGAGATGCTGACCGGCGTCATCCCGTTCGACGGATACGCGCTGATGGAGATGCTGTATGCGCACGTCCACAACGAGCCGCCCGCGCCAAGCTCGAGGCTGCCGAATCTCAGTCCGGACGTCGACGCCGTGCTGCTTCGAGGGCTGGCCAAGGACCCGAGCGCGCGCTGGCCCACCGCAACCTCGTTCGTCGAGGCGCTCGACGCCGCGCTGGCCGAGCGGGCGGTTCCGCGGACCATTCGCGCGCCGGTAGTCGCGCCGCGAACCGAGGAGCCGGTGGTCATGGCGCCGGCGCTTGCATCCACCGTGCCGATGACCCCTGCGGCCGTCGCCGAGCGGGTGCGCGCGGAGCCCATTGCAGGCACCGTCGCCATGCCGTTTCCGGCGCCGGCGACGCGACCTCGATCAACTGCCC
>DASZGH010000080.1:0-68365 GCA_035938935.1 Solirubrobacteraceae bacterium
TGCCGTTGCTGAGCTCGGCGACCCCGTAGTGCTCGGGGTCCGGCACCGGCGTCAGCAGGATCAGCGCATCGGGCTCGTGCTCGCGAAACGCCGTCAGCAGATCGGAAATGCCGCCCTGCAGCAGGTTGTCGCCCAGGTACATTACGAATGGACTGTCGCCAAGAAAAGGCTCCGCGGTGAGCACCGCGTGCGCCAAGCCGAGCGGCTCGTCTTGGACGATGTACTCGATCCTCACGCCAAAGCGCTCACCGTCGCCGGCGGCCTGCCTGATCTCATCGCCCGTCTCCGGCGCGATAATGATCCCGATCTCGCTCACGCCGGCCGCCGCCATCGCCTCGATCCCGTAGAACAGCACCGGCTTGTTGGCGACCGGGACGAGCTGCTTGGCGCTCGTGTGGGTGATCGGACGCAGCCGCGTGCCCTTTCCCCCGGAGAGGATCAGTCCCTTTAGCGAGTCCATCCCGGCCAAGAGCTTATAGACGACGCCGCAGGTGACCGGGCGCACGCCGCAGGTCGAGCGCCGCTGCGATGGCGGTCAATAGACGCCGCCGAGCTTGCGATGATCCCAGCTCACCCGCCGGCGCTCGACGAACTCCAGCGCGACGCGCTTGGCCGCCTGTGCCTCGAGCATTGCGGCAACCTCGCCGGGCAGCTCATCCACGGGTGGCTCGCCACGGGGCGCGGCTGGCCGATTGGCGATCCCGCTGCGTGCCCGGGTGGGTGGGCCTCCCATTCCGGCATCGATCGCCAATCGGCGTCGAAAGATCTCATTGCCGAGCGCGGCGACCGCCGAGACGTCACGGTGGATCGCCACGTCGCACTCGAACGTCACGCCGCGCAGCTCCTGGTACTGCTCGCCGGCCTCGACCTGCAGCGTCGCGCGGGCATCGCGCTCGAGGTTGCGCACCTTCTGCGAGGCGGCATACGTCCACGCCCACAGCCGCGGGCTCGGCTCGCCTGCGGGGGCATCGCGCAGCACGTACCAGAGCGGCATCAGGTGCGGCCAGCCGCGCACCCCCGCGGTCGCGCAAGTCACCGTCCGCTCCTGCTCCAGGAACGAAGCGACCTCTTGCTCGCTCATCTTGATCTGATCGCGGCGGCTCACAACTCGTTTGGGACTCAGGACTCGCGGCGGCTCACGACACGCCGGCCGGCGCCAGCCGCGCGGCCTGCACGCGCTTGACGGCGGCGAGCACCGCCTCGCGGGCGTCCTCGGGCTCGAGCACCGCGGCGTCACCGGCCTCCTTGAGCACCTCGCGCACGAGCCAGTCGGTTCCGGCGTAGCTCAGCTCGACGACGATTGAGCCATCCGCGAGCTCTTCGCTGACGCGCCGCTGCTCGCGCGCCCAGCGCGCGCGCTCTGGGGTGATCCACACGCGAGCCGTTCGCGAGGCCTGCACCTCTCCGGTGCGCAGCCAGCCGTCGACCTCGGCCGCGGGGTCTACCTCTGGGCGCGGCTCGAAGGTCTCCTTGCACACCTCCGCACGCCGGATGCGGTCGAGCCGGAAGTGGCGCATTGCGCCCTTCTCGGGATCAAACGAGGCGACATACCAGCCCTCCTGCCCGTTGGTGAGCGCGTACGGCTCGACCCGCCGCCGCAGCGAGAACTCGTCCTCGTTCTCCTTGTAGTAGTCGAGCTCGACCAGGCGGTGCTCGACGATCGCGCGCGAGACAATCGCCGCGACCTCGGTGTCGTTACTGGTGGCGTGTGCGACGTGCAGACCCTGCTCCAGCGGATCCTCGCCGAGCGCCGCCACGATCTTCTCCCGGGCGCTCGAGAGCGACCCCTCGGGCACGTGCTCGCCGATCAGGTCGATCGCTGCGACGAGCGCCTTCGCCTCCACCGGCAACAGGCGTGCGGGACGGTCGAAGTTGTCGCTATAGGGCTCGGGATCGATGTCGATCTCACCCTCCTCCTCGAGGATTTCCGCGTACAGCACATAGGAGCCGCCGCCGAAGTTGACGACGTTGAGCACATTGATGTCCTCGCGCAGCTCCTCCTCGCTGAGGTTCAGCTGTTCGCACAGCTCGGTGATCGCAAGCCGTTCTTTGCGCCTGCCTGAGTAGATCAAGATGCTCGCCAGGGTCACGAGTCGTGCGAATCGCTCCGGGCGGATGGCGGCATCGGTCTGAGACTCCCGCTCGCGCTCGACGCTGGCCTCGCCACGCGCGGAGCGAGGAGCGCCCGAGCGTCCCGAGCGTCCGGGCGGCTCCTGCACGGCGGGCACCGCGTCCGCCAGCACGACCGGCTCGGCATGGAGATCCTCAATCGCAGCCAGGCGGCGGCCAAGCTCGTCGACGAGCTCTGGCGGTCCGATCAACTGGGCGTACTCCCCCAGACCCAGCACCCAGGAGACGATCGTGCGCGCGTTCGAGTACGGCGTGCGCAGCAGTCGGTCGCCCTTGGCCGACCCGTGCTCATCGGCGGCGAGGATCTCCCCGAACCGTCCGAAATGACGCTCGATCTGCCAGGCGATGCGCTCGCTGAGCAGCACCTCGGCGACACCGTCCTTCTCGCCCAGCTGCCACTCGGCGCGATCGGCGTAGGCACGCGGGTCGAAGTCCGCCGGGCGGCGGAAATCGTGCTCGGCCTTGGTCGCATAGGAGACCTTGCCGCGTATCCGCGAGAGCCGGAACACCCGGATCGCCTCGCGCTCGTGCGCGTAGCCGAGCAGGTAGAACTCTCCCCCCTGGAAGAGCAGGTGATAGGGGTCCACGCGCCGCGCGCCCTCCTCGTCGCGGGTCATCGTGTAGTAGTCGAAGGTGATCGTCTTGTTGCGGAAGATCGCCGTCTCGATCTTGGCCAGCCGCAGCGACAGCTCGTGCCCACCGGCCGACGCCGTGATCCCGAGCGCCACCGAGCGCTGCTCGGGCGCGCGCAGCGGGCTCGGCCGGCCCCAGGTGATCTGCTGCAGCGCCAGGCGCAGCGGCTCGGCGTAGGCGAATTCGCCGTCGAGCAGCTGCAGCGAGGTCTGCAGCGCGGCCAACTCCTTGTCGGTGAACTCGATCGGCGGCAGATGGAAGTTCTCAGAGCGCAGCGAGTAGTTCTCCTGCTCGGCGGCGCCGTCGGCGGGACGGTCGACGGTGAGCTGGATGCGCAGCGACTCGAGCTCCGAGCGGTCAGCGTAGAAGCGACGCGCAAACGCGTCCTCGTTCATGCCGCTGTACCCCTCCACGTCACGCCGGATCTCAAGCGCCGTGACCGGCCGCCGCTCGGCCATCAGGTAGGAGATCAGCGACAGCTGGCGGATCAGCTTCTCGGTGTCCTTGGCCATCGGATTACAAAGATAGAACCCGGGGGCGAGACGTTTTCGCCCGGTGCCCGCCGGGGAGCGTGCGAGACTCGCAAATTGCGGGTTCTTCACGTCCGCAAGTTGTGACCCGCAAAGCCGCGCGAGCGCTATCCGGACGCACCCGACAGGCCGCGTCCGGGAGTGGTTAAGGAGGGGTCGTGCCGGCCGTGATCAGGCGGCTTCGCGCGCGGGCACGGGCGCGGGGTCAGCCTCGCGCGCGCCGAACCAGGCGCCCGAGCCGATGCCACGATCGAAGCTCGACCAGCTCGCCCCGGGCGTTAGCTCCTTCTCGATCCGGTCGAAACTGCCGAGCTTGCCGCCTAGGTTGTCGATCATGTGCACGAGCGTCGCCTCGCGCGTGCTCGGCGTCACCGGGCTGCCGTGCTCGAGCGATCCGTGGTGGGAGAGGATGATGTGCAGAACCGCCCACTCGAGCTCGCGCGGGAACCCCTCTATGTCCTCGATCTCGCGGCGAATGCGGTAGTAGCCGAGCGCGATCTCGCCGTGCAGACGGCCGACGTCGGTCAGGTCGATGTTGGTCGGCCCGTCGGTGTATGCCTCGAGCTTGCCGATGTCGTGCAAGAGCGCGCCGGTAACCGCGACGTCGCGGTCGATCCCTGGGAAGGTGGCGCTGATCGCGCTCACCGCCTGGGCGACGCCGAGGCAGTGCTCGAGCAGGCCGTGACGATATGCCTGGTGGTAGTACTTGGCGGCGGGCGCCATCCTGTAGCCGCGCCACAGCGGCGACTCGGCGCCGAAGGCCCGGCCTAGCAGCGCGCTCAGATGCGCCTCGCGCACGGTCGCGATCAGCTCGCGCAGGTCTGCCTCCATCTGCTCGGGACTGCGCACGGGGCCGTCGAGCAGGTCGGCGAGCGCGTAGCTGCCCTCCTGCGCCGTGCTCAGCGAGCGGATGTTTATCTGTGGGCCGAAGCGCGGGTGGACCGTGTAGCGGCCGCTGACGTGTACCGGCGAACCGGCCGGGGCGATCCGCTCGACCTCAGCCAGCTCCTCCCACACCATCGCCACCACCGCACCGGTGCGGTCGCCCAACTGCAGGCGCAGGTAGTCGCCGCCGTCGCGGCGGGCGCGACGCTCGCTCTCGCGCACCAGCAGGACCTGATCGATCTCCGTGCCGTCTGTCAGCTCGTTGACAAGCATCTCGTTGAAGGTAATCCGACGCCCGGACGGTACCGGGACAACCACGTAGCGCGATCTGCCGGCTCGTCCAACTCGCCGCTTGCGGTTTTGTCCATCTGGCGTATGGACGTTTCCATCTGCCTCCCGTACGCTCAGGTTGTGTAGGAAGCAGTTTCGGGGTTTGTGTAGTACGTCGTTTCAGCTCCTGTGTAGCAACGCGTCTCCCACGAGGGGAGTCTCGAAAAGGAGGACCGGGACATGAGGGACGAGATCAAGACAGCGACACGGCAGACCGCAGCGCCGAGCGCAACAATGCGCCGGCGCTCAGGACACGAGCACAACCTGCGGATCGTCAGCTGGAACGTCAACGGCATCCGCGCACGGATGCCGCGCATCGCCGAGCTTTTGCGACGCGAGCAGCCCGACATGGTGTGCCTGCAGGAGACGCGCTGCCCGTTCCGCCACTTCCCTCACCAGCGCCTGGAGCAGCTCGGCTACCGCGCGCAGCACTCGCCCGGCCGCCTGAACGGTGGGGTGGCGATCTTGGTGCGATCCGACCACCGTCCCGTCCACCGCAGCCTGGCGCTGGCCGGCAGGCACGAGCTGGCGGCGGGGCGCTGGGTCCAGACAACCTGTGCGGGGCTGACGATCGGCTCGGTGTACGTGCCGGCCTGCGCGGAGCGTCGCGAGCACGACGACGCCGGCAAGCTCGCGTTCCTGGAGGCTGTGGCAAACCAGGCCTGCCGCGACCATTACCACCCGCTGCTGATCGCCGGCGACTTCAACGTCGCGCCGTCGGATCGCGACGTGTACGAGCCGACATGGCTCGAAGGCTCATCGCAGACCGCCGCGATGGAGCGCCAAGAGCTGCGCGAGATTCTGCACGAGGGCGAGCTGCTCGACGTCTACCGCCACCTGCACCCCGACGAGCACGGCTACACCTGCTGGGATCAGCGCGACGGCCACTACGCGCGCGACTACGGCCTGCGCATCGACCTCGCGCTGGCCAGCAGCCGCCTGGCCGAGCACATCGTGCGCTGCGAGGTAAAGCACGCCTACCGGCAGGGCAAGCGCCCCTCCAACCACGCGCCGCTCGAAATCGAACTGGAGGGCATCGGCGAGTGCGAGGACTGCATGGAGAGCGCGATTGCCGCCTAGCCACCATCGACCTGCAACGGCAAGCGCGGCCCAGCTGCTCAGCGCTCGCGAACGAGCCCTCGACGCCTCGCGCCGGCTGCGCGAGCGTCGATGGGGGAGGCGGCATGGAAGCCGGCTTGTTCTCCTCTCCCAAGACAACTCCCACCGCCCCAAACCCTCCGGGGCGGTGGGAGTCCTCCCCCAATCCCCTTAGCCCACGAACGGCCCAGTGGGCGTGACCTACGGCGTGAGGCGGTTCGGACCCCGGTACAGGAACGTCACCTCTCTGACGTTGTCCTGGCCGAGCATCTGCATCAGCAGACGCGTGAGGCCGAAGCCGAAGCCCCCATGCGGGGGGGCGCCGTAGCGAAAGAAGTCGAGGTAGTAGGCGATCGAGGCCGTCTCAACGTCCTTCTCGCGCGCCTGGGCGAGCAGCTGCTCGTAGCGATGCTCACGTTGGGCGCCGGTCGTGAGCTCGATCCCGCGCCAGAGCAGATCGAAGCTCTTGGTCAGATCGGGCCGGTCCTCGTAGCGCATGTGGTAGAAGGGGCGCACCGTCGTCGGGTAGTCGGTTACGAACACGAACTCGCTGCCGTGCTCGCGCGCGACGATCCCCGACAGCGCCCGCTCGCTGGGCGGGTCCAGATCGTCGCCGAGGCCCGGCGGCTCGTGGTCGTGGGCACGCAGCAGCTCCTTGGCCTCTTCGAGCGTCATCCGTGGGAATGGGGTCTGCGGTGGCTGCAGCTGCACGCCGAACGTCTCGGCGATCCGCTCGCCGTGGCTGGCAGCGACGCTTGAGAGCGTGTGCGCCAGCCACGCCTCCTCGAAGGCCATCACGTCCTCATGCGAGTCGATCCAGGAGATCTCCACGTCCACGCTCGTGAACTCGGTGTCGTGCCTGGAGGTGAACGACGGGTTGGCACGAAAAACGGGGCCGATCTCGAACACCTTGCCGAAACCGCCCGCCATCGCCATCTGCTTGTAGAACTGGGGCGACTGGGCCAGGTAGGCGTCCTGGTCGAAGTAGTCGACGCGGAAAAGCTCGGCGCCGGACTCGCTGGCCGAGCCCATCAGCTTGGGGGTGTGGATCTCGATGAAGCCCTGCTCGCGCCAGTACTCGCGCATGGCCGCCTCCACAGCGGACTGCACCTCGAAGATCAGTCGCCGGTCGGGGCGGCGCAGGTCCAAATAGCGCCAGTCGATCCGCTTGTCCAGCGCGGACTCGGGCGTCACCGGCAGTTCCGGCTCGGCTGCAGAGTCGAGTGTCAGCGCTGCAAGCTGAACCTCCAGGCCGCCTAGCTTGACGCGCTCGTCGGCGAGCACCTTGCCGAGGACGGTCACCGCGGACTCGGGGGCCAGAGCCGAGATCGCTTCGTTGAGCTCGCTCGGCGGCTCGTCCTTGCCGAGCGTCAGCTGCGCCATGCCGGTTTCGTCGCGCAGGATCACGAACTGCACCCGCTTCTGGTCGCGCACCGCAGCTACCCAACCGCGCAGCTGCACGGTCTGACCGATTTGCTCTTTCAGGTCGGCGACGAGGGTGCGAGGCACGGGACGGGCATGCTAGTGGAGCGCCGTGGCTTCAGGACCCCTCCCGGCGGTCCTGTGGTCAGTCGGCGTGCGCCACCTGCCGGCCGGCCGCCGGTCCCGTCGTGTGCCCCGAATGGGGTATCGAGCTCCGATCGGCGCGCTCGGCCGAGTGGGTGGGGCAGTACACCCCGCGCACGCCGCCATCGGCCAGGCCGTAGCCGAGCCAGACACCCGAGCGCCACGAGAAGTGGAAGAAGCCCTCCTGCACGCCCTTCAGCTGCATCTCGCGGTGCCACGCGCGCACGACGACGCTGGCGGGGATACGCGAGCGGCAGGAGCGCTCATGGCCGGGGAACCCGCTCCAAACGCACTTGAGCGGCTCATCGACCAGCTCGAGCCGCTGCCTGCCAGCGGGACAGTCCTGTTGCTTGTTCGTGCTTTCTGTCATCTGCCCAACTCGGACGACATCCGTGTCGTCCCTTTGCCCATACGCGTTATCTACTGAGCACTACGACAAATCGTGAGAGACGGATACATCGACATCGCGAAATTCGACATTCGTACTAGACACGTCAGGCCCGCCCGTCCAGCGCTGGCCGAGCCCTTTACGCCCGCCCGGATGGGTACCCTTGCGGCCTGCTACCCGGATGGTCGGCGAGCGAGCCCGCGATCCCGAGGAGACCATGAGCCAGACAGCGCCCGATCCAGAGCCCGCCTTTCACCTCTTCCTCGACGGCGAGGAGACACCGGCGCTGGCGCGCGCCGTGCGCCTGCTGATCTCAGACGAGGCACACGAGCGGGCGATCCGCACGATCGCGCGCGAGCTGCTCGCGCTACTCGAGCCCGATCCGGCCACCCAGGGCAAGCTGACGGTGCCACTGTCTCCCGAGCAGATGAAGATCGCTCACACGGCAGCGCACCTGCTGCTCGACGACCTCCAGCGCGAGCAGGCCGACGAACGCGAGCTGCTGCGACGCGTGCTCGAGAAGCTGCCCGACGAGCACACGATGCGGGCGATCCAGCTGCCCTGATGTCCCACTAGCCTGGCAGCGGCTCCGGCGCGCGCGGGCCCGGGTTGTAAGCCTCGGCCGGCTCGAGCATCGCCCTCAGCTGCTCGCGCATCTCCGGCGTGTCGTCGTGTCCGTGCACCGAAGCGGCGTGCTCGGCGGCGGCGCGAATCACCTCGTCCTCCTCGCCCATGATCACCAGCGAGCAGTTGGACTCACTCGGCCAGCGGCGGCAGTCGGCCATCTTGCGGGACATCTTCGCCTCCTCTTGTCGTGTCGAGCCATCCTCCCGCTTGCATGCCCCGGCGTCAACTGTCGATTTCGACCTACGTCCCGCAAGAGGGTCATCCATCCGATTCGGGTCCCCATCGGCGCATGCGCCGATGGGGAGACGGCGCACATGTGCGCCGTCGACGGGGCGCGCATGCTGGCCGATCTTCGGCCCCTCCGGCCGAAGATCGGTCCGCGCAGGGCCGCATGCGGCCCTGCGTTCCGACCCTTGCAATGCAAGGGTCGGCCGGACGCCTCGCGCTGCAGGCGCCCGGCTCAGTGTGTCCGGATTCGTTGCGATCAGTGGCGAGCGATGCCGGGGAGCGCCTGTGTGCCTTCGATCTGGACCGCCTGCAGCGCGTTCGGGTCAAGCCCCAGCAGGTCGAGGATCGTAGGCGCGATCTGAGTCGTCTCCACCCAGCGATCGGACACACCCGGCTCCACCGCGCCCGGCGCGTAGACGACGATCGGCACGTCGCGGTCGGCCGGGTTGGCACCGCCGTGCTCGGCGATCTTGCTGCCGCCGGTGTACACCACACCGACCTGCACCACACCCCACACGTCGGGGTGGCGCGGGTCGCTTCTCGGTACCCCGAAGTACTTCGCGGCGGCCCTGCCGGCGAAGACTTCGGCCAAGCCCGAGTGCGCCAAGGTACGCGTGCTGCCGTCATAGGCGACGCCGGTCGCCGTGTGGCTCCACAGGTAGTCCTTCACGAAGTCGGCGGCTTGCTGGGAGGTGTTGGACAGGTAGCTCTGCCACGCGTCGTCGTCGGTCCCGGCGACGATCAGGGCGCCGGCTCCGGAATGAGCCGCCTCCCAGGCCCCGTTGATCGCTTCGATGATCGGGCCGTCCTTGATTTTGACCAGCGAGCTCGGATCCTGCGGCGACTGGCCGTGCTTGGCCGAGACGACGATGGCGGTCGAGTCCGCAAGGCCCTGCGCCTGGATCTCTTCGTCCATCGCCTGCAGCTTGGAGTTGACGTAGTCGAGCGCCCGCTGGAGCAACGGCCCCGGCGTGGTCGTGCCCGGCTCATAGCCACCGCCCAGACCATCCGATGTGTGCAGCTTCTCCGCGGTCGAGACGGTCTGGAAGTTCATCCCGAAGATAGCCGGCACGCCCACCTTGGTGGTGTGGCTGTGGTCGTAGCCGTCGATCTCGTTGAGCACCGCCTGGACCTTGTAGGAGTCGTACTGCATCGTCGCGGCGTTGTCTTCGGTCCAGTTGATTTCGCCCGGGTACGGGGTGCCGCTCGGTTCGAGCGCGTTTGAGTCGATCTCGGGCGTGAACAGGTCGTCGACCCCATTGCCCGATGGCCCGTCGAGAATTTCGTAGGCCGGGTGCTTGTCCGACCACGCGGTCCGCAGGCCGTGATCGTGCGCCACTTCGAAGATCGTGTTGACCTGGAGATATTCGTGGGGGTAGATGGGCTTGCAGGTCCGCGGGTTGACGGGCAGCGCGGCCGGGTTGAGCAGAGACTGCGGCTGATCGGTCATTTCGAGAATGCTCCCTGGCAGGCCGGTGAGACCCTGGCCGGCGTCGAGCGCGGTCGCGTTGTTGTCGTCCGGCGAGTCGTAGATGACTTCGCCGCCGGTCGGCTGGCCGTGGCACGAGGTCGTACCCGCGGGCAGGACGGCGTGGCTGTACTCGTCGTCGTAGTAGATGCCGGTCGTGCGCGGGTTGCCGCCGGTTACCTGGGCGGTCATGCCCGGGAAGGAGTCTGAGGGGATCGGCGTGTGCGCCTGCGCGTACTCGGCGCCACCGCCGACGAGCTTCGCAAGCTCGGAGCCTGGATGGTTGCTTACATACCATTCGACGTCTGACTGGTGCAGTCCGTCGACGGAGACCAGCAGTACGTGGGCCATCGGGCTCCCGGGGAGTCGTGCGTGATCGCGCGATGGATGCGCGAAGACAGCTGCCGCCGGAGCCCCGATCGCGACGGCCGCGACAGCGACCGCGGCGGCTGCGCCGCCATGTATACGTCCGAGCATGAACATCTCCTCAGTCGAGCATGAGCAGTTGCATGCAGTACTACTCGGGTGCCTTCGCGTCGAGGTTGCCGAGCTGTGGAGATCGTGTAGCCAAGTTGTAACTGCGATTCGGGCGGGCGCGTACGATGGACATGACATGAGCAGCTCACCAAGTCAGTTGCACGAGACGATCGCCGCGTACAACGACGCCTGGAACGCCCACGACGTTCAGCGGATCGGATCGATGCACGCGCCGGACATGGTGTTCGAGAACCACACGGCGGGAGAGCGAGCCGAGGGCGAGCAGGCGCTCGCGCACATCGCACGCATCTTCGAGTCCTGGCCCGACATCGAGTTCGAGACACGCAGGCTGTACGTGCGCGAGGACTTGGTCGTGCAGGAGTGGACGGCAAGGGCGACCCACGTCAAGCCGCTCAGCCGCGGCGAGATCGTGGCCGAGCCGTCCGGCAAGCGGATCGAATGGGAGGGCATGGACGTGATTCCGTTCGAGGACGGGAAGGTCAAGCGCAAGGACGTCTACTCGGACTCCGTGGCGATCCTGCGCCAGGTTGGGCTGCTGTAGGGGCGAAGGGCTCCTACAGCTGCAACTGACAGCAGTAGTAGGGGACGGCGTCCGCAAGAGCTTCGCTCAGGCGCCGACGTAGGCCGCGAGGTGCTCGCCGGTGAGGGTGGAGCGCGCGGCGACCAGCTCGGCGGGTGTGCCCTGAAAGACGATCCGGCCGCCGTCGTGGCCGGCGCTGGGCCCGAGGTCGACGATCCAGTCGGCGCGCGCCATGACCGCCTGGTGGTGCGCGATGACGATCACCGACTTGCCGGAGTCCACGAGCCGGTCGAGCAGGCCGAGCAGCTGCTCGATGTCGGCGAGGTGCAGGCCGGCGGTCGGCTCGTCGAGGACGTAGACGTCGGCCTTCTCTGCCATCTGGGTCGCCAACTTGAGCCGCTGCCGCTCGCCGCCAGACAGCGTAGGGAGCGGCTGGCCGAGGCTGAGGTAGCCGAGCCCGACATCGGCGAGCCGGTCGAGGATCTTGTGCGCCGCCGGCGTCTTCGCCTTGCCGGCGCCGAAGAACTCCCTGGCCTCGGTCACAGCCATCGCGAGCACCTCGCCGATGTCCCTGCCGGCGAACTTGTACTCGAGCACCTCGGCCTGGAAGCGCCTTCCCTCGCACACCTCGCAGGGAGCGGCAACGCCGGCCATAATCGCCAGGTCGGTGTAGATCACGCCGGCGCCGTTGCAATTGGGGCAGGCGCCCTCGGAGTTGGCGCTGAACAGCGCCGGCTTGACGCCGTTCTCCTTCGCGAACGCCTTGCGGATCGGGTCGAGCAGTCCCGTGTACGTCGCCGGGTTGCTGCGCCGCGAGCCCTTGATCGCTGCCTGGTCGATCGAAACAACCCCGTCTCGATCGGACACCGAGCCGCCGATCAGCGAGCTCTTGCCCGAGCCCGCCACTCCGGTGACGACCACCAGCACACCGAGCGGGATGTCGACGTCAACGTCCTTCAGGTTGTGGGTGCTGGCGCCGCGCACCTCCAGTACCCCCTCCGGCGCCCGCACCGACGGCTTTAGGGCAGCGCGGTCGTCCAGGTGGCGTCCGGTGAGTGTGCCGCTGGCGCGTAGCCCCTCGACGGTGCCCTCGAACACCACTTCGCCGCCCTCGGTGCCAGCGCCAGGGCCGAGGTCGACGACGTGCTCTGCGATCGCGATCGCCTCCGGCTTGTGCTCCACGACGAGCACGGTGTTGCCCTTGTCGCGCAGCTGCAGCAGCAGATCGTTCATCCGCTCGATGTCGTGGGGGTGGAGCCCGATCGTCGGCTCGTCGAAGACGTAGGTGACGTCGGTGAGCGAGGAGCCGAGGTGGCGGATCATCTTGACGCGCTGGGCCTCTCCGCCCGAGAGCGTGCCCGACGGCCGCTCGAGCGAGAGGTAGCCCAGGCCGATGTCCACGAATGAGTCGAGGGTCGCGCCCAGCGCCTCGATCAGCGGCGCAACCGACTTGTTCTCGAGTTTGCTCACCCACACGGCGAGATCGCTGATCTGCATCGCGCAGGCGTCAGCGATGTTGATCCCCTTGATCTTCGAGGAGCGGGCCTGCGCGTTGAGCCGGGTCCCGTCGCACTCGGAACAGGTGGTAAAAGCGACCGCTCGCTCCACGAAGGCCCTGATGTGGGGCTGCAACGAGTCGAGGTCCTTGGAGAGCATCGACTTCCGGATCCGCGGGATCAGGCCCTCGTAGGTGAGGTTGACGCCGTCGACCTTGATCTTGGTCGGCTCCTTGTGGAGGAGAGCGTCGAGCTCCTTCTTGGTGAACTTCTTGACGGGCTTGTCAGGATCGAAGAATCCACAGCCCAGGAAGATTCGGCCATACCAGCCGTCCATGCTGTAGCCGGGGATCGTGAGGGCGCCCTCTTTGAGCGACTTGCCCTCGTCGTACAGCTGCGTGAGGTCGATGTCGGACACGGTGCCCCGGCCCTCACAGCGCGGGCACATGCCGCCGAGGATGCTGAAGCTCCGCTTCTCTTTCGTCGCACGGCCGGCGCGTTCGAACGTGACCGCCCCGGCGCCCGAGATCGAGGCGACGTTGAAGGAGAACGCCTGGGGCGAGCCGATGTGCGGCTTGCCGAGCCGGCTGAAGAGGATGCGCAGCATCGCACCCGAGTCGGTGGCGGTGCCGACCGTGGAGCGAGCGTCGGCGCCCATCCGCTCCTGGTCAACGATGATCGCGCTCGTCAGCCCTTCGAGCACATCGACCTCAGGCCGCGCCAGCGTCGGCATGAAACCCTGCACGAAGGCGCTGTAGGTCTCGTTGATCAGCCGCTGGGACTCAGCGGCGATCGTGCCGAACGCCAACGAGCTCTTGCCCGAGCCGGAGACGCCCGTGAACACCGTCAGTCGGCGCTTGGGGATCTCGACGCTGATGTCCTTGAGGTTGTTGACGCGCGCGCCGTGCACGCGGATCAGATCGTGGCTGTCGGCGGCGTGAAGCGCGAGCGACTGCGTGTTCGTCCTCGTGGCCATGCTCATGCGGTCAGCTACCGCTCTTCGTCGAGAGCGTCGTGGGTTCAGGCCAGCGCGCCGGCCGGCAGCACGAAGCGAAGCGGTGTCCTGGATTCTGATCCGCCGCCGTCACCCAGCCGCGAGCCGTGCAGGCCGTGCCGGGAGGGTGCCGCGACCGTCGCCTCGGGTGTCCCGGCGTGGGCGGTGATCCACGCAATGACCGCCGCCGAGTCGGCGCCCTCGGCGAGGATCGCCGCGCGCTCGATCACCTCGCCACCGGAGATATGGGGACGCGCCAAACGCGTCACCAGGGCACGGATGGCATCATCGTCCACAGGACCCACACTAGTCCCTCTGCGAGCGCAGCGCGACTCGCCCGATGCCGCACGGGACCTCGATCTCCGCGTCGATACACCCAGGATGAAGGTCAAGCAGCGTGCTCAGCAACAGCAATGGGGTCCCTGCCGCCCATGCCTGGGGGCGCGAGGCCGTCGGGAATGCCACCGGAACCGACGTCACCGACGCGGGGTAGCCCGCAAAGACCTCGGGCAGGCGATGCTCGAAGTACGGCGCTGCGCGTAGCATCGCGACGGCGATGGTGCGCGCCGCCTCGTTGTGGCCATAGCGCGCCAGGCCGGCGGCGATCAGCGAGTTCTCGTGGGGCCAGACGGTCCCTGTGTGGTAGCCGAGTGGGTTGTAGCCCGCCTCGCGGGTACCGAGGGTCCGCACCCCCCAGCCGGAGTAGAGCTGCTCGTCGAGCAGCCGCTCGGCGGTCGTGGCTGCCTCGTCCTCGTCCAGTAGGCCCGACCACAGTAGATGGCCGATGTTGGATGTCAGGCTGTCGACCTGGCGCTTCTCGCCGTCCAGCGCCAGTGCGTGGCAGCCGCGCTCAGGCATCCAGAAGTCGCGCTGGAAGCACCCGCGTAGGTGAGCGGCTTGGCGCTCCAGGCGCTCGGCGAGCGCCTCGTCGCCCCACACCTCGCGGGCCAGGCGGGCCGAGCGGCGCCGAGCGTCGTACACGTAGCCCTGGATCTCGCAAGTCGCGATCGGTCCCCGGGCAAGCGTGCCGTCGGCGAACTGGATGGCGTTCCAGCTGTCCTTCCAGCACTGGTTGGCCAGTCCGGTGGCCGGGTTGCGGCACGCGTACTCGACGTACCCGTCGCCGTCGGCGTCCCCGCTGTCCTCGATCCAGGCCAGCGCGGCACGAGCATGGGGCTCGAGCGTGCGAACGAGCTCATCGTCGCCCGACCAATGGTGGTACTCGTCGAGGAGGATGAGGAACAGAGGCGTAGCGTCGGCGGTCCCGAAGTACGGGGAGTGGGGGCGCTCCCCACGCGCGGTGAGCTCGCCGAAGCGCAGCTCGTGCAGGATCTTGCCGGGCTCCTGTTCGTGGAAGTCGTCACGCTCCTGCGCCTGGCGGGCCGCGAGCACGCGTAGGGTGGTGGCGGCCAGCTCGGGCAGGTAAGGCAGCGCCTGGAAGCTCGTGATCAGGCTGTCGCGGCCGAAGAGCGCCATGAACCACGGCAGCCCAGCCGCCGGGAGGGTTGCACCCTCCAAGAGATCGGGATGCAGTCGCAGCGCGGCGAGATCGCTGAGGCTGGCGCGGTAGGTGTGCGCCAGTGCCGTGTCCTGTGTCTGCAACACCGGCGCCCGCGCCAGCCACTGCTCGAGCTCGGCCGACTTGGATGCACTCAATTGCGCCAGGGCGCCCCGCGGCTCGCGCTTGGCAAACGCGACCCCCGGCTGTGCGGCGAGAGGGGTAGCGGTGAAGGTCGTAGACCAACGCTCGCCGGGCGCGAGCCGCAACGAGTAAGCGAAGCCCTCGCGGGTCACTGCCGCCGGGTTGCTGGCGGAGATCGTGACCGAGCGCCGGAAGCCGGCGCGCTCGTAGAGGAATGTGAGGGTTCGATCGTCGTGGCGGCAGCTCACCTCCCGTTCGGCCACCGCGCCGTCCTTGACCTCGAACAGATCGGCGAAGTCGGCGGCTACCTCCAACACCACCCGCACCTCGCTGCTCTCATGACGGTGATTGGTCACCGAGACCTCCTCCATCCACACGTGGTCGATGAGCCGCCGGCGCATGATCGAGCACGGCGCCTCCTCGTCCGGCCCCACGCGGGGAGTCAGGAAGAACTGAGCGGCAAAGTGCGCGCTCTGGTCGAGGCCGAGCAGCTCCAGCGGCGCCTCGCCCGCGTGCAACACCCAGCGCGAGAGGAAGCGGGTGTCCTCGCAGTAGAAGCCGTGCTCGCGACCCGCCTCGCCCCGCACGTCCCCAAGGCGGTCGCCGACGACGAAGGTGCTGCCGTCCAGGACGCTCTGGGTGCGCTCAGACAAGCGCGAGGGTCCCTACCGGCTGATGTGCCACCGACCGGTAGGCCGACTCATAGGCAGCGGCAACCACATCGACATCGCAGTGCGCGGCGACCCAGGCGCGACAGTCCCGCGCGGCGATGCGGGAAAGCTGACCGACCGCCGCGCCCATCGCCTGCTCGTCCTCGACGAGAAAGCCGGTCTGCCCGTCGAGGACGAGCTCGCGAGCGGCGCCCTCGGGGAAGGCGATCACAGGGGTTCCGCAGGCCAGCGCCTCGACCATCACCATCCCGAAGGGCTCCTCCCAACGGATCGGCATGAGCAGCGCGCGGGCACCCGCGAACAGCGAGCGCTTGACCGTGCCACCAACCTCCCCCACGAAGCGCACGCGCTCGCCGTCGAGGTGTGGCGCCACCTCGCGGTCGAAGAACGCTTGCTGGCCGGGCTGGATGACGCCCGCCAAGACGAGGGGCACGCCCGCGCTGCGGGCGGCGGCGATCGCGCGGTGGGGACCCTTCTCAGCGGTCATCCGTCCGATCCACAGCAGGTAGTCGTCCTTGCGCTCGCGCAACGGCCACGCCCGCACGTCGATGGGGTTGGGGATTGAACCCACAGTTTCCAGGCCCGCAGGCCCCGACGCGAGTTGCGCCCGGCTGATGCCCACGAGCGCAGCCTTGTGGCCATGGCGGGCATAGAAAGCCGCGGTGCTGGTGGTGAACTGCCCGTGCAGGGTATGCACGAGCGGCGTGTCGATGCGGTCGGCCATCGCGAGCGCTGTGAAACCGCAGTGGTCGTGAACCACGTCAAAGCGCCGATCGTAGGCGGCGAGATCGATCTCCTCGAACGCCCGCGCGACATGATCGACCTCATACAGCGACCGCTCGATCTCATCGGGGTGGGACTCATCGAGCAGGGTCACCACGCGCGCACTCGACACAGACCCTGGGGCACAGAAGAGCGTTACCGCGTGCCCTCGCCGGACGAGCGCCTCCGTGAGCACGCCGACCACCGACTCCACACCTCCGTACCCCGGCGGGGGTACCGAGATCCAGGGCGGGGCAAGCATCGCGACATGCAGAGGCGCTCCCGCCGGTCGAGAAAGCATCGCGGCCTCCGAGCGCTTCGGCGTGCGCTCCGAAGACCAGCGAGGAGACCTGCGGTCAGACCCTGCGGCTACGGCATTCACGGGCGCTCCTCACGAGCCTCTCAAGGGCTGCGATCGCGAGGCAGAGAGGTCAGGAAGGACCCGGCGAGCGCACGATCGCCGCCTGTTCAGCGCGCGATGGACCTCTCCACCGTACCAGTGGCGGGCGATACGCCACCAAGCCGCGACTCGCGGCTGGCGATCGGGATTGTTATGTATATATATATGTTGAGTTGCTCAGCTTCGGCTAAGGCTAAGACAGCGAACTGTCGGGGCACATAACAGGTCGAAGAGACCGGGGGAGCCATCCCCGTCTATCGCGGTGATTGAGACCGCAGTGAGGAGACGCCCATGAACCGTGGCGTCCCACAGAAGCAAGAGTTGCTTTTCAGCGACTCTCTCGCAGTAAGCCAGCGTCCTGTCGGTAGGGCCGGCGCCAAGATGTTTCGAGCAGGACTTCTCTTGCTCGGGTTGCTATCCACCCTCCTCTTTGCGGGCAGCGCTATGGGCGCCACCGCCACCGTGGGCTTGGGATCGGCCGCCAGTTTCTCGGTGTTGGGCGGAGAAACGGTCACCAACACCGGGCCCACCACGATGTTCGGCGACTTGGGCCTGAGCCCCGGCTCATCGGTTACCGGCGCTCCGCACGTACTCGGGCAGACACACGTCGACGATGCGGTAGCGATCGGGGCCAAGAACGCCCTGACCACTGCCTACAACAACGCTGCGTCCCGTCCAAGCAACGGCTCAGCCGGGACAGATCTCGCCGGTCAGACCTTCTTGCCTGGCGTTCGCACCGCCAGCAGCTCGTTGCTGCTTTCATCGGGGAGCGTCACTCTCGACGCTCAGGGTGATCCCAATGCGGTGTTCATCTTCCAGATCGGCTCCACGCTAATCACCGGCTCGAGCACCACGGTCCTGCTCGCAGGTGGCGCGCAGGCGTGCAACGTCTTCTGGCAGGTCGGCTCCTCAGCGACGCTTGGGACAGGCACGCATTTCGTCGGCACCATCATGGCCTCGGCGAGCATCGCCGCTACTACGGCCGCCACGATCCACGGCAGGCTACTGGCGCAGACCGGCGCGGTGACCATGGACACCAACACCATCACCACGTCCACCTGCGCCTCCAGCGTCAGCGGCAGCGGAGGTGGCCTGGAAACGACCACGAGCGGAGGATCGACCACGGGCTCAGGTGGAAGCACCGGCACGACGACCCCCCGGTCACCGACTGGACCCAGGACCACCGGGAAGCACGGGCATCGCCTCTCCTCGCGCCACCATCATCGCCACCACAGTTCGCGGCGAGCACCCAAGCGACGCTCGCCCGCACGGCCGGCGCTCCCCCACCAGCCGGGCTCGTTCACCGGCTGAGCGACGCTCGGCAAGTCAGGGCGACTCAGAGGTCGCCCAGACGCCTAGCTCCAATGGACACCACGATCATCCCATCACTTACCTCCCGGCCTCTCTTGCAGAGCGCGGTTCTGAGCTCGTGGCGCGCGGTCCTGAGGCACCACCGGCTCGGGCAACGACTAATCGTCGGACTGGCTACGACGTTCCTGATCAGCGTCACAGCCGGCTCGGCGGCTGGTGCCGGCATCCGAGCTCACGTGCAGGCGACTCAGCAGCTCGCGGTCCTGCTCACAACGCACGGTGTGCACCGAGAGCCGGAAGCCCAATTCCCCCAGGTTGCGCTCGTGGCTGCTCGTAGGCCGATCACCGGCGAGCAGACCACCCTGCCTGTGATTGGACACTCAACGAGTCCTGGTGGGATGCGATGGTTGAAGGTAATGCTCCCCGGGCGTCCCAATGGCTCGACCGGCTGGATCGCTGCTCAGGGTACTCGCAGGCTTGTGACGGACTGGCATATCGTGGTCGACCTTGCGGGTCGCCGTGTGAGCGTCTACCGCCATGGTCACGTCGTAAGAGCTTTTCAAGCGGTGGTGGGAAAGCCCTCGACGCCGACGCCAACTGGCCGGTTCTTCGTCGAGGAGACGCTGCAGATGGCCGCCGGCCATCCCGGTGGCCCGTTCGCGTTGGCTCTCAGCGCTCGTTCGAACGCGTTGCAGGAATTCGAAGGTGGTCCGGGCCAGATCGCGCTGCACGGACGCAACAACCTTGGAGGAGCGCTGGGCACCGCCGCCTCACACGGCTGCGTCCGCCTGGACACCGCGAGCATCGACTGGCTGGCCGCTCGTATAGGCCCAGGGATCCCGACGACGATCTACGCGGACCAACATGCAACCGCTCCCACACACTAGAGCCGCTCGAACTCGCCACCGCACGCCAGAAGCCTTTCGCTGCTGCGGGTGACAGTCGTGGGTTCAACCCTCCAAATCACTATTTGCAGGGACTTCGACGGGAGCGACGGGACTCGAACCCGCGACCTCTGCCGTGACAGGGCAGCGCTCTAACCAACTGAGCTACGCCCCCGCGTAAGCGCCCGGCCCCACGGACCGCACGCCAGCCCAGGGTATCGCAGCGCGGCGGGCCACGCAGCCGGGGCTTGTCGGCAGGCGCCGGCCGCCCCGATGGCTGTCCGTCGGACCCGGCGGCCCGTCGGATGCTTGGCCCCCGACAACCCCCAAGCTGGCCAGCCAGCCAACCGCCTGCGAAAAGGCTACCCTTGCCCCATGCCCGAGCTCGCCTCCCTGCCCACGCTCGCCCCGCCGCGCCTGCGCCACGAAAACCCCTTCCGCATCCTGCTGCAGGACCTGGCCGACGAGCGTGCCGCCACCGTTCCCTATCCCCCGGGCGACACCGGCTTCTCCCTGACCCGCACCAAGCGCTTCATCGACGAGCCGCTGCCCCTCCTGCTCGAGGGCTACGAGCGCTACGGGCCGATCTTCACCCTGCGCATCCTGCACTCCAACGTCGTCTTCATGCTCGGGCCCGCCGCCAACCACTACATGACCGTCTCCCACGCCGCCAACTTCACCTGGCGCGAATCGCACTTCCGCGACCTGATCGCTCTGCTCGGCGACGGCCTCCTGACCACCGACGACCCCTACCACAAGCGCTCGCGCCAGATCATGCTGCCCGCCTTTCACCGCGAGCGGATCGCCGCCTCGATCGACACCATGCTCGAGGAGACCGAGCGTGCCCTTGACCGCTGGCAGCCGAACCAGCGCATCGACCTCTACTCCTGGACCCGCCACCTCGCCACGCGCATCGCGATGCGCGCTCTCTTCGGCATCGACCCCGACGGCGACACTGCGAGCGAGATCGACGCGGCCGCTCTGTTCGAGCAGGCCCTCCACTTCTACGCCTCCGGCTATCAGTACCGCTTCCTGCGCGGGCCCCGCACTCCGTGGGCGCAGCTGCAGGAGGCCTCCAAGAAGCTCAACCGCATGCTCTACGGCGAGATCACCCGCCGGCGCGCCACTGGAGAGCGCGGCGAGGACGTGCTCAGCCTGCTGCTCGACGCTCAGGACGACGCCGGCGAGACGCTCACCGACACGCAGATCCGCGACGAGATGATGACGCTGCTGTTCGCCGGGCACGACACGACCACCTCGACCGTCAGCTTCATGTTCTACGAGCTGGCCCGCCACCCGCACCTGGCCGACGCGCTCGTCGCCGAGCAGCGCGAGCTCATGCTGGCTGGCCGATCGGAGATCCCGTCGATCTCCGATCGGCATCGATCCCGTCGATCGACTATCGGTGGTACGCCCACCGCCGAGCAGCTGATGAGCGGCGAGCTGGCGCAGCTCGAGCTGACGCTGGAGGAGACGCTGCGCAAGTATCCCCCCGCCTGGATCGGGCCGCGCAAGTCGGTCGCGTCGTTCGAGTTCGAAGGGCACTCCGTGCCCGCCAACGCCTACGTCAACTACTGCTCGTGGGCCTCCCACCACCTCCCCGACGTCTTTCCCGAGCCCGAGGCCTTCCGCCCCGAGCGCTTCTCGCCAGAGGCTAGGGGGAGCATCCCGAAGGGCGCGTACATACCCTTCGGGGGCGGGTCGAGGACGTGCATCGGGATGCGCTTTGGGCAGCTCGAGGTGCGCACGATCGCCACCATGATCGCGAGCCGCTTCACGCTCGAGCTCCCCGCGGACTTCGCGATGGCGTTCCGCCAGATGCCGACTATCAGCCCTAAGGATGGCCTGCCGATGACCGTGCGGGAGCGCCCCGGCGGAGCCCGAGCCGCCCCTCAGCGCAGGCTGGCCCGCAGCGTCAGCCCGTAGGCCAGCGGTTGCCTTCGCGTCACCGTCAGGCCCACCCATTCCACCTTCAGGTGGGGGTCGGAGAAGAGCGTCACAGTCGCGATGCCCGACAGTGGAAGGCCGTGCGGTTCGGCTATGAGCCGCCCGTCGAGGGGCCTCACGAGGGCGTCGATAGATGCCTGCAGGCCGAACAGGCCACCGGTTGCGTGGACCTCGACCTGGCCCCCTCCGCTCGCCACCGGCTGCACGGTGAAGCCGCTCGGCACGCTCGCCGCCAGGTCGCTCTGGGTGAGGGTGGCGCTCACTTGCATCGAGCTTCCTCGCTTTTGCGTCCTCACGTTGCGCAGGAGGACGTCGTTTGGAACGCCTGGGACCTTCAGGTCGAGCGTGTCGACGGAGAGGTCGAGATCGTGGATCCCGCGCGCTTCCCACGCGAGCTTCGTCATCTGGGCGGTGGTGAGGTTGAGGTTGCTTGCGAGCGCGGTGGCGGAGTCGGCTTTGCCCCACAGCAGCTCCACCGCCGGCCAGGCGCTTACGCTCACGCTGCGGATGTCGCCGTAGGCCTTCATCCGATCGCGTGCGATTCGTGCGGCGAGCGGCGGAAGGACGATTTGGGCGAGCGCCACGAGGACCACCGGCACGGCCACTGCGAGCACCACTCTGGTGCTCTTCCGCGTCCTGCGCATCGCCCCAAGCGTCACTCCCACGGGTTCCAGGCTAGCCTTAAGCTCCCCCGGGGCGCGTAGCTCAGCTGGCCAGAGCACCTCGTTTACACCGAGGGGGTCGCCCGTTCGAGTCGGGCCGCGCCCATGACGCTTCACCTTGCCCTTGCACGCGGGGCGCTAGAACGCACTCATGACACCGATCCGAATCGCCATCGTCGGCTCCGGGCCCGCCGGCTTCTACACCGCCGGCCACCTGCTGAAGGACGGGGCGCAATCCCTCGAGGTCGACATGATCGAGCGTCTACCGACGCCGTGGGGGCTCGTCCGCTCGGGGGTCGCGCCCGACCATCCGAAGATCAAGTCGGTCACCCGCATCTACGAGAAGACCGCCTCGCATCCACGCTTTCGCTTCTTCGGCGGCGTCGAGCTGGGCAAGGACATCTCCCGCGACGAGCTGGCCGAGCGCTACCACGCGATCGTCTACGCGACCGGCTCCCCGGGCGACCGCCCGCTCGGCATCCCGGGCGAGAACCTCGCCGGCTCACACGCGGCCACCGACTTCGTCGGCTGGTACAATGCCCACCCCGACTTCGCCGAGCACGACTTCGACCTCTCCTGCAAGCGCGCGGTCGTGATCGGCAACGGCAACGTCGCCCTCGACGTCGCGCGCATGCTGACGCTCACCCACGACGAGCTGCGCGTCACCGACATCGCCGACCACGCGCTGCACGCGCTCGACGCGAGTGAGATCGAGGAGATCGTCGTCGCCGGTCGCCGCGGGCCCGCACAGGCCGCTTTCACCAATCCCGAGCTGCTGGAGCTGGGCGAGCTGGCCGACGCGGACGTGATTGTCGACGCCGAGGAGCTGGAGCGCGCGCTGGCCGTGGAGGACCCGAACATGGATCCCACCGCCAAGCGCAACGTGGCCGTCCTGCGCGAGTACGCCGCGCGTGCACCTGCGGGGAAGCGCCGTCGCATCGTCCTTCGCTTCCTGCTCTCACCGATCGAAATGGTGGGGGGGGATGATGGCGTGCGTACCGTCGTGATGGGGCGAAACGCACTGGAGCCCAGCGAGTCGGGAACACTGCGCGCTTTACCCACCGGCGAGACGGAGGCGATCGACACGGGACTGGTCCTGCGCGCCATCGGCTACCGCGGCGTGGCCCTGCCCGGCGTGCCCTTCGACGCGCGCTCGGCGACCATCCCCAACGTCGACGGCCGCGTGATCGAGGCGGTCGGCGAGGCCCGCACCGGCAATGACGGCGACGCGCGCGTGGCCAATGACGGCGATGCCCGCACCGGCGAGGGTGGGAACGTGCGCATCGGCGAGTACGCCGTCGGCTGGATCAAGCGCGGGCCCTCCGGCGTGATCGGAACCAACAAGAAGGACGCCCAGCAGACCGTAGACGCCCTGCTGGAGGACCTGGCGGCTAACCGCCATCTGCACCCGGCCGACCCAGACCCCGACAAGGTCGAGGCGCTGCTGCGCGCCCGCCACCCCTCGCTCGTGACCTACGAAGGCTGGTCTGAGATCGACCGCCACGAGCAGTCCCTGGGCGAGCGCCACGGCCGCCCGCGCGTGAAGCTCACGCGCATCGACGAGCTGCTGCGCGTCGCCGCCGGCGAGGCACCGACGGCCGAGCAGCTCGACACGCTGGGGCTGCGCTGAGCCGCCCCACGACAGCCGTTCGAGCAGCACTGAAGCCTTCCCGACCGCGCCCGCGAGTCGAGCACCCGCGGACCGCGAGCCGAGCCGTCATCTGCCAGACTGACTGGCTCGCGCGCCGTTAGCTCATCGGGTAGAGCTCCGGACTTTTAATCCGGCGGGGCGGGTTCGAGTCCCGCACGGCGCATACCGCAGCCGCCGCAGCCGCTGCTTGACTCGCTCGCGCTCGCGCCGCAGCCGCTCGCCATCGCCCCCGTCCTCATACGCCCGCGCGAGCACCCGCTCGACGTCGACCAGCTCCGCCTCGGCCTCGCCGACCCTCCCGCTCGACCGCCTCCACGCTCCCGGCGCGTCGCGGCGCTGAGCGATCACCGCAGCAGCGCGTTCGACCCGCGCCCCTCAGCCACCCTCCGCCGCACCCTGAAAACCGCAAGCGCCGGCACCGCGGTCAACCTTAACGCCCGTGTTGGCATTGTCATATGCAGTCAGGCGCGGAGCGAGGTGGAGGTCGACTGGCGTTTACCTCGGGACGGGGTGAAGGTCAGGTTCAGCTTCGTCTTGAACTTGCCGCCGCGCTTGACGTGGACGGTCAGGGTGAGGGTTCCTGCGCCCTTGACAGTCCCTGATGCAGTCGCCAGGCCCCTGCCGCTGACCTTCAGCTTGCCGGCTGAGGGGGCGTAGACCTTGACGGTCAGGTTGCGGTTGTGGAGGGTGTGGGAGAGTATCGCGAGTGGGCAGCCGGTCACTTCGATTGGGGTGGATTGGTGGATTTCTATGCCGTTCTGGCTTTTGAATTCGGTTGGCATCGCTAGGCCGTCCGTTGTTTTGCATGGGTTGGTGTTTGTGGCGAGCGCGGAGTATGGGCCTTGGGGGAGGTGGATTTCGAAGGTGCCGACTGGTACGTCGGGGATGGTTTGGAACGTGGTGCTTGTGATCCCGGTCTTTTCGTCGATGAACGTGCTTCCGAGGAGGTTGATGGTGAAGCTGTCGCCTTGTAGTACGATCACGAGGTCTGGGAATGCCTCGCCTCCGTGGGAGACGAAAAATACTGGTCCGGAGAGTGTTTGAGAGAGTATGGGTGTGGTGGCTGTCGCGGTCCCGACTCTTGATGCTGGGGGGCATGCTGCGGGGTTCGTTTCGAAGGTTTGTGCGGTGCACGCTTGTTGTAGCGTGGTGAGCCTGGAGGGGAGTCCTGGTGGTAGGTCGACCTTGACTCTCGCGATGTTCGCTTCGCCTTGGTTTTGGGGGTAGGTGAGCTTCGCGTTGAGGCTGACGCCGTTAGCGCGTGATGCTTTGCCTGAGATTGAGACGGAGAACTTTGGTTTGAAGCCGAGCGCTCCACAGTTGGAGACTTGGAAGCGCTCGGGAACGGTGACGCTGGTGTCCTGGACGCTCGAGAATGGTTCAGCGCCGGCGCCGGTCAGGGTCGAGGTGAGGTTCAGGGGATCGCAGCTGGTCGGGTTGACGATGAATCCGGGACGGTCGATCACGACGCGGATGTCACGCAGGTGCAACGGGATGCCGTCGATGATGTGGGGGATCGGGTCCGAGCCGGCGGAATCGATCGAGGCTTGGGCTGTGTGAGGGTCGATACGGATCGCGGAGCGCACCACGATCACGCCGAGATCGAACGGTCCTACCAGCGCGGAGTCCACAGCAACAACGGAGAGCGGCGCGCCGTGGTAGGGGCCGGCGAGGTAGAGGCGTCCTGGGGCGTAGGCGAGGGTCGCTCCGACACCGTAACCGGTGATCGTGTGTCCGATTTCGCTGGCTGGCGGACAGCTTGAATGTTCGAGCTCGGCGGTGGCGCTATTGGTCTTGGCCGCTTCGATCTGAGTGTCTGAGCACTCGGGTACACCGGCTAGCTTGCCGAGTAGGCCGGGGGGCAGGCTCGCGGAGTAGGAGGTGATTTCTTGGTCGGCGTCGGTGCGGGTCAGGTGCAATAGGAAGGTGGTGTACGCGCCGGCCTGAGTGTTGAGCGAGCCGCCTTGGAGTGCTGGGGAGAATGGGCGCACACTGTCCGCGGGGCACGGTCCGCCGTCTTCGCCGTGGGAGATGATCAGCGGCGAGTTGTCGTGCAGACGCAGCGAGGGGTCCGAGTAGGGCGTCAGTTCCAGTTGCGTGGCGTATTCGCCGCACGCCGGTGGGGAGACCATCACCGCGCGCTGGCCTTCGCGGAGGCTGAGCGAGAAATGGGTGTAGTGGACTTGCGGCAGACCTTCGAAGGTCGCGACCAGACGACCAGTGCTAGGGTCTGGTACAAGCTCTCCGGCGCCGTGGAAGAACAGCCCTCGCCGCGGTGAGGACGCCACGATATAAAGGCCGATCAGAGCACCGTCGGGGTTTTCGTAGGGTCTAGCCAAAAACAGGGAGCCCTGCACCGGTTCGGTCAGACCGAGCAGACCCTGGATCGAGACTTCGCCGATCTTCGACGCGTTAGGACACCCCGATCCCGGGGGCGTAGCGGCCGCTTCGCGAGCGAAATCAGCCGTCGAGCAGACACCGAGACCGGCGCCCACCGAAGGATTCACCGTTAGTCCTTCGGGCAGCGCGACGACCGCTCTTTGGATCGGGGAGCGCACGATCCCCGCCGGGTTGAGAAACCCACCCCCGTCGTTGACATCGATCGTGAAGACCAGCCCGGTGCCCGACGCGGCCTTTTCGGTTTGCAACTGAACCTTCATGACCGACAACGGCTTCACACACCCCTGCAGGCCGCCCGGGGTTTCAGCGAGAGCACTCACTTCGACATTCTGCTGCTGCCAGGAGGAACCGGTCGCTTCGAAACGCAACGGTCCCCCACACGAGCTCGGCAACGTGAGATAGGACTGCGGGGTGGGAGAAAGACTCGAGCTTGCAGCGCACTTCCCCCAACTAGAGGCAGGTTCGGTCTCGTTTAGACAGTTACCGCGCAGTTCGTCGTGGCCCTGGTCCAGGGGGGTGCCCCAGATCGTCATCTGCACAGCAGAGATATTCAGCGCCTCAGAGAGGTTTTCCAGCGTGAACTTCAGGGCGGAGTCGGGTTCACGAATCTGACCGTCGAGCTCGATCGGGATACCGAACGGTGAGAACCCGATCGTCTCGACGCTACCGAACGGCGAGACGAGGTTATAAACACCGAAGGTACGCTTCGTGCTACCGGCGGTGACGGTAGCGACTCCGACCTGGCTCGAGTCGGGACAGCTCTCACCCGAGAGACTCGCTTCAAAGGGAGACACGCGCGGAGTATGAAACTGAACCTGGGTGCATTCATCGACAGCCGCCGGATTGGCAAGCAGACCCGAGGGCAGAGTGATAGCGAGGTCGCGCAGATCACCTTCGCTGAGCGTGCTAGACCTGTTCAGAGCGAAACTAAGGCCCATCGCGAAGGGATGCGTACCGGCGTGACTATCAGGCGTAACACCTTCTTCGGTGATCGACGCGGCGAAACCGGCGCTACCCGCCTGAAAACCAAAAGCAGCCTGCGCCACGGGCACAAAGAACAGAACCGGCACGACCAACGCCACGACGGCGGCCACGCTAACGGCCAGTAAAACACCGATACGGCGAGGAGTCCTCACTTATGGCCTCCGTGGTGGCGCGGCATCCGCTTCTTGCGGTGTTTGACGTGCTTTGACTTCCTGGACTTCGGCTTTGGGGAGCTCTTCAGCGGCGGCTCAGTAGAGCTGGGTGCAGGGTTGCCCGGTCCGATGAAGCTCGCGGTCCCCGGAGACTGCTCTTCGGGAGCCGATGGAGGACCCTGACACGCATCGCCATAGCAGGGGATAGCGGCCGAGGGTTCGGGAAAACCACCACCCGCACGGGCATCATAGACGTCCTCGGCTTCGAAGTCGAAGGGCAACAGCGAGGTAGCGGTAGCAAAGAAGACGTCTTCGCCGGAAGCGCTAGCGTCGACAAACGTGCTGGCACCGACGCGGCCTCCCGAAATCAAGCCGACGCAGCCGGCGACACCCCCGCAACCCGCGCCTTTTGCCTCCCACTCATACACATCGGGACGGTTGTTGGTATCCCCACCGACCAGCGAATCAGAAGAATCGAAGAACAGACGGTTACCGTCGCTTGAGAGAGCGCGCGGCTTATACGCGGCCGGGCCTTCGCCGACAGAGATCGCGCCGGGGATCGTCGAAGGGCCGACCGGGGCGCCTTTGGGGTCACAGGAGACGCAGATCAGACGACCAGCGAGAGCTTCGTAGACATACACCTCGGTTTGGGTCGAGCCGCCCAGAAGCGCCGAGGAAAGGAACGCCAGATGAGCCCCGTCTGCCGTCACCCGCGCGGTACCCACAGCCGGCGGATAATCGCTGGTATCAGCCGCGCCGGCGCGCAGCGCTACCGGCGTGCTCGCCCCAGCATTCCAGAGATACAGACCGGACGGCGTCTCGTAATAGACATAGGAGCCGTCTTCGGAGGCCCCCAACACACCCAGAACTTCGCTGGCGAGCGGCGTGCCGATACTTGCGGTCTGAGCGTCATAGCGCAACAGCTTGCCCGCATCGATCAAGAACGCGAAACGACCGTCCGCGGAGGCGACCTGAAAGACACCGGTCGCGGAAACCAGTCTCGCCGCGGATCCTTCGCGCAGATACAGAGCAGCGCCTTCGCCCACGGTGAAATATACGCGGGACCCATCGGCAGAGATCGCCCCAGACGGAGCGGCCAGACGAGCACCCGGAGTACCATGGCCTTCCCCCGCAAGGAGATTGATCAGGACAAGCGTCCCATCGCTCCACTCATACAAGTTCGGCGAAGACGATTCACAGCCCCCTCCCCCACCCGGCACTTCGCTCGCATCGACCGTCAACGCGGCACAGGTCGAGAACACGACGTGGCGCAGATCAGTGCTCGCGCCCGCAAGAGCCAACTGGAAATCGGGGGCCGCGAGCGATAGCGTGGGCGCATCGCTCGTGGTTAGAAGCGGCCGGTAAGAGTCGCCTTCGCGCAGATAAAGATTGCGGTACCCGACCGGAGCACCAGGACCCAACGGCGGGTTAGCGGCAGCGCACCTCGCTTCACCGGCGCGACAACTCCAACCGTTGCTCAGAAGCGCACGCGACAGATCAGCAGAGAACAATTGATAAGGGTCGCCCGTATACGTGCCCGATAGCAGCGGCGGCGTGAGATTCTCGCTACTCCAAGCTTCGCTCCCGCGCACAGCTAAATACTGGCTGACCGGCGCCGCCCCCTCAGCCTGCCCAAAAGAAGCACTCGACCCGTACGCCAACAGACCGCCCGCGACGGCTGCCTGAAGCACACCAGCAGCCGCACTGCCAGGCACACCGACTTCACCACCATCCTTCTGCGACGCAGAGACCAACTCCCAAGCACGACCATCCAGGACGCCCCCAGGCGCCGCCGCGCGCGCACCCACGACCGGCACGATAACAACCAACACAACCAGCAACGCTGCCACCCCGACCCACCTCGCCACCCCTACACCAGCACGACACATCCCCGAGCTCACAGCGCCCATCGCGTCACACGGTAAACTCGAGAAGGAAAACAAGCGCATTAGCCGAACGTCACGGTCAGGGTCTTGCGCAGGATCTTGCGCTGCCTGCCCTTGCTAGGGGTGAAGCTCAACAGCACCCTCGTGTGCAACGCACCCGCGTGAGTCTCCGGGAGCTTCAGGGTAAGCGTCGTACGAGACGACGACGCCTTCGAGCGGGCACCCAGACCTTTGGCGTGCGCTGTGAGCGTCCCGCTGCCGGGCACCGTGACGTTCAATGTCAACGTGTGGTTCCTGATCGTGTGGGAGCGGACCAGTAGCGCGTACGGGCAGCCTTGCACTTCGATCGGGGTGCGCTGGTAGAGCATCGCCCCGTTCTGAGCGTGGAACGTCGTCGGCATCGCGAGGTTCGCGGCACACAGATCCGTGTTCGCGCCCAGAGCGGAGAACGGGCCCTGCGGCAGGTTCAATTCAAAGGTGCTTACCGGCACGTCGGGGACCTGCTTGAACGTTGAGGATGTGATCCCGGTCTTTTCGTCTATGAACGTTTCACCCGCCAGATCAACAGTGACCCCGTCACCCTGCAGGACAGTGATCAGTTCAGGGAACTTCGCTCCACCGTGACTCACGAAGTACGCGGGTCCTTCCAACGGCACCGGAAGTACCGGGGTGACCGCCTTCGCATACCCGACACGCGACTGTGAAGGACAACCGGCCGGATCCTGCTTGAACACGGAATCCGGGCAAGCATGGTTCAACGTGGACGTACGCGAAGGAAGAGCCTTTGGAAGCTCCACATAAACACTCTTAATGTTCGCCTGAGTACCAACCGCAGCATTCGGATAAGCAAGCAACACATGCAGACTGGCTCCCTGCGTACGCGACGTCCTACCAGACGTCGAAACCTTAAACGACGGTTTGAAAGCGAGCGCACCACAATCACTGGCCTGGAAACGCACAGAAGGACTCACGCTCGCGCCCTGTGTGGACACCATCCTCGAGGCAATCGTCAACGGTTCGCAACTCGTCGGGTTCAACGTAAAACCAGGACGATCCAGGTTGACACGAATATCACGCAAATCCAACGGGATGCCATGCAGGATCGAAGGAATCGTATCGCTAACAGCAGTGATCTGAGCAGTTTCGGGATTGACCTGCAGGGCGTTTCGCACCACCACCGAGCCGAGATCGAACGGGCCGGCTACCGCCGGCGCCACCACCGCCAACGAAAACGGCGCACCCTTATACGGGCCCGCCAAATAAGCGCGACCAGAAGAAACATAAACAGGGTCCGGCCCAGCGCCGGCTGCAACAGTGACGGTCCCCACCAGACTCGCCGCCGGACAACTGGGGTGAGCTTCCTCAGCAGCACCAGTCCCTTCGGTTCCGGAGATCGCCGCAAGGGTAGCATCGGGACAATACGGGATACCGGCTATCTTGCCCGTCAGACCCTCCGGCAGGACAGCGGTGAGACCGGCCAGTTCCTGGGTGCCGTCTTCACGGCCGATACCGAAGCTGAACGGACTGAAAGACCCCGCGAGAGGATTCTGCGTGCCAGCGCTCAACTTAGGAGCAAAAGCACCGGAGGGACAGGCGCCACCCGGACCACCGCTCACCCCGAACGGTTCGGCGAGCCTCAGCGGCGGATTGCCCGACCACGGGGTCAGCGTGACCTCGGTTTCATAGCTACCGCACGCCGACGGAGTACGCAGCGCAGCACGGGGCCCAGAGTAAAGTTCGACGCGAAGAGTCGAGAACGGGATCTGCGGATTGTCATCAAACACCGTTTCCAACTGGCCGGTGCTCGGGTCCGCATTGACCCTGCCCGCCAGCTTGAGGATCGTGCCCGAAGCGGGATCTTCGACCACCAAGTACAGAGCGAGCAGCGAACCGAAGGGGTTTTCGCCCTGAGCAGCGAGATAGAGACTGCCGTGCAGAGGACGCTCAGCCGCGGATCCTTCTTCGCTCAACAACGGCGATTCCACCGTAACAGCACCAACCTTCGCGGCGTCAGGACAACTCTGAGGAGCACCCGAAAAAACGGCGGGACTGTGGCCAGGAGCGCTCTCCAGGCCGATCTGGACAGCAGAGCAGGCGAGGTGACCGTTAGCGGCAGACGGGTTGACTCTGAGGCCCACCGGCAACTTCACACTCGCAGCCCTCAAATCCGATTCAGAGACCGCGCCCGGTTCAGTGAGGCCCAACTGCGGCATATGGATCTGGAAAGAAAGACCCGAAGGACTATCGGCCGCCGGGGTACTCGGCTGCACCTTGATCGAAGGTTCAAACGGGACACTGGAGCATTCTTCGACTCCAGCCGGAGCACCCCAAACAGTCGGACCGGAATAACCCGCAGGGAAGATCGAGGGTTCGGGCGACAACGGATAACCCGGCGCCTGATGAGATTCAATCGACCGCGACCTCCAAGCAGGATCAGACAAATCGGGATAACCACCAGCAAGAGTCGCACCGGGATTCCACCAGGAGTCAACATGAACCGACCAAGGCAACCCCTTGCCCGCCTGGGTGCACGCGGTCGGCATACGCAGGAACGCTTCTTCGGCGGCTTTACTAGAGCAGTAGTGCCCGCTGATCGCCGGCGCTTCTTCACCCGGACAGGCACGTTCGTATAAGTGTTCGGGGCTGGCCGGGTTACCCCAGAATTCGATCTCGACGCCCGGTACGCCGAGCCCCTCGGAGATCTGAGACGATGTCACTGCGACCGTCCACGAACCGTCCGCCTCCTGATGCACACGGGCGTCAAGAACGACCAACGTATTGAGGATGTTGAAACCGAAGCGGGCGGCGAAGCCCGGCGGCGGCGCCATGTTAAAGAGCGGAATGGGAACGTTCAAGGCGGGTCGACCGCCTACGTCGAACTTTAGACGCACCGTTCCCACCTGTGACTCCGGAGGGCAAGTCGAGTCATATAGGAGGACCGACTGGGTGCCGGCGAGCTCCCCCGAGGTGCAGCGCGCGGCGATCGCGGGGTTGCCCGTGAAGCCCGGCGGCAGATCGACGACAGTATCACGAAGGGGTTCGACCGGGTAAGACGGGCCGAAGATCCCAGTCGGCGTTTCCGTGTGCGTAGCGTAATCGACCCAGGTCGTGACCGAATAAGGATGGGCTCCAGCCTTGGTGAGTACCCTTCCCGAGGGATCGGCGGCGGCAATGGCATCGAAGGCATCGATGCCGAACTGGGGCGGGGTATTGGTGATCAGCGTAGGATCGACGGTGAACGCGCTGCCCGCTTCACCGCCGCTGACTTCGAAGGCGCTGGTCAAGGTGCCGGCGGCTTCTTTTCCAACCTTCACGGTAAAGAACACCCCTACAGTCGACCATGGGGGGATCACCTTTTCCGATCCCGAGTCCGAGCAGGTGAGCGTCGCGCCGACGGGTGCGGCGCACTTGCCGGAGCGACTAGACGGAAACTGACCGTTGAGCGGTCTGAGCCCCGGCGGAAAGTGCCCGATCACGGTTATGCACTTAGCGGGTTGTGCGGGAGCCGGGGCGCCGGGAACGCAGTTTTCTATATTGCCGCCCGGACCGCCCCGCGGGATAGCTTCGTCGCCGACGTTTGTGGGCTGAACGAAGAAAGTGACTTCCGATCCGGGCGCAGCCGTCGTGTTCGTGATCGAGTCGATCCGCCACTTGGGTCCGATCGCCGCTTGCGCCGAGACGGCCGTAATAAGGGATGAGAGCGCGACCAGGGCTCCGCACACGAGGGCTAGTCCCGGCGTCCTCAACGCACGCTGACCAGAGATGACGGTCGGTCGGGGGTCGTGGCGACGGATCATTTGTGGCCTCCACGCTTGGTGTGGTGACGGCGCTTCTTGTGGGGTTTCGCTTTCAGGTGTTTTCGTTTCAGAGGTTTCGGTTTGACGCAGTGGGCCTGAGCGCCACTGCCGGCCAGATGAGACCCGCGGGGACAGGCGGGTTGCGGGTTGCCCTGACCCTGGAAGCTTTCACTGGCACTCGACTCGCCGATAGGGGACTGAAGCGCGGAGAGCGCACAGATTTCGCCCTGGCACGGGCTCGTTTTGGGCGGAGGCTCGGGGAGGCCGCCGTTAACGCGGGCGTCATAAAGATCGGTGTTGGTGTCGGTGTCCCAACCGGAGAGACGCTGACGAGTGGTAAAGAGAGCGTTCGAACCATCCGGAGTTGCCTCCATGAAAAAAGAAGGAGATGAATCGGTGCCGCTGGAGAGCAGGCTGACCCGTGAGGTAGCGGTGTCAAACGTGTAGGTATCGGTGACACCATTGGTGTCTTCGGGGACCAGGGAAACGTTTGTGGCAAAGAAGACGTGCCGCCCGTCGGCGGAAATCGGATGATTGTTCCGATTGACGTTGGCGCCGCCGCCTACTTCGCTGTGTTCGATCTCTGGCGTGGCAAACTGCAAGCCTTCGCCGGCGGGCGAGCAGGAGACACACTGAAGCGCTTCGGTGACTGGATCGTAGGTGTAGAACTGCGTGCATATAGGCACCAGACCCCTTATCGGACAATAGCCGGGGTACTGGTTCTGAAGGAGGTGTGGCTGAACCTGATCTTCGAAGAGCAGTCGTCCGTCTACCGAAACCGGGGACCGAGTTTCCCCAGCCTGCCTAAACGAGCCGATGTGGCGAACTTCGCCGTTGTGCCAGACCCAGAGGCGCGAGTTGCTAGCTTCGAAGTAGACGGTGTCGCCTGTCGCGCTGATATCGAGGACAGGGCCACTCGTGGCGGCTACGAAGCTGAGGTTGTGGGGGTCGGAGGCCGGCTTGGTGGTGTCATAGACGTAGAGGCCGCCGCCTTTGGGCGCGTCTTCGCTAAGGCGCGTGCTGTCTGTGAAGAAGACCTTGGAGCCGTTGGGGGTGGCGTCCTGGAAGTGGGCGGTGCCGTTACCTTCGGACGGGAACAGCTCCGATTCGTTCAACTGGATCGTCGTTTCGTGGTTGACGCGCAGGTAAACATTCGTGCCATCGGTCCAGACGATCTTGGAGCCATCGCTGGAGACGGTGTCAGCAACATGCAGGGGGTCAATGTTTGGAGTGTGAGGACCCGCAGCCGTCGATTCGGACGCCGCGGTGCCGTTGGGTAGGATGCCGACTAGACGTACCGTCCCTTCTTCGCTTTCGTAGAGCTTGGCGGCCGCCGAGTTGGCCGGCTTCACCAAGTTCAAAGGGGACTCGAAGATGACGTGCTTGTAGTCCGAGGACGCCGCGACGACCCAGGGCGCCTGCAACCCGTTGTAGCCGTTGAGGGGATGCCCTGTTTCGGCGCACAGGGAACATCCGGTGAGCAGACGGTAGCTGCCTTCACCGGGGGTACGCAAGTCATTGCGCAGGTAGAGGTTGACGACGGCTTCGACATTCGGGTCCGATTTATCGAGCGGGCGGACAGCGAAGAAAATGCCCTTGTTGAGATCGCTGGAAAATGCTCCCATGTAATGGGGCTGCAGCCCTTCGACTGCCTGCTCGAACGTGCCGGGCGGCTGTCGGGGGAAAATGCCGTGGGTCTGCCAGCCCGCCGCGGTGCGAATGCTCTCATACTCTGAGTCAATACCGGCACCTGAAGCATCGACGAACGGGGAGGGCGACGCGAAGCTGGCGGCGGACCCGTCAGCCGCGATCGGCGTGTCATCGCTGTATTTGAGTACGTCCCCGCCATTCTTGTCCGGTGGGGAGACCATCTCCCAAGCGCGACATTCGGGGAGCTGACCGACACCGAGAGCGCCCTGGTTAGGACAGGGAGCGGTGGAAGGTTCTTCGGCCGCCCCGAAGACCGCGTCGGGGCTTTCGGTCTTACCGGAGCCGTTTTCGGCGAGGAGACGATAATGGTAGGTCGCGCCGGGGGTAAGACCGGAAAGGCTGGCGGTGACTTCGCTGGGTTTTCCAAGCCCACCGGGCATGAGCGTTTCGACCAAGAGCGCATAGCTGGATGACTGTTCTTTGCCGAAAATGAGGGGTTCCGTGCCGCTTTTACCGGATAGTTCCCCGGCTTCGGTGTCGGCGAGCGGACCTTCAAAAGTGACCCAGTAACGGTGATAATCGGGAATATCTACGACGCGCTTTACCGAGACACCGGTAGCGCCGATCAGCGGGAGCGCGCGAAGCGCGCTCTGGACTTCGGCGGCGGTGGCGTTATAGGGGAGGTCTGCCGTTTCCTGACCTTTGAAGGAGAGCCTGAACTGGCCGCCGATCGCCGCGACACCAAGAGCCTGAATCTCGTCGCCGGGATGATTGGCACAGGGAGCTGCGGAGGGATAGCTGCCCGGTTCGGGGCCGTAAACGAACTTGCAACCGGTGACCGGGGAGCCTTCGGGGCCAACATAACCGAAGAGCTGGAGCTTGCCTTCGGGAGCAGGAGTGTTCGGCCCGGTCACGACGGTCGCAAGCGCCGCTTGAGCAGAGGGAACATTGGCGAAGGCCGCAAGGAGGACGAGAAGAGCTCCGCACAGGACGGCGAACCGGGGACACGTCCTCAGCGCACGCAAAAGCGATAGACAGGAGCAAGTCATTTCGGTTTCCCTGCGGTTTTCTCTAAGGTGCGACATCTGCTCTCCCTGGTGGTTATTCGAGTCGGATGGTGGACAACCGGGGGCGCTATTGGCGCGCCCCCGGTGCTGTCTCTGTCGCCGGCTAGCCGATAACGATGCTGGTCGCTGCTTTCTGGCCGTTGAGGTGGAGCTGATAGTGGCCGGGGGACAGCTGGCCGAGGTCGAGGCGGCCGTGGCCGACGGTGCCGCGACGGTAGGCACGGCCGTGGCGCGTGAGGCTCCAATGCAGGCTCGAGGACCTGGCGCTTGTCGACTTCACGGTGCAGGTGACCTTGACCTTCTTGCCCTTCTGCTTGACCTGACAGGTGACCTTGCCGGCCGGGCCTTCCTTGCCGGCCGGGCCTTCTTTGCCCTGGGGTCCTTCCTTGCCTTGCGAGCCGGCCGGGCCTTCTTTGCCCAGCGAGCCGGCCAAACCGGTTTTTCCTTCTTTGCCCTGCGTGCCTTCTTTGCCTTCCTTGAGGAAGACGGCGGTGACTTCGGTGGCGGCGTTGACAGTCACTACGCAGGTGTTGGCACTGACGTGCTTGCACCCAAGCCAACCCGCGAAAACCGAGCCTGCGCTTTCGGTGGCCTTCAGCGTGACCACCGAGCCCTTTTCATAGGAGTTGGCGCACGTTTCGAATTCGGTTGCGGTCTCGCATTCCACCGCGCCTTCACCGGTGACGTTAAGGTTGAATTCGAAGGGCAACGCGAAGACACGGATCTCCTGGGTGCCTTCGTCGGCGACGAAGACACGCCGATGGGCAGCGTCGAAGGCGACCCCCGTATAGTTACTCGACCCTGAGCTGGGAGCATCGAACGCTAGCCTGGTCCCGGACGAGGTATCCCATTCTTCCAGACCCGCTTCGATCTGGGTAGAGACATTGAAGAGCCGGTCAGTGCCAGGCTCAGACGCCAGGCCCCAGTTACGATGCCCCCCTCCCGTGCCGAACTGCAGATCGAATGCTCCCCCAACATACTTCTCGATGCCGGAGGAGGCGAATTCATCTGCGGTGACGTAGAGAGCACCCGCTGAATCGAAGGCGATATTGACGGGCGTTACACCTGATACAGTGATTGATTTGCCGGTCGGTTCGCCGGTGGCCACACTCAACTGAACGATTGCACCGAAACTGTTGGCAACCCACGGCAGACCAGCAGAATCGAGCGCCGCGCCGTCGTACTGGCCGGCTCCCGTAAATTCATGGACCCACTTTTGCTTGTAGCCGGAGGGTTCGACGGGATCCGGTTCAAAAGAATAGAACTTGCCGGGAACAGAACTGCATTCTTGGCAACCCCAAGGGAGGACGTAGAGCTCTCCGGTCGTTTGGTCGATGGCAATGGCGTTTCCAGGAGCTTCGAAGCTAAAGCCCGTGATCTGTGATACGTACTGGTAGGCGGTGCCGTTGAAGTGGAAACGGTCGACCGTGCCGTGAGCCTTGTCGAGGACGAAGACGTCGCCGGTCGCTTCATCGACGGCGACCTGCGAGTCCTTGAAGGAGCCATTGGGGGTGCTGCTGCCGGTGAAGGCTTGGGAGGGGATTTCGATCGGGCCGGTGGCGTACGCGCTGCCGGTCATGGCGAACACCAAGGCGAGTGTCATCGCGACGGTCGCGTAGGTGAAGCGTTTGCGTGGTCTTGAGAGCATTTTGTGTGTTCCTTCCCCGTGTTTGTCTTCAGTCTTGAAGTCCATTGCTGCCTGCCTCTGTCTTCACTGCGCGCTCGTGGTGTGAGCACCTGCCACCCCACCATCGGGGGCGCCCGTGTGGGTACGGATGCTTTGCGTCAACTGCCGTCCGGTTTCGGTGAGCGTCCACGCGTTCGGGGCGCCCTGACCCGGGCCTAGACCCGTGTTTGAGATCAAGTCGAGACGCGCCAGGCGGCCGAGCAGCTTGGAGATCTGCCCCTGGTCTGAGATCCCGGCGGTCTCCCCGACCACACGGTTCGACGCGCCCGTGTGCTCCGCGACCGCTAGCAGGACGCGCACGGTACGGTAGGTCAAGCGCATACCCGCACCTTTGAAGGAGTCCATCAAGAGGCTCGCGTCGCGACGATCCTCCGCGCCCCCGGGGATGCTCGCGCGTGCCGCCTTTACGGGACGCTCCAGCTCCTTGCGTACGGCGCCCGGACCGAGGTACGGCAGCACGATCATGCTCACCAGCACGTTGGTCAGGTCAAGCAGCGGCGCACCGTCCGGATGGGCGATCCGCGCGTGGATGATCGACAACGCGCCGCCCACCAAACCCTCGGCGGTGAGCACCGGCAGGTCCCTGATGCTCGCGGACCCTGCGCCCGCCGTGCGCCCTTTGAGTATGCCCTTTGGTGTACGACCCTCGTCTACCGCAGCCGCGAGTTGCGCAAGCACCTCCTCGCGGCGCGCAATCGTCTTCGCGCCGCCAGACAAAGACTCCACGATCAACAGGCGCCCGATCACCGGCTCCTCATCCAGGAACGACAAGAGCGCCACCAGTCCCGCCCTGACCCGCTCGCTCCACCTACCCTCGGCCCCATACGCGGACAGCACGCGCTGGGAAGCGAACGCGAGCGCGTCCTCGAACGCCGCAAGGAAACAGTCCTCGCGATCGGAGAACACCTCATAGAACGTGCGGCGCGAAACGCCCGAGCGCTCCACCACGTGCGCGACGCTCACGTTAGCCGCCCCCAGCTCGGTCGCGACATCGAACATCGCCGCGAGAATCCGCGCACGCTGGATCTGCGCGACCTGGATCTGACCGAAACCATTGCCTTCACGCCGCGCACGCGAGGACACGACCCGCAACGACTGCCGCGGACGCCTAGCGCCGGACATCTCAACACGCTCCCCTCACACGACGGGTGGACCCCTGGACGCCTGTTAGGGAGATGGCGCCCAGGGGCAAACCGCCCGCACAGAGCAGAACGGAGACCGGGTCGCAGGCGACCGTCCCGCGTGGGTACAACACTGCCGTCCCGCATGGGCACGACACTGAAAGCGCGCTACGCGCGCACGTATAAAAACAACAGACGCCCCCTCCCCTACGAGGGGAGGCCAGCCGACGGCTTAGGCCGCCGCGAAGAGCGCTACGCCGAGAACGGCGGCGGCGCCAGAGAGAGAGAGAGAGAGAGAGAGACGCGTCAGCGACGCTGACGCGTCCTATAAAGGACCCATCAGGCGCGCAACGACTCTCAACTGCGCTAATCCCCAAAGAAACCACGCGAACTACATCTCCATCCCTGTAATGACCCGGTCCCTCTCCACGGTCCCGTCCAAAAGCGCTTGCAATCGACCAACAGGATCGACCCAAACCCGACCTTATGTTCCCCGGCCCCAACAACACGCACCGAGATAAAAACATCTTACACACAAAGGTCCCCTCATGTCAAGAGGGGACCTTTCGAGACAGTCGTCGAACGGAGAGGTCCACTCTGCTTGCGTGATGGCCTCTATCCGAGTAGCTCGGCGAAGTTGGTTTCGACCTTGCCGGTCGTGGTGGTGTAACCGCCGCCGGCAAGGCAGGATGCGCTTGCGGTGGTGCAGGAGACGCCCGCGAGCGCGCTCGCCTTGTTTTCGCTTGGGGTGAGCGCCGTGCGAATCGACCATGCGCTGCCGTTCCAGCTCTCAGCAAGCGGTTCTTCGACGCCTGTGGAACCGTTCTTGTAGTGGCCGACCGCCATGCAGGCTTCGACCGACGAGCACGAAACGCCCATCAGTCCGCTGTCGCTGCCCCCGGACGGGCGCCTCGGTTCGCTGAAGATCCCCGACCGTCTCGCCTGGCGTGGCGTTCATCTCGGCGCGGTGCTGCACGCGACGGAGGACCCGCAGACGATGCGCGATGAGGTCTTGCCTCGTCATCGCCGACTACTGCACCTGGGCGATCCAGCGCCGCTGGGAGCGCGACGACCGCCGCTCACACCAGCTACTCGCCGACAAGATCGCCTCGGAGCTCCGAGTCGCGCCAGCTGTGGACACCTCCGAGAACAATTAGACCCTCGTCGGCTAGCTGCTCTCGCAGCAGAGCCCGGGGGCTCTTTCGCCGGTGAGGGTCTTGACTTGAAGGATAGCGTCTCAGCGGCTGGCAGTAAGGCTCAAAACAGGACATTTTGTCCTGTTCTAAGCAGATGCTCGCGCGCGATCGAAATTTGGTCCCGAACTTGGTCCCGAAACGAGCATTTCCGACCCGATCTGAGATAAGCTGAGGCCCCATTTTATGGGCGCACCGGCCTTCTGGGACCCCAAAGGAAGCCACTTTTAATCCGGCGGGGCGGGTTCGAGTCCCGCACGGCGCACCATCTTTGCTTATGCAAACCCACGGCCCGCGAAAGCGGGTCGTGGTCGTGCCGGCGGCGCCCCGGCTGGTTTGGGCGCCGTTGCGCGCCTGCTGGGCCGTACGGTGTCTCCTCCAGACTGGCCGGGTGAGGCAGGCGCCGAGCCTGGACCAAGATATGTATGCTCACGCGAACAGTTCCATTCTTTCCGATAATCCTCCCTTCCGACAGGAGCACGGCATGGCTAGAAAACGCGTCAACCAGCCCTTGAGCATCCCGCATCGACGGCGTCGCCCAGTAAACGGCGAACCGGCTCCTGCTTGGCCGAGCTTCACGGGCACCGCAGAAATGCTTGGCGCGAGCGCGACAGGCGTGACGGTCTATGTCGACACGTCATTGAGCGAGGATGGCTTACAGAACGCGCGTGACCTTCTGGCGGGTGCGGATGACGCGGTGCGGCAGAACAACGCCATCTTCGGGATCGACGGTGGCCCAGTGCAGGTGATCGTCTATGCGCTCGGCGGCGCCACCGACGGGACCGGCGGCGCAGATCACGGCGGCTGCGACTTCCACGTGGGCGGCGCCATCGAGGTCGACGCTTCCTATGGGAACTCAGAGCGTGTGATCGCGCTGTTCGAGGCCGAGCTGAGCGAGTGTGCGATGAACGGAAACCTGTGCGGGCTGAGCACCGGCGAGGCGCTGTCCCGATGGTGCGCAATGGTGGTCGGCAAAAACTCGCTTGCGGATTTCGCCTCTGCCCCCCAGTGGTTTAAGGACGGGATGCCCAATTGGGTCGACAAAACCGCTGACACCGACCGTGAAGAGGACAGCACCGGATGCGGGATGGCGTTCCTCTCGTGGCTTGGCAGCCAAGGCCATGGTCTTGCAACTATCGCTCAGGCTATGGTCAAACTGGAAGAAGAAGCGGTTCAAGCGAACGCTACGGCGACGCTCGCCGGTCTCTACGCACAGCTCACCGGCAACGCCGCCAATGGGGCTTGGCAAGCGTTCAAGGACGCAATAGATGCGCTTCCCGGCGGTGTGACCAGCGACGACCCGTTCGGCGCGCTGGCGGCATAGCCAACGGCCTCCAACCACAAATGACCAGCTGAGCGTAGCCTCGTGTCCACCGAACAGTCACGCTACGGCGAAGCCGTATCGCGCTCGGCATCAGCTGGAAGGGCGTTGGGTCTACGCTCGGCCGCCTAGCCGGCGAGGTTGAGGAACCAATCTGGCAAGGCGCACTCGACATCGTGGTCGCCGACGACATCACCCAACAGCCAGCGAGGATCATCGACCTTCGCGTCGCCTCGGCGCTAGCCCCAGCTGCGGGCGGGACACAAACGCCCGACACGCCCCGCCTGGCCGCCCGCAAAGCGCAACGAGCCCTACCGCCCGCATCAGACACCAACGCCCCGCAACAAGAAGAAGAGCAATTCCTACCAGACCAGCAAAAATAGACGGGTCGAGCAAGCGCTGCGAGGGTCGTGCAGGTGCGCATCCTTCAGTCGAGAGCCCCGCGAGCTGCGACGCACACACTCGATCATCGACTCACACGGGTTGGCCCGGTGATTCTTTGCACAAGCTCCGTCACGAACTGCACCGCCCCGCGCCGCTCGTACAGCCGCATCGCGTCCACATTGGTGGTCACCACCGAGATCGCCATGTCCTCGACGCCAAGCTCTTCCAACCGTTCCTCGACTGCATCGAGCAGCGCCGACCCGACGCCCCGCCCGCGCGCCTGTGGCAGCACGGCCAGGATCGACAGCTCCGCCAGCGGGTCGGACGCGCTCCACGACGTCGCGAACGTCGCTGCCCGCACGCGCACGAACGCATAGCCGAGATAGCCGTCCTCGCTCTCGACCGCCAGCACGAACGTGAGCGGCTCGTTCGCGATCCACTCCCGCTCGGCCTCGCGCCGCGCCCTCCAGGCCTCCTCGATGCTGCGCGAGCGCTCGCGCAGGTGCGGCGTCAGCGCCAGGTGGTGCTCGTAGAGCGTGCGCCAGATCGGCTTCAGATCGTCAAGGCGCTCGGGCTCCACGGCGACTATCGAGTGCTCGCTCATGTCATGGAGCGTCGCACAGCCGAGCCGCGGCCGATGCCCACGGGCGGCGCAACCCTGAGATAAGCTGGCCGCCCGACCAGGAGGAGTCTCACGTGAGCCGTTCCCAAACCCCCTACGACGTGCGCGGCCGCACCGCCTTCATAACCGGCGCCGCCCGCGGCATTGGCGCCGAGACGGCGCGGCGCCTGCACGGCAAGGGCGCCAACGTCGCGCTCGTGGGCCTGGAGCCCGAGCGCCTGCACGCGCTCACCGCGCAGCTCGGCGAGCGGGCGATCGCGCTGGAGGCCGACGTCACCGACTTCGATGCGCTGCAGAGCGCCGTCGCCGCGACCGTCGAGCACTTCGGCGGGATCGACGTCGGCGTCGCCAACGCCGGCATCGCCTACACGGGGCCACTCGCGACCGCCCCGGTCGAGCAGGTCGAGCGCACGCTGGCCGTCAACTTCCTCGGCGTCTGGCGCACCGACCGCGCCCTGATCGCCCAGATCACCGAGAAACGCGGCTACCTGCTGAACATCGCCTCGCTGGCCGCCGTCTCGCACGCGCCCCTGATGGGGCCCTACACCGCCGCCAAGTCGGGGGTCGAGGCGCTCACCGACGCGCTGCGCATGGAGACCGTCCTTACCGGAGCGAAGGTCGGTTGCGCCTACTTCGGCTTCATCGACACCGACCTGGTGCGCGCCAGCTTCAAACAGCCATCGGCCGAAGCGATGACCGGCCGCATGCCGGGCTTCATGCGCAACCCGGCGCCCTTGAGCAAGGCGATCGACGCGATCGAGCGCGGCATTGAACGGCGCTCAGATCGCCTGTGGGCGCCGCGCTGGGTCGGCGCGCTGATCGCCCTGCGCGGCGTGCTGCAGCCGCTGACCGAACGCCAGCTGCTGCGCGAACCCGAGCGTCTGCGCGCCGGCATCGAGGCCGCCCAGGCCACGCACGAGGCCGACGCCCAGGACCCGCTGCTGGGCGTAGCGATGCAGGCCGTCCCCGACGGGCCGTAGCTGACGGTTGGCCTCCGGGCCGACGTATAGAGCGTCCCGCTTGGCGACCCCGGTCGGATTAGGGGTAGATGCCCCTCGTCATTTCGCCACAACGCCGGTAGCATGGCTCTATGGCCACCACCGCTGCAACCGAGCTGCCGATCTACCGGCTCGACGTGGACACCTACCACCGCCTAGCCGAGGCGGGCGCGCTGGACGGGATGGGCGTGGAACTGCTCGAAGGACTGCTCTTCGACAAGGACTCCAGCCGCGAGGATCCTATCCACAGGATCGACGTCGGGAGCTACCAGCGGATGGTCGCCACGGGCGCGTTGGACGGCAAGCGCATCGAGTTGCTCAACGGGCTGCTTGTCGAGATGAGCCCGAAGTCGGCCGACCACGTCGTTGTCGTCAATGCGCTAATGCGTCATTTTGAGGCCGCTCCGCTATGGATGCAGGTGCAGGATCCGATTGAAGCCAGCTGGGATTCCGAGCCGGAACCGGACCTTGCCCTGGCCTCTCGGAAGCCTCCCCGTGGCAGGCTGCTGCGAACCGCCCTGCTTGTCATCGAGGTCGCCGTCAGCTCACATCAAGCAGACCGGAACGAGAAGGCAACGCTGTACGCGAACGCCGACATCCCCATCTACTGGCTCGTTGACGTGCCCGCGAGGTCCGTGGAGGTGCGCACCCAACCAGACTCCGACTGCTATGCCAAGTGCGCGATCTACCACGTAGGAGAGCTCGTGCCCTCGCCGCTTGAGGAAGTCGCCGACCTCGACGTCGCCGACCTGTTCGCGGACGTCGACTCCTGACGCTCTGCGTCCGAGCAGCGCCCGCGAACGTCGCACCGGCGCGGCGACTCCGCCGCCGCGCGACTCGGCGGCGCGACCGCCATCACTCCACCGTCGAGAACTCCACAATCGCGATCGCCAGCATCGTAAGCCCGATCAGGGCGACGATCGCCGCCTCCAGCAGACCCGGCACGCGCCAGCCCCACAGCGTCACCCCGGGCGCGAGCGCGTGGCGCGCGAGCGGGGCGATCGGCAGGTGCGCGAACACCGCGCGGCGCATCGGATCGACCGCGTAGGTGAGCGGGTCGATCCTGTTCAGGACCGCCAGCCACGCCGGCAGTTTGTTGACCGGGAACAGCGCGCCAGAGAGAAAGAACATCGGCATGATCGCCATCTGCATCAGCGCCATGAACGACTGCATCTGGGTGACGCGCGCCGCGGCCATCATCCCGAAGGCGGTGATCGCGAACGCGAGCACCAGCAGCAGCCCGAACACCTCGAGGATCAGCCCGAGCGTGTAGTGAACGCCTACGAGCGGCCCGATCGCCATCACGATCACTCCCTGAAATGCTGCAACCGTGGCGCCGCCGACGCACTTGCCAAGCACGATCGAGGAGCGCGCCACCGGGGCTACCATCATCTCGCGCAGAAAGCCGAACTCGCGATCCCACACGATCGAGGCGGCGCTGAACATCGCGGTGAACATCACCGCCATGCACAGGATGCCCGGGTAGATGAAGGTGCGGAAGTTGACGCCGTGCGTGCTCGCCGAAACGATCGAGGAGAGGCCGGTGCCGAGCACGAACAGGAACAGGAACGGCTGCACCAACGAGGTGAGGATGCGCAGCCGATCGCGCGAGAAGCGGACCAGCTCGCGCCGCCACACGGCTCTAATCGCGCGCAGCTCGCTGCGCAGGCTGCGGCCGGGCACGTGCTGAGCGGCGATCTCGTGTGCCGGGGCCACGATGTCCGTGGCCCCGGCTGCGGTGCCAGGCGGCCGCTCGGTGGTCGCCATCAGCGCCGACCTCCGCGCCGCGGCGGCGAGGTGGGCTCGCCGGCGGACGTGATCGCTGGGCGCTCGGTCGTGGCCATCAGCGGCTCATCATCCTTGCCACGTTGCGCAGCTGATCGGAGGAGCTTGCCTCAGCGTCGCGGATAGTGGTGCCGGTGTAGGACATGAACACATCGTCGAGCGACGGCCGCGCGACGCTGACCGAGCGGATCGGCAGGCCAAGCTCGGCGAACAGGCGCGGCACGAACTGCTCGCCGTCGGACACACCGAAGGTGACCTCGCCTTCGGCGATCTGGGCCTCGATCCCGAAGCGCTTGCGCAGCGCGGCGATCGCCGCCTGGTCGTCGTCCGTGCCGATCTGAACGCGGTCCTTGCCCACGCTCGCCTTCAGCGCCTCGGGCGTGTCGAGCGCGACGATCTTGCCCTGGTCGATGATCGCGATCCGATCGCAGTACTCGGCCTCGTCCATGTAGTGAGTGGTCAGGAAGATCGTGATGTCCTGCTCGCGCGCGAGCGTGGAGATGTAACTCCAGATCGAGGAGCGCGTCTGCGGATCGAGCCCGATCGTCGGCTCGTCCAGGAACAGCACGCGCGGGGAGTGAAGCAGCCCGCGCGCTATCTCCAGGCGCCGCTTCATGCCGCCCGAGAACGTCCCCACCAGCGAGCCGCGCCGCTCCCACAGCTGCAACATCTCGAGCACCGTGCGCATCCGCGGCGCGACGTCTTCGCGCGGCATCCCGTACAGCTCGGCGTGCAGCCTCAGATTCTGCTCGGCCGTCATGTAGTTGTCGAGCGTCGTGTCCTGGAAGACCAGCCCGATGTTGCGTCGCACACGGTCGCGCTCGCGCACTACGTCCAGGCCGGCGACCCGGGCCGAGCCGCCGCTGGGGCGGACGAGCGTGCAGAGCATGCTGATCGTGGTGGACTTCCCCGCCCCGTTGGGCCCGAGAAACCCGAACGTCTCGCCGCGCGCGACCTCGAAGTCGATCCCGCACACCGCCTCGATCTCTCCGAAGCGCTTGCTCAGCGCCCTGACCGCGATCACGACCTCGCCACCGTCGCGCCGCTGGGCGGCATCGTTCGGCTGAGTGGTAGAAACGGGCACCTTGCACTACCATAACGATGCGCAATCCGATCGTGGGTCGCCGCCAGGGCGCCGCGCCAGGGAAAGGGCGAAATGCGCAGCGCCCCGGTGGCAGCCGGTGCGTAGACCGGCACCCGCCTGAGCCACCCGTGGTCGGATCCTCAGCCGATCAGCAGCGTCACCCCCGCGAGCAGCGCCTTGCCGTGCCTGGGCGCGAAGCGCAGCCGCACGTGCACGCGCAGGCGCCGCCCCGGGCGCTTGGCGAGGAAGCTCCGCTCCGCTCCGGTGAGCGCGAGCTTCAGCGTCACCGTGCCGGCGCGTGTGGTCCGCCCGACCGCGCGCGACAGCCCCGCCGCGGTGGCGCTGAGGGTACCGGCGGCCGGCACCCTCGCGACGATCGTCGCCACGCCGCCGCTGACGCCGTGCCGCAGGACCACGATCGCCGGCTTGCAACCGGTTACAGCGATCTTCGTGCTCTGCTGCACGAGCGCGCCATTCTGGCCGCGCATGATCGTCGGCATCGTCAGGCTTTCGGCGCACAGTTTCCCGCCCGGCGCCCCGAGCACCGAGTGCGTCCCCTCCGGCAACGTCAGCTCGAACGAGCTCACCGGTGCGTCTGGAACGGTGTTGAAGGTGCTGGTGGTGATGTTTTTCTTGATGTCCGTCTTTCCGTCGAGGACGAGCGTCACGCCTTCGCCCTGCAGCACTATCTCCAGGTCCGGGAATTCGGCGCCGCCGTGGGAGACCAGATAGGCGGGCCCGCTGATCGAATGGGCGAGGATCGGCGTTACCGCGGTGGCCGTGCCGACCGCGGACGCCGCGGGGCAGGCCGCCGGGTTGGCCTCGAAGACGCGGTCGACGCACGCCAGTTTCAGAGTTTCCAGCCGCGAGGGCAGTTGTTTTGGCAGGCTGACGTGGACTTCGCGCATGTTCGCCGAGCCGGCGCTGTTTCCGACCTTCACGGTCAGGCTCGCCCCGTCGGCCTTACTGGTCCTGCCTTCGGTGGAGACTTCGAAGGAGGGGTGGAAGGGCAGGCTCGCGCAGTCGGCCGCCTGGAAGCGGCTGGACACACCTGCGTTCGCTCCTTCGCTGGAGCCGATCGTCCCGGTTACGCTCGCCGGGTCACAGCTCGTCGGGTTGAAGATGAAGCCTGGCCGGTCGACGAGCACGTCGATCGAGCGCACGTCCAGCGGGACGCCCTGCAGGATCGTCGGCATCGGATCGCTGACCACGGTGACCTGCGCGGTGTGGGGATCGACCTCTACCTTCGCGCGGACCACCACGGGATGCCCGCCTTCGTCGAGGTCGAACGGCCCGGCTTGGGCGGGGACCACGACCGACAGCCCGAACGGAGCCCCCTCATAGGGTCCGGTCAGGTAGACGGGATCTTCCGGCTTGCCGGGCGCCGGCAGCACGATCGGCTCGCTGCCGACGCCCGCGCTGACGATCACGTGCCCGATCTTGCTGGCGGCCGGACAGCCGCCGACGTTGGCCTGCCCGTCCGGGCACAGTGTCACGCCCGAGACCTCTCCAGACAGCCCGGACGGCATGCTCAGCGCCACCGTTCCGAATCGCTGCTCGCCGTCTTTGCGGGTGAGGTGCAGGGCGAAGGGGGTAAACGACGCCGCGTTGTTGTTGCCGGTGCCGGCGAGGAAGGCGGGCGAGAACCCGGGTGACGCACACGCCGATCCCCCCGGGCCGGACGTGATCGCGAATGGCGCTATGAAAGGTTCGGCGTCCGGCGTGCCTTCTTCGCCGAGCGTGCCCTGATGCGACCACGGTTCGAGTACGCTCGTGGGCTGGTAGGAGCCACAGGCGCGCGGCGTCGCCAAGGCGGCACGTTCCCCGCCGAAGAAGTCGAGCTTCAGGGTTTCAAACGGGAGCTGCGGGTTTTCGTCGAACGTCGTGGTGAGCTGACCGGTGATCGGGTCCAGTTCGACGTGCCCGGCGAGCTTAACGACGACGCCACGTTCGGGAGCTTCGGCGGCGATGTAGAGCGCCAGTAGCGATTTGAACGGGTTGGCGTTCTGCTGCGCCGCGTAGACACCGCCGGTCAGCTCTTCTTCGAGCAGCGGCGACTTGATCGTGACCCTGGCGATCTTCGAGGCGTTCGGGCAGTTGGCCGAGTACCGCGTTTCCAGGTTGATACCGCTGACTTCGGCTTTGGCTTCTTGCGCTTCCTGGCTGGGGTCTTTGCCCTTCAGCAGGGGGCAGCCGACCAGTCCGCCGGCGGAGGAGGGGTTGACGGTCACGCCTGCGGGCAGTGTCACCCTCGCGTCCTTCAGATCGGCCTCGGCCAGCCCGGTCGGGCTTTCGTTCTGGGGCACGGTCAATTCGACGTGCAAGCCGGTCGGCGAGTCGGAGGTCGACGAGGTCGGCTGAACCGCCATCGACGGCGTGAAGTGAACCTTGCCGCAGCCGGTGATCGGCGGCATCTTGGCTTCGCCGCCGACGAAGACCCCCGGTTCCTGCCATGAGTCGAGGCTCATGTGCGCGGAGCGTTCGCCCGTGCACGCCGTCGGGTTCGTCAGGAAAGGAACGAGAGGGCCGCGTTCGGAGCAGTTCGGCACCTCGTTGATTTGGCCGGGTGACGGGCAGTAGCGTTCTTCGTTGTGGCCTTCCGCCGCTGGCACGCCCCACAGCGTCACTTCCACTCCGACCACGCCTTCGGCGGCTGAGCCATCGAGCAATTCCGCAGTCACGCCGTAGTCGCCGCCGGTGCGCACGCGCGCGTCGATGTGCAGTGTGACGAACCCATTGAAGCGCGCGGCGAACTGGGCAGCCACGCCCTTCGGCGGCGCCACGTTGTAGATGGGCGACACTCCTCCAAGGTACGGCGCCCCGTGTTCTTCCACGTACCCTGGATTGGACGTATAGATCTTTATGACTCCCACCTGTGTCGCGCCGCTACAGTCGGCGTGTGCGACGTTATAGGGCGCGCACTTCGGCGTGGCGTCAGGATTGCCGATCAGGCCGGGGGGGAGCTCGGTGACGACATCCTTCGGGTTCGCGTCGGTCGCGAGTATGTCTCCCTGTTTGTTCGTCGAGGTGTTCAGGCGGAAAGTGTCCGCCAGTTCCTTCGGATGGGCGCCGGCCTGTGCGACCTGTTCGCCGGATTGGCCCAGTGCTTGGAACGCGAACGAGTTGAGGGCGACGCCGAAGGTCACGAATTGCCCGTCCGACCCGATCTCGGTGCCATTTTGATTTACTGTCAGGAAGCGATAGTGGTAGATGGTGTTGGGCTGTAGTCCCTTTATCTCTTCTGCTTCCACGTTGTATTCGCCCGGTGTGCTGCCTATCGACGTCGTACAGGGAACTGATTGCGCGTGGGCAAAGCCGGAGGCGGCGAATTCCGGTTCTGCGACGTATTGCGCTTCCTTGCACGTCGATGCGCCTTCTTCCAGCACCGTGACATGCGCTCGCAGTCTCGCCGTCGTCACGAGCGCTTCGGCCGACTGGCTGTCCACCTCCGGTGGACCGAACGCCTGGTCCGCTCCTGTCTTCGTGTAGACGCCGCTCGCGTTGGTGATCGCGATCCGGTAGTGAGTGTCGCTGCTCAGGCCCGAAAGGGGCGCGCTGACGGAGGTGTTCGCCGTGTACGGGCCGCCCGGTGAACATGGCACGCTATCCCCATAAGCGGTGGTGGGACCGTATTGGAACTCGCACGCGCCGATAGAAGCGCCCGCTTCGACTTCAATCGCGCCGTGCAGCGTCGCCTGTCCTTTTCCCACGTTGCTCGGAGGCTGAGTCGTAACGGCCCAATCCGTGAATCGTTGGACGACGTTTTCGCCGCCGTCGGCGACGTAGAGGATTTCGCGCGCACGGTCGACGGCTATCCCATTGAGACTATTGAAGCCGGGGGCCGTCAGCAGCCCCTTCCCGATTTCGGCGTCCATCACCGCGCCGGACGGGCTGTACTCGGTCACGTACGGTTCAGCGCCACCGATCGAGCCGAACACATCTCCGGAGCCGTCCAAAGCCACCGCCCGCACACCGGGGCTGTGAATTTCCTGTATGAATTTGCCCGTCGCCGGTTCGAACTCCTCGATGCGGCCGTCCCCTGTGTCTGCCACCCACAGGTCCCCCGTAGGGCCGATCGCCGCGCCTTCCGGTTCTTTCAATGCGTGTTCTTCTTTCCCGGCGCCTTCTTGCCCGGTGATGGTCGCCTGCGCTTCCCTTTTTTCATTGAAGACCTCAATCTCGTTATTCGGCGCATTCGGCACGTACAGGTTGCCTTTCGCGTCCGAGGCGATCTCCACGGCAGTGAATCTACCGAGGAGGTTTGCAGACCCGGGAACAGAGATCGGCGTGCCCACGATCGCACCGGAGGGGTTGAAGATTTCTATTTGTTCAGTTTCAGCGTTGACTGCGTACACGTTTCCATTCGTGGGATTGACAGCCGTGCCTGAGTAACGAGTCCCGTTGGCAGTGTTCCTAATCGGTGACGGCGGCGAAAGGATGGCGCCAGCCGTATCGAACTTGCTCACCTGATCAGTGGCGAGGTTACCGACATACACGTCGCCGGCTGAGCCCCCGCCGGATTCGTCAACCGTCACGCCGATCGGAAAATGTAGATTTTCTTGACCAAAGCTCTTCTGGATGCCCCAGTTCGCCAGCGCGGGCGCCGCCGAGACAGCCGTCAGCAGACACGCGAGAGCGCCGACCACCACCCCGGCGATTGAACGCCGTGCTGATCCGACCCGGCTCCGCCCGCGAACCGTCGGCCTGCTCATCTGCTTGGGCATCGTCTCCCCCTCCTGGTTGTGGCGCATGATCGTTGCCTTCCTCATCCCGCTGATCACCGTCCAACCCCCTTGCGATCGCGGCGGCTCGCCCTGGCTTGCTGGCGCGATAGGATCCTGCGCGCAGCGTGCGCGCACTGAGCCCGCTTGTGCACGTTGTGCCGGTAGCGCTTCGCGCATGACTGCAACTCCCGGTGCAGCTTCGCTTCGCGCTTTTGCTGGGCGGTCCTCTTCGGCTTGGGCTTGGTTAACTCCCTCGTCTGCACGATGTCTCCCGGTCCCGCGAACGTCACGCTGCCTGGCGTCGAGAACACGACGGCCGAGCCCGCAACGCCCTTGCACGCTTCGCTTTCGCACGGCGGCGGCGGCGTAGGCGGTTCGGGCAAGCCGCCTTCCACGCGAGCGTCGTAGATGTCGTACGCCGAGTCGGTGTCGCGCGGCAGCAGTTTCTGCGCGGTCGCAAAGAAGACATCGCTGCCGTTGGCGCTCGCGTCCATGAGGTACGACGGCGCCGTGCTCGTACCGCTGGAGATCAGGTGCAGCGCGCCGTGTTCGTACGCGTAGGCATCGCGCAGGCCGTTGGTGTCCTGCTGAGGCAGAAGCGCTTCTGGTGTTTCGAAGAAGACCTGGCCCGCTTCGGAGAGGTCACGCTGTGGATAGGCATTCTTCAGTTCTGCATTCGTGCTCGGCCTCGCAGCCCAGTCCAGAGCCGCACCACCGGCGAAGGGCGCGCCGTTCGGGTTGCAGGAGACACACGCGAGGCGGTTGCCTTTGACTTCGTAGAGGAAGATCTCCTCGTCCGCCTTTCCGGTCACTGTGTCGGTATTGACATAGCCCGTGAGCTGGCTGGTCGAGTTGAACGCGAGATAGAGGCCGTTGCCGGAGACACGGGCGGTCAGGCCGGTGAGGAGTGGGTTGCTGGGTTCGGAGATGTTGCAGCCCGTGTCCGAAGTCCAGTCGCAGAGATCTTCGGCGGATAGCGTCGCGATGAACGCGATCGCGCCTTCGTTGCTGACGTAGAGGTTGTCGGAGCCTTCGCTCGGTTCTGATTCTTCGGGGCTTCTGCCCGCCACGCTGTCGCTGCCGGAGGTGAGCTTCCCCTTGGCGACGAAGTACACGTCGGAGCCGTCTTCGCTGACGCCGCTCATCCCGACCACTCCAGCCTTCGCGTCAGGAGTCAGATCGATGAGCGCGCCTGGCCTGTCCGCTCCGCTTGGCAGTTCGTACTCGTAGAGGTTGGCTCCGCTGCCGACCTGCGTGGTCTTTGTCAGCCCCGCGGCGGCTTCGTCGATGAAGAAGACCTTCGTGCCTTCCGCGTTCGCACCGAGCCATGTGCCGCCACCACCCGGACCTGTGGCGCCTGCTTCGGGCAGGTCGAGCTGGATCGTGCAGGCCTTTTCCGGTTCGGCGCACTGTTCGCCGTTCGCGGCCGTTTCGTGGGCTTTATCGAGCTTGCTCTGTTCAGCGTAGGCGTTCTCCCTCACGTAGAGCTTGCCTTCGGCTTCGACGAAGATCCGTGACCCGTCCGCCGAGATGGCGTGGCGGTAGTCGGCGACGTTCGTGGGCTTGTCCGGCGTGCCAGGCTGTGCGGCATTTCTCGTGGAGCCCGCCATCTCGCCTTCCACAGGCCTGCCATCGGGCAGGACGCTCACCAGCCGCACGGCGGGCTGCTGTCCTGCGCTCCAAACGTAGAGGTCGTCGTGGCCTTCCCAGCAGGCGCGGCCTTTCGGTGCTTCCTTGCAGGCCGTTTCCACTTCCGGCGTGAGTCTTTCCGCTTCTTCGGTCAGCGGCAGCTCGTCTTCGAACACGACGTGGTTGAGTTGGGCGGAGCCGGCCAGGAAGTTAGGCGGGAAGTACGGCTGAAATTCGTTGACTTTCCTCGGCGTCGGCAGCGGCGCCGTGATCGGCGTCACATTGACCAGCTGATAGGAGCCGGTTGCGCTGTCGCGCAGGAAAACATTCTGGAAGCCTTTCGGTTCCACGATCGGAGCGCCGTCGGCTTCTCTCAGCGCCGGTTCGGCATGGCCGCAGCCGAAAGACTGCTCAAAGAACGCTTCTTCGTCGCCGCCGTGCTCCTGGGCATCGCCGTCGCTCAAGACTCCGTCGGTGAGGTTGGCCGACCAGCCGACCATCCCCTCGAGGTCTGGGCAGAGCAGACCATTCTGCGGCGACTGCGGCGGAACCGTCGCTTCGGTGGTCCATTCGCCCTTCGTCTTGCTGCGGGTAGAAAGGTAGTCCAAGCCCGACGACGACGGGCCCGCGAGCCCAGGGAGGGAGTATTCGGAGACCCACGCCATCCGTTCGCCGTCTGCGGCGGCCCGCGCGCCTGTGGTCGGTTCGAATATTTCGCGTTCTTTCAGACCGACTGTAACAGCCGACGGTTCGCCGGCGTCCTTGGCGATCGGCGAGACTTGCTCGTAGGCCCGGCAGTTCGGAAGATAGGCGGAGACCTGTTCGAGACGGCGGGCTTCGTTGGAACATGGGCCTCCGGCCGCCGTCGCCGATGGCTCTCCGACGAGCGCCAGCGCCAACGCCAACGTGGCAACCACCCACGCCGCCGACGCCGCGCCCCTTCTTGCAATGATTTGGCACACCCTCATGCCATTCTCCCTCTTCTCACCATCTCGGTTGTCCCTGATCCCTCGTTGTCAACGGGCGAGATCACGGGACCGGCGTCACGTGGCGCCGGTCCCGTGCGATCTTGCTAGCTACTCAGCGAGTTCTGCCTCATACCGCGTGGTTCACGTCTGTGAGACTGACGCGCCGTACGTGAGTGTTTCAGTCGTGATCTGAGCCTCTTTGATGAAGCTCAACGCGGATAGTTCCTGGCCAGTGAATTTTGCGTTGGTCGGCCCCACTTCTTCGATTGCGGTGAATTCCTGTTTACCCGCTGTGCCTTTGCAAAAGACATGGCCCGTGGTGCTTGGCCCTGCTTCGTCTTCACACACGAGGTGGCCTTCGACTTCAAACGTTAGTTTCGGGCATTTCACCGTTGCAAAGACGGAGCCGGAGCTTGGCGAGAACCGCAGACCCTCTTTGGTAAGAGAGACGTCACCGGGTTCAGCCGACAGTTCTTTGGTTGTGATCGTTTTCCCGCAACCGCCGTTACCGATGAGTGAGCCTTTCCCCTGGCATTCTCCGGTACTCGAGTACGTGACGGTCACTTTGGATTTTGAGGAGCTTTCAATGCTGCCGGTGCTCGAACTTTTTTCGCAGGTGACCGTTTCGCCACCAGACGTTTCGAATGTCGCGGTGCCGCCCGAGCCGCTGATAGTGACCGGGAAGGAGCCGCTGGTTTTGAATTCGTCGGCCGACGCGCCGGCGACAGCAGCGACACTCAGCGCCAGCGCTGCCACCAGCGCCAACCCAAGGGTCCTAAAGGTGTGATTGATAGACATCTTCTCTGTCTGTCCTTTCATCGTGAATGTCATTTGGATCTATGGCTCCCGGATCGATCGTGCGAGAACGGTGCGGGTGAGCCATGACGGTCGGCCCATGCTGCGCCAGCATTTCCGTCGCCTACCAGCATCCCGCTTGGACGGTGTCGAAATCAAGTGGAGCGGGGGGTTGGGTTTCTGGTTTGTCAAGGCGCCGTGCATCTTCGACTGGTGCGGAGCTCACGAACCGACGCGAGCTGGGACGGAGCCTCGCGGAGGCGCGAATGGCCAAAACGGCTCGTGGGCGGCAGATGGGCCTGGCATCGCCGACGGCGCTCGTGACCGCTCTTGGGACGGCCTGAGCCTGCTGGTTTCTGGTCAGTTTCCGGTTTCCACCGAAAGGACGCGCAACCGGCTCCACCTCCAAGGATGCTGGAGCGAGAACTTTCAGGCGGCGCGGCACATTCGATACAATGATGAAGCTCCAACCGGCCCGTTCTGGGCCGGCGTGAGTGTCTACGGACCGGGCCCGGGGCGTCGATCGTGCGGCAGTACCCGAACGGGCGCCCCGGGTCCGCTTGAGCCGGTGCGCGGGACGCCATACGTCGCGTCGACGAGCCCGCTGCCGCCTGCACTAGTCGGGGCGCCGCTCAGCAAGCTTCGGCCCTCGCGACCTCGACCTCCGGCGGCTCGATGGGCAATCGAGTTGGCCCGGCATCGCTTTTCGCGGCCGCGCCGCCGAGCGCGACCGACAGGAACAGCTGCGCCGGCGCCAGCAGGCGGGGAAGGCGCGCAGTCGCCCCAAGCCAGACGTGCCGCTCCACCAAGCCCCAGACGGCCCCCACGCTCGCCTGCATCTGAATCGGGTCTGCCGGCCCGCCCCTCGGCGCACAGACGCGCCCGAGCTCCTCGGCGGCCCGCGCGCAGACGCCCGCCTGCCATGCCACCGCCTGTGGACCGACCGCCAGCGCCTCGACGAACGCGACCCGCGACAGCGCCGCATCCCGCGCGAGGCGGCGGAGCAGGAGTTGCATCAGCGGACGCGCACGCTCCGCGCCGGCCGGCGACGGCCGATCGATCGCCGCGAGATCGGCGGCGAGGCGCCCAGCCGCCCACTCGACCGCGTCGAGTAGGACCCGGTCGGGATCACGCAGCGGGCGCCTGCGACGGCCGGGCGCCCCAGGCCAGTCGGCCAGCGCCCCCGGCGTCAGCGCAAGCACGCCGTGCCTCGCCGCGAGCTCGATCGCGCGAGCCGAAACCCTCTCGTCGCGCCGGTTGCGGATCGCCGATCGCGGCCCGCGCGCGATCGACTCCTGCCTGTGCACGTGGAGCTGGATCAGCTCAGCGCCGTCGCGACGCTCGTCGCACCCCCACTCGGCGGCGTGCGCGCACCGCCATGCCCACTGCGTCAGCGAGTCGGCTGTCTGCGGCAGCGAATCGGCCTCCCCCGCCAGCAGTCGCTCACGCGCGACCGCGCAGATGCCCGCGACGATCCCGCGCAGCAGCGCGGGGCTCGGCGGTCGATCTGCGCGCGGGAGGCACGCAGCGACGGCGTCTTCGATCACCGCGAACGCCGATTCGCGCCGGGCGATGGCGGCCGATGCGGAATCGAGGGCGTGAACCAGCAGGAAGCTCGCGCCCTCGGGGGCGCGAGCGGCGTCGTCCATCAGGCTTTGGAGGGTCGCGCACAGCGCATCGCGCCCGGGCGGGCGCTCGCCACGCGCGTCCGCGGCGCGGCGCGCGATCCGATCCAGGAGACGGCGGTAGGCGTGTTCGAAGCAGTCCGGCTTCCCGGTAAACAGTTCATAGAACGCTCGCTTCGACACGCCCGCTGTGGCGCACAGCCGGCCGACGGTCGCGGCGTCGTAGCCGCGCTGCGCGACCAGCTCGACGAGCGCTCGCAGCAAGCGCCTGCGCTGGTGCCTGGCCACCTGTTGCGGGGACAGCCCGTTGGGATGCGGGCACAGCTTCTGGTAGGGGTCTGCGCGGGGCCCGCGCTCGAGTAGCGTGTCGCTCATGCCACGCCGGCCCTCGTGCTCGACAGCACCGGGGCCAGGGGCCGCATCGCAACCAAACTCGATGATCCGAAATACCTCACGGCGCCTATCATGTCTCCACGCGGGTGCGTGCGAAAAGACTGACCTAGAGGCTTCTAAACGTGACGTGCGCAACCCCTTACGCATCTATATTTGCGGCCATAGGTGAAAAGCACCGATTCTATTTTGGAATAGACATCCACCCGCGGCCGCGCTAGCCTTTTTGCTGCAGAGACGGGGGCATAAGAGCGAGGATTCAATTGCAAGCTCGGGTCGAAAATGGGCGTGTGGCGCCGGCGATGCGATCGCCGGTCAACTGGTCGTTGCTCGGCCTCGTGATCCAGCGCCCCTCCTACGGCTATGAGCTGGTGCAGCGCTTCGAGCGCACCTATGACGGGACGCTGCAGCTCTCGAGCCCCTCACAGATCTACAGCGCACTCGACCTGCTCGAGCGACGTGGGCTGGTGGAGCTGCTGCCGGCGCTCGACTCCCAGGAGAGCTCCAGGCAACCCAAGCCTCACTACCGCGTCACGGCAACCGGGCGAACCGCGTACGTGGACTGGCTCGTCTCCCACATCGATGGCGAGCAGCGTCGCTCGCGGCTGTTCGCCCACCAGATCGCGGTGCTCCCGCCCGCGGACGCGCTCGAGGTCGTCGAGCGTTGCGAGCGCGAATGCCTGAAGGCCGCCACCGCCGCATCGCACGCGACCGAGAGCGGGGGCGTGAGCACGCGCGGGCTGACGACGCACCTGATCGACGAGGAGAGGCGGCGGCTACTCGATGCGCGCCTGGCGTGGATCGAGTACGCACGTCGCCATCTCCGCTCGCTCATCTCCGCCGAGAAAGCCTCCGCGAACAATGAGCCTGCTTGAGCTCGAGCGCGTCACACGCCGCTATCGAAGCGGCGCGCACGAGTGCGTCGTGCTCAGCGGCGTCTCGCTCGAGCTCGACGCCGGCGAGCTGCTGGCCGTCTGGGGCCTGCGGCGCTCCGGCCGCAGCACGCTGCTGCGCGTCGCGGCCGGCGTCGAGCCCCCCGACGAGGGCGTCGTCCGCTTCCAGGGGCGGGACCTCGCTAGGCGTGGCGACACCCTGGGCAGCGGCATCGGCTACTGCCGTCCCGCTCACGGCGAGGGCGAAGCGCGCGGCGTGCTCGACGAGCTGGTCGCCGGACAGCTGGCTCGAGGCGTCCCCCAGCCGGCCGCTCGCTCGCTCGCCTATACGGCGCTGGAGCGGACCGGCGCGAGCCAATGCGCCGGGTGCGGCCTGCACGAGCTCGACGGCGGCGAGAGCGTGCGCGTCTCGATCGCCCGCGCGCTCGCGCTCGGACCGTCGCTGCTCGTGATCGACGAGCCGACGAAGGGCGTCGACCTGCTCGAGCGCGACACGATCCTCGCGCTGCTGCGCTCGCTGGCCGACGAGGGCATAGCGCTGCTGGTCAGCGTCGGCGAGGCGACGGCTCTGGGCGGCGCCGACCGCGCACTGTCGCTGTCCGACGGCGAGCTGCGCGGGAGCCTTGGCCCAGAGCTCGCCGCGGTGGTACCGCTGCGCCGCCGCGCGAGCGCATGAGCGCACCGCCCAGCGTCCCGGCGGCGGCGAGGCGCCACGCAGCGCCCGCCCGCGCCGGCGCGCCGGCGGAGCGCTGAAGTGGCGGCGCTGCTCGAGCTGGACGATGTCGTCAAGCATTACCACGGGGCGGGAGAGCCGGTGCGCGCGATCGACGGCATCAGCCTCCGTCTGCACGCCGGCGAGCTGATGGCGCTGCACGGGCCAAGCGGCTCGGGCAAGACCACGCTGCTGCTGCTGGCCGCCGCGCTGCTGCGCCCCGACTCGGGCGCGATCCGCTTCGCGAGCAGGGAGCTCTCGCGCCTCTCCGAGAGCGAGGCGTGCGACTACCTGCACCGCGACGTCGGCTTCGTCCACCAGGGCCCGCAGCTGATGCCACGCGTCTCGGCGCTGGAGAACACCTCGATCAAGCTGTTGCTCGGCGGTCGAGGCATGCGTGAGGCGCAGGCGCAGGCGCTGCCGTGGCTGCGCCGCGTGGGCCTCGAGGACTCATACCAGCGCACCCCCGAGCAGCTTTCCGCCGGAGAGCGCCAGCGCGTGGCGATCGCACGCGCTCTGGCCAGCGAGCCGCGGCTCGTGCTGGCCGACGAGCCGACCGGCAACCTCGACAGCGCTCGCTCGCTGGAGATCGTCCAGCTGTTGGCCGCGGTCGCGCACGAGGGTGGGGCGGCGGTGTTGCTGGTCACCCACGACGGCGAGGCCGCGGGCCTAGCGGACCGGCGCTGCGCGCTGCGCGACGGGAAGCTGGTCGACGAGCCCCCCGCGACCGGACCGGGAGGGCGCGTTGCCGGCCGCTGAGAATCTGCGCGCACAGCCGCTGATGCGCCCGCGCGCCCTGTTCTACTTCTATCGTCGTCGCCTGCGCGTGCACGCCGTGCAGGAGCTGCTCGCCGGCGTCGGAGTCGCCATCTCGGTGGCGCTCGTGTTCGCCACGATCGTCGCCTCGGCCAGCATCGCCGGCTCGGCCAGCGAAGTCGTTCGAACGGTGATCGGTCCCGCCACCCTGCAGCTGGTGGCGCTCGGCCCGAGCGGCTTCGACGAAGGCGCTCTCGCGCGCGTTCAGCGCCTGCCAGCCGTCCACCAGGCGGCTCCGCTGCTCGAGCAGACCGCCACGCTGGTCGGTCCACGCCGCCGCACGACCACCGTCGACCTGGCCGGCGCGGATACCAGCCTGGTGGTGCTCGACGGCCTCGCGCACACGCTGCCGACGAAAACACTGTCGGCGGGAGGGATCGGGCTGAGCCGCGCGACCGCCCAGGCGCTCGGCATCCCGGCGCGCGCCGTGCCCGGCGAGCGCGGGTTGAGCGCGCTCGGCGTGGAGGTCACCGTACAGCTTCGGGGCGGCTCCTACTCGCTGAGCGTATCCGCAGTGCTGGGTCAGGAAGTGTTCGGCGCGCTCGCCCAGGCGCAGGTGGCCGTAATGCCGTTGGAAGACCTGCAGCGTCTCGCGAGCCTTCCCCGGCGGATATCGCGGATACTGGTCCAGCCCGACAGGGGCCGGGAAGCGCAGGTGCGCGCCGAGCTGACCGGCCTCGCCGCCGGGCGGGTGATCGTCGCCTCGGCCGAAGAGGACGTTTCGCTGCTGCGACAGGCCCTGCGCCCCAGCGATCAGGCGAGCGCGCTGTTTGCGACCGTCAGCGCCCTGCTCGGACTGCTGCTGGCCGGCTCAGCCCTGCTGCTGACGGTGCCAGAGCGCCGGCGGGCGATCGCCGACCTGCGCCTGATCGGGGCCAAGCGATCAGCGATCGTGCAGATGTTCACGTTCCAGGCGCTCGTGCTCGGAGCGCTCGCGTCGCTGGTCGGCCTGGCGCTCGGCTATGCGCTCTCGCTCGGCCTCTTCCACCAGTCGCCCAGGTACCTCGCGGAGGCATTCACGCTCGGCACACGCACGATCGTCGGCGTGCAGCCGGCCGCTCTCGCCTTCGCCGGCGGGCTGCTCGCCACCTGCCTGGTCTCCGCGCTGCCGCTGCTGGACCTGCGCCGCGGCCGGGCGCTCGACGCCGTCTACCGCAACGACGGAGTGCCCGGCAACGCCCTGGCCGCAGACGTCCGGCATGCGCTGGCGATCGCGGCGGCCGCGCTGGCGATCGCGGCCGCGACGCTGTTTGCGGCCGCGCCGGAGGACGCCCTGGTGACCTGCGTGCTGCTCGCGCTGGCGACCGTGTTCGCGGTACCGCTGGTGTTCGCGGGCGTGCTGCGAGCAGCCGGCGGATTGGCCGATCGCTACCAGCACTTGACGATCCTGCCCGTCGCGCTCGCCTCGCTGCGGGCGACGACGCTGCGCTCGCTGGCGCTCGCCGCAACCGGTGCCGTCGCCCTGTTCGGCGCGATCGCGCTGGGGGGCTCGCGCGCGGATCTCCTGCGCGGGATCGAACGCTTCGCGCACGGCTACTCGCGCGACGCCGCGATCTGGGTTGGCAACCACGGCGACAACCAGGCCGCGGTCGGGTTCCAAGCGGGCGCGCTCGCGCGGCGGATCGCGGCGCTGCCCGGCGTCGCCGGCGTACGCCTGTTTCAAGGCGGCTTCACGACGGTCGACAGTCGCCGCGTCTGGGTGCTGGCGCGGCCGCCGGGCGGCGCGCGCGAAGTGCTCTCGGGACAGCTGCTCGAAGGCAGTCGCGCCGCCGCCGAACGCCGCCTCGCGAGCACCGGGTGGGTCGTGCTCTCGCGCCAGATCGCCGTGGCGCTGCACGCCCGCATCGGCGCTCCCGTGACGCTGCCGACACCCTCGGGCCCGTACCGCCTGCGCCTCGCCGCGACCACCACCAACCTCGCCTGGAGCCCGGGCGTGATGTTCGTCGGCGAGCGCGACTACCGCCGCCTGTGGGAAAGCGCGTCGCCGACAGCGCTGGCGGTGTCGCTATCGGGCAGCCTCGGCCCGGCGCGGACCCGCGCCGAGATCGTGGCGGCGCTCGGCACCCAGAGCGGCCTGACCGTCACCACCGCCGGCGAACGCGAGGCCAGCATCGACGCGCTCACCGGCGAAGGACTCGACCAGTTGCGCCAGATCTCGCTGCTGCTGCTCGCCGCTGCGGTCCTGGCGATGGCGGCGGCGCTGACCTCGGCGATCTGGTCGCGCCGCTACGCGCTGGCCGGCCTGCGTCTGGCGGGCGCCAGACCAGCTCGCCTGCGCATGATCCTGCTCTGCGAATCCGGCCTGATGCTCGGCGCCGGCTGCATCACCGGCGCGCTCGCGGGCGTCTGCGGCCAGCTTGCGATCGACGGCTATCTGCAGCAGGTGACCGGCTTCCCGCTGGCCAGTCTCGGCGCCGGTCTGCGACCGCCGGAGATCTTCGCGGCCGTGCTCGCGTCGGTGCTCGCGATCGTGGCCGTGCCCGCCTACCTGGCCTCGCGCGTCTCCCCGACCATCGCCTTCAATGAGTAGCGCGGCCGTCGTGGCGAGGGCGAACGTGCGCTACTGGAGCACGGTGGCCCCGGTCGTGCGCGAACGGCTCGAGCGCTGCGAGGCGCGGGCGCGGCGGATCGCCGACCCGCGCAGGCGAGCGCTCGCGCTCGGCAAGCTGCGCTGCGAGCGCTTCAACCCGCAGCTCGCCGCAACCCTCGCGACCCCGGTTCCGCGACCGCGCCGTCGCGCCGTCGTCGAGGCGATCGTCGCGCTGCAGGTCGCCTACGACTACGCGGACGCGCTGGAAGAGCGGGGACAGGACGCGAGCGCCGACCCCTACGCGCGCGAGCTGCTCGACGAGGCCGCCACGACCGCGGCGCGGATGCCGGCGGCGAGCGCGGTGCGGGCGGCCGCTCGGGCCGCGGGCGAGCGCTGCGCTCGGGCGCAGGCGCTCGGCCACGCTGCCGGCGCCGGCGACGACGCGGAGCTGCGCGGCTGGGCGGCGCGCCAGGCGGCCGGCTCCGCGCTCGGATGGCCGGAATGGCTCGCCGGCGCCCAGGCCTCGGTGCTCAGCCTGCACGCCCTTATCGCCGCCTCCGCCGAGGAGTCCACCTCGCCCGAGCAGGCCAGGACGCTCGACCTTCTGTACCTGTCGATCGGAGCCGTCACGATGCTCGACAGCCTGATCGACCGCGGCGAGGATCGCGACGGCGGGCGATCCGGCTATTTGCGCTGGTATCGCGGACCGTCGGAGATGGGCGAGCGTCTCGCCGCCACCGCGCGAGATGCGCAGCGCCGCAGCGCCCAGGTCGCCGGCGGCGAGCACCATCGGATGGTGCTCGCCGGCATCGTCGCCTACTACGCGACAGCGCCGCAGTCGCGCGACCCTGAGGTGCGGGAGGTGTTCGATCGTGTAAAGGCGCAGCTGAAAGGGGAGCTCGCGCTGGCGCTGGCGCTGCTCACCGCCTGGCGACTGGGAAAGCGGGCGGCGCGGGCGGCAGAGCGAATCGGGGGCGAACGGAGGACGAGATGTTGAGGACGACACGCACGGTACGATCGCTGGGCGCCCTAGTGGGCGCGTTGGCGGCAGCGGGCGCGCTCGCAGCGGCGCTCGCGAGAGCGGACGCCGGGGCCACCGCGGCCGCGCGTGCGCGCGGGCGAGCGGCCCACTCGCTGAGCGCAAGCGACGAAGCGCATCTGCGCTACGTCTCCGCGTCGGGAGCAACCCTGTACGAGACCGGCCGCGTGGCCGGGACGCTGCCCGGATCGATGCGCGTCCACATGCGCATCGCCGCAGATTTCAGTGGCACATTCACGATCTACGCGGCGGGCGGCTCGATCAGCGGCCACGGCAGCGCCACCCCGCACGGCGCGGGCGTGTACGAAAGTTTCTCCGGCTCGCTCACCATCAGCGGCGGCAAGGGCCGATACCGCTATGCCCATGGCACCGCCCGGCTGTACGGCACCTTCAACCGCATGAGCTACGCCCTGGTCATCCAGACGCGGGGCACTCTGCGCTACTGAGTGAGGCGAACAGGAATGGGCGCCGCAGCGCAGCAAAGCTCGGCCAAGCGCGCTGTCTGGACGCGCGCGTCAGCGCGGCGCCTGGTCGCGCTCCTGCTATGCGCGACCGCCCCGCCCGCGTGCCAGCCGGCCGCGACCGCGGCGGCCACCCGGCAGGCGCCGGGAGTGGCGCCCGTCGCCGGCGCCGCCCGGCTCCAGCGCGCCCGGGCGACGCTGCAGACGACACGCAGGACGCTGCCGGTCAGGCTGAGCGCCCGCTTCGACCCGATGGCGCTGGGCCGTCGCACGACGCTCGAATTCGGTTTCAGCTTCCACACGCTGCATGGCCAGGTGCCCGAGCCGCTGACCGGGATCGAACTGCGCTACCCGAGCAACCTCGGCCTCGGTCTGAGCGGTCTGGGCCTGGCCACCTGCGAAGCCGCCGCGATAGAAGCGGCGGGTCCCGGCGGCTGCTCGCCCAACGCCGTGATGGGCTTCGGCGAAGTGCTGACCGGAGTCGTGCTCGGCACCCAGATCGTCAACGAGATCGCTCCAATCACGATCATGCGCGCCCCCGATCGGGACGGCCGGCTGGCGGTTCTCTTCTATGCCGAGGGCACGACGCCGGTCGACGCGCGGATCATCTTCCCTGGACTGCTGCTGCCCTCGCGCGGACCGTTCGGCGGGGTCGTGAACATAGGAGTGCCACTGGTGGAAACGCTGCCGGGAGCGCCGTACGTGTCGGTGATCGAGCTGCACTCGACGATCGGGCCGAAGAAGGTCGTCTACTACGAACAGGTCGACGGTCGCACGCTCGCCTACCGCCCGCTCGGCATCCTGCTGCCGCGCCGCTGCCCGCGCGGCGGCTTCCGGTTCGCGGCGCGCTTCGTGTTCTCCAACGAAACGAGCGCCAGCGCCGAGACCGCAGTGCCCTGCGCAGCGAGCCGCGTCCGCTGAGCCCGCAGAGCGCTCCGCCGCCGCTGCGGTCAGTGCCTGAAGTGACGCACACCGGTGGCGACCATCGCGATGCCGCCCGCGTCGGCGGCCGCCACCACCTCGGGATCGCGCACCGACCCGCCCGGCTGGATGATCGCGCTCACCCTGGCGTCGATCGCCAGCTGCGGCCCGTCGGCGAACGGAAAGTAGGCGTCGGAGGCCAGCGAGGAGCCGCCCAGCAGGTCGGGCCCGCCCTCGCCGCGTGCGGCGCGCGCCTTCTCGATCGCAATCCGTACCGCGTCCACGCGCGAGGACTGCCCCGCGCCGATCCCGATCGTCGCCCCATCGCGCGCAATCACGATCGCGTTGGAGCGCACGTGACGGCAGACCCGCCAGGCAAAGCGCATGTCTTCCCACTCGCGCTCGCTTGGCTGCCTGGCGCTCATCACGCTCATCTGCTCGGCGGTCTCGCTGACGACGTCGTGCGTCTGCACGAGCTGGCCGCCGATCACGGGCTTGCCTTCGACCTCACGCGCCGGCTCCGGCCAGGCAGCGAGCTCGAGCAGGCGCACGTTCTTCTTCTGGGTCAGCAGCTCGAGCGCCTCCGGCTCGAACCCCGGCGCCAGCAGCACCTCGACGAACTGGCCTGAGATCGCCTGGGCGCAGGCGAGATCGACCGGGCGGTTGAGAGCGATCACGCCGCCGAAGGCGCTGACCGGATCGCAAGCGAACGCGCGCTCGTAGGCATCTAGAGCTCTCCGGCCAAGCGCGCAGCCGCAGGGATTGTTGTGCTTGACGATCGCGCACGCCGGGTCTGCGAAGTCCTCGACCAGTTCGCGCGCGCTGTTCAGATCGAGCAGGTTGTTAAACGACAGCTCCTTGCCGTGCAACTGCTCGACACCGGCCAGCAGATGCGTGGGCGAACCGGCGCGCGCGTAGAACGCGGCTCGCTGATGCGGGTTCTCCCCGTAGCGCAGATCCATCACCTTCTCGTAGGAATCGCTCCAGGTAGGGGGGAAGGCGCCGGCGTAGGTGTGCATCGCAAACCAGCTCGATATCGCGGCGTCGTAACGGGCGGTGCACGCGTACGCCTTGCCCGCCAGCCGCTCGCGCGTGGCCATGCTCAGCCGGCCGCCCGACTCGCGCAGCTCGGTCAGCGTCGGCGCGTAGTCGGCCGGGTCCACGAGCACGGCCGCGTAGGCGTGGTTCTTGGCCGCGGCGCGGATCATCGTCGGTCCGCCGATGTCGATGTTCTCCACGATCTCGGCGTCGGAGGAGTCGCCGCAGGCGACGGTCTGCTCGAACGGGTACAGGTTGACGCAGACGAGATCGACCGGCTCGATGCCATGTTCGGCGGCGGCCTGCAGGTGCGAGGAGTCGCTGCGCACCGCCAGCAGGCCCGCGTACAGGCGCGGGTGCAGTGTCTTGACGCGGCCGTCCATCATCTCCGGGAAGCCGGTGAAGTCCTCGATCGCCCGCACGGCCACGCCGGCCTCGCTGAGGGCGCGGGCGGTGCCGCCGGTGGAGACGATCTCCACGCCCAGCTCGGCAAGCCCTTCGGCCAGCTCGACCACGCCGGTCTTGTCGGACACGGAGATCAGCGCGCGGCGCACGCGTACCCCCGCCGGCTCGGCCGGCTCGATCCCGGTGGCGTCCTGCTCGCTCGTGTTGTCCGGCGCTCGTCGCAAGGCCCGAAGCCTACCGCTGCGGCCAGGCTCCGATCGACCGGTTCAGCAGCCGCTCAGATGGCGGCATCCGCGATCTTGATCCCCGCCTTATCCAAGCTTGGGCGCAGATCGCTCAGCTCAAACAGATCCTCGGGATTGAAGCATCCCGGCCTACCGCTCCCCGCAAGCCGCTCCCCGAATATGCGCGCCACAGCCGCCGTGGTGCGGTAATCACCCTCGCACTCGATCGTGCAGGCGCCCAATCGCTCGCCGCCACGTCGCGCCCCGACCCAAACAACTGTCGGCTCGCTCGAGAGCCCGTTCGGATCCCCGCGCTGAACGGTAAATGTGATCCGCGGCAAAAGTCGCATCAGGCGCAGGGCGTTCACAGCGCGCACCGCGAAACTGAGCGGCCAGTCACCGAGGCCGACATAGGTCTCGACACGGCGCGATCGCGCGACGCCGGCATAATATCCACCGTCCTCTTGCTCATCGATCTCTATACACGCCAGATCCCCAAAGGGCTCTGGCAGTGGGAGCTTGCTCACGCGATGATGGGATCTACAGGCCAGCCCGCGGTAGGCGAACTCGCCGGCCGCTCGGCCGGCGCTTCCACGGTTCAGCACTGTGAACGCGACCTCCAAGCAATCGGCCTCGGGATGCCCTCGCAGCAGGTCGGCAGCCACCAGGTTCGCGACGCCTGGCACCAATCCGCCGTTCAGCAAGACGGTCCCGCGCGGCTGGCCGGTGTCCATGGCGATCGCGCGTGCCGCGCGGCCTGATGCGTGACTGCAATTGACGAGCGTTCCGCCGCACTCGGCCACCAGCCGCTCAGCGGTGAGTCCAGGGTGTGCCACGGTGCTGACGACCAGGTCGACGTCGCTCACGGCGGATGCGATCGCCTCCGGCTGATCCAGGTCTACGTGACGAAAGCCGGGGCGCTGGTCGGCTTTACGTCCAGCGGGATGCACCTGCCAGCCAGCCGATTGGAATTGGTGCATCACGGCCGCTCCCAGCACCCCCTGCGCGCCGATCACACATACCTGCCGTTCGGCGCTGCTCATCGCGCCGCCGTCGTAGAAGTCCGCTCACCGTAGAGTCGGCCCATAAGGAGCGCTCCCCATATGCTTGCCGGGACGGCGCCTCCGAGATCGAGCGGGCCGCCGAACTGAGTGAAGGAGTCGTGGGTGAACAGTCCGATCGAGCTGCCGACCAACGCGGCTGCCGCGAGATACCCAAACGTGGAGAACCAATCCGGGAAGCGATCGCTTCGCGCTGCTGCCGCGGAGACGCCGGCAACGAACGCGGCGAGGCCGAACTTCGACATCATCATCGCGCCGTTGGCGGCATCGACCAGCCCGACCAGGGCGCCGGATCCGCCCTGGCCCGCCAACTTATATGTCGCCCCGTAGAACAGAGCGAACCCAACGAGCGACATGGCCATCGCCAGCACCGCGCCCGCGAACGCCGCCCCGACCAGCTGCTCGCCATCGTCGGCGACGACCCGGCTGAGCCAGCTGCGCAGGACCGACACCGTCCAGATGCCGAGCATCGCGGCGAGGCCGACCCCAAACAGCGCCACGAGGATCATACTCCGTTTTTCGTACAGGCTCGCCGCCATCTGATTCGGTGTGTCGTTTGCCACCGGCCCCGCGATCGAGATGACGCTGATCAAGAGGAGCAGGCCCGTCAAGAGCCCGGTCACAATCGCGTGTATCGGGAACGCGATCCGATCGGAGCTCCGCTGTCCATTCGCCACGGAAGTGGACGCCAACTGGGATCTGACTGAGCTCACATCAGCCTCCTTTCACTAGCACGACCTGGGCTCCCCGGTTGGGGGGATATGTGACGAAGCGGCGACGGGGACGCTCAGGCTTTGCCCGCGGCGGCGCCTGCAACGCGCAACGAGAGAAGACGTTGCGGAGTATCACTTTCATCTCGAGCGTCGCAAACGCGACGCCAATGCACCGTCGGACGCCGCCGCCGAAGGGTATCCACGTGTACGTGTCCGGAGCTCCCTCCATGAACCGCTCGGGCCTGAAGGCATGCGGCTCTGGGTAGAGCTCAGGATTGCTGTGTGCAAGCAGCATCGAACACCCCAATACCGTTCCGGCGGGGACCGTGTAACTCCCGATCGGAAACGGAGCCGTTACCCGCCGGATGGCCATTGGCACAACCGGGCGCGCTCGCAAGCCCTCCTTGATGAAGCAGTCCAGGTACTGCTCGTCGCCATCAGCGGCAGCGGCGCGCAACCGCTCGTGAATCGCAGGCAGCCGCACGACCCGCTCGAACATCCACGCCAACGCGGCAGCCGTGGTCTCGTGGCCTGCGAGCAGCAGCGTCACCAACTGATCGCGCAACTCCTCGTCGGTCATCTCCTGACCGTTCTCGTCGCGGGCTTGCAGCAGCATCGCGAGGATGTCCTCACGCTCGGAGAGATGGGGATCGGAGCGCCGGTGAGCGATCTCCTCGAACAGCATCGAGTCGACCCGCTCGCGGAGCGCCGCAAACCGCTGCCAGGGGCTATACGGACCGAGATCGCGCCGCAGAATCGGCGACATCAGAGCAGGAGAGTTCAGCAGCTTGGGCAGCAGCTGCTCCAGTTCGCCACCACGCGAGCTGTCCTCGATGCCCAGGACCGCGCGCAGGATCACGCGCAGCGTGATCTTCTGCATCGAGATGTGGGCAGAGAAGGGCTTACCCGTTGGCCAAGACTGCACCTCCTCGCTGGTGATATCGTCGATCAGCTGGCGATAGAGGCTCATGCGCTCCCCATGGAAGGGGGGAAGCATCATCTTGCGCCTGTTTATGTGGCGCTTGCCGTCGAGCAGCAATATCGACTCGGGGCCCGCGACCGGTTCCATCAAGCTGTTGGCTTCTCCGGCTCGCAACTGGTCCGCGTCGGCCGTGAACACGCGCTTTATCTCGGCCGGGTCTCCCACCACCACTAGCACTCCCATCGGCCAAATCCTCAAGGTGAAGATCTCGCCGTAGGAGCGCCGACAGCGCTCCAGCAAGTGATGTTCTGCCAGCAGCCAGTGTACTCCCAGGATGTGCCTGGGCGTCTTTGGGCCGGGCGGGGCCTGTGAGAGATCTGTTGGAGCGGGGGGAAATTCACGTGGTGGCAGGTCACGCCAGCGCGAGAGGGCCGGAGCCCCCGGGATGGCAGATGCTTGTGAGGTCATGCTTGCTCCTTGGTTCGGGCCGCCAAGCCGTCGTCGATGAGGCAGAGGATCTGGCCGAAGAGATCGGGGGGTACCGCTGCGGGCTCTGTGATCTGCTGGATGGAGAGGCCGTCGACGAGCGCCATCACCGTTGTGGCTATGTGCTCGACGGGAATGCTCAGCGGAAGTCCCACGGCGGCGTAGTGGGCCGCCAGAGAAGACGCGAGTTCGGAGCGCAGCTGGGCATTGCGCTTGGCATAGCGCTCGGCCACCGTTGGGTCCCGTACCGCCAAGGCGGAGTACTCGTGAAAGAGCAGCACGAGGTCGTGCGCACCCGCGAGGACCCCGGCTAGGTCACGGCTGAGCTGCTCGGGGGTGTCCAGCTTTTCCGGCGCAGCGGTCGAGCTCGAAATCAGCGGACGCAACTGGTCGTCCAACTCGTCGAGCAGCGCGAAGAAGAGCTCTTCCTTGCTGGCGAAGTTCCAGTACAGGGCCCCCTTGGAGAAGCCCGCCTCGGAGGCGATCTCCCCGATCGAGGCTCCCTCATATCCACGGCACGCGAACACTCGCCTGGCCGCATCGAGAATCTGCCGGCGAGAG